>JBBRQH010000058.1:0-34248 GCA_038226705.1 Chthoniobacterales bacterium | reverse complement strand
GTCGGCGAAGATGCGCCAGTCGCGCGACTCGTTGGCCTCGGCGAGCGTGCTACGGGCGACCGACGAGCGGAAGCCGAGGTGGTAGAGTTGCGCGCCGCGGGAGCGCAAGCAGGCTTCAATATCACGCAGGCTCTCGCAATAGGAAAGCTGGGCGAAAGCCAGGCAAAGGAACTGTTCCCAACAGGAGAAGTGGAGAACTTTGTAGTGGCCCGAGTAACGCTCGACACAGCGCGCGAAAAGCTGGGGATGGATGCGATTAACAATCTGGGACAAAACGGCGGCATTTTGGGGCATCCAGAGTAAACGCAAAAAGTGCATTCTGGATCGCTCACACTCTTAATCCGCTGCATCTTATCCACCTTCAAGCGTTTACGACGCACGCGCACTCAAACGACCGGACAGCAGTGGGCACCGGGTGGTGCAGGGCCGCCGACCGCGGGACTGCCCGTGGGCGTGGCAATCTGTCCTTCGCGCAGGCGCCAGCCGTAGTTTTCGCCGCCACCAGCGTTTGCTGAAAGCTGAACATCCACTTCCTCGCGGGTGTCCTGTCCCACATCGCCGATGAAGAGCGCACCGTTCGCGCGATCGAAGCTGCAGCGGAAAGGATTTCGCAAGCCGTAGAGCCAGATTTCGTTGCGAAAAGTGGGTGACCCGGCGAACGGATTGTTCGCCGGAATCGAGGCGGTCCCGGAAACGGCATCGACGTGCAGCCTTAGCATCTTGCCAAGCAACGTCGTATTGTTTTGAGCGTTGCCACCTGGCTCGATGTGCCCCGACTCCTGATCGTTTCCGGCGCCGCCGTCGCCCGTGGCGATGTATAAGTTACGAACATCGCCACCGCGGGGGCTGAAGCCGATCCAACCCCCATTGTGGTTCGATTGGGGGTGGTCGAACGTCACCAAGATTTTCTCTACGGTCGTGTCGGCCACGTCGGGATTGGCGGAAACTTGAAACTGCGAGACGTGCGTGGTGCCTAATCCAAATGCGCCGCCGGGCACAACGAAGTTCAAGTAAAACTTTCCGTTGGAGGAATAGTCCGGATCGAAGGCCATGCCGAGAAGTCCTTGTTCCCCTCCCGTAAAAGTCAGTCGGGCGTTGATATCGAGAAAGACGGTTGGATTTAGCGCCCCGGTGGCGAGATTAAGGATGTGGACCTGTCCGGTCTGCCGCACGATGAATAGCCGACCCGTGTCCCCGGGCGGTGCGAGGACGAAGAGCGGTTGGGTGAAGCCACTTGCCACTCGGACTGCGGCCAATCCGGTCACCGCTTGTGCACGGCACTTCGGCAGCAGGGTCAATTCGGAAATAAGGGCGCCCGCAGCGATGAGTGGCCAAACGCGCGAGAGCATCAACTGAGTGGTCATTAATATAGGGATCAACGCGTGGACCGAGAGGAGGACAGCGTTCAGTTGGTAGTTGGTTCGCAGCCTGTGGAAAAACGACTGATGTTTTGGTAAGATCGCGCTCATTCTCCCCGCGATGCACAAAGATGTCCAAGGGTGGTTTGAAAAGGGCTGGCGGAAAATGTTGTCCCTCGCCGCCCCGATCGGTATGAACCGCGGGTCCTCAAATGACGTCCCAAAAGTTACCAACTCCTGACGAAAATCCGCTCAAGAATGCGCGAACTCGCCCACTTCGGAAAACGACGCAAAACCCCACGATAATCGCCTTAAGTGAGCGTCATCGCCTGCCCCTATTCTCATTCGTGACCCCCTATTCTCGTTCGGCGACACACTCCTATCGACGCACAAGACGTTTGAGCCAGTGCTTCGAAAGTGTCTTCACACGCGAGGCAAGCGGCGCCGTGGCTTCCCAAACCTTTTGATTCGCCCTAGCAGCCTCATGATCTCCCTGCTTCTCAAAATCGCGCATCTGGTGGTAAGCGAGCGTTGCATAGCTCTTCAACAATTTCTCCAACGGAAATGTCGGACGCCCCAAAGCGAAAATGTGGGAAAGGCGCATAAAGTCAAAAACATTTGACCCGTCACGAACTGTCCGCCCGGAAATGCTATTGGAATGCTGGCGGTAATTTGCCAGGACATCGGGAGTCATCCTGATCCCCTTCCTCCGAATCAACCGGGCCCACATCTCCCAATCCTGACAAGCATTAAGGTCTTCCAGAAAGCCCCCTACCTCCCTGTAAGCACCCGAGCGTACCACCACGGCAGATGGCATTAGATTCAATAAATCCCAAATCGGCGAATCGTCGAAGCACGTCTCCTCAAATCTCTTATACCGCAGAGAGACCCACTTCGCGACGTCAGCCTCATCGATTCCTATCGCCCGGCAGGCGAGCATTCCTACGGTTGGGTTGGAACGCGCCAAATCCGCCATCTTCGTGAAGTAACCGGGCAGGAGAGTATCGTCGCCATGCAAAAGCAGAATCAATTCCCCCCTCGAAAGGTCGATACAGCGGTTGAAATTTCCTCCCGCCCCAAGATTCCGATCGTTTCTATGATATTCGACTCGTCCGTGCCCGAGGCCCGCAACGAGTAGAGCCGCCGTTTTATCCTCAGGGTCATCGTCAACGACGCAAATTTGCATCTCCGCAGGACCCGCATCCTGCATCAAAACTGAAACGAGGCACTTCTTTAGGAAGTCGCCGTCTCGAAACGTCGGGATCATCACTGACCAAGTCGGTCGAATATTGTCTTTTTCTGCTGTCATTTGACGAGAATAGGGATCACGCGAGGGAAGAGGGTCAGGGTCAGGGAGACTGGCGCTCACTTAAGCGCGGTACGAATAGTGCTCAAGAGGGGGCATGAAGCGAAATCGAGTGAACCGTGGGGAACCAATGTTCGGTTTGCACGCAAGCGGAGCGGGCGGAGCGGGCGGGGCGCGCGAGGAGGTCGCGAGCGCCTCGAGGCGCAGCGGCGAGAGCCGACCGGGGTTGATCCGATACAGGGACAAATGGTCGACGAACGGTTGTTCGCGCGGGAGCGCACCGGCAGGGGAAGTCGGCGGCGCATGTTCGATGTTGCCACCACCGTTCAAGCCTTTTTCTGGCAGGCGCTCAGTGGAAGAACGTGCAGCAGTGGGGCTATCCTGGCGGCGTTCGCCCCGGCTGTGGGATGCCAGCGGTCGGACTGGCGACGCTGTTCAGTCTGCGCAGCGGAGCGTGGCTCGGGCATGAGGTGGGCAAGTGGCAGGCGCACGATTTGGCCCTGGGGTTGCCACGGGTTGCCACTGGTCGAAAAGCATGTGCAGCGCGGGGAAAAACCGGCCAGGATGGGACCATCCCAGGGCAGAGTCTGGTGACGCTTCACGGCCAGAATTCGAGCCTTGAGATCTACCGGCACGGCGATGCGCGGAGCGCGGCCGAGACGGTCCGATCGAACTTTGAAAGGCGCGGGCGCGGCTGGATCGGAGCAGACAGCTCGGGAAGGGCTGACTAATTCCGGGGGTCGGCGAGCAGGATCTTGCGCAGTCGATCGCGGCCGCGGGAAAGACGGGACATGACCGTTCCAACCGGAATCTCGAGCGCCTCGGCGATCTCGGCGTAGGACATTTCCTCGAGGTAAAACATGGCGACCGGGCCGCGAAAAACTTCGTCGAGTTGGGCGAGAGCTTCGACTGCGGAACGGGCGTCGATCGAGGGGGAACTCGAGGGAGTCGGCTCGGCGGGAAAATTCGCCAGTTCCTCTTCCTTGACGAAGTTCCTGGCCTTCCGGCACAGCGCGAGAAATTCCCGGTGCAGCGTGGTGAAGAGCCAGGTCTTCACCTTCGCCCGATCCCGCAGTTGATGGCCGTAGCGCGCCCATTTCAAAAACGTTTGCTGGACGAGATCGCACGCCCCCGCTTCCTCGCGCACGAGGCTCATCCCGAAGCGGAAAAGGGACGCATAGTGCGCTTCGACAATGGCCTCGAATTCGCGCGCGGCTGCCGTCGACTCCGCACGCACCACTGCCACCGGCGGGATCGCGCGGCGGGGAGGCGCCAGCTCGGGCCAGGGCGACCCCATAGAAGGGAAGGCCATGGCGCAGGCGACGCTCAAGCGGTCGGGAGCAGGGAGGAAACCATTTACTTCCCGGAACTCTGGGACGAGCCCGAGAGAGGGGGCGAGGAATTTGAGGATCATGGGAGTTTCGCGGTGGAGGTTGGACTCGAAGGTTTGTCCGCAGGAGACGGGGAGGGATTGGCCGCGACGAGTTGCTGGAGCTGCGCGGCCTGAAAAGGGGAGCAGTGGAGGAGGGCGACGGACTGGCGGGAAAGGGAGGCGAGCAGATCGAAGCCGCTGCGATCGATGCGGGAGATGCTCCCGAGATCGAGCGAAAGGGATTTGCCGGCGCGAAGGTGCGATTGGCAGGCGTCCCGCAACTCGGCGGTCCAGGCGCCGACGAGCTGGCCCTCGAGGCGAAAAACGGTTCCGTCCGCGGGGGATTCGGTGCTGGAAAGGCGGAGCATGATCGGGCGGAGAGTTGCGCGCTGGAGCGCGTTCTGCCGCAGCCTTTGCAAGGCACGTGCCAAGCCCAGCCCAGGAGGCGGCGAATCCCGATTTTACTCTGAAGGATTTCGAGTTTTAGGACGAACCGCACGTTCCGTCACGGCGCGTCGTGGGCGTCGTGGCCACGACATCTCGCGGGCGCCCGCGAAATGTCGCGGCGGCCAAGCGGCGGGCCCCAATCGCACCTACTCGCCGGGGCGCGCAATGCCGAGCTTTTGCATCCGGCTGCGCAAGGTGCTCGGCTGGAGCTGCAGGATCTTCGCCGCGCCGCGCTTCCCCTCGACGCGCCATTGCGTTTGCGTGAGCACGGAGACGATGTGCTGCCGTTCCATCTCCTCCAGGGAGGCGCCGCCCGGCGCCGCCGCCAGTGGGATAGCATGTGGCAGGGTCGAGCCCGCTGGCACGCTTTCGGGAGCGGCGTTGCGGGGGTGCGAAATTGATTCCGGCAGGGCGCTTTCCTCGACCCGCAGGATGGGGCTGGTGGCCAGAACCGCCGCGCGCTCGATCACGTTCTCGAGCTCCCGGATATTCCCGGGCCAGGAATACCCGCACAGCCGGGCCATCGTCTCCTCTGGGACCTGGCGGATCGGCCGGCCCAGTTTGCGCGCGAATTTCTCGAGGAAAAACATCGTGAGCAACGGGATGTCCGCGGCGCGTTCCCGCAGCGGCGGCATCGATACCGGCACCACATTCAGCCGATAGAAGAGATCGCTGCGAAATTTCCCCTCGCGGACCAGGGTGGGCAGATCCCGATTCGTCGCCGCGACCACCCGCACATCCACGTGCACAGTCTTGCTGCTCCCAATGGGCTCGAACTCGCGCTCTTGCAGCACCCGCAACAATTTCACCTGCGTTTCCAGCGGAAGTTCGCCAACTTCGTCGAGGAAGATTGTGCCCCCGTCGGCGAGGGAGAAGCGGCCATCGCGGTTTGCGATCGCGCCCGTAAAAGCGCCTTTGACGTGCCCGAAGAGTTCGCTTTCGACCAGTCCGGAACTGATCGCGCCGCAGTTCACTTTCACCAGGGGCCGGGCGCGCCGCGGACTGCTGTCGTGAATCGCGCGGGCGATGAGTTCCTTTCCCGTGCCCGTCTCGCCGTAAATGAGCACGGTGGCATCGGTGCGTGAAACCTGATCGACCTGACGAAGCACTTGCAGCAGCGCTGCGCTGTGGCCGATGATTTCCACGTGGTTGTGCTGACTGCGGATTTCCTCCTGGAGGTAGAGATTCTGGGCCTCGAGCCGCGTCTTTTCCCGCTCCATTTGCACCTGCTCCGTGATGTCGAGAAACATCGTCCGCGTAAACGCGCCGCTCGGGTCGGGTCGGGACCACCATTGGATCCAAAAGGGCTTGCCGTTGTCCTTGCGGCGCATTTCTAGCACCATGCCGCTCGTCTCTGCCCCGCGGCCGATGGCTTCGAAGGCCTCGCGCATCCGGCGCTGGGCATCCGGCGTATCGGGCGCGAAGGATTTGCCGTAAGTCGTGGGCACGTCCTCCGGCTTGATCCCGAGGATATTCAGGGCTGTCCGGTTGGCGCGAATGAAGTGCGAGTCGAGACCCTCGTTGACGTACGCGATGGGCGCTTCGTCGAAGAGATCGCGGAAACGCTCTTCGCTTTCCCGGTTGGCCTGCAGCAATTTTTCGAAAGCCCGCATGCGTTCGAATTCCAGGCCGGCCCGCGCGGCAAAGATTTTCAGGATCGCGATGTCGTCCGCGGAGGGCCGCATCGGTTTGACGTCGAGCACCGCGATGTGTCCGAGGACTTTCCCATCGGAGTTCTTCATCGGCACCCCGATGTAGCTATCCACGCCGATCTGCGCGAGCCAGAGGTCTTCCGGATACAATTGCTGGAGGTTCGTCTCGGTCGAGCAGACGTAGCCGGCGGCCACGCGCTGGCAGGGCGTGCCGTGGAAGCGATATTGGAAGCCGGCGCCGAAACTGTCCCCTGCCCAATAGGCGAGCGAGCGCGACTCCAGCTCGCTGAGGGTCTCCGCCACGAAAGCGTAGCGCGCTTGGAGCGCGCGGGCCGCATGCCGGGCCAGCGACCGGAAAAATTCTTCGCCCGTCACGGCGGCGGTGCCTTCGGCCAGGGCCCGGAGCAAATCCTCGGAGCGTTTGAGGCCGGTGACATCGCGCGAGGCGGCCAGCAGTTTTTCCGGCCGCCCGGCCGGGTCCAGAATCGGACTGACGACGACATCGAACCACAGCGGTTTGTGGGTCTGCGTGGTCGGAAACAACCCGGTGAACCGGCCAATGCCGCCGGCTCGCGCTTCGGCCACTGCTGCGTAACACGCGCGCCGGTCTTCGCCCTCCCAGAAAAGCGCCCAGACCTTGCCGAGCAGCGGAGCGAGATCGCAAATCTCCAATGTTTTCATCCCGTTCGCATTCATCGAGACCAGCCGGCCCTCGAGATCGAGCACCTTGAGGCAATCCGGACTTGCCTCGATCAGGGGGGTGCGGGAGTCCGCCCCAACCTTGGACGAGCGGGGAGGCGTCTCTGCGATTTTGTTCCTGGGGGCAGGCATCGGCGAGATCAGACCCTTGAGTATCACGCGCGGGCAGTCGAACGAAACGAAAAACGGCCGGGCCTGTCCGGCCGATGGTTCGTTTTGACGAACTATTTTTCGGTCTTAATTCTCCGGCACATGAGCGCATCCACCGAAGTTTCCATCATCCAGCGCGCGTATCCCCAAGTGTGGTTCGCGTGCCATGTCGGCCATCGGACCCGTTCTTCGAGCGGAGATGGACTGACGGACCGCGAGGCCGGGATCCTCGCGCACATCGACGCCACCGCAGGGGCTCGCGCGAGCGATGTCGCCCGTCACCTCGGCATCGGCAAATCCACGCTCTCGGCCCAACTCAAGCGCCTGACCGAGCTGGGTCTGGTTCAGTTGGAGCGAGGTACGAAGGATCAGCGAGAGCGCCCGGTCCGTTTGACCGGAAAAGGTCGGAGAGCGGTCGTAGCTCGCTCGCCGCTGGACGGCGCCAGGGTGCGCGCGCTGCTCGCCGAACTCTCGGCGGACGAACGCGCGCGGGCGGTCCACGGCCTCGAATTGCTGGCCGTCGGAGCGCGCCGGCTGCGCGCGGCCAAAGCCGGCGAGGAGGGCGCAAAATGAAAACGGCTCTGCTCATCCTGGGCCTGCTCGTGGGCTTACTCGTGCTTTTGGCCCTCGTCACTTATGGGGTCGGTGCCTTCCTGCCCGCGGACCACATTGCGGTAGGCGAGCGTGTGATCGCCGCGCCGATCGAGGCGGTGGCCGCACGCATCCGCGAGGTGGAAAACCAGCCGGAGTGGCGGCACGGCGTAAAGTCGATCGAGATCGTACAACGCGCGCCCGAAGAGCTCCGCTACCGCGAGATCGGCGCAAATGGAACGATCCTGTTTCGCTTCCGCGAGGAAGAGCGGGACCGTCGCTTTGAAAGCACGATCGCTGACGACGCGTTGCCGTTCGGCGGGCGTTGGCTCATCACCCTGGATCCGGCCAACGGCGGCACCCGGGTGCGGATTCGCGAAGAGGGATTGGTACGCCCGCCGATCTTCCGCGCGCTGAGCCGATTCGTCTTCGGACCCCACGCGACACTCGCGCGTTATCTGGCCGACCTCGAGTCCGTGGCGGCAGGAAAGTAACAAAATTTACCTTTCCACCTTTCTTCCCTCCGCCGAGCATGGTGCGACGAGAGTATGCGTGCAGCCAACTCTGTATTGCCGGGGAAGGTGGGGGACGTCCTGGAGGCGGAGCCGCGTCCTACGGCGTTGGGCATCTGCGCGGACCGCCGGATCGAGCGGATGGAGCGGTTCATTCTCCAGCATTACATCGAGCCGCTCGAAGTGCCGGCCATCGCGCGGGCGGCCGGGCTGCACCCCAATTACGCTTCCGCGCTCTTTCGGCAGGGACGCGGCATGCCGCTGGTGGAAGCGCTGGCGCGGCGCCGGGTGAATCACGCGCAGGCGCTGCTCGCGGCCACGGACGCCACTGTGCTCGATGTCGCGCTCTCGTCCGGCTTTCAGTCGCTCTCGCGTTTTTACGCCGCCTTCAAGCGTTTTTGCGGGCGCTCGCCGGCGCAGTTCCGCGCGGACCAAACCCGCCGGGTGGCGCCCGGGAACATCCTGGCGACCGGTCCGCGGGCGCCGCTCGCCCATGTGCTCTGGATCGATGACCAGCCGTTGAATAACACGCGCGAGCGCCGGCTCCTGGCCCAGCACGGCATCTTCACGGAAGCGTACAGCGACAATCGGACCGGGCTGCGTGCCTTCGAGAACGAGCGCTTCGACGCTGTGATCTCGGACATTCATCGCGGCGGCGCGGCCGAGAGCGGCTGGGACCTGTTACGGACCGTGCGCGGCTGCAACCAGGGCCTGCCGTTTTTCTTCTATACCGGACGCTCCGACGCGCGGCTGCGCTCCCGGGCGGAACGCGCGGCGGCCTTTGGCACTTACGACCGCGCCCGCGACCTGGTCGATGCGCTGCTCCGCACTTTGCCCGAGGAATCGGCGCAAACCTGAAGAACGCCGACCGGGGAAAACGGGAAGCTTTTCGTCGAAAACGGGAAGCTTTGGGAGCGGCGATTCGCCATTCTCGGCGGATGAAGCGCTGGTTTGTTCTCCTCGCAATTTTCGGTTTGGCGTTCCCCATGCTGCCGCAGGGGAACGCACAGACGTTCACCATCCAAACCACGTTCGCCAATTTGCCCGATGGGGGCGGCGGAGATTTGTGGCAGGCGTCGTATGTCGTGGGGGGTGGGAATTTTGACACCAACTTCGGCTTCTCCATCGCCTTTGGCCCCGGCCTGTTTCAGGACCTCGCTTCGCCGCCGCCGCCGGTGAATCCGGACT
Source organism: Chthoniobacterales bacterium (assembly GCA_038226705.1). GTDB lineage: Bacteria > Verrucomicrobiota > Verrucomicrobiia > Chthoniobacterales > SZAS-18 > SZAS-18. The sequence goes on along the minus strand of JBBRQH010000058.1, from coordinate 24,973 downwards.
GGGACGTGCTGTCGCTCCAGCCGGATCCGGCCCTGCCGGCAAACGGACTTTACGACGCCCTGGCGCTGAACAACGGCGCGTCGCTCGCGAATCCGTTCACGATCACATTTGTCTGGCTGGGCGGTCCCACGGCCACTCCGGGCAGTCAGACGTTCACGATCAACCAGTTCGACGCGGGCGGAAACCTCGTGCGCATCGTTCAGTCGGGCGTCACCAACGTGATCCCCGAGCCCGGCGCTGGATGGCTTGTCCTGGCGGCATTGCTGGTGGCGGTCGGACTCCGACGATCACGGCGCCGGCCTGCCCTGTCGATCGCCATGGGATTGATTGCCGTCGCTTCAGTCAGCGCCGCTCCGCTCGATGAACTTTCCGTCGAAGGCTACGACCTCGTCAGCGAGCAGCGCATCACGCGCACGATTTTCGAATACACCTATCGCGCGCGCGTGCGGAATTCCGGCAACCCGGGGGCGCGGCTTCTCACCGGGGTGACTGGGACGGTGAGCAGTCTTTCCCCGTCGACCACCGTCGTGGACGCGCAGATTACGGTGGGCACGATCCTCGTGCGCGGGCAGGTGATCACGAGCGACACCTTCTCGTTCCGGCAGAATCGCACGCTGCCTTTCAATCCGTCGAACCTGCGCTGGACCTTTGCGGGCACCATCGTGGCGCCTACCGCGCCCACCCTGACGAACCTCAGCGCGCCGGCCACCGTGCCGCGCGGTGGCACGGCGCCCGTGACCTTCGATTTCGCCGATGCAGATGGCGACGTCGAAGTGCTCATCGTCGCCACCGCCAATCCCGTGCGGAATCAGACCAGTCGGGTTGGCGCCGATATCCTGGCCCTCGGAGGCGCGAGCGGCCACGCGTCTGTGCCCATCAATACAAACGGACTGCCGTTTGGACCGACGAATTTCACCTTTCAGCTGCGCGATCACACCGGACTGACGAGCGCGTCCGTCCCCTTCACGTTGACCGTGGTGGGAGCGGCCTCGGGCGGTGCCGCCCCGACGGTGACAAATCTCGCGCCGGAGTTCGCGTCCTACGGCCGTCCTTCGTCGGCCCTGGCGCAAGTGCGGCCGCGCTTCACCTTCGACTTCACGGATGCGGATGGCGACATCGATCGGGCGCGGGTGCGCCTGACCGATCCAGTCGCGGGCACGCGAACTTACGAGGTCGCGGCCGCCGGCTTGGGCCTCACCGGCACGAGCGGGCGCGCCGTGCTCGCTCCTTTCGACATCCGGCAGGACGCCTCCGCGGGAAACTTCACCTATTCCATCCAACTGACCCTCTACGACCGCAACGGGAATGCGAGCACGCCTGCCAGTGCCTCGTTCACCGTTCCGCAATTCGGCGGCGCGCAGCCGGCCTTCAGTTTCTATAGCGCGACACCGAACCAGGGCGCCCCAGGCACGGAGATCCGGCTGGATGGCTCACAAATCACCGCCGCGGGCATCTATTCCGCGGAGCTCAATGGAATGCCCTGCAGCGTCGTGAGCGTGGACACCGCGGGCATCGTGGTGCGGATTCCCGAGGGTGCGCTGACTGGACCTTTCGTGGTGTCGAATCGGTTCGGGCGGAAGGTCATCACGTCCTTCAACTTTACCGTGCCAGCGCACATCGTCCTCGCTCCGACCGAGGCTTCCGTGCCGGTCGGACAGACGCTCGCCTTCGATGCGCGCCCGGCCACGCGCGCCGCCGAGCAGGGCGTCGCGTGGAGCGTGAACGGGGTGGCAGGCGGGAGCGCGAGCACCGGCACCATCACGCCCTTCGGCGTTTTCACCGCTCCGGCGAATGTGCCCGCGAGCGGATCGGTGCAAGTCTCCGCCACGCTCCTTGCGGATGCGAACGTCGTGGCGTCGACCATGGTCGCGATCGTTCCACCCACGCCGCTTCCCGGCGGTGCGCGCATTCTGCGCTCGACCGGAGGGACGCTGGTCGCGGCGGACAATCGGGCATCGGTGTACATTCCGGCCGGTGCGCTTGCCGCGGATACCGACATCACGATCCAGACATTGGTGGGGGCAGCGGTGCCACCGCCCCGTCCGGGCCGGCGCGTGCTCGGCGCAGTGCGTCTCGGCCCGGACGGCACCCAGTTTACCCAGCCGGCCCAGGTCTTGATTCCGCTCGCCCGCGCCTATCCGCCCGGGACGCTCCTGCCGGTGGTGTTCTACACGGGAAACAAGGGTGGCGGGTATGTCGATGAAGGCGTCTTTGCGACGGTGGTGGCGACGGGCGATCGCGCGCTCGCGCCGCTCTCGCACTTCAGCGTCCCGGTGATCGACGAACTGGTCTCGGCCAAAGCGCCGATCACCGCACCCACGCTGACGAGCCTCACGCCGGCCGTGATCGAGGAAGGAGCGCGCACGCCGCTGCGCCTGATGGGTGCGGAGTTGAGCGCCGATCTGCGGGTCGAAATCCGCGATGCACTCGGCGCCGCGACGACGGACATCGTGCCCGACACGCTCTTCACCCTCGGAAGCCAGGCGGGAGTAACGCTCGAGGTGAAGACGCTGCCCAACTTCGACTCGGGCGAGCGCAACTACCGGCTCCGCCTCGTGCGACCCAACGGCGAATTTGCTGAACTCCCCTTCGCGGTTTCAGGCTTGCCGGAAATGCGGATCGCGGCGGGTTCGCCCGTCACGATCAATGACCCGATTCCACGCCGATATTCCACATTTGTCGTCGATCCCGGGGCGCGCCTGCTGGTGCGCGGCGGATTGCTGGATATCACCACCACCGGTCCGCTCATCGTGGAAGGAATCATCGATGCGAGGGGAGCCGATGGCGCGCCTGGAGTGAAGCAGGAGGGTGGCGCGGAAAATCCGGAGACGCGCACGGGCGGGCGCGGCGGCAAAGGACGCTCGCAAGACAATTTCGTGGTGCCGGGCGGACCGGGCTCCTCGTTCGCCTTCGACGCCCCGCCGCCCGAGAACTACGGCCAGCCCGGCAATGATTCGGTGGGCTTCTCGGCGGAACCGCCTTTCCAGCCCACCGCCCGTCCGCCCGATGCCATCAGCACCGAGATCGAGGGCCTGGGCGGCTATCCGGGCCGGGGCTACAGCCCGGATCTCTTCAGTCTCGTCGCCACGATTGGAGAGTGCGTGTTGTCCTTTGGCATCGCGTGTCCCGCGGCCGTGCTCCAGCTCATTGACGAAATCAACAATGCGGTCGACGCACTCAACGGCGGCACTGCCGGACTCCGCGGGCTGGCGGCGGTCAACAACTCCCCCCTTCCTTCAACCGGAGGTGGGGGCGGGGGTGGAGGTGGGCGCATCGAGCTTTCCCTCTCCATTCCAGGCTTGAGTTTTCTCGGCGAAATCTCGTTCAATGTCGTCGGCGGAGGCGGCGGCGCAGGCGGCGACGGCGGCGCAAGTGTGCGCCTCGCGAGCCAGGGTTGCGTCCGCGTCGCGGCGCCCGGCGCCTTGGTCGACGCGCGGGGCGGCAACGGTGGCAATGGCTCCAAGATCGGGATCAACGAGCTGACGACGCGGGTGCTCTTCATCTCGTCGACCTCCATTCTTTCCCAGGACGCCCCCGTCTCTCCCGGTGGCGGCGGCGGCGGCGGGCGCTCCGGCCAGATTACGGTCTCGGGCACGGCGGGAATTTTCACCGCCGGCCCGGATCAACTTCTCCAGGGCGGCGGACGCGGTGGCCTGGGAGGCGTCACGTTCATCAATCCGCAAACTGGCCGCGTGCAAGAAGGCTATCGCATCGACAATGCGTCCGATGCCGACGGCACGCGCCGCATCGACCGGCGCGAAACGATCTATGATCCGGTGCAGCTCTCGACTCGTACGGTGGGACGCTCGGTCATTCGCTTGCAGAGCATCGTCCTGCCGGATTTGGGGCCGCAGCGTCTCGAAGTGACGGGCGAACTGCCGAATCAGGTCCGCACGATCTCCGCCTTTTACGATCCGCCTACCCGCACATACCGAGCAAACATCGTGCTTTTCCCGGGCTTCAATGTGGTGCGGGAAAACAAATTCGGCCGCGTCAGCCCGCTCTTTCCGCTCGAGTTGCGTCCGCGGATTCTCTCCATCGCGCAGGACTCCGATGGCGACGGCCTGAGCGACGCGGATGAAGCCGAACTCGGCACGAATCCGAATGTCGCCGACACCGACGGCGATGGAATCTCGGATGGGGACGAAGTCGCCTTCGGTTCCAATCCTCTGCTGCGCGATACCGATGGAGATGGGCTGAGCGACGGATCCGAGCGCGCGGCCGGAACCAATCCGGGTGGATCCGATACCGACGGCGACGGCTTCTTCGATAGTGCCGAAGTCTTCCTCGGGTCGAATCCACTTTCGGCTCTGAGCGTGCCTCTGGCGATTCCGACCGGCACCCTTTTCGCTTCCTCCGCGGCCGCGAACGGCTCCCATCTCACCTTGATAAACCCGGCCAATACCGTCGATGTGGGGCTGCTCGGCCGGCCCAACGGCGGCTTTGGTTTCGGTCTGGCCTTCGACGAGTTCGGCAAACTTTACACCGCCAATTTCACCGAGCTCGCGGTCTTCAACCCGCTCGCGCAATCGTCCACGCCCGTGGGCTCCTTTGGCAGCGCGGCGGGCACGCCGTTGCGGGTGCTCACGCTGGCTTACAATCCGGTCGACCGCTGGCTTTACGGAATCGAGTTAGGCGCTGCGCCGGATTTCGCGCCTACCGGCCAGTTGTTGCGGATCGATCCAACTTCGGGCGCAGCTGTGCGCGTGGGCGCGCCCGGCCTGCGTGCTCTCCACGCGCTTGCCTTCACCCGCACCGGTATGCTGCTCGCCGCCGTGGCGGGTGGTCCGTTTACCGATGCGTTGGTGGAATTAAATTCGGGCACCGGAGCACTGGTGCGCGACATCGGGCCGCTGGGCTTTGGGCCGGTCTTTGGGCTCGCGATTTCCCGGCAGGACGTCGTCTATTCGTCGCTCCCCTTCGGCAGCGATTCGTCGCAACTGCTCACCGTGAACGTCGCCACCGGCGCTGCCACCGCCGGCCCACTCCTGACCCGCAATGTTTTCGATCTCACCGTCTATCCTTGTCCGGCGCCTTGTCTGGCCTTGCCGATCGCTTCGCTGCGGGCGGCGGGCGGCGGGTTCGAGCAGGACATTGCGCTTGCCACCGGGGATTTCGATGGCGACGGCAAGCTGGACGTCGTCGAATTGCTGGCCGTCTTCTCCGATAAATTTCTCGACGTTCGCCCCGGCGATGGCGCGGGCCATTTTGCGACGGGCACGCGTTTGGCCCTGCCCGGCCTGCAGATCACCGGGTTTCCGAATGCTGTCCTGGCGGCCGATTTCAACGGCGACGGGCGCGACGATCTTGTGTGCGACAATCCGGCCTTCGGCACCGGCGGAATCTACGTCTACCTTTCGAGCGCGGTCGCGCCGGGCGGATTCAGCGCGCCCGTCCGCGTCGGGGGCGACAACCTCAGCGGCGCGCCGGTCGTGGCGAACTTCAACCCGCTGGACGACGCCTTCCTCGATCTCGCGGCGGTCGATTCCACGGCTGGGTCCGCCAATCAGATTCGCCTGATCAATGGCGACGGTCTCGGCGGATTCACCCGCGGGGCGGCGGTTCCGGTGGGGGGCACGATAAGCGCATTTTTCGCCGGCGACCTCAATGGCGACGGCTTCGTGGACCTCGTCGCGATCGTCTCCAATACCAACCCGGCCACTGCCCGGATCTTCCTCAATGACGGCCACGGGAATTTCTCGGCGCCCCCGCTGGTGGTGAATCTGGGCTCGATCGGGAGCGCAGACGCTGTGCGCATCGCGGACTTCGACGGAGACGGCCGCGCTGATTTGCTCATCCTGACTTCGACGAGTCTTCCGGATGGCCTGCTGCTTCTGCGCCAGACGGCTCCGGGCGTTTTCGCGGCGGCCCAAACGTATCCGTACAAGTCTTTCACCTCCGTGCCGAGCATCGCAGTCGGCGATGTGACAGGCGATGGCTTGCCGGACGTGGTCTTAATCGGGCTGGCTCCCACGGGTTTCGATCGCGTGCTGCGAACGTACGTCGGCGATCCCGTGCTCGGCCTCCGTCCGTCGACATCGCGGGCGATTCCAAATGGCAATGGCGTCGCCCTCGGCGATGTCGACGCTGATGGCCGCCGCGACATCATCGTGACGAGTCAGGACGCGGGGGTCGGGAGCGTGCTTTATTTCCGGGTCGAACCGTCGTTCTAAATCACCCGCATGGGCGGGTCAGCCACCCGAATGTCTCTCGCGGCCACCTGACTGGTCTGGCGCGGCGCCAGCAGGGCGCATCCGAACGAGAGTTTGACGCCACTTACGATGACGAGGAGTGGCTTGAGCCGGCATCGGTCATTCCACGCTGATTTCAAACGGGGTGCGCCAGATCCATCGGGGACCTTGCTTCGTCGGATTTTTGCGGCGGGAGGGGAAGTGTGGGAAGGAGTGCCCCCAACGCTGGCGGACGACGACCGAATGACGAAAATGACACCGGGCGCGAAAGCCCAATTCCAGATCCACGTCTGCGTCGTGCTTTGGGGCTTCACCGCGATTTTCGGCAAGCTGATCACGCTGCCGGCGCTTCCGTTGGTCTGGTGGCGGATGCTGCTCGTGGCGGGGCTTCTCGCCTGCGTTCCCCGCGTCTGGCGCGCCCTGCGCCTGATGTCCCCCGGATTGATCGCCGCCTACGCCGGAATCGGGGCGATCATCGCGCTTCATTGGCTGACTTTCTACGCTTCAATCAAGCTTGCGAATGCGTCGGTCGGCGCGACCTGTCTCGGGCTCGGCGCGGTTTTCCTCGCCATCGTCGAGCCGCTGATTGCGCGGCGCCCCTTCGACCGCCGCGAGCTCCTGCTGGGCGTGGCGGTTGTTCCCGGCGTGGCGCTCGTTGTGGGCGGCGTGCCGGAGGGGATGCGGCTCGGCATCGCGGTGGGCGTGGTCTCCGCTTTCCTCGTCGCGATCTTCTCGGCCTTGAACAAACGTCTCGTCGATCGGGGCGAACCGCTGGCGGTGACCGCGCTCGAACTCGGCGCTGGGGCGCTCTTGCTGACGTTTCTCGCGCCGCTGGTTCCGCACGAAGGCGCGGCCTTTCTCCTGCCGGACGCCCGCAATGCGGTTTATCTCACCATTCTCGCCGTCGTCTGCACGATCATCCCGTTTACGTTGTCGCTTGTCGCGCTCCGCCATTTGAGCGCATTTGGAGCCCAGCTCGCCATCAACCTGGAGCCAGTCTACGTGATCGTCATTGCGATCCTGCTCTTCGGCGAGCAGCGCGAACTAACGGCCAGCTTCTATGCGGGCGTGGCGATCATTCTGGGCAGCGTCGTTCTCTACCCGTGGTTGCGCCGACGCTCCCGCGACGGCCAGGGGCCGAACGGTTCCGTTCCCGTCCCCGGGGTGGCCTTGGCGCAGGAGGAAATGCCCGCGAAGTGAGCCCAGCCAGCGCGCCAGAGCCCGCTGAGGCCCGTTCGAAAATCCGGACGCTTTTCGCCGTCATCGCCCTGGCTTCCGTCGGGGCGGGAGTCTTCGGCATGTTGCACAATCAGGTCAGCTACTCGGTCAGCCCCGAGTATTTCACCCAACTGAAGTTCCCGCAGTTCGGACTGCTCGCTCCGGAAATTCCGGACCGGCTCCGCGCGGCCTTGGTCGGCTTTCTCGCCTCGTGGTGGATTGGCCTCGGCGGCGGGCTCTTCCTCGGTGTGTCTGCCTGGGTGTTTCCCGGACCGCAGATGGGGCGCGCGGCGAGGCGCGCCATCGTTGTGGCGCTGATGGTCACGGCGATTTTCCCGCTCGCCGCGCTGGCGTGGTCGTTTGTCTCGGCGCCAGCTACCGACGCAATCCGGCTCATGGCGGAGCAGTTGGAAGTGAAGGATCTCAGCGCCTTCGCCCGCGCGGCCCAAATGCATCGCGCAGCCTATGTCGGCGCTCTGTTCGGCCTCGTGGCGGGTCGCATCTGGCTCATGGCGAGCCGATCGCGCTCCCACTGGAGCCGGTTGGGACGCGCGCCGGCCCGGTAGCCGGAAGGGATGGAATGCCCCCGCGCCGCCCCGAAGATTATCGAGGCAGCGAACCGTCAGACTAGAAAATGCAATCAGGTTTGACCCGTTCCTCGATATTCTCTGCAACGACTACGAGCGTGTCACCATCCCAATGAACGGAACTCACCCCGTGGCTCTCGGAGTTCCACGGCGAGCAAGTCGCTCCTCCGCTCCAATCGCGCACAATCCGGCCGGTCGCGCGCTCGACGAGTTCGAAGTGCCAATCGCCGTTGCCATAGCCAGCGTCGTTCGTCGTGTAGTTGTTGATAGAGCGGAGCTCCCATCGCCCGTCCGCGCTCGGAGTGGTGGTCATGGTTCTTACGATTGCTCCTCTATCATCGGGAAGAATCCCAGGGGGAATTTGCGCGACTCGCGCCGCAGTCCGCAACGTAGCGACGGAAGAGCCTGGCGACCTCAACTCCGCGCCCCGGCGAGGACCGCAAATGCACCGCGTCTCCAGAAGATCTCCACTTTGGCAAAGCCCGCGGCCCGCAAGGCGGCGAGTTCCTCCGACATTCGGAAATAGCGGTCCTCGGTGCGCCAGAGGGCGAAGTTGGCCTTCACTTCCGCCTCCGAGAAACCCTCCGCAATCTGGTGCGCGGTCCAGGCCGCAAAGCCGGCCTCCTCGAAAGCAGGTGTGTCCCCAAGCGCGGGATCGGCATTTACAAACACGCCGCCGGGAACCAGCGCTGCCTGGATGCCCGCGTACACGCGCTCTTTCGCCGCGAGGTCGCGCACATGATGCAACGCCAGTGACGCCACGATGGCGTGGAAGCCACCCGGCAGCGATCCGCTGAAGGAGCGCTCGTGGAACGTGCTGCGCGCCACGTTCGAGGCGTTGCGCGCGCGCGCCTGAACCAGCATGGCGGCGTCCGCGTCGAGCAAATGGAGGTGCGTTTCCGGAAACCGTTCCAATAACCGCGCCGCCAGCGCCCCCGTGCCAGTGCCGAGGTCGAGAATGGGGCCTGCGGCGGCGCCCGGTACCGCCGCGACCGCGTCGGCGACGGCGCCGAGCATTTCGTCGTAGTGAGGGATGCGCCGCCGGATCGCGGCGTCGTATTCGGCCTGGCCGACTTGAAAATGGCGGGCGACAAAGCTGGAGTCAGTGGGGGCGGACATGGCGCAGGGATAATAAGCCGCGCGCGCGGCCCGCAGGCCAATTTCGTCGCAAACGTCGACAATGTTCCCCCCTCCGACCGATACTCCAGCCATGCCTCGGACCGTCCTCGAACTCGACCTTGTTGGGTATAGTACCATTGCGCTTGCGCTCGAGGAGGGACTCGGCGTCGAAGCGAACCTCGAGCTGGGCCGGCAGATCCAGGGCTTCGTCGATCGCGGACTCGAGGCGGTCGGCGCACCGCGGGCCGATACCGTCATGCAGACAACCGGGGACGGCGCGATTTTGGTCTTCGCCGACCCGCGCGTCGCGCACGATTGCGCCGCCGCAGTGCATGAGGCGGCCGAGGCGCACAATCGCGGCAGGACGGAGACGGTGGGCTTGCGGGTTTTCCGCATGGGAATGGCGACGGGCGAGATCGCGATGCAGGCACGGGACGAAGGTGGATTCGACTTCGGCGGAATCGTCATCGCGCGCGCGGTACGGCTCGAAGCAAAGGCGCTGCCGGGCGGCCTGCTCGTCGACGCGGAGTCCTACGCCGGACTGGATCGCCCGCGCCAGCTTGGCTACGGCACGAAGGAAACGATCGCGGGGAAACGGGACGAGGCGTTCGCGGCGCATCGCATCCAATTCTATCGGGATCTCCCGGCCGCTCTGGCTGAGCTTCAGGGTGTCCCGGCGCGCCCCGTTTCGGCCCGCAGCATGCCTGCGACAGATGCGGCGCTGCGCAAAGGGATTGTGCGGGAATTCCGACGGCTGAAGGATTTTCAATACGACACCCTGATCTTCCTCCTCAACATCCCCTTCGGTCAGCGACCGCCGCGCACCTTGAGCCTCGAAGAGCGCAAACATTACATCCTGACCTGGGCGGAGCAGGAGAGTGCGCTGGAGCATCTCTGGGAAGAGTTGGCCGAGCTGACGGGCGCAGAAGTCCGCGCGTAGCCGGGCGAATGGCCGAGGCGGCGGGCTATTCCGCGCGCAACGCGACGACCGGATCGACCCGAGCCGCGCGCCGCGCCGGGAGCAGGCAGGCGACGGATGCCGCGACCAGCAGGAGGCAGAGCACGCCCAAGATGATGCGGGGATCGAAGGGGCTCACCTCGTAGAGGAGTTTGTGTATGACCTGCGTCAAAAGCGACGCAGCCACGAGTCCGCAGGCGAAGCCCGCCAGGACGAGCACGAGGCCTTCGCGCAAGACCAGCGCAAGCACGGAGCGTGTGCGTGCGCCCAGGGCGAGCCGGATACCGAACTCGCGGGTGCGGCTGGCGACGGCGAGCGCGAGCTGGCCATAGAGGCCCACGACCGCCAGCAGCAGAGCCAGAATCGAAAACGATTCCAGCAAGGCCATGGTGAGCCGGCGCGGGGCGAGGCTGCTGGCGATAGCCTCCTCCATGGTGGTCGTCGTGCCGAGTGGCTGCTCGGGATCGAGCGACTGAACTTCGCGGCGGATGGCGTGGCTCAGCGCCAGCGGATCGCTTTTCTTCGCGCGCACGAGCAGACTTACGGCGCGGGAGGGGAATTGCGCGGCGCAGAAGTACATCTGCGGCATTTGGAGGAGTTCCATCCCTTCCCCAGGCGCTTCGTTGCGGGTGCGCCGCACGACACCCACGATCGCAACGGGTGGGGCATGGTCGTCCTCGGTTTGATTCGAATCGATGTACTGACCGATCGGGTCGCGTCCCGCGAAGTAACGATTCGCGAGCGATTCGTCGATGATCACCACGCGCGGATCCGACTCGCAGTCCTGCGGTCCGAAGTCGCGTCCCCGGTAGATCGAGATGCCGAGCAATCGGAAATATTCCGAGGAAACGAGGGAGACCTCCGCCGCCGGGGCTTCTCCCGGCTTGTCGGGCGGCGTGCCGGTGATGTGAAACGCGCTATCGGATGACGTGCCGTCGAAGGGGACGTTGTCCCCGATGGCGGCGCCGGCGACGCCAGGGAGGGCGCGCACTCGCTGTACGAGCTCGGTGAAAAAGGCGGCGATCTTTGGATCGGAATCGTAGCGGGTCGGCGGGATCTCCAGCTTCATCATGACGATGCGACGCGGATCGAAGCCGAGCGGCACATCCTGGATGAGACGGAAGCTTTTCCGGAGCAGACCCGCTCCGGTGAGCAGCACGAGGGCGAGGGCCACTTGCGTCACGACCAGCATCGCCTGCGCCCGGCCCCGGGCCGGTCCGCCGGAGTCGCCCCGGGTTCCGCCTTCCCGCAAGCGTTGGGAAAGCCCATCCGTCTCGGAGGCGCGCCAGGCCGGCCAGGCGCCCGCAAGCAGCCCGGTGAGGAGTGCCACCCCGCCGGCAAAGACGAAGGCCCGCCAGTCGAGCTGGGTCTCGTGCAGGCGGGGGAATTCCACGGCCGCGAGCGCTTGAATGGCAGTCAGGCTCCAGGCCGCGAGCAACACGCCCAGGCCGCCCCCAACCGCCGCAAGCAACGCGCTCTCGGTCAGGAGCTGGCGCACGAGGCGCCCACGGGTCGCCCCCAGGGCCGCACGCACGGCCAGCTCGCGGGCCCGGCTGGCGGCGCGCGCGAGTTGCAGGCTCGCGAGATTGGCGCAGGCAATCACGAGCACGCAGCCAACCGCGCCGAGCAGGAAAAAGAGACTATGCCGATACCCGCCCACCGCCGATTCGAGCAGGATGTGGGTGCGCACCCGCCGGCTGGTATTGGTCTCGGGGTACTTTTGTTCGAGCCCGGCGGCAATGACATCGAGGTCGGCGGTAGCTTGCTCGAGCGTGACCCCCGGCTTGAGCCGCCCCAGCGCGGCGAAGCGGGGATGGTTGCCCCGGTTCAAGAGCGCGGGCTGATTTCGCAACTCGCCAAGCGGCAGATAGATTTCGCAACGCGGGGGATGCTGCAGTTCGTCGGGTGTAACGCCGATGACGGTGCGCTCCACCCCATCGATCTTAACCCGCTGACCGATCACCTCCGGAGTCGCGTAGAAGGCACGCCGCCAGAGCGACGAGCTGATCAGGGCGACGGCGGGTCCGCCCGGGGCATCGTCCTGCTCGGTGAAGGCGCGGCCGAGGCGGGGCGTCAGGCCGATCAGGGAAAAAAACGCGGCCGAAGTGCGCGCCGTGGCGACGCGCTCGGGCGTGGCTTCACTGCCGCGGAGAACGGCGAAATTGTGACTTTCCCGGCGATAGAGCGCGAGATCGACAAAGCCATGCTGGGCTGCGCGCCAATCGACGAAGTTCGGGTAACTGACGGCGCCCAGGTCGAAATGGACGGCGCGCTCCCGGATGATGACGAGGCGATCCGGGTCGGGATACGGCAGCGGACGGAGCAGGACCGCATTGACGACGGAGAAGATGGCCGTGTTCGCTCCGATCCCCAGCGCCAGCGTGATGACTGCCAGCGCCGTGAAGCCCGGAGACTCACGAAGATGGCGGAAAGCGACGCGGAGATCGGACAGCATCGAACAATTGCGGATTGAGCAAGTTTGTTGAGGAACGAGGCGAATTCTGTTGGTTTGCCCCGAAGTCTTTGGATGGATTTTCGCGGGGCTATCTCCGCTTCACTTCGGTTGTCTCACCCGTTTCGCGGGATCGGCTGCGGATAGTCGATTGGTTGTGACGAAACGGCGGCTGATTCGATTGTGGAAATCTTGCGGTGGGAGCGGAAGCCTTTTGTCGGCGAGATTTTCGCGCATCGCTCACCCGATTCTTATTAGATGCCGGCTTTGCCAATCGGCTCCCGGCTACCGGCTATCGGCTATCGGCTATCGGCTATCGGCTATCGGCTATCGGCTATCGACCCTATCGGCCATTGGCTCTTGACGCGCAGCGCTTCAGCTTGCGCGGAGCGCCACCACCGGGCTCACGCGCAGTGCGCGCAACGCGGGGACCAGCGTGGCAAAGAGTCCGGCGCCGCCCAGCACCAGGACCGTGCCGAGGAACGAACTCGGATCGCGCGGCGTCACCCCATACAGGATGTTTGCGATCAACTGGGCGCCAAAAAACGCCAGCGCGAGGCCCAGCGCGAGGCCCAGCCCCAACTGCCAGCTGCCCTGCCGGAAGATCAGCTTGAGCACATCGGCCGGCGTGGCTCCCAGCGCGACGCGCACGCCGATCTCTTGGGTGCGTTGCGCGACCGAGTAGCTCATCACTCCATAAAGTCCCACGGCGGCGAGCACGAAAGCCACGCCACCGAAAATCCCGAAGAGCCACGCGATCAGTCTCTTGGTGAAGCGCGCCTCCTCCATCATTTCATCGAGGGTTTTGCCGAAATACACCGGCAGCTCCTCGTTCAGGCCCCGCACCACCTGACGCAGCACGGGCGCGAGCGAAGAGGCGTCGCCATTGCGGGCGCGCGCAAAGATGCTCATCCGCTGGACGTCGTGATACTGCGTATACGGTACGTACGCTTGCGCGCCCTGATCCACGTTGAATTTCCCGCGGATCGTGGCGGGCACGATGCCGACAACCGTGATCCATTTTTCTTCTTCGCCCGGTTTGCCGGCGCCGAGGCGAAAGCTCTTGCCGATGGCGTTCTCGCCCGGCCAGAATTTTTCGGCGAAGCGCGCGCTGATGACACCCACCCGGGGCGATTCCGCGCCATCCGTCTCCAGGACTCCGCGGCCCTGGAGGAGTTTCATTCCCAGCGTCTCAAAATATCCCGCGGTGACCGCCTTGATCATCGCCGCAGGCCCGGCGGATCCGTCCGCGGGCGGAACGCTGCCCGGGAGCTGGACGGGAGAAAGATTTCCCCAAGTCGGCTGCAGGTCAGCCAGGCCGAAACTCTCGATTTCGGAGCGGGTCTTCAGGTTCTCGACGAGCCGGCCAAAGAACTCCCGCTGCTGTAAGACGTCTTTGTACGCGTTGTCAGGCAAGGCAACCCGCCCGGAATAGATTCCGGCCGTCTGGAAACCAAACGGCGCCGTCTGACTTTTGATGACGGAGCGAATCGTCAGACCCGAGAGCACGAGCAACAGACAGGAAAAAGCGACTTCGCCGATGATCATTAACCGGGTAAAGCGCCCCAGGCCGGACCCGGTGGAACCGCGCGCGCCGTCCTTCAAGGTGGCGTTGAGATCCGGCCGGGACCAACGCAGCGCGGGATAGAGCCCCGCCAGGAGACAGGCGGCACACGTTGCCCCGATCGTGTAGAGCAGCGCGACCGAGTTCACCTCGAACACCATGAAAAACGGGGGCTGCAGGCGCGCCACGTAGTTCCGAAACAGGTGCAGGCCCAACGCGCCCACGCCGATGCCGCCGGCCGCGCCGATGACGCAGAGCACGAGGGTCTCGGTCAAGAGCAAGCGCATCACCCGCCTTCTTCCGGCGCCCAGCGCGGCGCGCACCGCGATCTCCTTCTCGCGGGCGGCGGTGCGCGCGAGGAGAAGATTGGCGACATTCGCGCAGGCGATCAGCAGCACGAGGCCCACCGCACCCAGCATGATGCCGAGGAGCAGCCGCGTCTCGGCATCGACAAAGCAATCCCGCAGAGTCCGCACCCGCACTTGCAGCCCTTTGTTCACGTCTGGATGATCGAGCACCATGCGCTGCACGAGCGCGGTGATCTCGGCCCTCCCCTGTTCCAGCGATACGCCCGGCTTGAGCCGGCCGAAGAGATTGACCGCCCGGTTGTCGCGCTTCTCCCCCTCATGGCGACTGCGTTGCGGCGTGAAGGCGTCGGCCGTCTCCGGAAAGCGAAAATTGAGCGGCGCCACCCCGAGCACCGTGGCGACTTCGCTATCCACCTTGACTTGGCGCCCGACAATCGTGGGATCGGCACCAAACCGGCTGCGCCAAAGTTTTTCTCCGAGCACGATGGTGGAAGGCGCGCCTGGCTTGTCGTCCTCCGGGCCAAACCAGCGACCAAGAAGGATGGGTGCCGGGAAGAGAGAAACGGCGGAGGCGGTGAGCGCCGTGCCGCTGAGGCGTTCGGGATCGCCCCCGGCACTGCTGAGCGTCGTGGTGCCATCTTCGTAAGCGGCGAGATCGACAAAGGACTGCTGGCTCGCACGCAACTCCTGGAATTCCAGCCAGGAGAAGCCGGACCGATCGTCATCGTCCGCGCCCTTCAGAGTGGTGTAAATTCCCACCAGCCGCTGCGATTCGAAGAACGGCAGCTCGCGCAAGGCGATGCCGTGCATGATCGAAAACATGGCCGTATTCACCCCGATCCCGAGAGCGAGCGTGAAGATCGTGATCAGGCAAAACAGCGGACTGCGGGCAAGTGTTCGCAGCGTGTGGCGCAGGTCGGTGAGCATGGCGTGGAGGGGTGGTGGAGTGGAAATTCGGGGGCGTTGGGCTATCGGCTATCGGGACTCACTCCGAGCGCAGCGCCGCGATCGGATCCACCCGCGTGGCACGGCGGGCGGGAGCGAGCATGGCGGCCAGGGCGATGAGCCCGAGTAAAAGTACGACCGTTAAATACGTGGTGGGATCGAGCGGGCTGATGAGCGGCAGGAAGTCTTGCAACAAGGTGCCGGCGCCCGCGGCCAGAACTCCCCCGAGCAGGAGCCCGAGACCCACCAAGCGCGCCGCGCGGCCCGCGATGAGGGCGACAAGATCCCGGCTCTGGGCGCCGAGCGCGAGGCGTACGCCGAACTCACGCGCCTGGCGCAATCCGTCGAGCGAGAGGAGCCCATAGAGCCCGATGGCGGCCAGCAGTACGCTGATGCCGCCAAGGACCGCGGCGACCCGCGCGCCGAACTTCTGGGCGAAGAGGGTGAATTCGATGTGCTCGCGAGCCGGGATGGGAGAGGCGAGGGGAAGATCCGGGGCCGCGCGCAGCAACGCGCGTTGCAGCGTGGGCGCGAGCGCGGTGGCCGGGCCTTCATGCCGCACCGCCAGCCACAGGCGCGGTCGCGGATTTGGAGCGAGCGGGAGGTAGACCTGCAAGCGGGGCTCCTCCCAGAGATGGCTGTACTTCACGTCGCGGGAGACACCGACGACGCGATATGAGGTCGGACCGATCCGGATCTCGCGCTCGAGCGGCTCCGCGGCGCCAAACAGTCGGCGCGCGGTCGTTTCATTGATCACGATCGCACCCGGCTTGTCGTCGGCGCTCGTGAAGGCGCGACCGGTTGCGAGGGGTATCTGGAGGGTCGAAAAATACGACTCGTCGACATACGTCAGCGCCGTGCGAAAACCATTCTTCGGCTCGGGTGTTGCCGGATGGTCCGTCGACATCAAGGTGGAGAGGCTGCCGCGCCCCAGCGGCAGGCGGCTGGTCAGCGTGGCCGCGGTGACGCCGGGAAGCGTCCGGGCCCGCTCCAGCAAGCGGCGGCACGTCTCCGCTCCCTTGTTTTGATAATCGTCGCCCAGCAGCGTGACGTTCAGCTCCGTCACCAACAAGCCATCCGGCGCAAAGCCCGGTGGGACGCGGGAAGCCTGCTCGAGCAGCCGGACGAAGAGGCCGGCGAGTACGAGTGGGACGAGACAGAAGGCGAGTTGTCCGATCACCAGTGCGCTCCGCAACCGGCTGCGCCCTGTGGCACCATGGCTGCCGCCGATCTTGAGGTCCTCGACAAGGTCGGTGCGCGCGGCGTTCCACGCCGGGGCGAGCGACGTCAGGATCCCGGCAACGAGAGCAATGCCAAAGCAGAAGGCAAAGGCCCACCAGTCGGGCGCGAAGGCGAAGGCGAGCGGAATGAAATCGGTCGGGGTGCCGAGAAGATCGAGCCCCGCGATCCACTTGGTGAAGAGGAGACCGAGGGCACCGCCCGCGGCGAAAACGAGCAAGCTCTCGCGTATCCCTTCCAGGACGAGGCGGGCGCGCGAGCAGCCCAGGGCGAGGCGGACGGCATTTTCCCGGCGTCGACCCTCAGCCCGCGAGAGCAGGAGGCCGCTAACGTTCAAGCAGGCGATGACGAGCACGAGGCCCGCCGTGGCCGAGAGCGCGCCGGCAAACCCGAGCGCGGAACCGCGGAGCGAGTCGTCGGCCGGACGAGTGGGGAGCAATTTGACCGGCAGATCGGCGATGTCCGCGTCCCGGCCGGCCTGCAGCCGCCTTTTGATCCCGGTGAGTTCGGTCTGTGCGCCGAGGACGTCGGCTCCGGGGGCGAGCCGCCCGAGGAGCTCGAGCCAATGGGCATCGGGTAGGGTGAGATCGCCTTCAAGACTGGCCACGCGTGCCATTGCGATGGGCAGCCACAGGTCCATGTCGAACCCGATGAAAGTGCCGTGGAACCCGGGCTCGGCGACGCCGATGATGGTGAAGTCGAGACCGTTGACGCGCACGCTGCGACCCAAGATTCCGGCATCGCCCGCGAACTGGCCCTGCCAGCGGCGATGGCTGATGACCGCGACGGCGTGGGTTCCATTCGTTTTCTCTTCCTCGGCGCGGAAGAATCGGCCAAGGGCGGGACGGGCGCCGAGCACCTCGAAGAAGTTGGCCGAGACGAGCTGGGTCAGAACGCGTTCGCTTTGCTGGCCGGAGGCGAGGCCGGTTTCCAAGGCGGTGAAGGCGGCGATGCCACGCATCTGCCGGCTCGAATCGCGCAACCCCTGGAAGTCCGGATACGACCAGGCTCCGAGATCGCCCGCCTTGTCGGGAGTATGAATATTGAAAAGTGTGGCCGGATCGGCGATGCCCGGCCGCGCCTTGTAAAAGAGCGTGTGAACGAGCGTGAAGGCCGTGGTCGCGGCCGCGAGCCCGATGGCGATCAGCAGGATGCCGACGAGGGAAAACCCGGGAGTCTTCCGCAGGGAACGAAGGGCGAAGCGGAGGCCGGAGAACATGGGGTGTCTGGGTTCGGGTTGATTCTTTCGGCAGACGTGGGGCGGTGTTAAGGCCTGTCAGTCGGCACGCAGGGCGATGATGGGATCCACCCGGCTCGCGCGGTGGGCGGGGAGCCAACTGGCGAGGAAGGCCACGACTGCGAGAAAAACCGGAATGAGACCGAACGTCAGTGGATCGAAGGCGCTGATGTCGAAGAGCAGGCTGCCCATCAGGCGCGCGAAGACGAAAGCTCCGATCAAGCCTAGGACAAGACTGACGCCCACCAGCCGGGCGGCATGACCGAGAATGAGGCGGTAGATCGACGAGCGTTCCGCGCCGAGCGCCATGCGGATACCGATCTCGCCGGTGCGCTGCGCGACCGTGTAGGCCATCACGCCGTAGATGCCGATGGCGGTAAGCAACAGAGCGACCCCGGCGAAGACAGCGAGGAGGATCGCGTTGAAACGGGGACGCGCGAGCGAGCGGGAAATGTATTCATCAAAGACCGCGATGCGTCCGAGCGGAAGGTTCCGATCCACGCTCGCGAGCGCGGCCCGCAACGGGGCCGTCAGCGCATTGGCGTCCGGTGTTTCGGTGCGAAGCACCAGGAACAGGTAGTCGAGCGGCAATTGCGCGGAAGGAAGGTACATTTCGGTCGTGGGCTCCCGGTGGAGCGAGCGACTCCGCACGTTGCCCACGATGCCGATAATCTCCCGCATCGCCGCCTTCTCTTCGCCGATCGACATGCCGGGCTGGATGCGCTTGCCGATGGGGTCCTGGCCCGGGAAATATTTTTGCGCGAAGCGCTCATTGATGAGCACGACCTGCTTCCCCTTGAGCGTGTCGCGGGCATCGAAAGACCGGCCGCGCACGACTGGAATTCCCATCACGTTGAAGTAGTCCGCTTCGGCGATCCGCACCGGACTGTCGGCCCGGCTGCCTTCCGGCAGGGGATGCTCCTCGATGTCGAAGTCCGTCACAGATTCGCCGCCGCTCAGGGGCAGGGGCACCACCGCCGAGGCGCCACGCACGCCGGGCAGCGCGCGCACCTTCTCGAGCAGTTGGTCCTGGAATGTCAGCAGCGCTTCCGGGGTGGTGTAGGCGGTTTCGGGCAAGGTGATCCGGGCGGTGAGCATCCGCTCGGTGCGCAGGCCAGGATTCACCTGGCCGAGCCGGGAAAAGCTCTGGATGAGCAGGCCCGCGCCGACGAGAAGGACGAGGGCGAGGGCGACTTCCGTGATCACGAGCGCGTTGCGCAGCCGATGTCGGCCGCCGCCGCCGATCCCGCCGCGGGTGTCTTCCTTAAGGCTGCGGTTGAGGTCCGGCCGCGACGCCTGGAGCGCTGGCACCAGGCCGAAAAAGACGCCCGTGAAGAGGGAGATGAGCACCGTGAAGGCCAGCACTTCGTAGTCGAGCGCAATGTCCGCGGCGCGTGGGATGCTCTGCGGGACGACGGCGAGAAGCGCCTGGGTGCCGAGCGCGGCGATGACTATACCGAGCACGGCGCCCAATAAGGAGAGGAGCATGCTCTCGGCCAGAAGCTGCCGCACGATCCGGCTGCGGCTGGCGCCCAGGGCGGCGCGCACCGCGAGTTCCCGCGCGCGCACCGTGGCGCGGGCGAGGAGAAGATTGGCGACATTCGCGCAGGCGATGAGGAGCACGCACGCCACCGCGCCGAACAAGACGTACAATGCGATCCGCACGTCGCCGACGAGATCCTCGCGCAGGGGCACCGCCGACAGGCCAAAATTCGTATTCGTATCCGGATACAGGCGGGTCAGTTCCGCGGCGATCTGGCGCAATTCAGCCTGGGCCGTCTCGAGGGGGACACCCGGTTTCAGCCGGCCGATGCCGTTCAGGCTGTGGGAGCCGCGCTGTTCGGTGTTGGGCGGTCCGCTCGGGCTCACCGCTTCGACGGCGCAGGTCACGTAGACTTCGATGGAGTCCTTTTGGATCGGAAACTGGGCTCCGGCGGCGAGCACGCCGATGACCGTGTAAGATTGCCGGTTCAGGGTGAGCGTGCGCCCGATCGCGCCGGGATCCGACTGGAACTGCTGCTGCCAGAAACTGTGGCCCAAGACCACCTTGAGACCGCCCGGGCCACCGCCGGCCGCCTCGTCATCACGCGCGAAGCTGTGTCCGTACGCCGGCTTGAGTCCGAGCACGTCGAAGAAGTCCGCCGTAACCATCAAGCCGCGCAGCGACCGGACTTCGCCGGTGCCGGTCAGGGCCAACTGCAGCGCGTGAGAAACGGCGACCGAGGTGAGCGTCTTCGTCTGCTTGCGGAGGTCGAAGAAGTCGGGGAACGACATGCTGCTCAGCCCAACGGCGCCGTCCCGTTTGCTCGTCGATCCCACCGCCACCAGCTGATCCGGTTCCGGGAAGGGCAGCGGCTTGAGCAGCACCGCGTTGATGACGCTGAAGATGGCGGTGTTCGCCCCAATCCCGAGCGCGAGCGCGAAAACGGCGATGAGGGTGAACCCGGGATTCTTCGTCAGCTGACGAAAGGCGAAGCGGAGGTCGGAGAGCACAGGAGAATGGAGAGCTGGGGTAAGACGGAGGCGGCGGCTGGACGAAACGTGGCGGCCGAACGCTGCGCTCTCTTTGCAGGCCGTGTGCCAAACGGTGGCAGAATTGGCAGCTTTGGTGCTGCCCTCTGGAAACGAAGCTGCTCAAAACCCGATTTTGGCCGGCGAGCTTCAGGTCCGTTCGGGCGTGGGACGGGTGTTTCCCGGAATCGGAACGCTTTGAGCGACTTCCCACGCGAGGGTGAAGGGCGAAATCTGTGACATCTCGATTTGACCTGTGAATGAAAGGAACGGCGAGGCTGAAACAAATCGTCGGCCTGTTGTTTTCCACGATCCTAGCCGCCACCGCCTTCGCACAAGGAAACGTCACGGCCGAAGGCAAGTCGTGGCGCGTGGAACTGCGCGGCGCTCCCGCTGGCGGAGCCACCGTCTTTGCGGTGCCGAAGTCCGATCCCAAATTGGTGCGAAAGCTTGCGATGCGGTCTCGGTTCCGACGACCCGCGTTTTCATCTCCCCGACAGACGATGCGATCGTGGTCGAATCGGGGCCCTCCAACCTGGGCATCAGTCTGAATGTCTTCTACTCACCGAAGGCACGAAGTTTCTGGAAATGAAGGACGGGAAGGTAAATGACGGGGTGGAAAAGGCATACGCAAAAGCGGTCAAGGGCGCCGCTCCGGTGAAGCGCCTGAGCGTGCACTTTGTCGCGTGGTCGGCTGATGGCCTCGCGGCGCTGCTGCGCTGGAGCGGAGGAGTGGAAGGCTGGACACCGTGGCTGACTTCGAAAAGCACACGCTGAGCGCTTCGCTTGAGCGCCTGAATCGGCGGGAAGCGGGACGCTGAGGAATTGGCTGGCGCTCTGGCGCTCCGAGTTCCCCTCATCCCGCGCGCAGCGCCTCGATCGGATTCACCCGCGCGGCCCGGCGCGCTGGCAGCCAGCAGGCGAGAAACGCGATGCCGGTCAAAAGGAACGACAGCGCGATAAACGTGAGCGGATCCCACGCGGCGACTCCATACAACAACGTTCCCAGGGCGCGGCTGAGCGCGAGCGCGCCACCGAGGCCGAGCACGAGGCTGAGCGCGACGAGCTTCATGCCCTCGCCGACGATGAGCCGGAAAATCGACTGACTCTGCGCGCCGAGCGCCATGCGGATGCCGATTTCGCTCGTGCGCTGGGCCACGGAGTACGCCATCACGCCGTAAATCCCGATGGCGGTCAGCGAAAGCGCCACACCCGCAAAGATCGTCAGCAGCGTGGCGTTGAACCGCGAGCGGGCGAGCGAGCGGGCGATGTACTCATCGAATGGGCGCACGTTTGCGAGCGGCACGCTGCGATCGAGGGCCGCCAGTTCCGCGCGCACGGCGGAGGTGACGGAAGTGGGATCGGGCGATTCCGTGCGAATCGCCAGGATCGCGAAGGTGTCCGGGAACTGCGTCGCGGGAATGTACATTTCCGGGCTGAAGTCGCTGCTCAGGTTGCGGTGGCGCACGTTTCCCACCACCCCCACGATCTCGCGCATGGGCGCGTCCTTTTCATCGAGGCTCATGCCCGGTTTGATGCGTTTCCCGATCGGGTCCTGGCCCGGAAAAAACTTCTGCGCAAAGCGTTCGTTCACGACCATCACAAGCTTGGCGTCCAGGGTGTCCGTCGCCTCCGGAGCACGGCCGCGGAGCACCGGAATGCCCATGGTTTGGAAATAGTCAGTATCGGCGATCCGCACCGGACTGGTCGGCTGCTGGCCTTCCGGCTTTGGGTTCGCCTCGTCATCGAAAGTGGTGGTCATGTTGCTGCCCGAGAGCGGCAGGGGCATCACGGCGCTGGCCGACTTCACCCCGGGAAGCGCGCGGATGCGGGTGAGGAGTTGGTCGTGAAAGACCGCGACCTTGCGGATATCGGCATAGCCGCTGTCGGGCAGGCTGACGCGGGCCGTGAGCAGCCGTTCGGTGCGGAAGCCGGGATCGACCTGTCCGAGCCGGGCGAAGCTTTGCAGCAGCAGACCCGCGCCGATCAACAGGACGAGCGCGAGCGCGACCTCCACCACCACGAGGGAGTTCCGCAGGCGATGCTTGCCGCCGACGTTGCCGCGGGCGCCATCGCGCAGGGCATTCGCAGGGTTGGCCTGGGAAGCCTGCAGCGCGGGAACGAGTCCGAAAAAGACACCGGTGAGGAGCGACATGCCGAGGGTGAAGGCGAGCACGACGCCGTCGAGTTCGATGGTGGCCGCGCGCGGAATATTTTCCGGCACCAAGGCAATCAACGCTTTCGTGCCAACGAGCGCGAGGAGAAGGCCGACCACACCGGCCAGGGCGCCCAGCACGACACTCTCGGTCAGGAGCTGGCGCACCACGCGCCCGCGACTGGCGCCGAGCGCGGTGCGCACGGCCATCTCGCGCCCGCGCACCAAGGCGCGGGCGAGCAGCAGATTTCCCACATTGGCGCAGGCGATGAGCAGCACGCAGGCGACCGCGCCAAAGAGCACGTAGAGGGCGACCCGCACATCCCCGATCATGTCCTCACGCAAAGGCAGGGCGCCGGCGCTGAAGTTCGTATTTGATTCGGGATATTGCTTCGCCAGAGCGGCTGCGATGGTTTTCAATTCCGCGTCGGCTTGCTCAATCGTGACGCCGGGCCGCAGCCGCCCCACAGCCACCAGGCTGTGGCTGCCGCGTTGCTCCGTGGAGGGTTTATCGCCGGGCGTGTAGACCGTCGCATCCACGGCAATGCTCACGTAGAGATCGATTGAATTTGCCTGGATGGGGAATTGGAAGCCGGGCGGCATGACGCCGATCACGGAGAAGGGCTGCGCATCGAGGGTGAGTGGGCGACCGATCGCGGCCGAATCCGAATGGAAATGTTCCCGCCAGAATTCGTGGCTGATCACCACCTTGAATCCCCCGGGTCCGCCGCCCGATCCTTCGTCTTCGCGCTGAAAGGTCCGTCCAAGCACGGGCTTGATCCCCAACACTTCGAAGAACCCGGCGGAGACCCGCTGTCCGCGGATTCCCTTCGCTTCGCGGTCGCCGGTCAGGGCCAGGTTTCGGTCGGCGTGGATGGCGAGCTCCTCGAAGCATTTGTTCTGCGCGCGGAAATCGAAGAAATCCGGATAAGACAGCGAGTTGAGCCCATGCCCGCCGGCCGCGCTCGGGCGCGTCTCGGCCGAGCCAACCGCCGCGAGACGATCCGGCTCGGGAAACGGCAGCGGCTTGAGCAGCACCGCATTCACGACGCTGAAGATGGCGGTATTCGCGCCGATGCCGAGCGCGAGCGCGATAACAGCGACGGCGGTGAAGCCAGGATTCTTGGCGAGCTGCCGGAGGGCGAGGCGGAGGTCGGTGAACATGGAAATGAAAGGGATGGGGAATGATTCAGTTACCGCGCAGGGCGATGATCGGATCGACGCGCGCCGCGCGGCGCGCCGGGATCCAGCAGGCGAGGAAGGCGACGCCGCCGAGCAAAAGGGCAAGACTCACGAACGTGAGCGGATCCCACGCGTCCACGCCATAAAGCAGGGTGCCGATCGCCCGCGTCAAAACGAGCGAGCCGGCCAGGCCGAGCGCGAGACTCAACGCGACGAGCTTCATGCCTTCGCCGACAATCAGCCGGGAGATGGCATTCCCTTCCGCCCCCAGAGCCATGCGCAGACCGATCTCGCTCGTGCGCTGCGCCACGGAATAGGCCATCACGCCGTAGATGCCGATGGCCGTGAGGAGGAGCGCGACGCTCGCAAAAATGGTCAGGAGCGTAGCGTTGAAGCGCGAACGGGCGAGCGAGCGCGAAAGGATCTCGTCATAGCCGCGGACCTGGCCAAGCGGGATGGAACGATCGACGGCCGCCAGCTCAGCTCGGATTGCAGACGTGAGCACGGTAGGATCGGCGAGGTCGGCCCGAATTGCGAGAAAGGCGATCCCGAACGGTACCTGCGCGAGGGGCAGATACATTTCCGGGGTGAAGTCCGCATTGAGCGCACGATGCCGGACGTTGCCGACCACCCCGATGATTTCGCGCATTTTGGGTCCGGCCGAGTCGACACTCCAGCCGGGTTTCACCCGCTTGCCGATGGCGTCCTGGCCGGGGAAATATTTTTGCGCGAAGCGCTCGTTGACGAGCATGACGGGATTCGTTTCGAGCGTGTCGGTCTCGGCGAAGCTGCGCCCGCGCAGCACCGGGATGCCCATCGTCGGGAAATAGTCGGTGGCGGCGACGCGCAGCGGGGCCGAATCCTGATCGCCTTCCGCCTTGGGGTTTTGCTCCAGATCGAAGGAGGTGGTGATGTTGCTGGTCGAGAGCAGCAGCGGCACGACGGTACTGGCGGACTTCACGCCGGGAATGGCCCGCAGGCGGGGAAGCAGCTGGCTGTAGAAATTTGCCACATCGCGCGCTTTCGGGTATGCGCCGTCCGGCGCATCCACGCGAGCCGTGAGCAGACCCTCGGTCCGGAAGCCCGGATTCACCTGGCCGAGCCGGGCAAAGCTCTGCAGAAGCAAGCCGGCGCCGATGAGGAGCACCAGCGCGAGCGCCACTTCGACGACCACGAGCGAATCGCGCAGGCGATGACGGCCGGCGAGGTTTCCGCGCGCCCCGTCACGCAAGGCCTGGGACGGATCGGAGTGCGAAGATTGGAGGGCGGGAACGAGTCCGAAAAGGATCCCCGTGAGGAGAGAAACC
>JBBRQH010000057.1:0-34585 GCA_038226705.1 Chthoniobacterales bacterium | reverse complement strand
GCCGAGCACATCGCCCAAGTTGTGTCCGGCATCGGCGAGCAGTGCCAGCGAGTCCGCCGAGAGCCCGAAGATGACCTGCACCACGACGTAGCCAAAGTTCAAGATCGTTCCGACGGCGAAGGCGCGGCCGAAGTTCTTCGGGGCGTGACCATGCCCCAAGCCACCATGCTGATGGCCCTCGTGTCCACCTTCCTGCCCAGCATGTTCTCCGCCTTCCGCGTTAGAATGATCGTGCTCGTGCGCAGCGTGGTCGTCGGGCATGTGGTTGCCTCGGGTTGGTGCGCTAAGCCGCTGGGGAGGTCGGCGTGTTAGGATTTGGGTCTTCGGGAGAAAGCATGGGTAGATGGGGAGCGACTCTCTCAGCGGGGCTTGGTGGGGCGAGCGCGGGGCCTGGAAGAGAAGCGCGCCCGCCTTGCGGCTGGGTTTTCTCGACGGCATGCAGTGCGCATTCGTCCGCGCAACCCGTGCAAGCGTTCTCACAGACCTGGTGCAACTCGCTGGTCGTCGCATGCGGCAACGCGAGACTCGCGCAGAGGCGGCAGATCTGGGCACAAAGAGCGCAGAAATCTGGATGCTGGGGCGACTCGCGCCGGAGCGCCGCGGCGGTAGCGCGGCAGATATCGGCGGCATCCGCGCAGGAAACCCCAAATTCCGAGCGCCCGGGGGCATTTAATCGAGCATCCTCGGCTGCGGCCTTGTCGCAGATTTCGCTGCATTTTTCGCAGGCTTCGAGGCAAGCCTTCACGTCTGCTTTTTCGGTGGGATTTTTCATCGGAAATTCTTTCTGGGCAGGGTTCGCTTCTCAAAGCAAACGAGGATGCCAGGCAGTCGTAAGCTGGGTTCAGTGGTGGTTCAGTGGTAGCACGGCACATCTCCTCCCGGGTTGTTCGCTTCGGACCAAACTCGGGGGGCGAGAATTACTTTTTGCCCTTCTTCATCTCCGTGCATTTGCAGAGCCATTCCTGAGCCTGGCAGTCCGGGCAGATGGCCTCGTCGTAGTGCAGACGGCCCGTTTTGGCCTTCGCGCCGGGCTTGTCGCGCAGTTGGAGGATCAGCCAGAAGTCCTTGCCGGCGGGCTTTGCGACACTCCATTTTCCATCCTTCTTTTCGGGTGCGAGCTTCTTGCTGCCGTCGCGTTCTGTGACGGTAAGTTCCTGTTCGGTCGCGACGACTTCCTTCTTGGTGTCCTCGTTGTAGAGGCCAATGACGAAGTTGCCATCCTTGAGTGTGACCTCGGCGTGAAGTGGATTCTTTTCGCCGAATTCGACGAGGCGTCCGCCATTCGGTCCGAGTTCGACCTCGCCGTGGGCCAGCGCGGTGGCGGTGGAGATAAGTGCGATCGCGAAGGCCGCGAGGAATTGCTTGGTTTTCATGGTTGGTTTTTGCGGCTGAGGTTGGACTAAAGCGGGGACGAGTTGGTCAGTGCGCCGCCGCTGCGCCGCTCGCGACGGCAATGCGCGCGGCCTTCCGGCCAAACGTGTAGAAGACCGTGGGCGTCACGCCGAGGCCCAGCAGCGTGCTGGTGACGAGGCCACCCACGATGACAACCGCGACAGGATGCAGGATCTCCTTGCCCGGCTGATCGGCGGCGAGGATGAGCGGAACGAGGCCGATCCCGGCGGCGAGGGCGGTCATAAGGACCGGCACCAAACGCTCCTTGGTACCGCGGATGACCATCTGCGGGGTGAATCCTTCGCCCTCCACGGCCATAAGGTGGAGGTAATGGCTGATCAGCATGATCGAGTTGCGCGCGGCGACGCCGGCCACCGCGATGAATCCCACCAGGGTGGCGATGCTGATGTTTCCGAGCTTGAAATACGTGAAGACGAGTCCGCCGACGAGCGCGAGCGGGATGTCGCACAGAACCTGGACGGCAAAAAAAGGCGTACGGAAATAGCCATAGAGAAGGAATCCGATGACCACGAGGACCACCGCGGAATACAGGGCGATCCGTTGCGTCGCTTCCTGCTGTGCCTGAAACTCGCCCTCGTAGGTGATGAAGTAGCCTTCGGGTAACTTCACCTTTTCCTTCACTTCCTGCTGGAGCCGCTGGACCAGCGAGCCGACGTCACGCGAGGTCGGCTTGATCGCGACGGTAAATCTTCGCTGACTGTTTTCGCGGAAAATCACGTTCGGCCCTTTTGCCTCGCGGACATCGGCGACGAGCGAGAGCGGAACGTACTGGCCCGTGCTGGTCTCGACCGGTAATTGAGCGATCCGATCGGGCGAATCGCGCCAGCTGAGCGGCAGCCGCACCACGAGATTCACGATGCGCTGGCCTTCGCGAAGTTCCGCAACCTCCTTGCCCCCGATCAGCGCGGAGAGCTGGGCATTGAGGCGCCCCGGGGCCACGCCATAAGCGGCCGCGCGGTCGCGGTCGGCCTCGATCCGGAGCTGGGGAATGCTCGATTGCTGGTCCAGCTTCGCATCTTCGAATCCCGGAATCGTCATCGCGACCGCCTGCACTTCGGTGCCAATCTGGCGAAGTTGGTCAAGATCCGACCCGAAAACCTTGATTGCGACCGGGGCGGAAACGCCGGAAAGCATGTGGCCAATCCGGTCGGCCAGCGGGCCGCCCACCACGGCGAAGACCCCCGGAACCGTGCGGATGCGCCGGGTAATGTCGTCCGTGATCTCTTTCCTCGTACGCCCGGGCGCGCCTTTGATTCCATCCGCCTCGCGAAAATCGACGTCAAACTCCGCAGTGGACACCGGCACGACATGGTCGCCGCGTTCCGCGCGACCCAGGCGACGGCCGACCTTTCGCACCTCCGGCACGGCGAGGATTTGGCTCTCGATCGAATCGGAGAGCTTGTTCATTTCGTCCAAGGAAGTCCCGGGTGCGGCGGTCGCCGCGACGAGTGCCGTCTCCTCCTTGAAAGCGGGCAGGAAGTCCTTGCCCATGCGGGGATAGAGCGAGAATGCGCCCGCGACCAGCAGCGCCACGCCGGCAAGCAGGAGCATGGGCTGGTTGAGGCCGAGGCGCAGCAGCGTGTTCTCGAGCAGCCACTTCATTCCGCGCACGAGCCGTCCATCTTTGTGCTCCCCGCCCTGCTTGGGATTGAGCAGCACCGAGCAGAGCACAGGAATCGCGGTGAGCGACACGACAAAGGAAGCCACCATCGAAACAATCGTGGCGACGGCGATCGGCGCGAAAAGCTTGCCCTCCACCCCAGTCAAGCCAAGCAGCGGAAGGAAGACGAGAATGATGAGAACGGTCGCATAGAGGATGGAGTTTCGGACTTCCGCGGAGGCCCCCGCGATCACCTCCAGCCGCGCTCGCGGAGCGGGAAGGGCCGCATTTTCGCGCAGCCGCCGGAAGACGTTTTCCACGTCCACGATCGCATCGTCCACCACCATCCCAATCGCGACAGCCAGACCGCCAAGGGTCATGGAGTTCACGCTGATTTCGAACCATTGGAAAACCAGCATGGTGATGCCAAACGAAAGCGGCATCGCCATGAGGGTGATGAAGGTGGTGCGGAAGTTCAGCAGGAACAGAAAGAGAACGACCGTGACCATGATCGCACCGTCGCGGATTGCCTCGGTCAGATTGCCTATCGCGTGATCGATAAAGTCCTTCTGCTGAAAGAGCAGAGTCGTCTCCACGCCCGCGGGAAACGTGGACTTCAACTCATCGAGCGCCTTGCTAATCTGATCGGTCAGGGCGCGGGTGTCGAATCCAGGAGACTTCGTGATCGACATGATGACGCCGTAGGTAGGCGTCTTCTCGGGGCTCTGGCTCACGGTGGCGTCCCCGCGCATCGGCTCGATGCCCCACGCCACGTTTGCGACATCG
The DNA here is from genome assembly GCA_038226705.1 of Chthoniobacterales bacterium. Classification (GTDB taxonomy): domain Bacteria; phylum Verrucomicrobiota; class Verrucomicrobiia; order Chthoniobacterales; family SZAS-18; genus SZAS-18. The sequence goes on along the minus strand of JBBRQH010000057.1, from coordinate 30,786 downwards.
GAGATGAGGATCGAGCGGTCATGGACCTGCTTGATGACGGTGCGCCCGATGTCGGCGAGTTCCGTGGTCATCGCGAGATTGCGGACCATGATTTCGGTCGGTCCCGTGTTGATGAAACCGCCAGTGGTCGTATTCGCCACTTCCGCCGCCGCCTTTTGTAATTCCTCGAATGTCACTTCCTGGGCCTGGAGGCGAAACGGGTCGGGCTGGATCTCGATCTGTTTCACCCCGCCACCCATGTTGAGAATTTCCGCCAGGCCGGAAATGCTTTGCAGGCGGCGCTTTACGATCCAATCAGCGAGGGCACGTACGTCTCTCGGCGCGACGTAGCCCGCCTCGCCTTCCTTGCGGGTGCAGCGCACCCCGACGAGCAGGATCTCGCCCATCAAGGAGGCGACAGGCGTCATGAACGGCTGGACGCCCGGAGGCAATTGCTCGCGCACACTTTGCAGTCGCTCCTGCACGAGTGTGCGCGCCTTGTAGATGTCGGTTCCCCAGCCGAATTCGGCATAGACAAGAGAGAGCGCCACGTCGGAATTTGAGCGCAGTCGCGTGAGGCCGGCCACGCCGAGAAGCGCGCTTTCGATCGGCTGCGTTACGCGAACTTCCGCTTCTTCCGGTGCCAGGCCCGGCGCTTCCGTGAGGATAATGACCGTTGGCTTGGTCAGGTCGGGCAGGACCTCCACGGGCAACCGCGTGGCCGTGCGCAGTCCGGTCACCATGAGGAGCAGCGCCACGCCCAGGACGATCGCCCGGTTCCCGAGCGACCAATGGATCATCCGGTTTAGCATTACCGCACGTCCTCCGTCGGTTTTGGGGCAGTAAACCGCTGCGCCTCTTCGGATCGGGGCGCGCGGCGCTTCCACACATTCGAGACGATCAACAGCGCGAAAAGTACGCCGCTGGCAATCATCCAAAACGTACGGGAGCCGCTCACTCCCTGGTCGTGGCTATCGCCCGCGGGCTTCCGCGCCTGGTCTCCAGGCTTCAATTCCGAGCCGTCCTCCGCGTGCTCGTGCCCATGGGCGGCATCGAGCGCGGCTTTCAGCGAGACGGTGCCGCTCCCGGCGAAGGCGAGCGAGTAGGCGCCGCGGGTCACGACCTTGTCACCGGGAAACAGGCCCTTCGCTATTTCCACGAAGCGGTCATTCACCTGCCCGACCTCTACCGGCGTCTTCACGAACGCATTCTTCAACTCGTAGTCGCCGACATACACGAAACGATTCGCGCTCTCGCCTTGCAAGGCGCTCCGCGGCACGCTCAGCACGCCTTCCCGTTTGCTCAACACGATGGAAAACTCCGCCCGCATTTCGGCCCGCAGTAGTCCGCCCTGATTCTTCAGGCGAAAGATCGCGTCGATGGTACCGCCCTGCCTATTCGCCGAAGTCCCGAAGCGGAGCAGCTCACCCTCGAACGTCTCATTAGGCAGCGCCGCGACTCGAATGTGCGCCGTCGTTCCTGGCTTCAATCGACCAGCCTGATGCTCCGGCACCCGAGCGACCGCATACACTTCACTCAAATCCGTCACCTCCAGGAGGGACTTGTCCGGCTCCAACGGATCACCGAGGCGCACCTCCAATTTCGTGACGAGACCCGTGAGCGGTGCGCGCAGCACGATGCTCGGGGGCGGATCGCCCGGCTGCCTGCTTTCGAGGCGCGCCACCTCCTGCCCCTTCTCGACTTGGTCGCCTGGCATGACCTTCAATTCGGTGATGCGCCCCGGAACCCGGCTGCTGACGGTGGCTACTCGCCCCGGAATGGGCTCGATCCGCCCGAGCGCGAAGACGATTTCCTCGAAGTCGGTTTCCTCGACTTCCACCGTCTCGAGCCGGAGATTTTTCACCCCAATTTCGTCGAGCACCACGGTGTTGGCTGCGCGTTTGGAAGGCGGCTTCTCCGCCGCGGAGGCGCCAGCTGTGGCAACGAGCGCAATAAGCAGAAAAGCGCGTTTCATGGTTTGAAAGTGGATCTGGTATTCCAGCGGGAAGCGCCTTCAGCGGCGCGGGCGTGCGGGCGAGGCGGGCGGTGCGCCCGAAAGAAAGCTGCGGCCGTGCGCTGCTTCGAGCCGGATGACGGCGAGGTGCCAGTCGCGGACTGCATCGAGACGGCGCTGCTCCAGTTCCAGCCGCCGGGTGCGTGCGCGGATGACCTCAGCGAAAGGGGCCAGTCCCGCTGTATTCGCCGCGCGGACCTGCTCCTCCGCGGAGCGCGCGCGGGGCAGAAGTTCGCGGTCAATTTGGGCAGCGACGCGCTCGAAGCCCGCGGCTTCGGCGGCGGCGACCGCCGTTTCGCCTTCGGCTCGGCCGCGGACGGCATCGAGCTCGAGTCCGGCGCGGCGTGCCGCAGCGTCGGCTTCAAAGATGCGCCCGCGCTGGTCGTTCCAGAGCGGAAGCGGCAACGTGGCGCGCAGGCCGATAACGGTGTTTTTCTCCAAGGGATTTGGCTCATCCTTGGTCCGTTCGTGGGTCACGCCGAAGCCGACGCCGATGTCCTCCCATCGCGCCGCGCGGGCCAGTGCGGTGGCATGCGTCGCCGCCTCAACTTGCGCACGCGCCACGGTGACGTCGGATCTCTCACCCCCGAAACGCGCCAGTCGGCGCGGTGCGAGGGGACCTGCGATGCTCAAAGGCGCGTTGGGGAGAAGCCCGAGTAAAGGCCGCAAAGCGGCGAGGGCGGCCGCGCGCTCGGCGGCAAGCTTCGCAAGTTCCAGGGTGAGTTGCTGCTCCTCAATTTCCGCCTGGGTCGCTTCGAAGCGCGGCACTTCGCCGGCCTCGGCTCGCTGCCGAAGAAATCCGCTCAGCTCGCGGCTCGTGCTCAGTTGCTCGCGACGCAGTGATTCCTGGGTCGAAAGCGCCAGAACGCGCACGGCGGCCGCGCGCACTTCCGCCGCGAGTTTCCGCGCGGCATCGCGCACCTCGGCCTCGGCTCCGGCCAATTGCGCGCGCGAGACCGAGCGCTCCAAAGCCAGTCGCTGGGTGACGGGAAATTTCTGCAGCACGCTCAATCCCAGCGAGCCTTCTGCATCTCGACTCTTGCGCGTGAAATCCACCTCTAGTTCGGGGTTCGCGAGTCGCCCCGACTGTTGGAGCCGTCCCCTCGCTTCATCGACGCGCAATCGGGCAGCCCGCAGTCCCGTGTTCTGACGAATGGCTTGAGCCGCGGCCGATTCCGGGGTGAAGGACGCAGCGGCGATCCGGCCACACCCGGCGGCAAAAATGAAAATGAGGAGGAAGGGGGACCGGAACATGACTGCACGAAGGCGAACGAAAGGAACTAGGGCCGGAGCATCCGGCCACACCACGGCGCACTGCTCCGCAGCACGGGAAAGCGCGAGCCCGCTAGGCTCGACTACCGATCAAAGCGAAGGGCCTCGAACCGGATGAATCCGGCTCGCCACGACCTGCGCACTCGCCTCATTCGGCGGGCTCTCAGACGCGCTCAGAACGACGCAGGCGACTCCACCCAACTCGTCCACGCCCGACAACAAAGTACGGAGCAGTTCCTCCGACAGGACTTCGTCCAGATGAACGGCCGGAAGCCCGGCGCCGGCGTGACTTTGAAATCTGCCGGCTGAAAAATCTGAGAAATCTGGATGCTGGGCGGGTTCGTCTGAATCCTGGCTGTCATGCGCATGCGCGAGATTCGCACAGCACTCAAGCTGGCCAGCCTTTCCTGCAGCGGCATGCAGATGCGCTGAACTCCAGGACAGGAGGGTCAAAAGCAGGAAGATCGAGGAGAGTCGGCGCATCTTGTTGCCCCATTAGACGGATAGCCCAACTCCCTTGCTCCCGCAATTTTCGACCTGCCAGTTGAAAAGTGCCTGAGCATCGCACCGGGCCGCTGCGACGACCCTTGGGATCAGCCCTTAGACTTGTGGGCGCCTACATTCATGCACGATCCCGCCCTACCAACGGCATGAGATCCCGACAAACGGATTGAAATCCGGCGCGGATTTCGTGACCCCGAAGTTACAGCCGAAGTCGAGTTGCAGGTTCTTGGTCAGGCCGATCAAGACACCCGCATCCAACTGACCCGTCCAACGCTCCCGCTGGCTCGCCGTCGTAAAGAATTCCCCGTAGACCGAGATCTTCTTGGTGAGCTCGCGCACGAGCGAGACCGAGTTTACAAACTGCGCGTGATAGCTGCGACCGGTGTCGCTGCGGAGAGCATCCACCTCGGTCATCAGCGAAAGATGCCAGCCTTCGGCAATCTCGAGGGCGAGCGGCAGGATGAGTCCGCCTTCCACGGCCCCATTGCCGAGGCGCGATGACGCGGTGGGCCACTTCACAAACGGCAGGAACGCCAACGCGGAAAACCCGCCGTCGTTCCCCCACAGATTGATCTTCAGCCGGGTCGTGAAATCGCCCACTCCACTGCTGCGTTTAGTCTCACCCGTCGTGCGGTCCGTGTTGCGCTCGTGCCGCCAGCTCTCGAAAACGAGGCTCAGTTCCAGGTTGTTGAGCAGTCCGATCCGGAGGTTGAACGGCGCCACGGAGATGCTGCGGCTCCGCGTCTCCGTGGTTCGGTCATAGGTGAGGCTGACGAGGTCCGCCTCGATTTGAAAATGCCCGGCATCGAGCGTGCGCGGGCCTTCCGTCTGGTCGGGCCGATCGGTATCGAAATCCCGCAGCAGATTCTCGGGCACAGGCCGGAACAGGTTGTAGCCGGATTTGTCGACAGGAGTTTCCCCAGCTCCGAGAGGGCCGACAAAGAGCACACCCAATGATGCAATGACAAGACGCAGGAGGATTGTGGGGCGGTGGATTGGCACGTGCAGCTCTTCTAGAAAGTGGTGACGGTTCGCACTCCGAGGACGAGCGCATTGCGCAAGGCCGACGAACCGCCGGGATGGATGATGTATTGCAGGTCCGGTTGCACCTGGAACCACGGGGTGGCATTCGCCTGATAGCTCAATTCCAGCACCGCCTCGTAGTCGGGCAACGCGGTGCGGGAACCAGTGAAGGCGTTGGTGTCGCGTCCGAACGCGCGCAGCCGGTCGCTGAGCTTCGTGTACGAGGCCGCCAGACCGAGAATGTCTTTGGGCCGGCTCGGGAAAAGGCCGCGAAAGTTCACGCCCGTGTCGACGTAGAAAGAGGTGATGTTGCGATCAGCGGGCGCGGCACCCAGCCGCAGGAAGAGCCGGATATCTGGCCGGGAGGGACCGCTCGGGGGAGCATTGGAGTTCACCACGGGACTCGTGCGGGAAATACCCGGTTCCCCGGCATGGAGCGGGGCCTGCCAGACACTTTGTTCCGCGACGAAGTAGAAACCGTAGTCGCCGCGCCGCGCGCGCGGAATTCGGTTTGAGAGCGGATCGGCCAAGGATCGGCCAGCCGCATCCCGACGCTTGTCGCTGAACGTGTCTGAGTGATAAAAACCTCCGATGCGATACGCGCCCGGCAGTCCCGTGGCGCCCTCGCCCTGGTTCAGCAGGTAGCCCGCTTCGTAGATCGAAAAGGCGCCTTCCTTCGAGTTGAGATTGAAACGGATACCAGCTCGATTGTACGTCGTGCCGGATCTCGACCCAGGTGACGGATCACCCAAGTAGTCCGGGTCGGGATTGCCATCGTAGACAGCGCCCTGCACATAGAATGCGGAGTTTGGCTCCCAGCGCAGCCGCACGCCGGGGGCCGCGTAGGCGTAAATGGGGGCAGGCGTGTTGAGGGCAAACGTGGGCAGCGCCCCAAAGTTGCTGTTCAGGAACGTGGTGGCGGCAGCCGCATTAGCGAACTCGGAATCGACGGCGAGCAGCCCGGCCCGAATGGAGAACTTCCCGAGGCTGCCGGGCAGGGTGAAGCTCTTCTCGAACCAGAGTTCAAAGAGCCGCCAGGAGTCGTAGAATTCAATGTTCGAAAAGACTCCGAGATCGCCGACGTACTTCTTCGTGCCGCTGGCGCCGTGCGGGTAGTAGGCGAGCACGTGAAAAGTCAGCCCCTTCCAGCCGGCCAGCTTCTCGAAATCGAGATCGATCGAGGGCTCAACGAGGCCGTCATAGACGATCCCCTTCCGCCGTCCGCCCACCGGATTCCCGAAAACCTCGGCCGTATAGAAAAGAGTGAAAGTCACGCCGCGATCCGCGAGCGCGGCCCGGGCACCGCCGGGATCCGGCCATAATTGGGCGCGGTCCCAGATGCCCGGCGTTCCCCGCTCGGCCGCCGTCAGCGGTTCCAAGGCGGGTGGATCGGCGCGAAGTCCAAGCGGGAGAAAAACCAGCGCCGAGAGGAAGAACAGAAAGGATTTCATGCGGGAGCGCGGCCCGCATTTGTCCGCAATTCGAAGCAGGCTTCAACCCAATTCGGGCGTCGGGCCGCTTCTCACGTCCCGCGCAGACCGAGGACATCTTCCATGTCGTAAAGCCGTCCCGCGGGTTGCCGCGCGAGCCATTCGGCCGCGCGCAAGGCGCCGAGCGCGAAAGTCTCGCGGCTCGCCGCCCGGTGCGTGAGTTCGAGGCGCTCGCCGTCCCCCGCGAAGAGCACCGTATGCTCGCCCACGACATCGCCACCGCGCACGGCGTGGATGCCGATTTCAGGCCGGGTGCGCGCGCCGACCGAGCCTTCCCGGCCGTGGCGCGCAGCCTGGGCAAGGTCGAGCTCGCGGGTCTCCGCCAGGATCTCGGCCAGCCGCCGGGCCGTGCCACTGGGTGCATCCTGCTTGAGCCGGTGGTGCGTCTCGATGATTTCGAGATCGAAATCCGGACCGAGGATCTCCGCGGCTTTGCGTGTGAGCCAAAAGAGCGCATTGACACCGACGCTGAAATTCGCGGCAAGGAGAATCGGAAATTCCCGTGCGTCGGCCTCGATTCGCGCGCGTTGGGCTGCGCTATGGCCCGTCGTGCCGATGACGACCGGCTTGGCGGCGGCGCGACAGGCAGCGAGAATCGATGGAGTGGACTCTGGCAGGCTGAAATCGATCACGGCGGCCGACGATCCAACGGCAGCGCCGAGATCTTCTCCGCGGCGCGGGGCGGCTGCGATCGCGTAGCGAGCCGGTTCGCGCTGGACACAAGCCCTCACCGCCCGGCCCATGCGGCCGGAACTTCCCAACAGAGCCAGCGGGAGCGGAGAAGACGTCGTCATCGCGAGCCAAGCCTCACTCCGTCCCGGGCGCCGCACGAAGCTATTTCCCCACGAGGTCCTGCACCTCGGGGAAGAGTAGTTCCTTCACCGAAGCAGGAGCCTCCTTGATCCGGCCAGTCTTGGCCATGTGGATCGAAATGGGCAGGATGCCGTTCAAGTGGTTATCGAAGGTAATCCGAGGATCCGCCATGATCTCGAGCGTCAGCGCAAGATCCTCCTTGGGATTGAGCTTCACGAAGGTCTCGGCGGCGGCCTTCTTGTCCTTGTTGATGATGACGGTGGCCTCGCGGAAGGCCTTCACAACCGCGGCAAAGACCTTGGGATTATCGGTGCGAAATTTCGAAGTGCACCAGACGAGGTTGAACGTGGCCGGTCCGCCAAAGATCGTGTACGAATCGATGATCGGAAAAACGGTGGGAACTTTCGCGAGCTTGTAGAGAAAGGGAGGGCTGGCCCAATACGCCGTGACTTCGCTCGACCCACTCATGAGCGCCGCGGTCGAATCCGGGTGGGAGAGGCTCACGCAATTCTGGTTCAGTTTGTCGTAAAACTTCTCGCCCAGTTCCCGCACACAAAGCAACTCCGTGAGGATCGCCTGCGTGGATACCTTCACCGACGTAACGGCGATTCGGTCCTTATCGGTGAAATCCTTCACGCCCTTGATCGCCTTGTTCGTGGTGTACAGAACATTTGGCATGTCGCCGAGCGCGCCGATGCTGCGGACTTCGAGGGGCGAGCCTTTTGTCTTGGACCACAGCGTCGTGAGCGCCGGCACTCCGCCGGTGGCAAAATCCAGGCTGCCGGAAAGGAGCGCGTCATTCATCGCCGCCGGGCCGGCGAGTTGCTGCCACTCTGTGGTCACATCGGGCAGACCCGATTCGGCACAAAACTTCTCGACGAGTTTCTGCTCGCGCATGATGTCGAGCGCGAGGTAGTTGAGTCCGAACTGGCGCGAGAGCCGGACGACTTTTGTTTCCGCCTGGAGCGCGGGCGCGAGGGCGGTGATTGCGAGGGTCGCAAGAGTGAGGAGACGTTTCATGGAAGGTGAGGAGGAGTGCTTCTGGGGACGGACGAACCGCGAGACGGCTCGTCGCAAGATCGTTTAATGGGAGTAAGCCCAAATGCAACGATCAGAAAATGAGGCGGGTCTGGCCGGTTCCGTGAATGACTTCACCGATGATGATTCCCTTCGTCGCGTGCGCAACCGCCGACGCATCCTTTGCCGCGGCGACAAGCACCATGCCGATGCCCATGTTGAAGACCTGGAACATCTCTTCGCGCGGCACTCCGCCGAGGCGCTGGAGATGCGCAAAAAGCGGCGGCAACTTCCAGGTGTTCGTGCCGATCGCGGCATCGCAATGGGGCGGAAGAATCCGCGGCAGATTGTCGATCAAACCGCCGCCCGTGATGTGGGCGGCCCCCTTCAGAACCTTGGGCGGCAGCGCCGCGAGGAGCGGCTGATAGTTACGATGCACTCGCAGCAACTCGCGTCCGAGCGGAAGCTTGACCCCCGGCAGCCGGGTCTCGTAAGCGAGCTGGTGCTGCTCGAACAGGATTTTCCGCGCGAGCGAGTAACCATTCGTGTGCAGACCGTCGGAAGCGAGACCGATGAGAGCGTCGCCCGCACGGAGGCGGGAGCCATCGAGCATCAAAGTGCGTTCCACCACCCCGACAATCGTGCCGGCCAGATCGTACTCGCCCGGCGCGTACATGCCAGGCATCTGGGCGGTTTCGCCCCCGATCAAGGCACAACCTGCCCCCAGGCAGGCGCGGGTGAAGCCGGCAATGAGCTGGCGGAAGACGCGCGGGTCGAGCTTCCCGGCGCCGATGTAATCGAGGAAAAAGAGCGGTCGGGCGCCGACCACCGCAATGTCGTTGATGCAATGGTGGACCAGATCGGCTCCCACCGTGTCATGCTTGTCGAGCGCGAAGGCGATCTTCAACTTGGTGCCCACGCCATCCACGCTCGAGACGAGCACGGGATCGCGCAGACCCGGAAAGTGCGCGCGATAGAGTCCGCCAAATCCACCCACTTTGCCCAGAACGTTGGCCGAATGGGTCGCCGCCAGGCGGGCGTGCAGGCCGCCCTTGAGACGATTGCCGAGATCCACATCGACGCCGGCAGCGGCGTAGGCTTTTTGTTTTTTGGGGGCGCGCGCCATCGAATGAGGAGAAGAATCAAGAGCCGCCCACGGGCGGAAGAATCAAGAATCGGGAATCAAGTGCCAGAGGCCGCCCACGGGCGGAAGAATCAGGAATCAGAAATCAAGTGCCAGAGGCCGCCTAGGCGGAAGAATCAAGAGTCAGGAATCAAGTGCCAAAGACCGCCTAGGCGGAAGAATCAAGAGTCAGGAATCAAGTGCCAAGGAATTTCAAGAGGGAAAGGTTCAAGTTTATCTCGCCGGAAGTCTTTCGTGATTTAAAGAATTCAAGCGTCGGCCCTGGTTCGGTCTTTGGCACTCGATTCTTGAATCTTGATTCTTCCGCCCGTGGGCGGTCATTCCGGCTCCACGACGCCACTGAGCACGCCCGCGAGCCGATCTTCGTATTTGCGGACAAATGAAATATTCTCACGCGGAACGTAGGAGGGCACCGACGCCAACGGGTTCGACTTCAACAGATCGGCGTAGACCATCGCCATCGTGATCGAATAGCTGATCAGGACAAACTCCTTCGGCGTGAGATTTCCCGCCTTGAGCACCGCCAGAGTCTTGGGCTTCTCCTTGGAAATCGACTCCGCCCATTTCTCGACGCCCTCTTCCTTGGCGATGTCCTTGTCGAGCTCGGCCGCGAGGTCAGCGTCCTTTTGCGATTCCTCACCCAACGACTTTACGACGCCCTCGAAGCGCAGGAGGCGCGTTTCATCGAGCACGAAGTTCGAGAGCGTTTTGGCATCCTCGGCCGTGAAAAGCGGTCGGGGGGCTGTGGGTACGGAGGATTCCGCTGCTTCTGGGGAAGGCAGCGGCGCCAGCGGCGGGCGCACCTCCGCAGGCGTAGACTCGGGCGTCGGTTCGGGGAGCCCCTGGCTATGACCTGCGAGGGGAACGAGGCAGAACAGGATCGCGAGAGCGGGGATTCGCATGGAGCGCGGAAAATCGCGAGCCGCCCGGTTCGGTCAAACCCTACCGCACCAGACCACTCGGCCGGGCGCGGTTGCGTAAATCGCGCAGCCGCGCACTTGCAGGCCGATTCCCTCCTGCAACGCGGTGGCATACGCCGCGAGTTGCGGGGCGTAGGCGGCGGCAAGGCGCTCCAGGAGCTGATCCTCGTTTTCGCCGGCCCGGGCCCGATCGGTCTTCCAGTCGAGAATAGTGGCGGTGGCATCGGGGTGAATGATGACGGCGTCGATGGCGCCTTCCGTCCAGGTGGGGGGATCGCCCGGCAGCGGATGCGTATAGGGTACCTCCACCAGCACGCGGACGGCCTCGGCGGAGAGCCCAGGCAATTCCGCGCTCGCGAGCAGGCGTTCGAGCTCGGCGTGTCCGCGACGCCGCAGCTTCGTGCGCTCGATCGCCGCGCGTTCCGCCACGTACCACGCGTGGCGGGCCGATGGGCCGCGCGTCCAAGGCAGTCGGGCACAGGCCTCGTGCCACCAGGTTCCATATTCCTTGCCTCCTTCGGGCTCGAGCAGCGGCCGCTCTTCCTCCTCGTTTTCGAGCGGGGCAGGCTCGGCTTCTTCGATCAAGTCGGCTTCATTCGACTCCGGGTGAGCGAAGCGCGACGGCCTCTGCAAGCGCGGACGGCGAAGCGACTGCAATCGCGCGGTGGACAACACATCATCGGGCACGGCGGGTTCAAACGGAACCGGCCCTTGGACCGGCGCATCTGACAAAGGGAGCGGGTCGCCTCCCGCCTCGGGGAGACTCCGAATCAAGGTCGCGAGGCCAACGGCGACTTGGGCAGAATTCGGCGCGCTTTTGGCTTGGCCCAGATAAAAGCCCTCAGCCGAGTCCGTCAGGATGAGCAGCCGGCGCGCTCGGGTCATCGCGACGTAGACGAATCGACGTAATTCCGCGTCGCGTCGCGCGACCCGCTCCGATTTTTCACCAGCATCCTTCTGTCCGGGCAGACGAATCCCGGGCGGCGCGCCCGCCGCGATGTCCCAACGAAACGGGACCTGCTCGTGCCTCTCGCCGATCGTTCGTGCCAACCCGAAGAGAACCACCATCGGCCATTCGAGCCCTTTCGATTTTTGGGTGGTGAGAAGCTGAACCGCATCGACGTCATCGGAGCCCTCTTCCGGTTGGGATTCGAGGAGCTGAACCTGCCCACGGACCCATTCTCGCAAAGGCACCCCGTTTGCACCCGCGGTCGCCGCCGCGTAGCGCAAGGCACTCAGCGATTCCGCAGGCTGGCCGATCGCACTCAGCCGCGCGCGGAGCTGGGTCTCGTCCAAGACGGTGTCCAACGCGCGCAGGAGCGTTGAATCGGGGCGCAGGAGCTTGCGGCGCAAATCCTGCAATTGGGTGAGAGCAGCACCGAGGCGTCCGTCGCGCACGAGAGCGTCGGCAGGGATTTCCGGGGCGAATTGCAAGCCGGTCGCCTCGTGTTGCGCGGCCAGCAGGAGGTCGCTCACGCCGTAAATATCGCGCAGCACCCCGATCAATTCGAAGCGATCCCAAGGCTCGAGCAAGACATGCAACAATGCGATGGGCCAGCTCCGGGCAGGGATCTCACGCGCGATGCGTTTCTCCGAGCGCTGGCGCGCCGGCACTCCAGCTCCGGCGAGGGCGGTGGCCGCCTGCGCGAGCCATTCTTTCCGGGGTGCGATCAGTGCGATCTCGTTCCAGCGCGCGACACCGAGATCTGCCGGACAGCGCGCAGCGAGCCAGCTCGCCAGCTGGCGAACTTCGAGGATCATCTGCCAGTCCGTTTTGTCTTCGGCGACAGGCCTTTTCAGCAGCGGCAACCGCCAAACCGCACCAGCCCGAACATTCGGGCGGGACACGAGAGCACGGAAGGGTGGACCACCCGGAAGAATCGGTACCTTGGGGCCGGCAAAAAGCGCGTTCGTCGCCACGCAGACCGCCTCGGCGCAGCGCATGGTCACCTCAAAGGTAAGACGGTCCGCCTCCGCGGCCGCCCCGGCATAGCGGAGAAAATCGGCGGGGTCCGCCTTATCCCGATAAATCGACTGCTGCTCATCGCCCACGAAGGTGAAGCGACCAGCCTCGGGGCCGGCGCCAGCGCCCTCAGGCCAGGAGCCGCAAGCGGCTCCGATCGGGCGCGTAATCTCCGCGAGGATCTCAAACATCTCCGCGCTCGTATCCTGCGCCTCGTCGAGCAGCACGATTCGCCCTTCGGCCCGCATCCGATCGAGCGTGCCAGAGTCGCGCAGGAGCGCATGAGCGAGCGAGACCTGCTCGTCGTAGCCGAGCCAGCCCTTGGCCAGCAGCTGTTGCTGGCGCAGCCGCGCCAGTTGCTGCGTTGCCGCCAGCAGCGACGCCTCGATCCAGCCATGAAGCGGCGCCAGCGCCGAGTCGAAGGCCGCGGCGAATTCCCTCGCTTCGGTCAGGCATTTGGGCAGGCCCACGAAAGGAGTCCCGAAATCGAACTCGCGCGCCCAACGTTGCACCGCGATTTTCGTGGCTTCGATGTTTTGCTCCGCATTCCCCGCCCGCGTGATCGCCCTCAAGGCTTCGAAGTCCGGACGCGGGGCCGGCCCCGGCGGCGTCTCCATCGGCTGGTCCAGGTGCGCGGCGGGAAACGTGCGCGCGAGCTGGAGAACGTCGTCGTAACGAACGAAACGCAGCAGATCGTCAGAAATCGGCAACGCTGCAGCCGCTTCGGATTGGGCGAACTTTTCATCCCACGCGGCCTGTTGCGCGTCGCTAGGCCGGTCGATGCCGGGAGGCAGGCCGAGCGTGCCGCCGTGCACGCGCAGGAGCGCGATACAGAATGAGTGAATCGTCCCGAAGAACGCGCGCGGCAACTGCGCCATGGCGCGATGCCGCACTTCCGGCGCAAGGCCCGTTGCGTCCGCCAGGGCCCGTTGCACCGCCGCCTGCGCGCGGGCGCGCAATTCCGCCGCGGCCGCCCGCGTGTAGGTCACCACGACGAGGCGCGACAGCCGGTCATCCGCCGCGCGGGCACACGCGATCGCCAGCGAGGCGATGCGCGACGCGATGGCCGTGGTCTTGCCCGCTCCCGCGCCGGCCGAGACCGCAAAGTTGCGGTCCAATTCCGTCGCGAAAATATCGCGTGCCTCCTGGTCGGGGAACTCGTTCATCGGCTGAGTCTGGAAACGGCGAGCTTGTCCTTTAGAATTCGCCAGCTGATGGGCACCGTGGTCATGGGCAAAGTCTCCACCCCGGAACGATCGTCGCCCGCGAGCATTCCGCGCTGGCCGTACCGGCGCTTCGTCTGAATCTCGGCGAAGACGCGCAGCGCCCCCTCCAACTCCCGCGACCTCGCCCGATCTATCAACAGAACCGGACTGGGAGCATCACGGTACAGCACCTCCACCCGCCAGTTCGCGTCCGGCTCGATCGCTCCGAGCAGCCACGCGTATCCCACAAAACTGAGGCCGTCGCGGATCAGCTCGGGTTTCGGCCCCGTAAGGCTCTTGGAGAATGCGCCCGTCTTGAAATCGAAGATCACGAAGTCCCTCTTGTGCCAGAGCCAGGCATCGGCCCGGCCTTCGAGCCGCAAGATGTTTCCATCCCGCCCGGCGAGTTGACCGGTGAGGGTGCGCTCCGTCTCGCAATGCCACGAACGATCGAGCGGTGCCCACGCCTCGAGGCACTCGAGTAACGCGCGTGTATAGGCTTGGGCTTGGGCGATGACCGAGCGCCACCATGGGGGCATGGGCGCGTCCGCCTCCTGCCCTGCCAGCTCGCGGCACCGGGCCTCCTGTTTTTCCCGCAGCGCCGGGATCCGACGGATCGCGTTCTGCACCAAGTCGGCATCGAGCTTGCCGCTTTTGGGCAGCAGCCACGAGAGCCAGCGGTGCACGAGACTGCCGACTTCCGAGGCGGCGTTGCGTTGAAAGAGGCTGGCGAGGTCGCGCCGGGAGGCAGCTCCGAAGACTTCGAGCAGCGCATGTGTTGCCGGTGTGTTCCAAATCGATTCGAGGCTGCTCGGACTCCACTTCACTTCGGCACCCTCCGGGCGTGGGAGCGTGCTGAAATCGAGAAAGTACGCGTCGAACGGCAGCTTGGGATCGGCCCGGCGATCCCGGACACTGGCAAGGTGCGGACCATCTGGCAGAGCATCCGCAGCACTTTGTTCCGGGGCACGGCGCGACGCGTCCCGCCAAGCGCGGAGCGGATCCGTGCTCCCGCTGGCATGAAGCGCGCGGATGGTCCACGAATTAGGCTGAGCCGGCTCGTCCGGCGCTTCGGCGCCGTGACGTGAAGAGGAGAAAGCCAGCGCACCCGAAGTGTGTGCGAGCAGGTCGAGAAACCGTGCTTCCTCGCGCGCCATGCGCTCACCCAAAGTGGGAAGCGGCGGGAGTGCCGGTGCCAGCGCGCGCCAGTCGCGGCGCAGGCGATCGGGTAGGCTGGTCGGTTCGGTTGGTGCCGTCGGCCACACGCGCTCGATGCACGAGGCGACGACCACGGCGTCCCAAGTCTGTCCGCATCCTTCCGCCAGGGAGACCAGCACAACGCGCGCATGCGGCACGCTCGTTCCGGCGCTCGCCCGCGCGGATGGCACCGCGCTCAGCGCCTGGTCGATGAGATCGAGCGCGAACTTCGCCGGCACGAGCTGCGCCGGCGGGACGGCGGCCTGCAGCCGTTCCCAGAGGGGATCCAGCAGTTTGAGCAGGGCGTCATCGGGGCCGCTCGCCAGGGCATGCAGGGCCTTGGCCCAACGCGCACGAATTTCGCCGGCGGAAATTTCACCGTCCCATTCCCCCAACTGCGAAACAACCTCCGCTAACCAGGTCTCGCGGCTCACCCGGGCTGCACCCGCGTGCAACCCTTGCCGAAACCTTCTCGCCAGCGCCTGCTCGGTTTCGAGGATGGGAGAATCGGTTGCCTCGGCCTTCCATTCGGTCAGCAGACGCAACAGCGCGGGTGCAGTCCGTTCCTCCCGATGATAGGCGAGGAGAGCGCGTTGCAGGCGAATGGGGCGGTCGGGTTCCGGTCTTTCGCCCAGGCGGTCTTCCAGGACCACGCCGAGTTGCCGCAAGCGGTGAGCGAGCAAGATCGGCGCCGGACCTCGCCCCGGAAACACGACGGCGCAGCGCTGGGCAAAACTCTCGGGTGCGCTGGCGAGCCACCGCACGACGAAGCCAACGATCCGTTCCACTTCATCCTGCCACGTCTCGCCGGTAAGCAACGCGACTTGCGCCTCCGATGCGATCGGCCGGGCGAAACCGGACAGGGTGGAGACGAGGGCGCTATTCAAGCCCTCCGCGGTCTCCGGCAAGGGGATGATTTCCTCGCCGCAAAGCGTTTCCAGCCGGGCGCTCCAGGCGAGGCTCGGAGCGTCGTCCGCCTCACGCGGCGAGGGAACGCAAAGCGTTACCTCCTCCGCTGCGAAGAGAGCGGCCCGGAGGAGCAATTCGCGGTGCGCGTGGCTGGCATCCCAGCCGAGAACGGCCAGACGGAGTGGCGGCGTGAGGGGTGACGCAAACTCCGCCAAACGCCAATCGACCGCGGGCAACCAGTCCGGCGCCTGCGAGAGCGAGGAGACGAAATCCCGCAGCGCTGGGGGAACAAAGTGCGAGCGTACGGTGGGATTGTTCAACCACCCCAAGGCGTCGAGTTCCTCCAACGCTTCGAGCCACCCCGTCGGATCGCGCGCGATGGCGGCAGCATTTCCCGCCGCAGCGAGGCGCACTCGGAGCGCAAGCACTTCGCGCCCGGCGGTGGCTAGCGGCACGTCGCGGAGGATCGCAAGGCGCCGCCGGAGAGCGAATGGGTCCAGAAAAGCCAGCCCGAGCGTCGAATGTCCGGCAGCGTGCAGCCGGTCCCGGGCCCAGTCGGCCTGGCCGCGCGAGGCGCAGACCAGCCAGGACATCCCGCCCGTCTCGAGCGCGTGTGCCGCCGCGCGCAGGCACCACGGCTCGAGCGCGGAAATCCACGCGTCTTCGACGTGCTCATAGGCAAAGAGCCAGCGCATGAGGTTGGCTTGCCCCCAAGCGGAGTCGTCTGCAAGGCGCAGGCGCAAAGTTCTTCCGTTCGGCGGGCGGGCCGCCCTGGAAAAGGTTGCGCTCTTCGCGCGCCTGCGCAGCCGGCTATCCCTGTCGAACCGTTCTTCCACCCGGCGGCGACGTGCGAGGAAACTGGGCACCGCCCGCGCGCGCTTTTTTCCTCATTGCTCATCGCCCGGCTTTTCGCCATTCGTGCAGCCTCCCCGCCCAAGCGCTTTTCGATTTATCCAGGCCAGCGCGGAGCTTTCCCCTCGAACCCGATGAATCAGACGACCCCACCCACGTTCCTGGCCGGGCTTCGGGCTGCGCTCATTCTTCCGGTCATCGTCGGGGCGCTTGGCTATTTCGTCGATATCTACGACCTCATTCTCTTTAGTATCGTCCGCGTTCGCAGCCTGCAGTCGCTCGGGCTTACCGCCGATCAGATCACCGAACAAGGCGTCTTTCTGCTCAACGTGCAGATGGCGGGGATGTTGGTGGGCGGCGTGCTTTGGGGCGTGCTCGGCGATCGCAAGGGGCGCGTCGCGTTGCTCTTCGGGTCGATCGTGATGTACTCCGCGGCAAACATTGCCAATGGATTTGTCGAGTCCGTGACGTCCTATGCGGTGTGGCGGTTTATCGCCGGCGTCGGGCTCGCGGGCGAACTGGGCGGCAGCATCACTCTCGTCAGCGAGGTGCTTCCGCGGCACGTGCGCGGTTACGGCACCATGATCGTGTCGACCATCGGCGTTTTCGGCGCCGTGGTTGCGGCCCTCATTGCGCAGCGCTTCGAATGGCGAACCTGCTATTTCATTGGCGGGGGGCTAGGCTTTGCCCTGCTCGTTCTGCGCTTCGGCGTGCTCGAAAGCGGCATGTTTGCGAAACTCCGGGAAAGCGGTGGCGCGCGCGGCGATTTTCTCTCCCTCTTCACCAATGGTCGTCGCTTCGCGAAGTTTGCCCGCTGCATCCTCATTGGCCTTCCCACTTGGTTCGTCGTCGGAGTACTCGTGACCCTCAGCCCGGAATTCGCCCGCGCTTTGGACGTGCAGGGCGAGATCAACGCCGGCTACGCCGTGATGCTGTGTTACCTCGGCATCACCATCGGGGATTTCGCCAGCGGCTCGGCCAGCCAGTTGCTGCGTTCGCGCCGCAAGGTCGTGCTGACCTTCCTGCTCGGGGCCGCCGTCATGATCGCCCTCTACCTTTCCGCACGCGGCGCGAGCACCACATGGTTTCACATCGTGATTTTCCTCCTGGGCCTCTCGATGGGCTACTGGGCGGTCTTCGTCACGATTGGGGCCGAACAATTCGGCACCAACATTCGCGCCACCGTGGCGACCTCCGTTCCCAATTTCGCCCGGGGCTCACTTCCCCTCGTGACGACGTCATTCCTGCTCGCCAAGGCCAAGTTTGGCACAGTCGGCGCGGGCGCGATCGTCGGTGCCGCTTGTCTCGTCATCGCGCTCCTCGCACTCCACGGCTTGGAGGAGACCTACGACAAGGATCTGGACTACGTGGAAGCGTGAACGGATCCCGGCGCGAACCTAACGAAAATTCCCGGATTACTCCGGACCGGGATCCTGTATCGGCCCTTGCGTCCATCCACTCATAATCGAATTGCCGACCCCTTGGACTGCGACAAAATCCGCCTCGCGGGAGGAACAAATCATCTCGAGAAGACGGATCGAGAGGCCCTTCATGAAAGTCACGCCCGTCGAATAACGCTGGCCGGCGAAGTCATAGGACATCTTGAACTGGCACGATTCACCGTGGGGCAGATTCACGGACTGTTGGACGACGCTGACCACCTGCACGTTCTTGCTTCCACCCGGCGCCAGACGAGGCAGGAGCGACTTGGTGGCCGCCACCCAGGCATCATCGATTTTCTCGGGGATCGGCACCGAGGAGGCGCGGATCGTGATTCGACTCGTGGGGTAGCGCTGACTGGTAAAAAACAGTTCCGCCTTGCTTCCATCGGTCTGCCAGTCGCCGGGTGCACCGAGACGAACTGGCACAGTCCCGTTGAGAACGTAGTTTACCGGGACCTTCGCACCGCCGCTCGTGATCTGGAATTTTCTCGGAGTGAAATCCATTTCGCCCAAGACCGCTGGACGTTTAGTCGGCGCAGGCGTCGGCGCTCCCTGGACTTGGGCGAACGGAAAGGCTGCCGTAAGCGACACGACTGAGACCCAGCGGAGAAGCAGTTTACCAGCCGCGTCGCATTTGCACATGGTGAAGTCTGGCAGGAATCGGACTTGGATCAACCCACGTCCCAGCGCGCGCTAAAACCGCTGCCAGGCACCGCGACTGTAGCTAATCGTGCCGGGGAAGCCGACCGGTGGCTTGGTCAACATGGTGGTATCGAACTGAATACTCCGAATGGGCGCGCCGTAGTCACGCCCTCGCGAAGTCAAATCCAGACGGGGATTCACCCAACGTTGGTTGAACTCCTTCGAGTAAAAAGACTGCATGATCGAACCTGTGTAGAGGGCGGTGCTAATGGTGTACTCGCCGCCGTAAATGATGGTGTTGCCACTAAAGGAAAGCTGCGGTCCGCCCGAAACCGTCCAGCTCGCCACATCACTCATGTTGATCGGAGTGCTCGTCAGACGCCAGTTCTCCATGAAACGCAACAGATTGCTGGCCCCGCCACCGACGGTATCTGCGGTATTTGCGTAAATGCCTGTCACAATGCCCGCGTTCATCGTCGTATCCGGAGCTCCGCGGGCGAGTCGCGGATACTTTGTGACCCCGCCATCGGGGGAATCCCACAGTGGCTTCGGGAACTTCGCCGGATTGGTCGGATCCGTGGGGTTGGAAGAATCATAGTTGGGATTGTCCACCAAGACGGGGTTTCCCGAGCCATCCAATTCGACGGCAATCTCACGCATCTCGCGGTAGCCGGCGGCCGGATCGAACTTGTTTGAAAGCATGGCAACCGCGTCCGCCATGATCGCAGAGGTGGCGAGATGGTTGCGCAAACCGGCCATGGCTGGGCGCGGGTCTGTTGTGGCATCGTCAACAGTAGGCCTGGCGCCGCCTGTAGGGACTCCCCCGATGTTGTAGTCTCCGCGTACGTAGACGGCATTTTCACTTGCAAGGGTGAAAGTCCCGTCGCCCGATCCGGCAGGGAACGTTCCGCCCTCCGTATCGCGGGGATTCGGCAGTTCCTCTGCATCCCGAATCATGACCGCATGCTTGACTCGAGTCGCCCCGCTGCTCCCCTCAAAATCGACTGCTCCGGTGTAGGCGCCATTGTTATAGGAACCTTTCGTGTCCTGGCCGGTCACATCCGCGATGTAAACGACCGGAAGATCCAAACCTGTCTGCTTCTTATATTTCTTCAGCGCATCCCGAAGTCGGGTCATCTGGAGTACAGTAGTGGCCACAGCACCGCTTCCGCCCGCCTGCTCGCGGTTATCATTTACAATCGTTCGTTTCCCGCCGGTGGCATCGGCGGGCTGCAAGACTCCAGCGGAATCGTAGACAGGGTTTAGCGCCTTGAGCACGTCGAGCCGGAGGGTTTGCTCGTCTGAAGTGGAGGAGCTTCCATTGAGGAGTTCGCCATCGGCGGCGTCCTGATTGGCATTTCCTTTGCGGAATTCCGATCTGGTGAGGTCCAGCAGTCCAGTCGCGGAATCGTAAACCAGCACGATCTTGAGGGAAGCGAGGTTATACAAACGAGCCGCTTCGATCGCAGCCTGGAATTTTGCATCCTCGCCGGTCGTGGGAACGTCCCAAACACTGTCGAACGCGGCACTCGCACTATACGCTCCAGCGGTCTTCAAAACGGGTCTCTCGATCAACTCCCGGAGAGAGTTGTTATTGAGGTTTTGAGCGGTGTTGTTCCAGGGCTTCAAGTAGTCCCGTTCGATGCCGCCGACCACCATCGGAGGCACGGCTACGGGTAGCCCGCCATCCGCCCTGAAACGGTCGGTATCGACCGCATACAATGGGTGGGTGGAGTTCAAATTCGTGTCGTTATAGATGTACCCAACCTGAACGGCCTGATTAGACCCCCCTTGGGTGGTGTCTTTGTCATAGTCGGTAATCTCAGATGGAACATAACTGACGCGCTTTAGGAAAGTCAGTTCTGTCGAACCGCGCGTGCCTTGGAAGAAGGCTTCGTTCGAGTGCACGCGTCCCAACACTGTCATATTTGTGCCGGGAAGCACCTCCAGGCGGTTCTCGAAAAACAGCGCTGCCTGAGCGGCACTCGCGACTGAGCGCGTGAGAAGGCGTTTTACCCCCACGGGAATGTTCCCGGCGCGACTCGGAACGTCCAGTTGGACGGTCACGGAGTAGACGATGTTCAACGCCTCAAAACCATTGGCGAGAGGATTAGCTAGGCGGAAAACGTAGTCCGGTCCACTGGGGACCGGGGGGTAGACCGCGCCGGACCGCGTATTCCGGTTTTCCGAATTGATCAAAGTCGTCGGCGGATCGGTGCAACGCCCGGTTGCATCGTAAGTGCCATAGAGACGGCCAAAAACGTCCACGGTTTGAATGGTGATCTTGCCCAGCGGGGCGTTAACATCGTTCGTGAGGCCCAAATATCCCGCCGGCAAGTTCAGATCGGACAAGCTCACCCTCGTGATGTCGCGATTGACCGCGTTATAATTGGGCGTGCCGGACGGATCGACAAAGACGGCGGCATTCAGATTTTTATTAGTGTACGACGACACGATGGCCCGCCACCGCGAAAAGACGACTTCCATTGCAGCGTCCGCCACTCCATAACCCAACGTCATTTGGGTGCTTCGCTGGCTAACATTGGCTGTGCCAGAGGTGTAATTGAAGGCGGCTCCGGCAAAGATCGAGAGGACCGCAACAACGAACAACACAACAAATAGCGTATTTCCGCTTTGAGAGCGATTTTTCATGGGAGTTGAATCTTGGGCTAAACTGGGAGCTTTGGATCGGTCGGTTTGCCGGAGTACCGCCAAGGCGAGTCCTCCAGCAACTTTCGCCAGCGCTTATTAATCCGGGATGGTCGGCGTTGGCCGCAGCGTCGGGGTCGGCGTGCGGGTCGGCGAAATGCCGGGCGTCGGCGTGACCGTCGGCGTTGGCGTCGGCGTCTGGGTGGCTGTCGGTGTTGGCGTGGCCGTCGGCGTATTCGTCGGCGTATTCGTCGGGGTCGGCGTCACGGTCGGCGTGTTCGTCGGCGTACTTGTCGGCGTCGGCGTGTTCGTCGGCGTATTCGTCGGCGTATTCGTCGGCGTATTTGTCGGCGTCGGCGTCACGGTCGGGGTCGGCGTGCGCGTCGGAGTCAGCGTCGGCGTCGGTGTGAACGTCGGCGTCGGGGTCGGCGTGTTCGTCGGCGTCGGGGTCGGCGTGTTCGACGGCGTGTTCGTCGGCGTCGGCGTCCGGGTCGGCGTATTCGTCGGCGTCGGTGTCAGCGTCGGAGTCAGCGTCGGCGTAGGTGTCAACGTCGGCGTAGGCGTAGGCGTGTTCGTCGGCGTCTGGGTCGGCGTGTTCGTCGGCGTCCTCGTCGGCGTCGGCGTCCGGGTCGGCGTATTTGTCGGCGTCGGCGTGATCGTCGGCGTCAATGTCGGCGTCGGGGTGGACGTCGGAGTTGGCGTCGGCGTCCGCGTTGGCGTGTTCGTCGGCGTCGGCGTGTTCGTCGGCGTTGGCGTCGGCGTATTTGTCGGCGTTGGCGTGCGGGTCGGGGTATTCGTCGGTGTCGGCGTCACGGTCGGCGTATTCGTCGGGGTCGGCGTGCGCGTGGGCGTCGGCGTAACCGTCGGTGTCGGCGTTGGCGTAATCGTCGGCGTAAGGGTGGGCGTCGGCGTTTTCGTCGGCGTCGGGGTAATCGTTGGCGTTGGCGACGGGGTCCTGGTTGGGGTCAACGTCGGCGTCGGCGTATTTGTCGGCGTCGGTGTTGGAGTCCGCGTGTTCGTCGGCGTCGGCGTGTTCGTCGGCGTCGGCGTCGGCGTGCGCGTCGGAGTATTCGTCGGCGTCGGCGTGCGTGTCGGCGTCGGCGTAACCGTCGGGGTCGGCGTCGGGGTTGGCGTCGGAGTCGGCGTCGGAGTCGGGGTGCGCGTCGGGGTATTCGTCGGCGTCGGCGTATTCGTCGGCGTCGGCGTCACGGTCGGCGTATTGGTCGGCGTCACAGTCGGTGTGACCGTCGGAGTCGGAGTCGGAGTCCGCGTCGGGGTCGGCGTCCGCGTCGGGGTCCGCGTCGGCGTATTTGTCGGCGTCGGCGTATTCGTCGGCGTCGGCGTCACGGTTGGCGTATTCGTCGGCGTCGCTGTCGGCGTGGCCGTCGGCGTCGGGGTCTCAGTCGGCGTCGGTGTGCGCGTCGGCGTATTCGTCGCCGTCGGCGTCTGGGTCGGCGAAGGTGTACTAGTCGGAAGCGGGGTGACGGTCGGAGTCGGCGTGCGGGTCCGCGTCGGAGTGGGCGTGCCAGTAGGTGTTGGCGTCGGCGTCGTGGTCGGCGTCGGCGTGGCCGTCGCGGACGGACTCGGCGTATTCGTTGGAGTCGCGGTTGGCGAAGGCGGAATTGGGGTGGGCGACGGCGTCGGCGTGTTCGTCGGAGTCGGCGTATCCGTCGGCAGCGGCGTAAACGTCGGCGTCACCGTGGGGCTCGGCGTCGGCGTCGGCAAAGGCGTTGGGGTCGGCAGAGGGGTTGCCGTGGGAGCCGGCGTGGACGTCGGAGGTGGCAACGGGGTGGCCGTCGGGTCCTTCACGCTCTTGTTCGTTTTGGATGCGTCAGAGGCACGCGTCCGCAGGGACGTTCTCACGTCGTAGTAATTATTGAACTCGTTGGCGGCCTGTTTCCCCACGAGATAATTAGCGCTTTCCAGCGCGCGAAACTTCAAATCCACCAGCACGCCCTGGGCGGCGGCGTCGGCCCGGAAGGGAGGATTGTCGGCTGATTCCTTAACGGCCAGCGATCCTCCCGCACGAGTGCCGGTCAAGGTGGTATAGCTTCCAGGGGTAACCGTCAGCCGCCCCTCGTCTGCCACACTGGAATCGAAATTCAGGATCGGCATCGAAATGACATCCAGGGGACGCTGGGTCGTCCCATCCGTTGCCACGTAAGCTGCCTTGCCGGTTTCCGACGCGGCATAGAGCTGCCGGCGCTTGACGACCACCGTTTGATTGAGGGGGATGTCCACGGTCTGCGTGGCGACCGGATCCAGGGCAAAAGTGATGGTGTAATTTGAGGCGTCCGCAGCAGAAATCGACGTGATTACAGCATTGTCGATATCGGGTTCCGTCAGCTTCACCAAATCCCCCACGATCGGAGGGATTTGGGCGGGCTGGCTCCCGCTCGCCGCTTGTAAATAGATCGAGATGCTCGCCGACGAGTTGCCCGAGGTAATCGTGCCCGCCGAGGAATTCGCAGTCGGTGAAACCAACTGGAAGGGCGCCGGATTGATATACTGATAAATGACGAACGCGTTGAACTTTTGATTCGTAGCCAGCACGACGTTATAAGAACTTGCCGCCGTCACATCGGCCCCACCTCCCTTGTACACGAGCCAGTCCCCCACAGCGAGGGCGGTCGGGCTGCTTCCTGCCACGGCCACCACGTAGTAATCGCCCTTGCGGCTCGGCACCTTATTCACTGTCGCTCCCGAGGCGTCAAACGACCCCAGCAGACGCAGGGCACCGCTGGAAATAAAATCCAAGCCGGTGATCGGAACTCCTGGGGTGCCGGGAACGGGCGTCACATTTACCATCACGGGCGCGTCAACCGACTGGGCGACATCAAAGGCCATCCGGTCGATGACCCGCTGCGCGTTGCTATGCACTTGGTTGACCGAAAGATTCTTCGTGAACAAGACCAAGCCAGCTTGCACCGCCAGGTAGATAATTCCTCCAATGATGGCAAAAATACCGGCCGCCACCATGACCTCAACCAAGGTGTAGCCCGCCGCCCGTTTGAAGAGGCGTTTGACAAGAAGTGGCACACTCATGGAATGGGAAGTAAGGTCAGTTATCCCGCGCCACGACCGTGCGGGCCTCATACGTGGTAGACCACTTCCCTTGATAGAAGTATTTGATCTGGAAGGTAACGGAACGCAGGTCCGAGCGTTCGGGAATTTCGTGGACGATCCGGTCGAGGTATCCGATCACGACTTCGCCATTGTCCGGTCCGGTAAACAGCCCGACGACACCGTCGCCATTCGTGCGGGTTCCGCCCGGCGTCGTATCGGTGCGGGCCGCAGGTTTGGCGTTCTTGCCCTCGTTCTGGGTGCTGTACGGAATTACGGTATCAAAGGGAGCCCTGACGACTTCTGGGGTCGTGCCGGCCTGCCAATGCGAAGCGAGGGTTTCATTCAACGCCGCGCCGAGGATCACTTTCGATGAATTGATCAGGCGGGACTGGACGGCCAGATTATTCGCTCCTCCAAAGGTCACATAAAATCCCACTACGACGAGGGCCAGGATGGCGGCCGCCACCATCATCTCGACGAGCGAAAAAGCGTCGTGGCGGCGGTGGAGAAGGGGCGATTTCATCGGTGAACAGATAGGGCTTAAGCAACTGCGATACCATGATTGAGGCGACAAAGCCCGATCGGAGCGCGGCAGATCACCCGGAACCGGGGAGGTGACTACACGCATTTTTCTCTGATTCACAGGGATCAGTATGGCCGCGACAAAGGGTGTCACAAGGCCATTCTGGTTTGGGGCAGGTATCTCGCCGCGTAGTCCAGTGTCCCACAACGGAGCGCCTTCTGGGAGGCGAATTTCGGGCAAATATGATTCTCACAACCCCCTATCCGCAGAATTGCGCGGGCCTTTGGCGGCCCGCTGGCGAAATTGATCGAACCGATCCGCCCCGGCCGGCTTGCCGCGAATGAGGCCCCGATAAAGAGCACGAATTGCGCTGATTCCGCTCCGGCGCCAAGGGGCAAAGGCTTGGAGGAATCGCACCACATTCCCCGGCAGGTGGCGCAAAAGAGCACGGGCATGCGGAACGCGCGAACCCAGGTAGGCGCTGTTTTGCAGCATGGCGAGCGCTTTCCACGGGTCTTCCCTCGAATCCGCCGAGCGGGACGGCGGGAGATGGCGGATACAGACCGAAGGGACCAGGGCGGACCTGTGCTGCGCCGTGAGGCGCAGGCTATACTCGAGGTCTTCCCCTCGCACCCAGAAGTCCGTGCGTGGCCAACCCACCGTGTGGACGGCGCGCGCACTCACTAAAAGGCAAACGAACGTACTCCAAGTAAAGGCGCGGAATGTGTCGCCACATGCGGCGCGATAGGCTCCCGCCGTGCCGACCGACTTGATCACTCCCCACGCCTCCGGATCCACCAAACGCGGAAACCAACCCAGCTTTCCCTCCCCGTCCTCGATCAAGGGGCACGCCACATCGGCACGCGCCTCTGCCATCGCCTCCACCAAGGAGCCCAAGGCCCCAGCACTCAATTCGGTATCGTCGTCCAGGATTAAATAGTGGGTGATTACCGGACCAAACCGCTCTGAAGCGGTTCGCATGGCCACGGTGAGTCCCCCACCCGCGCCGAGATTTCCCGCCGGAACGATCCGCTCGGCGAGCGCGCCAAAAGCCGCCACGATCTCGGCGGTCCTCTCATCGTTTCCGTTATCGGTGACCATGACTGCCTTCAACACGCCGCTCTCCCGCGCCAGCGCTTCCAGGCAGCGACGGAGTTCGTCCGGACGCCGATACGTCGCCACCACCGCCACGACGAATGCGTCCGGTGTCACGGCAGGGGGGCGGGGTTCGGCAGGTGGGCCGCGAAAAAATTCTCTACTTCTGGCCAAATCGTTTCTGCGGAAAGCCGTGTCAAACACACCGGCTCCGCAAATTTACAATGGTCGAAGCACGGCCGCTCCGGGCAGATATCCCGGATGACGACCTGCACCTTTTCTCCCCATGGCCGATAGCGTTCGGGTCCGGTGGGTCCGAAGACGGTGCAGACCGGAACTCCGAGCGCGGCAGCCAAGTGTCCGGGCGCACTGTCGTTACAGAGCAAACCATCGACCGATCCGAGCACACCCACAAGTTGCGGGAGCGTTAGTCGCTCCACCACCCGATCCGCAAGAGGAGCCAGGCCGAGGCCGTAGCCGTCGGGATCGGGGATGAGCAACAAATCGAAATCAAAGCGGGCGCGCATTCGCTCCAGCAGGGCCCGGAAGTGAGTTTCGGGCCAGCGGCGCACCGCAATTCGAGCGCCGGTGTGCAAACAGAGGAGGGGCCGCCCCGTTCGGGCCGTCCATTTCCGCGTTTCCGCGTCGCGGTAGTTCTCGGCGGCCAGGGCCGGCTCTGCCCGCGCCTCGAGTTCGAGCGCGGCGGAGATGGCCCGCCAGTCTTCGACGATGTGTCTCGGCTGCGCGGGCGTCGGAAGCGGCCGCGTCAGCAGGCGGGCGCCGCGCGGATGCGGGAAACCCACTCGCTGCGTAACCCCGGCCAATCGCAACAGCAGATGATCGCGGGCATCTCCGCGGCGCACGCTGACTCCCACCGCGAAATGTTCCTTTCGCAAAGACGCCAGGAGCCGGCCCAGCTCTCCCCACTTCCAGCGCCAGAGCCGGTATTTCCCCATGAACTGGGTCCAGGGTGAATCCCACGTCACATTTCGGAATTCCGGAAAGGCCGGACCCAGCAGAGCCTGCGCATGCGGCTTGCCCAGCACGGTAACGTCTTAGTGTTCCGACGCTTCCCGGAGAAAACCCGTCGCCAGCGTGAGGTCACCGATCTCCCACAATTCGACGACGAGCAGCTTGGGGCGCGGAGGCATGCGGAAGGTTGCCAGCATTCCCGCCTTTATCGCGAGTGGCAATCGGCGCGACACGCGCTAAATCCGACTCCGCGCATGGTGCACCTCGGCAAACACAACGTTCTCGGCGTGCTGGTGGATGCGATCGACTACGAATGCGCCACCGCCCAGATCCTCGCCGCCGCCCGCGAGCGCCGGGCTTTGACGGTTTCCGCTTTGGCCGTGCATGGCGTGATGACGGGCGTGCAGGACGCCGACCAACGCCACCGTCTTAATACTTTCGATCTGATTTGTCCGGACGGGCAGCCCGTCCGCTGGATGCTGCAGCGCGCGCACCGCCTGGCGCTGGCGGACCGCGTTTACGGCCCTTTTCTCACCCTCCGGGTCTGCGCAGCCGCCGCGGAAGAAAGTTTGCCGATCTTTCTCTTTGGCAGCACGCCGGAGGTGCAGGAGCGCCTCCGCGCGGCCCTCGGCAAACGCTTTCCAAATTTGCCCATTGCGGGTGCCCGCCCCTCGCGCTTTCGACCGGCCACCCCCGCCGAGGTGGAGGAAGATGCCGCCGCGATCCGCGCCAGCGGGGCGGCCATTTGTCTCTGCGGACTTGGCTGTCCGCGCCAGGAGGTCTGGGCCTACGAGATGCGCGAGCGCGTGGCGATGCCAATTCTCGCCGTGGGCGCCGCGTTCGATTTTTTGGCTGGCAATCTCGCGATGGCACCCGCCTGGATGCAGGCCCGCGGCCTGGAATGGCTCTACCGCCTCGTTCGTGAACCGGCGCGCCTTTGGCGCCGCTACCTCGTGCTAAATCCCCTGTATCTTTTCCACTGCACCCGGCAATTGCTCGGCCATCCATATCCTCCGGCTGCCCCTGCCCCTCTTTCCCCGCTTGGGTACGGTTAATCGTGAACCGGGAGTTGCCCGCGAGGCGTTGCCCGCCAAAGTCGCGCGCCGCTGACGCGCCCCCGGAGAACTCCGTCCGCCAACGGGAATCCTCAAAACCGCCCTCCGATTTTCTTCCATGTCCGTCTGTCTCGTAACCGGCTCCGCCGGACTCATCGGTTCCGAAGCCGTCCGCCACTTCGCCGCGCTTGGATTCGAGGTCATCGGCATCGACAACAACCTGCGCGAAACGTTTTTCGGCGCGGATGCCTCCACGCTCTGGAACCGCGACCAGCTCGCGGCCGAGGTGGGCGGTTACACGCATCTCGATCTCGATATTCGCGACTACGCAGCCATCGACGCCCTCTTTCGGCGCCATGGGAAGGCGATCGAACTGATCATCCATGCCGCGGCGCAGCCGTCGCACGATTGGGCCGCGCGCGATCCCATCATGGATTTCACCGTGAATGCGAACGGCACCCTGCACCTTCTCCAGGCCATGCGGGACCATGCCCCGGACGCGGTCTTCATCTTTTGCTCAACAAACAAAGTCTACGGCGACACGCCCAATGCGCTGCCGCTGCTCGAGCAGGAAACGCGCTGGGAAATCGAAGACGCGCATCCTTATTTCGCGGGCATTCCCGAGACGATGAGCATCGATCACTCGAAGCATTCGCTCTTTGGTGCTTCCAAGGCGGCGGCCGATATTCTGGTGCAAGAGTACGGCCGCTACTTCGGCCTGCGCACCGGCGCCTTCCGCGGCGGCTGCCTCACCGGACCGCGCCACAGCGGGACGCAGCTCCACGGCTTCCTCAGCTACCTCATGCGCTGTGTCGCGACCGGCAAGCCGTACACGATTTACGGGTATAAAGGCAAACAGGTGCGCGACAACATCCACAGCGCGGATCTCATCTCCGCGTTCGACGCCTTCCGCCGCGCTCCGCGGGCCGGCGAGGTTTACAACATCGGCGGCGGACGTTTCAGCAATTGTTCCATGGCGGAGGCGATCGTGGAATGCGAACGCATCGCCGGGCGCAAAGGCGAGATTGTCTACGCGGAAGCCAACCGCATTGGCGATCACATCTGGTACGTCAGCGACCTGGCCAAATTCCAGGGTCATCACCCCGACTGGAAGCTGCGCTATGATGTGCCGGCCATTCTCGAGGAAATTCACGCGCAGAACATCGAGCGTTGGCGGCGGGAGAGCTGAAAGAAAGAGCGCGCGAACCCGAACTCAAGCGTGCAGCCGATTTGCGCCGCGGGAAAATCGGCGGAGCATTCCGATCATGGGAAGTAATCCTCCCCGCGTCCCGCTTGCGGTCCGTTGCCTCGCCGTCCTTTTCGCCGCTGCGCTGTTGACCTGCTACGTCCTTTACGCGCAGCAGCGGGCAGATGCTCCCAGCACGCCAGCCGAACGCGTGCTGGCACCGAGCTCCAAATCGAGGGCCGTCCTCCCGTCTTCCGACCTGGCGCGCCCGACTCCAGTGGGCGGGGCGGAGACGACTTTGACCCCGGTGCCGTCGGTCGCCGAGACCTCGACGACCCCGCGCCCGCGCACCTTTGCCTCGGGCTCCAAAAGTTTGAGCCCGCCTCTGCCGGCCGCCACCCCGCGTCCGCTCGTGGTCTCCACTCCCACGCCCACGCCGGTGGTGACGTCCGATTCCGTCTCCAGCAAGCGCGGCGCCACCGCTGCGCCCGCCGTTCCGGGTGCAGGCGACTCAATGGCGAAGCCCTCCCTTGCCCCGCCGCGTGCAATCCCGCCGAAATAACGCCAGCGCGCCATGATCATCCCGGCGATCGCGCTTTCGACAGGATTGAGCCTGTTCCTGTTGATCGCGATGTTCGCGCCGCTGGAGCGGGCATTTCCGGCGAAACCAGAGCAGCGATTCTTCCGGCCCGAATGGTTCACCGACCTCGCGTTTCTGCTCGGGCAATATCTGATCTGGAGCGGCTTGGTGCTCGCTTTGCTCAGCGCCCTCCAGGATTGGCTGGGCCTGCTCGTACCGGCGGGATTTCGCGCCGAAGTCGCCGCGCAGTCCTGGTGGCTGCAGGTGCTGGAAGTCGTGCTGTTGAGCGATTTGCTCATTTACTGGGGCCACCGCCTGCAACATCGAGTCGGATTTCTGTGGCGCTTCCACGCCGTCCACCACAGCGCCGAGCATCTCGACTGGCTCGCGGCGCATCGGGAGCATCCGCTCGACACCGTCTACACCATGGGGTTGATCAATCTGCCGGCCTTCGTACTCGGTTTCCCGCTCGAAACGCTGGCGGGTTTTCTCGCCTTCCGGGGACTGTGGGCCATTTACATTCATTCGAATGTGCGGCTCCCGATCGGTCCGCTGCGCTGGTTTCTCGGAGCTCCCGAATTGCATCATTGGCACCACGCGCGCGAGCGATTTGCCGGCAACTACGCCAACATCTCGCCCCTGATGGATCTCCTTTTCGGCACCTACCGCCACCCGCCGGCAGAGCCCGAATCGCTCGGGGTCGCAGAGCCCATGCCGCGCAGCTACCTGGGACAGTTGCTGCATCCGTTTCGGACGGTGGGGCGGGAACCAAAACTTTCCGCCAATGAACAAAAAAGCGCGCCGCTTGGCACCCGCTGAAATTTGGTTGCGGGGAGAGGATTTGAACCGCTGATCCCGCTCTGCGCGCTCTGCGGGATTATGCGCCTGAACGCCGCAGCAGTCCTGTCCTGGCGAAGAAGCCGCTCCCGCCTTTCTGGCGCTTGAGCAAATTCTCAAGTCTCCGTGCCTCGCCTAGCTCCATGGGCGGTGATTGCCAGACAAGCCGCCACGGACTCCGGGGTTTCGTCCACTTCGAAATACCGGTGTTGTGATCGATCAATCGCTGCTCGAGATCCTCACTCAGCCCGATGTAAAATGGGCAGGGTTTTGAATGACATAGACCCGGCACACCCAATCAAAATGAAAAAGCACGCCGATTGGCGCGCTGAAAATTGGTTGCGGGGAGAGGATTTGAACCTCTGATCCCGCTCAGCGGGATTATGAGCCGGAAGGCCGCGGAAGTCCTGTCCTGGCGAAGAAGCCGCTCCCGCCTT
>JBBRQH010000056.1:0-35120 GCA_038226705.1 Chthoniobacterales bacterium | reverse complement strand
TGCTTCTTTATGTGGGCCTGACCCGCGCAGAAGATTTCCTCGCCGTGCTCGCCAGCGGTCATTCGGCGTTCACGGACGAACTTCGGGCGGCCGGGCGCGAAAGTGGGTGAACAATTCCGACTCGGGGTGCGTCCGATGGTTGGAGAAATAATCTATTCTCAAGACCACTCGCATGAAAACCTTCCTTACTCTCCTTGCCCTCACGTTGACGCTCGCTGGCTGCGCGCGGGAAGAAGACACCGTTACCGCCATTTCGCGACGAGAGCCGACCAGCAGCTACACGCGAAAGGATCTCGAAAGAACCGGAGAACCATCGAACGCCGAGGCGCTGCGCAAATCTGACCCAGCGGTTACCATTGCCCGGGGCCGGTAAATTCAGGATGGTTGGGCGTTGCCCGGCCAGCTCGAAAGCACGCTGGGAAAGACGTCTGCGCCGCATCTCAAGTGGCCGCGGCCGAGGTGTGCGTAACTCCGACGCCGGTCAGCGCCGAAGTTCCAAGGCACCCGGCACGCTTTCGACGCGCGCGAGTCGAGGAAGCGTGCCGCCACGCGTTTTCATTTCGCGCTGGAGCCACGTGTTCGTGGCGCTATTCAAACCCCGGAGCAAAAGCGGGTTTAGGCCAGTGCTCCGACAGCGAACGCTTTCGATGACCAATCGATGCACCGTATTCTCGCTGATGAACGAACAAACGAATTCCACATTGAGGACGCGCTCGCCCGGCGTGTTGCTTAAGCCGGGCACGCCACGGACCGGGATCGCAGCGCGGATGAGCGCCTTACGGTCCAGAAAACGAACGTCTGCATGCGCCAGCAACGGCGAAAGTTTCGCGAGGAGCAGACGGGCCTCCTCCTGGGACAGGGCAAAAATCGGCACGGACTGAACGTCTCCATCGAAGAACGCCTGCCACCGCTGGCTCAACGCCGATTCGGCAAAAGGGGAGAACACCCGATTTTCCATTGCGGGTGAATCCGCCGACAGATCCAGCATGGCGCGTTGATAGCTGGTGACGTACAAATTACCGCACGCCGCCGCGAGGAGCAGAAGGCTTGCGCCCAGGATCGACAACCTGACGGCACGCCGCGGTTTTGCCGCAGTAGGAGCGCGTTTCGGAATGACCACGAGCGACCGGGCCGCGAGATCATGCAGGGCGCGATGTTCGGAGTCGAAAAATACCAGGGGATGAAAAAGTGGCACCAAGCCGGTAAGCCAGCGGAGGAAGAGCCGTCCTGACTTCAGGGGTTTGTGGTTCTTGGCGAAAACCGCGGCGACATCGAGCGCCCATTTGCCCGGGGTTGTGCCAAAGATCCTCATGCCTGCGACGTGCAGAGCGAGGCTGCCCGAAAGCAACGCTATCGCGGTGGAAACCGCATCAAGGAGATGCAGGCTGGGGATGACGTCCAGAAGCGTAAGCATCGCAAAGATGCTGAGGGCGAGAAGGGACGACGCCACCAAATCGAGCACCCAGGCGACAAAACGCGCCCATAAGGGCGCCAGCGGTGGAGCGGGATCGAAGCCGCCCACGGGATTCTGGACGAGCTTCTGGAAAAACGTCTCACGGCAGCCGTGGCAGACGTGCCAGCCCTGATAGTAGAGCATCTCGTCCACCCGGTACAATTCTTTGCAGACGAAACAGTCCCCATAGGTGACTTCCGTGTGCGAAGGCCTTTTCTCTGCTTCCACTTTGTCCCTGCGATCGCGCAGCCAGACCTCCTCAAAGGGAGCCCAACGACTCAAATCCCGGCGCCAGACCGGAACACTGGCGGAGAGTTTGCCTGCGGCAATGGCGTCGAGAATCTCCGTCCCGGGGACCGGCCCGACCTCTTCCTTGCCGTTTAGATAAAACCAGCGGGAAAGATGCAGAACTTCGAGAGTCGGATCGTTCGCGGCAATGGCGGCGCGCAGTTGACTCGTTTCCACCGGGCCGATGGGAACTTCTGAAAACGGCCGGAGATAGCCTTCGGCGGCTAGGGTGCTGCAAAAATTCTGCGCCGCCAGCGGGGCGATGACGAGTTTTTCTGCGATGTCCTTGGCGGAGGCACCATTCCGGAAATAGGCGGCACTTTGCGACAGGAGATACGCAAACTCCCCATGGGAGGTCAGCGGACAGTCTTCCGACCAAAGCAGCTTGAGGTCCGCGGGAAGATAACGCGCAGAATTAGAGCGCAATTCATCGCATTTCGAGAGCACCTCCAGGAGAGTCGGATGCAACGGCATCCGGCAATCGCTTTCCAGGGCCTCTTCCGCCTGCTTGCGAAACACGAAGCTCCCCACATCGCTCGTAGCGACGATGCAAAGCTTCTCAAAGATATCCTCCGGGGTGGAAATCCGCTTATCCTCGGGGCCGTAGCGGCAGGCGCGGATTTGTCCCCCCACCAAGTCCAATTCGATCCGCATTCCCCCTGAAAGGTTGGAGAATCTCAAACGACCGCTCAAGGTCCCAACGGCGGTGACGACGTCAGCCAGGGAAAATTCACCGAGAAGCCCGGAGAGGGACATGAGGAGCGGGTGTTCGTGCGGTCACCACGGACCACGACGAAGAGGACAAACAGCCATTCTCAACCGGGAATGGGTGTGAGGGAATCGGGTGTCTCCACGCGTTCAAATCCCGAACTGGCAGGGGAAGAGGATGACATCATGAATGGATCGGGTTCCGGATCGGATGGAGGAGTGCACACGGCGGGGTCGAAAAAGCGAGAGCTGGTGACACGCTCCACCTGTCGCGTCGAGTAGACTTGGATTGAAATCGAATCTGCGCTTGGAATTGGATGCCCCTCGCGCCCAGGAACTCTCGGCAGAGGAACGAGCTCGCCTGCGCAAGCTTTTCGCGGTTTGCCCTGCACCGGCATCGATTGCCGCGGAGGCCGCGAACTCGGAAGTGACCGTAGGCGCAAGACTTTGGGGCATTCGCAGCTCGTAAAAACAGGGTTCCGCGGACGGTGTCGCCCGGCGAGAGTCGCGCTGCCCAGAACGTCCGGCAAGAAGAATCACGGTTCGTAAGTATTTCGTCCTCAAGCCGGTTGGGACCCACGCGAGGGTGCGGCCGGGCCGACTTCCGGTGATCCGGGAATAGACCAGGCGCGCACACGCAAAAACCGGCGAAAAACGATGTAAGCAATAGCGTTCGACTCGCGCGCCCATTGCCTGTGCTCAGCCGCATCACTTCCTTCTTTCATCGATTGCGCAGACGCTTGAGCCGGAGCGAATGGGCCATTCGAAACCTCGATCTTCCGCCATCCCACGCGTCTGCAGAAGAGCCCGGGTTGCTGCTGATCCAGATCGACGGGCTCGCGCAAACGCAGCTCAAGCACGCGCTTGCCTCGAAGCGAATGCCCTTCCTGCAAAGCCTCCTTGAGAAGGACGGCTACAGCCTGCACACGCATTACTCCGGTCTCCCGAGTACAACGCCAGCAGTGCAGGCAGAGCTTTTCTACGGGATCAGAGCGGCCGTGCCCGCTTTTCAGTTCTGCGATCGCGAAAGGAACCAAGTGGGCGCAATGGACGATCCGGCTTGGGCGAAGAAATTCGAAGCCCGTTTTCAATCCCAGGCAGAGGGCCTCCTCGAGGGGGGCAGTTCGTGGTCGAACATCTACCAAGGCGGCGCGAGCGTGGAAGAAAGTCACTTCTGCGGGGCGACCATTGGCCTCCACGACATGTGGCGAACCGGGAAATTTGGGCGGGCGGCGCTGTTCCTCCTGGCGCAGTTTCCCTCGTTTCTGCGCATCCTTGGACTCATTGCCATCGAGTTGGGGATTGCCATTCCTCTCGCCGTCTGGGGAATTCTGCGCGGCGAGGCCGCCAAACGTGAACTCGTCCTGCTGCTCTCCCGAGCCGTGATTGGGATCGGATTGCGCGAGTTCATTACGATCGGGGCAAAGGTCGATCTCGCGCGTGGGCTTCCCATCGTTTACGTGAATTTCCTTGGTTACGACGAGCTTTCGCACCGCCGCGGCCCCGGATCGCCCTTCGCGCATTGGGCACTCACGGGTATTGACCGTGCCATCCGGCTTTTGCACCGCTCGGCGTGCACTTCGCAACGTCGCGACTACCAAGTCTGGATCCTCTCCGATCACGGCCAGGAACGAACCCGCTCCTTCGAAGTCGAGATTCCGGGCGGCCTTGGCGGGGTCGTCGAAAGATGTCTGAAGGCGGAATTCGGCCCGGCGGCGCCGTCGTTCAAATGCGCTGCCATGGGGCCGCTCGGGCACTTCTACTTCGAGCCCGCCCTCGATGATCTCCAGAAACACGCCCTCTCGCGGCGACTGATCGCGGAAGGAGGCGTGCCCGGAGTTCTCTACCGGTCCGCCGCTGGTGCGATCACCTGGCACCACCAGGAAGGCCAAACCGCGGTGCCGGAAGAGGCTGAACAGCGCTTCGGTCCCCACCCTGCCGCGATTCGGGCCGAGATGGCTCGCGATCTGGTGACGTTCGCCGAGCACCCGCTTTCCGGTGACCTCATTATTCTAGGGTGGAGCGATACCGGTCCGGCGTGGACTTTCGCTCCAGAGCGCGGGGCCCATGGAGGACCCGGACCCGAAGAGACCCGCGGTTTCCTCCTCGTTCCGCCGGTGACCAGGCTGCCCGAAGGCGCGGAGGATTTCGTGCGTCCACGGGGTATCCGAGCCGCAGCCAGAGCCTTACTCGGGCGCGAGTTGCTCAACGACGCGGGGATCGCCGCACACCCTGCCGGAGACGCCCCCCATCTACGCGCGCTTTGCTATAACGCCCACAGTTGCGTCGGTCTGGATGGGAGGACCTCGCCCCGCCGGATCGCGCGTGTGATCGCGCGCCACGCCCCCGACTTTGCCGCCATCCAGGAACTCGATTTGGGTCACCCACGCACCCGGGGTGAAGACCAGGCTAGGATCATCGGCGACCTACTGGGCTATCACGTGAGCTTTTGTCCGACGGTAGTCCGCGGCGAGCATCGCTACGGACACGCTTTGCTGAGTCGACGCCCCATGGAAATTGTGAAAGTGGCCAATCTTCCCGTGGATCCGCAGGGTTGGCTGCCGGAACCTCGCGCCGCGATCTGGGCCCGGGTCTCCGTGCACGACAGTCCGGTCAACGTCGTGTCCACCCACTTCGGGCTAAGCAAACGCGAGCGTCTGGCGCAAATCCAGGCCCTCCTTGGAGGCGAATGGTTGGGGTCGGTGCTCGACCATGAGCCGGTCGTCCTGTGCGGCGATTTCAACTTTCTGCCGAATAGCGCGCCCTACCGGTTGGCGCTGGGCAAGCTGCGCGATGTACAAGCTCCCGTGGATGGACGCAAGCCGTTCAACACGTTTACTTCCCTCCGGCCCTTTCTTCGACTCGATCATGTTTTTGTTTCGCGTCATTTCGCGGTCGATCGCGTGGAAGTGACGCGTGACCGTCTCACGCGAGTGGCGTCCGACCATCTCCCGATTTTCGCCGATCTACGGCTGATCGACGCGCCTTCACCCCATTCCAAAGGAGAAGCCGACAAGGCAGAAAGAAAAGCGCCTGAAAAGGAAATGGTCTGCCCCTGAGCCGGGACGATGCAATTGGGCGACACGTATCTGCTCGACCTTCTTCCGAAGCTCCTTGTCGTTCGTCGGTTACAGCGTGGTTTGCAAGCTGCGCCCTCCAAACTCCGTGACCTTCGCAAGAATCTGCTTCGCAGCCACATGCCGCTCAATTGAATCGGCCCGGCTAAGCGGTGCGGCCCTCAATCTTTGTCGTCAATGAAGACGTCGAGTTGCTGCCCCGCGTAGGCGCGCACGTCTTCTGGCTTGGCAAACTCGAAGAGGACGTGCAGCACGCGTCGCTCGGCCCGTTCTCCAATTTCGCCCGCAGAAAATTTGCGGGTTACGATGAAAGGCTCGATTCGGCCGGAGCGGAGCGGGATGGGATTCGCGCGCTGACCCTTGAAAAAAGCGATGGCTCCGCAATCCGGCTTGATCCGGGAGGCAAGTCCCTCCTCGACTTCGCACCGCACCCGGAGCTTCTCGATGCTGCCGAGGATGAGCAACGGCTCGCCGGAAGCCTGCGGCGTCGCATATTCTCCGGGACGCGTGTGGATTTGCAGGACGGCACCCCCTCGCGGGGCGCGGACACTGAGCATCTCGAGTTGAACTTTTGCGCGTGCAATTTGCGCTTTTGCCGAGGAAACGTCCGCCTGGGCTTGCTGCAGGGCAGCTTGCGCACTCTGCACCGCGAATCGGGCCCGCTGCACTTCGTCCTCGCTCGTGACGCGTTCGCGCCGCAGCAATTCCACCCGTTGAATCTGATCGGAACGGTCAGCCAGGGCAACTTCCGCGACCTTCAATTTTGCTTCCTGGACCGCGAGCATAGACTGCAGCGCCTCTAGAAGCGCCCTGGTGTCTCGATCGTCAATTTGCAAAAGCAGGTCTCCCGCTTGGACACGTTCACCGACCTTGACCGGGACGGCGGCGACGATTCCGGGCAGCGGCGAGGCCACGCGGATGTTTTCGTCAGCAGACTCGACCATCCCGCGCGCCCCAATGGTGTTCGGAAGCAGGGACATTGCCGGCGGACTCGAGGGCACAATCGTCGGTGCAGGCGCGGGCGCCGGTCGCGGCTCCCAAAGGCTCGCCACGAAGACGACGGCGAGAAGGAGACCCAGAATTCCCAGCCAGAAGGACAAATTGCGGTGCATGCGAGAGGTGTTTCTACCTCACGCGCCCTGGGAAGCAAAACGACCACCGCGAATTGCGAGGCGGGCTTGCGGGCGGGGCCGCCCGGGGATTGGCTCTCGATTCACCTCCACATTAAGGATGACGCCTCGAGCGCCTTTATGAATACTCCGCCCGGCCTCCTCGCGATTCCAATCCACTTCCCAATGAAACAAATCGGACTTCTTTTACTCGCCGTCAGTGCCCTCGCTTTCTCCGCCTCCGCGCAGACGTTTAAGTTGCCGGACGATAAACCCATTGTCTCGATCGATATTCCCAAGAGTTGGGAGCCTGTCACCTATGACGACGGGGTGGAGGCAACTTCCGATGACGGCGAAGTCTATCTCGCCGTTGAGGCAACGAGCGCCAAAGGCGTGAAAGATTCCATCGAAGAGGCCGTGAAATACCTCATGAAGAAGGGCGTCAAGATCAAGGCCGACTCCATGAAGCAGGAAACCGCCAAGGTGAACGGCATGGATATGGTCGACCTTTCGTGGGACGGCACTGACAAAGACGGCGCCTGCAAGGTCAGCCTGACAATTCTCGGCGTGACCGATGACAAGGGCATCATGATCATTTATTGGGCATCGCCTGAAGGGGAAAAGAAGCATCAGGCGGATTTGAACAAGATCGCCAAGAGCATCGTTAAGTTGAAAAAAGGCGAGTAACTACCTCTCCAAGAGGTCATTCACCCGGCTCGCGCTTCGCGAGCGGCCCGGATTTCTCTTTCCCGCTCTCGTTGGAGACCACGCGATCTGCCGTCCAGGCCAATCCTCACGCACTCACGGCTTCTTCGGCGTTTTCTGACCGGGTTTTGGCGTCGGGGTCGGGGTCGGAGTCGGCTTGGCCAGCTTGGCGGCTTGTTCTGGGGATAGAACCGGTTCGGCGCGCAGTACCGCATCAAAAGGAAGCGGAGTGGGCGTTCCGATGGGTCGGTCAACCGCAGGCGTGTCGCCATTTGGGATGGCCGCAGGCCGGGGCGTCTTACCTGGAGCCTTCGGGGGGGCGGGCTGCTCCATCTTGAGCAACTCGCTTACAGTCACGAATTGGAAACCACGGGCCAGCAACTGATCCAAAGTCGATGGCATCGCGTCGACTGTTCCTTTGTGAATGTCGTGTGCGAGGACAATACTGCCCGGCTTGGTTTGACTGACGATGCGCTGCTCGACGACTTCCGAACCTGGACGACGCCAATCGAGCGGATCGACGTCCCACAGGATGATGCGATATCCGTAAGTCTGACGCACCCACTCCTTCTGCGGCTGGGTCAAAGCACCGTAAGGTGGCCGCAAGAGCGTGACGGGGCGGTTGGTGGCACGTGTGATGGCATCGGTCGTCTTCGTGATTTCGCCGATGAGAGTATCCTGGGCCAGCTTGGCGAGAATCGGGTGGGACCAGGAATGATTCGCGATTTCATGCCCTTCGGCGGCAATCCGGCGCATGATATCGGGATAGTCATTTGCATTCTTCCCAATCACGAAAAAAGTCGCGTGGATTTTGCGCGCCTTGAGCAGGTCAAGAAGTCGCGGCGTGAGTTCCTTGTGCGGCCCATCGTCGAAAGTCATCGCGATGAAGGGTCCGTTGACTCGCACCTGCGAATAGGTCAGGGAATTGCCGGCCCCAGCGAAGGGAGAGTCGGCCGGCACGGCCGCCGGGACAGGCGGTGGCGTGGGAGCCACCGTGACGGCCGGAACGACTCCGGATATAGGGGTGCCGGTCGGAACTTCCGCGAAGACGCGGCCGAGAGTGAGCGAAAGAAGCAGCGCGAGGGAGACGGGTCGATTCATTACAGCGATTGGACGGCGGGAGAGCTCGGATTCCTCAATTCAGCAGGAAACGCTGCATGAACAGGATCGTGGCGTAGAACTGGTAGTCTGAATTCACCTTCTTGCGGAAACCGTGCCCTTCATCCTTCCCCAGGATATACCACACCGGCGTTCCCTGCTTCTTCAGCGTACTCACAATTTGCTCGGCTTCCGTGAAAGGTACGCGTGGATCGTTGCGCCCCTGCACGACGAGCATCGGGGCCTTGATCTTGTCCGCGCTGTTGAGGGGAGCAATCCGCTCCAGGAAGAGATTCATGTCCGGATCGCGCTCGTCGCCGTACTCCACCCGGCGGAGATCGCGCCGATAGCTTTCCGTGTTCTTGAGAAATGTGACGAGATTGCTGATCCCCACGACGGGGAGCGAGCAACGAATGCGGTCGGAGAAAAACGCGGCAATCGCCAGCGTCATATGGCCGCCGTAGCTGCCGCCGGTCACCATCACGCGCTCGGCGTCCAGGTTGGGCTGCTGCTTGATCCAATCGAGTAGCGCCTCGACATCGCGGTACGTCTCGAAACGGCGGTACCCATTGTCGCGTGCGAGGTACGTCTTTCCGTAGCCAGAGGAGCCGCGCACATTCGGATAAATCACTGCCACGCCGAGTTCGTTGAGGTAATAGTTGGTGGCACTGAGATAACCAGGCCGCGCCTGTGCTTCCGGCCCACCGTGGATGTTGATGACGACGGGGCGCTTCCCCTTGAATCTGTCCGACGGCCGATAAAGAAAGCCGCCAATGGAGAGATCATCGAAGCTCTTCCAATGGATCAGTTCCGATTGACTGAAGGATTGCGGATCGAGCCCGCCGGTCTCGCCCTCAGTCCATCGTTCGACTTTTCCACTCGTGAGCTGGTAGCTGTAGACATCGTTGGGCGAACGCGCGCTCGCGAACGAGAAGCCGATTTCTGTCCCGTTCGAGTTCCAGTGCAGCGCGGAGATGACCCCGGGACCGTCGAGTTTCGGGGTGGCAATCTCGCGAAATCCCTTCGCTTCCACAATCCGCAGCACGCTCACACCATCCTCATTCGTGGTATACGCGAGGTGGCGGCCGTCCTTGGAAAGGGCAAGGGCATCTACATCCCACTTCGCTGCGCCGGGGTTGGCGAAGGTGAGCTTCTTCGTGCTGAGGTCGAGAAAGGCCAGGCGCTCGAATTCGGATCCTTTGTCCGTGGTGAGGAAGACTCCCGAACCGTCCTTGGCGAAGCGCGCCTGGTCGTAATTTACCGTTTCCTTCGCACCGGGTTCAGCTGGGGTTAGCGGAGTGCGCGCCCCCGATGCCACATCGAACAGCCAAAGATACGTTTCATTTGCAGAGACGTATTCCAGCACGAGCAGATTCTTTTCGTCGGGCGACCAATCGACCGCCGCCCAGCCACCGCCCTTGTTTTCCGCCACAAGCCGGTCGGACTTTGGATCGCGGGGGTTCATGACCCAGATGTCGGTATCGGCCTTGGTGCGGCGCGTGGACGAATAAACGACTTGTTTGCCGGAAGGCGACCAAACCGGCGCGCTATTCCGGGACGTGCCGTCGGTCAGGAGTGAAGTCTTGCCCGTGGCAAAATCGAAGCGGTAGAGCTGGTCGAACTCGTTTCCGCCCACACTCTTCGTCAGCACGAGGAATTCACCTTTTGTCGGTTCAAAGGACGCGGACGAGACGGGCTCGGGGAAAAAAGTGAGCTGGGTGCGCGCGCCGCCGGGCTGGCGCACGAGATGAACCTGCACCGTTTCCGCGAAGCGCGTACCGATAAGGATCTCCCGGCGCATCGGATGCCAATCGACGAGCAAGGAGGGCCGCGAGTTTGCATATTGCGAAGCCGCTTCCACGATCGCGAGGGGAATGGGCGGGACACCGTCGACGGCGAGACTATCGGCAACCCGCAAGGTGGGCTCTGCGGCGGAAGTGAAAAAGGACAGTCCACCCGAGAGACCGAGCAGGACAATGGTGCGCAGGGGAGAATGCAACATGGGGCCGGAAGAGTACGAGGGCGCGGCCGGGATGCAAACACACGTGCGCGATCAGCGTGTCCTTGCACCCGCGGGCCAATGCGCTTGGATGCTGCCATGGATGCTTCATCTGACCGCCGCGAACTCAGCAAGAACCGACTCTGGGTCGCAGGCTTCGTCGTGTTTTGCGTTCTGCTGGTTGTAGGATCGACGGTCTTTGCCGTGGCGCGCATGCCAGCCATGCTCGCGACCGCCATCCGGGAGGCACAGCGCGTCGAGATCAAGGGGGCAGATCCCCGCGGACCACTGGTCTTCCAGGATGAAATGCGCCGCGAGGCTCTGGCGAAAATGATCGATGCCTCCGCCTTCTCCTTCGATTTCAGCCGCTCGCTGAGTAACCGGGTGGGCACGTCGCTTCCGAACGGGAAGGAAGTCGTGGAACTCAAAGTCGTCACTGCCAATCGAGAATCCGTTGTAAAAATTCACGATGGCGCCACCCTCGACGCGGGTGGCTTTGTCTTCGGCGCGACGCAAGCAAGCCCCTTGGCGGAACGCATCGTCGGGGTCGCGAAGGCGCCTTAATCGATTGCGGATTGGTGATCTGTCCAAATTGTGAGCCGCACCATTCCGGGTCACTGGGTGCTTGTGAATCCGCGGGAATGCGATGAGGAGAACGGACTCGCACTCCTGCCATGATCCGTTTCCCGTTTCGCTTTCTCATTGTTCTTGCCTCCGCATTCTTCTTCTCGTTCGCGGTTTCCCCCGCTTTGCGCGCGGAGAGCCCCGCGCCCACAGCGGGCATGTCGGCACGACCAACGCCAAAGCCCAAGCCGCGCCTCAAACAGCG
Source organism: Chthoniobacterales bacterium (assembly GCA_038226705.1). Lineage (GTDB taxonomy): Bacteria > Verrucomicrobiota > Verrucomicrobiia > Chthoniobacterales > SZAS-18 > SZAS-18. The sequence goes on along the minus strand of JBBRQH010000056.1, from coordinate 23,854 downwards.
GTCGAAACCAAAACGCGCTCAAGTCCGGTCCAAAAAGCCCGTCGCCGCCCCTTCGCTCGCGGCTGGTCCCATCGCCTCAAGTGCGCCGGCCAATCCGGCCGCCGTTCCGCCCGCCCCTGCCCCACCCCGCCTGGAAACGGCGATCATCGGCGGCGGGTGCTTTTGGTGCGTGGAAGGCTGCTACCTGCTCGTGGACGGGGTGGAGAAAGTCGTCAGTGGATACGCGGGTGGAAAGACGCCAAATCCCACCTACAAACAAGTCCTGACCGGCGAGACCGGGCATGCGGAAGTCGTCCAAGTGACGTTCGACGCAAACAAGATCGACTACGAACAGATTATCGACCTGTTCTGGGAGTCGCACGATCCCACCCAGTTGAACCGGCAGGGCGACGACATTGGAACGCAATATCGGTCGATTATCCTTTTCGAGAATAACGCGCAGCGGGAGGCGGCGCAACGCTCCCTCGCCCGCGCCCAACGGGCGTACCGAAAACAGATCGCCACCGAAGTGGCGCCACTCGCACGCTTCTGGGTCGCGGAGAGTTTCAACCAGGACTATTTCAAGCGGCATCCGGGTGCGCCGTATTGCAAAGCGGTGATCGCCCCGAAGGTCCGAAAATTTCAGGACACGCTCGTGAAGGACCAGTAGCTACTTCGACTGCTCGAAGAGTTCCCGGCCGATCAGCATCCGGCGGATTTCCGAGGTGCCCGCGCCGATCTCGTAGAGCTTGGCATCGCGCAGGAGGCGCCCGGTGGGATATTCGTTGATATAGCCGTTGCCGCCGAGCGCTTGAATCGCCTGCAAGGCGATTTGCGTTGCGTTTTCCGCGGCATAGAGGATCGCGCCCGCCGCGTCCCGCCGGGTGACATGGCCAGCGTCGCACGCCCGGCCGACCGCGTAGACATACGCCTTGCTGGCATTGGTGAGCGTATACATGTCCGCCACTTTTCCCTGCATAAGCTGAAAAGATCCGATGGGCTCGCCGAACTGCGTGCGCTCGTGCACATAGGGGAGGACCACGTCGAGACAGGCCTGCATGATGCCCAGCGGACCGGCTGCGAGAACCGCCCGTTCATAGTCCAGGCCGCTCATTAAGACTTTCACCCCTTCGTTGAGCGCCCCCATCATTTGGGAAGCGGGGATGCGGCAATTATCGAAGACCAGCTCGCAGGTGTTCGAGCCGCGCATGCCGAGTTTGTCGAGCTTTTGCGCCGTGGTGAAACCGGGCATCCCTTTCTCCACCAGGAAGGCGGTAATGCCTCGGGCGCCCGCCTCCGGCGCGGTTTTCGCATAGACGACCAGGACATGGGCATCGGGCCCGTTTGTGATCCACATCTTGGTGCCGTTGAGGACGAAGTCATCTCCCGCGCGGTCGGCGCGGAGCCGCATCGAGACGACATCGGATCCGGAACCGCTTTCGCTCATCGCGAGAGCGCCGATGAAGTCGCCCCGGCAAAGCTTGGGCAGGTATTTCGTCTTCTGCTCCGCATTCCCCCAACGCCGGATCTGATTCACGCAGAGATTCGAATGCGCGCCGTAGCTGAGCCCGACCGAGGCGGACGCGCGGGAAATCTCCTCCATTGCCACGATGTGGGCGAGGTACGTCATGCCGCTGCCACCCCACTCCTCCTCGACGGTGATCCCGAGCAGTCCCATGGACCCGAGTTTCGGCCAAAGCTCGTTTGGGAACTCATTCCGACGGTCAATTTCTTCCGCCCGGGGAGAGATCTCCTTTTCGGCAAACTTTCGCACCGATTCGCGCAGAATATCGAGCGTCTCACCGAGAGCGAAATTGAAAGAAGGGACCGAAGCCATAGGGAAGCAGATATTGGGATTCGAACTGGAGATTTCCGGCGGATCACGCGGTCGATGCGATGAGCAACACCAGCCGCGAAGCCAGAGAGGCGGGAGCGCGCGAACGGGGGAAGACGCGCGCACGTCGGATCATAAAGCGGAATGCGCCGGCGGGCAAAGCGGAGCATCCGAACCCGGGAGTCCGGCTCCACATGAGACCCCTCGAAAAATCCGGGAGCATTCGCCGGGCATTGCCGACAAATCGCTCATGCAACGCCTCGTCCTCGCCCTCGTCTTGCTCGGCTTCTCCCTTCTCCCCCGCCTCGCATTCGCTGATGGCTTCATCATCGTCACCGAATCGATCGTCCGGCCGCCGCCTGGCCATCCGGTTTACGCCCCGCTCGAGGTCACCGAGCATCACGTCTCGGTCGTCATCGATGGGCAGGTCGCGACCACCACCGTGGACCAGGAATTCTACAACCCAGCGCCGCGCGTGGTGGAGGGCACCTACTTCTTTCCTGTGCCAAAGGATGCCCAGATCGAGAAGTTTCAGCTCGAGATCGCGGGCAAATGGACGGATCCCGAGCTGCTCGACGCCGCGAAAGCACGTGCGATCTACGAGGAGATCGTGCGCAAGGCGAAGGACCCCGCCCTGCTCGAATATGCCGGCCGGCGTCTCTTCAAGGCCCGCGTATTTCCGATCGAAGCAAATTCCAAGAAACGGATCCGGGTGAGTTATCGCGAGGTGCTTCCCCTCGATTTTGGCGCCCTCGCCTATCGTTACCCACTGGCGACCGAGAAATTTTCCGCGCAGCCGCTGCGGAATCTGTCGATCAAAGTCGAAGTGAAGTCCGAAAAGGGCTTCGCCTCCGTCTACTCGCCGAGCCATCCCGCGAGCGTCAAGACCGACGAGGGCGGCAAGCGCGCCACCGTTGATTTCAGTGCCAAGGATTCCCGCGCCAGCACCGATTTTGAGCTGATCTGCACGAGCCGCGCGGCGAAGCCGGATGACGTTCCGCTCACGCTTCTCACCTATCGGGAGACCGGCTCCACCGCGGAAGAAGACGGCTACTTCGTGCTCTTCGCGGCTCCTCCGGGCGACCGGGGCAAGGACACCAAGCCCGCACCCAAGGACGTCGTCTTCGTGCTCGATACGTCCGGTTCGATGTCTGGAGCGAAGATCGCGCAGGCTCGCAAGGCCCTGGCCTTCTGCGTCGAGCACCTCAACGAGGGCGATCGCTTCGACCTCATCCGATTCTCGTCCGACAACGAAGCGCTTTTCGGAAAACTGGAAGAGGCGACTGTGGCGAGACGGAAGCGGGCGGACGAATTCATCGGCGGACTCAAGGCCATGGGAGGGACGGCGATCCACGACGCGCTCAAGCGCGCGCTCGAGATGAAACCGACTGAGGGAGGCCGCCCCTTTGTCGTGATTTTCCTCACGGATGGACTCGCCAACATTGGGCCTTCCCGGAACGAGGAACTCCTGGCGATGACGCGGAAGACGATCGGCGATGCCGGCGGCGTGCGGCTTTTCAGTTTCGGGATCGGGAACGATGTGAATACGCATCTCCTCGATCAATTGGCGGAGCAGACGCGGGCCTATTCGACCTACGTGCTCCCAGAGGAAGACGTGGAAATCAAGCTTTCGAACTTCTTTGCGAAGATTACGGAGCCCGTCCTGACGGATCTCAAGCTCGAGCTGACGAACGCGGACGGCGCCCGGGTTTCCCAGCTCCACCCGAACCCTCTCCCCGATCTCTTCGCGGGCGACCAGCTCGTCCTCGTGGGACGCTTCCGCGGCAAGGGTGACGCGGAATTGCGTCTGCTGGGGAAACGCAGCGGGCGCGAACAGGTATTTGCGGCGAAGGTCTCATTGGAGACGCCAGCGGAACGCAACAGTTCGCGCGAGTTCATTCCCCGGCTTTGGGCGACCCGCCGCGTCGCCTTTCTGCTTGATGAGATTCGCCTGCGGGGGGAGAACGCGGAAACGCGCGAAGAAGTCGTCCGCATCGCGCGCAAATTCGGTCTCGTCACCCCTTACACGGCGCATCTCATCATCGAAGATGAAGCCCGGCGCGAGGTTCCGGCCGCCCGGCGTTCTCTCGGCCAGCTCGACAAGGATGCCGCCGCCCGCGGCGTGGTGGCGGAGTCGTACTCATCCTTCAAGGAAAAACAAAGCGGGGCTGGGGCGGTGGGCGATGCCCGCGGGCAGAATGAAGCCAAGCTCGCCACGCGGGCGGACGAAGCCAACATCGCACAGAACGCCGAGGTGTTTCGTGCCGCCAAGGCTGCGCCCATGACCGCCCCGAAAGCTGCGGCGGTGGACCGAATCGAGCGCTACACTCAGCAGAACGCCCGTTTCGTGAACGGTCGCGCCTTCTACCAGAACGGCACGCAATGGGTCGACTCCAAGGTGCAGGCGAAAGGCAAGAATGCGTCGGCCGCGCAGCGCATCGAATTCAACTCGGAGGCCTACTTCGCGCTCCTCAATAAGCATCCTGAGGCGGCGCCTTGGTTCGCCTTGGGAGCCAACGTGCTGATCACCCTCGGCGATACCGATTACGAAATCTTCGAATAACACCCCAGCCATCTTTGCTCCCATGAAGTCCCTCCTCGCCTGTCTGCTCGCCGGCGCCATTACTGCGACTGTCGGCGCCAAGTCGGAACCCGAACTCGCGGCCAAGCCCGCTCCGAAACCAAAGATTGAAGTCTGCTTCGTGCTCGATACCACCGGCTCCATGAGCGGCCTAATCGAAGGCGCCAAACAGAAAATCTGGGCCATCGCGAATCAAATGATCGCGACGAAGCCGGCTCCGGAGCTGAAGTTCTCGCTCATCGGGTATCGGGACCGAGGCGATGAATACGTGGTGCGGTCGTACCCGCTCACCGACGACATCGACTCGATCTACGCGAAGCTCCAACAGTTCCGCGCCGATGGCGGCGGAGATTGGCCGGAATCCGTCAACGCCGCGCTGGAGGAGGCCGTGCGGCGGTCGGGCTGGAGTGCGGATCCGAAGACGTTGCGCATTATTTACCTCGTGGGCGATGCTCCGCCCCACATGGACTATCCGGACGACACCAAGTATCCGGTCCTGTGCGAGGAAGCGCTGAAGAAAGGCATTGTCATCAATGCTGTGCAGTGCGGCGGCGCGGCCGATACCCGAAAAGTTTGGCAGGAGATCGCCCGCCTCGGGGAAGGCGAATACCTCGCCATCAGCCAGGAAGGCGGCATGAAACAGATCCCCACGCCATTTGACGACAAGCTCGGCGAATTGAATCGCGAAATAGGGCGCACCCTCGTTCCCTACGGCTCCAGCACAAAGCGCGAGGAAACGGAGCAGAAGCAAAAGGTCGCGGAAGCCTCAGCCCCGGCCGCAGCGTCGGATCGGCTGATGTTCAATAACGCCCAGGGCAAGGTAGTCCAAGGCGGAGGCGACCTGCTCGAGGAGCTCGCCGCTGGTACGCTCGCGCCCGCTGCGATCAAGCCGGAGTCGCTCCCCGCGGAATTCAAGGAACTCAGCCCGGCCGAACGCGACGCGCGAATTGGCGCGCTGCAAAAGAAGCGGGCCGAGCTGCAGAGCGAAATCGCGGCCGTGGCCAGGGACCGCGCCCAATACGTGCGCAAAGAGGAAGCCAAGTTGGCCGCCGAGGGCAAAGCGGACGGCTTTGACGCGAAGGTGGCCAGGTCCTTCCGCAAGGACGCTGAGCGCAAAGGGATCAAGCTGGATTGACTACAGCCCCAGCGCCTCGACCGCTTTCACCGTCTGCCGCAAGAGCTGGAGGCGCGCATACCACTTGAAGTTCGCCGCGATGACATGCCAGGGCGCGTTCATCGTGCTCGTCATGCGCACCATGTCTTCCGCCGCCTCGTTGTGCGCCTCCCACTTGTTCCGGTTGCGCCAGTCCTCCTCGTTGATCTTCCAGCCTTTGTTCGGATCGGCCAGGCGGCGTTGGAATCGCGTCAGTTGCTCTTCCTTGTTGATATGCAGATAAAACTTCACGAGGACGGCTCCATCATCGGTCAGCATCCGCTCGAACTCCGCGATCTCGTGATAGGCCCTCTTCCAGCGGTTGGGCGGGGCAAACCCTTCCACGCGTTCGACCAGGACACGTCCATACCAGGAACGATCGAAGACCGCAATGTGGCCGTGCGGCGGTAACTTGGTCCAAAAACGCCAGAGGTAGTGATGCGCCAGCTCCTCCACACTCGGCTTCGTGATGGCGAAAACGTCGATCGTGCGCGGATCCAGTTTCTCCACCATCCGATTCAGCGCGCCCCCCTTCCCGGCGGCATCCGGACCCTCCGCCACGACGATGAGGGAATGTTTGCTCCGGAGCAGCTTGGGCTGCTGCCGCAGGAGCCGCTGCTGGTAGTCCTTAAGCTTCTTCTTGTACTCGTCTTCCGCGATCGAGTTCAGCTGGTTGAGTTCGTCCAGCCGGAACTCCGAATCGTAGCGCCCATCGAGGGAGGACGTGGGGACGATCGACATGGCGGAAGGGAAGCGAGGTTTTTGCCCCAAGCGCAAGGCGAATCTGCCTTGTGAGAGAGAACTCATTCTCCGGGGGAGTTTTCCTGTTCCGCCGGCAGCTCGATCAAATCCTCCAGCAGGAGCGATGGAATCCCTTCGCGCACGGGATAAGCCGCGCAGCCATCTGCGCGAATGAGAATGTCGCTACGGCCAAAGCGCGTGGCCTCCACCGGCGACGGCAGACGCAAAGGCTGATGGGTGCGTGGACACACGACTATCTCCAGCAGCAGCGGATCGAATTCCACGGCTAGTATTTGGGCAGCGAAAGATCGATGCGATCCGCCCAGGCCTCGATGCCGCCGGTCACGTTCCAGACCTTGCCGAAGCCCGCATCGCGCAACGCTCCGACGGCTTGAGCACTGCGTTTACCGCTCTTGCAATGGACGATGATTTCGTCCGTGCTGTCGAGTTCGCTTAAACGCGAGGACAATTCTCCCAGTGGAAGCAGGGTTGCGCCCGGAATGCGGGCGATTTCGTATTCGTAAGGCTCGCGGACGTCGAGCAGCACAAACGGCTCCCGCTCGCGCCCGGCCAGGCGCCTTTGCAACTCTTCAACCGTCAACGCCGGTACCTTTGGCTGCGCTTCCTCCGCCGCAGCCGCCTGGGGCAGACCGCAGAATTGCTCGTAGTCGATCAAGTCCGTGATCGTGGGGGCGTCGCCACAAACCGGGCACGTCGGATCGCGCCGGAGCTTGAATTCGCGGAACTTCATCTTCAACGCATCGAAGTGGATCAAGCGTCCCAGCAATGGCTCACCGATCCCGATGATCAGCTTGATCGCCTCGATGGCCTGCATTACCCCGATCACGCCGGGCAACACGCCAAGCACGCCGCCCTCGGCGCAACTGGGAACCAGGCCCGGCGGCGGCGGCTCCGGGAACATGCAGCGATAGCAGGGCCCCCCCAAATGCGGCGCGAAAACGGTGCACTGGCCGTCAAAACGAAAAATGGACCCGTAAATATTCGGTTTTCGCAGGAAGACACAGATGTCGTTCGACAGGTAGCGCGTGGGAAAATTGTCGGTGCCGTCGATCACGATGTCATAGCGCTCCGCGATTCCGCGCGCGGTGGACGAAGTGAAGAGGCATTCGTGCAACTCGACGTTGACGTTGGGATTCGTGTCGCGCAGGCGGTCGCGCGCCGAGAGAACCTTCGGGCGGCCGACATCCTTGGTCCCGTGCAGAATTTGTCGCTGCAGATTGGAAAAATCGACCACATCGGCGTCGACGAGCCCGAGCGTTCCGACTCCTGCCGCGGCCAGATAAAGTGCAATGGGGGAACCAAGCCCGCCCGAGCCGATGCAGAGCACGCGAGCGGCCTTGAGCTTGCGCTGTCCGCTCAAGGTAACTTCCGGCATGATGAGATGGCGCGAGTAGCGCGCGATCTCGTCGTTGGAGAATTCGATCGCTTCCAGGCGTTCGGCGGAAATCAATTGAGGTGGCAGTTCCATGTCCCGGGCCGCGAGTATCGCAGAGTTGAAAGGAATGCGAGCGTCGGCGTGGCGTATGACCCGAAAGAAAAAAACGCGGCGGATTCGGTTTCCCGAACCCGCCGCGCCGCGCAATCAGCTCCTTAAAATCAGAGCAGATTGGGATCTTAAGCTACGCCTTGGCTTTGTCGAATCGGGAGGTGACATCGGCCCAGTTAACCACGTTCCACCAGGCCTTTAGATAATCGGCCCGCCGGTTTTGGTAGTTCAGGTAGTAGGCATGCTCCCAGAGGTCGCACCCGAGCACCGGAGTTCCCTCTGCCCCGGCGATCGCCTTGCCCATCAGGGGATTGTCCTGATTCTGAGTCGTCACGATGTCGAGCGCCTTCGCGCTGACCACCAGCCAGACCCAGCCGCTGCCGAATCGTTTTACCCCCGCATCGTTGAACGCCTCCTTGAATTTGGCCGCGTCACCCCATTTGGACTTGATGGCATCGGCCAGCTTTCCGGTGGGGTCGCCGCCCCCCCCCGCCTTCATCTGATTCCAAAACATGGTATGATTGACGTGCCCTCCTCCATTGTTGCGGACGGCCGTCCGGATCTTCTCATCCACACTTCCGAGGCCCTTCACCAAGTCATCCGGGGACATTTTGGCCATGGCAGGGTGATCCTTGGCCAGATTGTTCAGGTTCGAGACGTACCCGGCGTGGTGCTTCGTACGGTGGATATTCATCGTGCGGGCATCGATATGGGGTTCGAGTGCGTTCTCCGCGTAAGGCAGGTCTGGGAGAGTGAACGGCCCGGTGGGAGCAGCGGCGCCTGCGGCGGGTGCGGCGGCGGGAGTTCCGGTCTGTGCGCGGGCGAGAATGGGCGCGAAGGCGAAGGCCAGTGCGCCCAAACCAAGCGATTTCAAGGCGTCGCGACGGTTGAGTGGTGCGTTCATGGGTCGAGTGTGGGTGACTTATTGGTTGTGATCCAAGCGATTTTCTGCTATGGTAACAACTCGGTTCTTTCACATCCCATGCATCCCCGGCGAGAAAATTCTGTGTGTCGTGTCACCCGCCACGAAACCACGGAAATGTTCGGGGATGCTCTCCTTTGTTTGTCTTCCCCCGCGGGTCAGCTTCCATGATTGAGCGCGATTACCTTATCGTCGGAGCCGGCATCGCCGGTTTAAGCGCCTGCGAAGGCATTCGCCAACATGACAAGAAGGGCTCCATCACAATGGTGGGGAACGAGTTGCATCCGCCGTACGAGCGGCCGGCCCTTTCGAAGGCGTTTTTGCAGAAGGCGCACCCGAAACCCGAGGATCTTTACCGCACTTCGGTCGACTGGTTCACCAAGCATAAGGTGGATTTGCGCCTCGGGACGGTCATCACCCAGTTCAACATCGAACGGCATTTGGCGGTGCTCTCGAACGGGCAGACGATTCACTTCGACAAGGCCGTTCTTGCGACCGGCAGCCGTGCCATGCGCCCGCAGGTCGCCGGCTTCGACCTCGGGAATATCATTTATCTTCGGTCCATGGCGGATGCCATGGCCTTGCGCGAGATGACGCCCCTCGAGGACGGGGTCACCATTGTCGGCGGCGGGTTGCTGGCCGCAGAGACGGCCGCTTCGCTCGCGGGGACCAAGAAGAAGGTGAGTTTACTCTGTCGCGATGGAGCCATCTGGCAGGGAATGGTCGACCCTGAGACCGCTTCGTGGATCACGAGCTACTTCAAATCCAAGGGCGTCGCCATGCATATGCGTGACGATGTCAGCGGTTTCGAAGGCAAGACGGTAGTCAAGAATATCCAGACGAAAAACGGCGGGCGGCATATCGCCTCGCTGGTCGTCGTCGCCATTGGGGCCGAAATGAACCTCGGGTTAGTGCGGAATACGCCTCTGGCGACGCCCAAGGGATCCCCGGTGAACGAATTCCTCGAGACGGAGGAAAAGGGCATCTATTCCGTCGGCGACATCGCCCTCTATCCTGACAAAATTTTCGGCGGAGTGCGTCGGGAGACCCATTGGGAGCATGCCAAGTGCACCGGCTTGACGGCAGGTGGTAACGTCACCGGCAAGAAGCGTACCAAGTACGAGTATATGCCGCACTACCAGGTCAAGATCTTCGACCTGGAGATGGATTTTGTGGGGGATTTCAATCTGCCGCCCGTACGCGTCGTGGTGGATGGGGCGCGCGACAAGAAGCACTTCGTGCTTAAGTACATGAGCGGGGAACGCTGCCGCGCGGCCGTGCTCTGCAATCGCAAGCCTGCAGAGGTCGAGGCCATCAAGAAGCAGATTCGCTCGGACTACAGCGGCGGAAAGTAGCGGTTTCTTGGTCTATTAAGAGGAATGGAAGGGGGTGCGATGCTGACCATCGACATCCTCACGCTCTTTCCGGCCATTTGCGAAGGCCCGTTAGGCGCGAGTATGATGAAGCGGGCCGTGGAAGGCGGTTTCGTCGGGATTCGCATCCACAATCTGCGGAATTGGGCGGTCGACCGGCACCGCACCACCGATGACATGCCCTTCGGCGGGGGACAGGGTATGGTGATGAAGCCCGAACCGATCTTTGCCGCGGTGGAGGAGCTGCGCCGCGAGGGGACCAAAGTGATCCTCATGACCCCGCAGGGACAGCCTTTCGTACAGGCGGTTGCGCACCGGCTTGCCCAGGAAGCGCATCTCGTCTTGATCTGCGGACATTACGAGGGCGTCGATCATCGGGTGGTGGAAGAGTTGGTGGATGAGGAGATCAGCATTGGGGACTACGTGCTGACAAATGGTGCCATGGCGGCCGCCGTGGTGACGGATGCGGTGGTTCGCCTTCTCCCGGGTGTGCTGGGTGATGCCGCCTCGGCCGCGGACGACAGCTTCAGCACGGGGCTCATCGAAGGGCCGCAATACACCCGGCCCGCAGATTTCCGCGGGCTCCGCGTGCCCGATGTGCTGCTTTCCGGGAATCACGCCGCGATTGCGAAATGGCGCAGCGAGCAGTCCCGCATTCGCACGGCCCAGAATCGGCCCGATTTGTTGGCATGAAGTTCTCCCCATCCGCGCTGACGGTCGTTCTCGCCTTCCTTACTGCTCTCTCGGGTGCCTCGGCGGCCACGATCGCGGGGCAAAAAATTGTGCCGGGTGGCCGGGTAAAGATCACCTACCCGCTGTCGACCGAATTGCAGGCACTGGCGGCCCAGGGGGGCAACCCGCGAATTGAAAAGGGCGAGGCATGGCTCGTTTTTCCGCCCGGCTTCGATCCCAGTCGACCGTGGCCGATCCTGGTGGTCGTTTCGACCAGCGATTTCGGGATTACGAGTCCGCAGACGATTCCGCTCTATCGAGACAGCGCATTGGCGGAGGGCTGGGTCATTTTGGCGACGGACGCGTCGATCAAGGCCCGGTTGGACTCCACCCAATGGCGGCTCGGACCCTTGGTGGGAGCTTTTGATGTAATTCATCGCGAATGGCCCCAGTCCGCGCGCTGGCCGGTGGCCTTCGCTGGTTTTTCGGGTGGATCGAAACGCAGTGCCTACATGGCGCCCTATCTGGGTGTGAGCGGAACGGCGCGCGTTTGCGGTCTGTTCCTCAGCGGCATGAACGAGGATCGGCTGAGCGAGAGTTACCTCGCCTACAAACCGGGGGCGAGCTTCCTGGGTGTGCCCGTCTGGCTCAGCTCCGGCACCGCCGATAAGATCGCCACGCCGCAGGATCACGATCGAGTCGCCGGGTCGATGACTCGAACGGGTTTTAAGAGAGTCCGGGTCGAGCGATTCGAGGGCGAACACGCAGTGAGCAAAAGCGCGGTGCGGAACGCGTTGAAGTGGTTTCGCCAGCAGGGCGGGTTTTAGACCGGCTTTTTTTTGCGCATCGACCACTCCGGTAAAATGCGATCTGCCATGCACATGGCATGCACCCGGCTATGGTCGGCAGCCCCTGCCTATGTCTTTCAGCTACGCATCCTCCGTACTATCGGCCGCACCCGGCGGCGATAATGCCCCGCGTTCGTCATTCCTTTCGGTCCTCGCAATGCTTGTCCTCGGGGCCTTTTTCACGGTTAGCGGAGCGGGTAAGGTGCTGGATGTGCCGGGCTTCGCCGCTGTCCTGGGCGGATTTGGCTTTGGTTCCGGCTGGGCAAATCTCCTCGCGATTGCCCTCCCCGCTTGCGAAATAGTCCTCGGTCTCGCCCTGCTCACGTGGCACGGGGGCCGCGCCATGGGAGTTCTATGTCTACTCTTGATCGCGGGTTTTACGGCGGTTTTTGCTTACGCGTATTTTTTTCGGGGACAGACTGAATGCGGGTGTTTCGGCAGCTTCGAGTCGCTCCGCAGCCGACCGCTTTTCAGCTTTGGGCGAAACGCTCTTCTCTTCGTCCTCGCCTGCGTCTTGCTGGCGCGCCCCGTCGCGATCGGGCCATTCAGCGATGTCATTCAACGCGTTGGGAAAGTGCTGATCTGCGTCGTGGGCGCCGCTGCTTTCGCGGTGGCGGGGATTTCTTCCGCCAGCGGCAAGCTTCGCCTGGGCGCCGATGGCGAGCTGGGCCGCGACGTGAAGGATCTTCCCTTCGGACATCTCGTAAGCGATGCCGCCCGGCCCGGCCCGCGCCTGATTATTGTCTTCCAAACCGGGTGTACCCAATGCTGGAATGCCATGGAAAACGTCCGGGCGTTCGCCCGTGAAGGCGTCGTCGAGAGCGTCGAGGGCATCGCGGGCGGCGACGAAAAGACCCTGGCGGATTTCCGGGAAAAGCTCCGGCCGGATTTCCCCATTCGTCTTCTTCCCGAGACCGAAGTCGCGGCGCTCGTGGGTGAAATTCCTTCCGCCTATTTGATCCGCGATGGCAAGGTCGAACGCATTTTTCGGCGCATCGTCCCGTCGCCCTTTTCTTATTTGCAGGCAGTCGGTCAGCCTGTTCCGTCGCGCCCCCGGGCGCCGCGCCCAGCGACCACGACCGCGGTTCCACGGGCCGATGGGACGCGCCCGGAGCCAGCCCCCAATGAACCCGTCCGCTGAACGCACCGCCCCGCTCGGGTTGATTGCCGGGAACAAGCGCTATCCTTTCCTGGTCGTGTCCGCGGCCCGGAGAGAGGGCGTGAAGCGGATTTGTGCGGTCGCATTCGAAAACGAAACCGATCCGGCCCTGGCGAAAGAGGTGGACGAGATCGCTTGGCTGCGCGTCGGTCAGCTCGGCCGCATGGTGAAGACTCTCCGGGGCTGGGGCGTTCATCGCGCTATCATGGCGGGCCAGATTGCCCCGAAGAACCTCTTCGATTTCCGGCCGGATTTTCGCGCTCTGCTGCTCCTGGCCAAGTTGCGGGAGCGAAACGCCGAGACCATCTTCGGCGCGATTGCCGACGAGCTCGCGGCCGCCGACGTGACGCTCCTCCCGGCCACCACATATCTGGAGGAGTTGCTTCCGGCGCCCGGCCATCTCGCCGGTCCCAAGCTGGGGCGCACCGGCGAAAACGATGCGGAGTTCGGCATGAGGATCGCCCGGGAAACGAGCCGCCTCGATATCGGCCAGAGCGTGGTGGTGAAAAAGGGCACCGTGCTTGCCGTGGAGGCCTTCGAGGGGACGGACGAATGCGTAAAACGCGGCGGCGCGCTGGGACGAGGCGGCGCTACGCTTTGCAAGGTTTCGAAACCGCAGCAGGATTTTCGCTTCGACGTGCCCGTCATCGGCCCGCGCACGCTGGAAGCCGCCGCCGAATCCGGCGTCGGCGCGATCGTGATTGAAGCGCATCGGACTCTCCTCCTCGAACGCGAGCAACTCTTCGCCCTTGCGAAGGAAAAGCGCATCTCGATCGTGGCGCGGTGAGCTCCCGCTCAACGACCGCCGCCCATCCGCCACCGACGCGAACTTAATGGCAGCCGGTCCCACCCTTGTTTAGATCGCAGCATGCCTTCAGACTCTCTGCCCCTTCGTGTCGGTGTCGTCGGCGTGGGCCACATCGGAAAGAACCACGCCCGCATTTACGGTGAGCTGGCGGCCGCGAGCCCCCACCTGCGCTTCACCGCCATCCTCGATGACAATGCGAGCGTGGCGACCGAGATCGCCGCCCGGACGGGCGCGCGCGTCGTGCAGACCTTGGACGATTTCGCACGCGAAGTGGATGCCGCCAGCATCGCCGCACCCACTTCCGCCCATTTCGCGCTCGCCCAGCCGCTCCTCCGCGCCGGCCGGCATCTGCTGATCGAAAAGCCGATCAGCGAGACACCGGAACAAGCCCGCGAGCTCTGCGACCTCGCCCGGGCTTGCGGATGTGTGCTCCAAGTCGGCCACGTGGAGCGGTTCAATCCGGTCCTGACCGCGCTGGAACGCCATCTCGATGCGCCGCGTTTCATTGAGGCATCTCGCCTCTCCCCCTACCCCAACCGCAGCACGGAGATCGGCGTCGTGCTGGACCTCATGATCCACGATCTTGAGGTCATTCTGCATTTGGTTCGCTCGCCCGTCACGAGTCTCGATGCGGTCGGCATCCCCGTCTTGAGCAAAGGCGAGGACATCGCAAACGTACGGATGCACTTCGAGAACGGTTGTGTGGCGAACATCACCGCGAGTCGGATTTCGGCGGAGCGCCTGCGCAAGATTCGCGTCTTTCAACCCAGTGGCTACCTCTCGCTCGATTACCAAAAACAGGAGGCGTTTCTTTACCGGCTGACCGATGACACCGCGCCCGAAAGTTCGCTCTGGAAAAAGCTCACGAGCGCCGGCAGCGAGGCCATCGTCAGCCAGTTTGCCGGGCGGAAGATCGTGCGGGAACCCGTCGCGATCGAGAAGGACGAGCCGCTCAAACGCCAGCTCGCGAGCTTTGTCGAAAGCGCCCGGGCCGGCTCCACTCCGCGCGTTACCGGCGATCAGGGCGCAGCCGCGCTCGCGCTCGCCGTCGAAATCACCGAACGCATCGCCCGCGCGAAATGAGCGAAGGCGCGCGCACGCTCTATGTCGTGGCAGGCGAGCCCAGCGGCGATAACCATGCCGCCGCCGCCGCGCGCGAAATGCGGGTGCTTGACCCCGCGCTCGCGTTCGCCGGCCTCGGCGGTCCACGTCTGCGGGCGGCCGGCGGTCCCGCCATCGAGGACTGGACTGCGGAAGCCGCCGTCGTGGGCTTATGGGAGGTGCTCAAGAAGTACGGCTACTTCCGGCGTAAATTCGACGCCACCCTCGACGCGATAGTGGAGACTGAGCCGACGGCGGTCTTGCTGGTGGACTACCCCGGTTTCAATCTGCGCCTCGCCAAAGCACTGCGCGCGCGCGGCTGGCACCGGCCAATCCTTTATTATATCAGCCCCCAGGTGTGGGCCTGGAACCGGTCGCGCATTCCGAAAATGGCGCGGTGGCTCGACGCCATGTTCTGCATCTTTCCGTTCGAGAAGCCGCTGTTCGAGGCGGCCGGGCTGCGCACGGAGTTTGTGGGCCATCCCATGATCGACATCCTGGCGACGGAGCGGCACGAGTTACCGCGCGATCCCCATCTGCTCGCCCTGCTGCCGGGCAGCCGCGCCCGCGAGGTACGATTGATCTTTCCCCCCATGCTGGCGGCGGCGAGGCGGCTTCGGACCGACAATCCTTCGCTGCGTTTTGCCGCCTCCGCCGCGAACCCGGAACGGCTCGAGCAAATGCGGGCCGCGCGCGATGCTTTCGGCTGGGGCGAGGTCGAATGCACGATTACCCAGGGCGACGCCCATCGCCTGATGATGCAGGCGCAGGCAGGACTGGTCGCGTCGGGCACCGCCACGGTCGAGGCGGCCTTCTTCGGCTTGCCGCACGCGATCGCCTACCGCGTGGCCGGGCTCACCTATCTGGTGGGGCGCATGGTCATCAAAGTCGATCATCTCGGCATGATCAACGTTCTGGCTGGACGCGAAGTGGTGCGTGAATTCATCCAGGACGCATGCACGCCGGATGCACTCGCCGCCGAACTTCAGCGCCTGACGGACGATCAGGATTATCGGGCGGACCAGCTCAACGCCGTTCGCGCCGTTGTCGCCACCTTGGGCGAGGGCGGAGCAGCTCGGCGGGCGGCGGGTGCGATTCTAAACGCAATGGAACCCCTCTCCTCATGAGCTTCACCATTCGTCCGGCCAGCGAGAGCGACGGGGAAGCGATCTGGGCGATCTTTCACGCCGTCGTCGCTGCGGGAGATACCTATACCTTCGCGCCCGACACCCCACGCGAAGAAGCGCTGGCTTACTGGTTCCAACGGCGGGCGCGGATATTTGTGGCGGAGAGCGCGAGCAGGATCCTCGGCTTTTACCAGCTCAAACCAAATCAGGTCGGACTGGGCGACCACGTCGCGAACGCAGGTTTCATGGTCGCCTCGGCCGCGCGCGGCCAGGGCGTGGGCCGGGCGCTCGCGGCGCATTGCCTCGCGGAAGCGCGCGCGGCCGAATTTCGCGCCATGCAGTTCAATTTCGTCGTTTCCACCAACACCAGCGCTGTCGCCCTTTGGCAGGATCTCGGCTTCGAGATCATCGGTACGCTGCCCGGCGTCTTCCGCCATCGCGAGCGCGGGTTTGTCGATGCTTATGTAATGTTTCGCAGCTTGTTGGACTGAACGCGCAATGCGCGGGGATATCTGTCCGGTTCAAGCTTCAATGCACGCGGGCGGCACGTCGTCTGCGGAAGGAGTTGCCGACGAAGAGCAGGCACAAAACGCCGGCCCCGACGGTGGCGGGCTCTGGCACCGCGGCAACAAAAGCGTTCCCTACCTCCGCACCGGTCAGCGCGTGATCGAAGATCCGAATCGCTCGCACCACTCCGCCAGATTCCTCGCCCCCTGCTACGAGGTCGTCTCTGAAAAAATGAAACACGGAGAGACCAGCCACGGCATTCGCGATCGCGAGCCCACTGGAGTCGTTGAAGCCGAGCACCGAGATCGCCGAACCGTTCAGATAAGCGGAGTAATTACCTGTGGCCCCGTCCCGCGTGAAGACCACATCCGCCGTCGTCACGGGCGGGAACGAACCTCCATTTGTTACATTGAAAAAATTTAGCTGGTCGTTCAGGACATATTGCCCGGTATCGGCCCCGAGGTTCTTGAACTCCATGATGCGGCGATAGCCGGTCGTAATGTCGAAGGAGAACCGGATCGCAATAGAGTAGTTTCCGCTGTTGAAGGTGCCCGCGGTAAGGGGCGCATCCAGGCGCAAACCGCTTCCCTGTCCAAACAGGTACCCACCGGCCACGAAAGCGTCCGCCGGCTGGGAATTTACCACGGCCAGCGCGGGGCCGGCGCCATTTGAGTCGTTGAAAGTGCCCTGAAACTGATAGTCAAAGAGCGGCGCAGGTATCTGCGCCGCGAGAGGCGAAATCGTCGCGCTGAGTGCGGCCAAAGCCATCATGGCGAACAACTTTTTCAGTGTTTTCACGCCGATGGTGCTAGCGTGCTGGCCCGGATTACTCAAGTCCCAAATATCCATACCTCCGTTCGTGCTCGTCCCGATTCCAGACTACAAAGTAAAGCTCGAGGTCTTCGAAGGACCCCTCGACCTGTTGCTTTTTCTCGTGCGGCGCGAGGAAGTGGAGCTGTGGGACATCCCGATCGAGAAGATCACCCAGCAGTTTCTCGATTACCTCCAGCAGGCGCAGGAACTCGACATCCATCTGGCCGGCGATTTCATCGTCATGGCGGCCACGCTCATTTACATCAAGAGCCGTCGGCTTTTGCCTGATGATCCCAACCTTGAGCCCGATGAGGTGGATGAGGACGAAAGCGATCCGCGTTTCGAGCTCATTCGCAGGCTCATCGAGTACAAGCGCTTCAAGGAGGCGGCGCACCAACTCCAGGTCCGCGAAACCGCCCGCCTCGATGTCTTCGTGCGTCCACCCTCGAAGCCGCAGTTCGATGTCGCCGCCGAGCCTTTGCAGCTGGCCGAGATCGGGATGCTCGACTTGCTGCATGCGTTCAACTCGATGCTCCGGAAATACGCGGCGCGCTGGCCGCTCCGCGAGTTGGAGCGAGCCCGCTTCACCATCACGGAGAAGATCGAACACCTGCTCGCCACCATCCCGCAGGACGAGGAAACCAGCGTCGAATTCGAGTCGCTCTTTGCCGATTCCGCCTCCCGCGAGGAAGTCGTCGTGACGTTTCTCGCCCTGCTCGAGCTCATGCGGCTGCGGCAGCTCCGCGTGCGGCAGGATGGCGAGTTCGGGATTATCCGGATCTTCCGCCGTCCTCCCGCCGTGCCGATGGCGGAGACCACCACTGCCGCCTGATTTTCCCTCATGGATCTTTCCGCCGTCCTCGAAGCCATCCTTTTCGCTTCCCCTCGTCCGCTGACGCCCCGGGAAATCGTGGGCCTGCTCAAATCCGCAGCGGAGCACGACCACGAAAACGGCGATGCGGCGGCCCTGGCCGGACTCCGCGAAGGAGAGCTCCATGCGGGCTTGGTCGCGTTGCAGGCAAAGTTGAAGACAGAGGTCCGCGGCATGCGCGCCGAGGAGACGGCCAGCGGCTGGCATCTCGTCAGCGCCGCCGAGTTCGGGACGTGGATTCGCCAGCTTTTCCCCGGCGAGCGACCGGCGCGCCTGAGTCCCGCGGCGCTCGAGACGCTCGCCATTGTGGCCTATCGTCAACCCATCACGCGCTCGGAAATCGAAGCGGTGCGCGGGGTCGCGGTGGACAGCATCCTGCAGACGTTGCAGGAGCGCAGCCTCGTGAAGATCATCGGCCGCAGCGAAGTACCCGGTCGGCCCCTGCTCTACGGCACCACGCAGTTTTTCCTCGATCACTTCGGCATTCGCGAAATCGCGGAGTTGCCGAACGCCGATGAACTTCGCCGGGTTTCGCTCAAGCCGGCGGAGGCGGGAGAGCCGAAGGCGCTGGAGCCGGAATTCGTTCCGTCCGCACCAGAGTCTGCGCCCGAACCGGCGGCGGCACCGCCGGAGACTGCCCCTGCCGCAATCTGACTTTTCGTCATGGCGCGGAAGTTCGATCCAGCGCGGCCTGAACGGATGGATCTGCCCCAGCCGCTCACGCCGGCACTCGAGCGCGACTTGGAAAACCTCGAGGCAATCAACCGTAATTTTGGTGGGCTCGAGACCTGGAGCTTTTTTGCCCGGCGCTGGCTTCAACCCGGCGGCCATTACCGGCTGCTCGATCTTGCCACCGGCGGCGGGGACGGACCGCGCTGCCTCGTGCAATACGCCCGGCACATTGGCGCCGAGGTGCAGATTGTGGCGGTCGACTCTCAAACGGCGACGCTCGAATTCGCCGCCCGGCGCAGTGCCGGTTTTCCCGAAATTGTCTTTCGCGAGGGCGATGTGCGCACGTTTCTACCCTCGCCCGGCGATGATTACGACTACGCGCTCTGCTCCCTCGCGCTGCACCATTTCAGCGAGGACGACGCCGTGCGCATTCTCTTGCGGCTCCGGGAGATTCCCCGCTATGGGGCGATGGCGGCGGATCTCTCGCGTGGCCTCGTCTGCAGCATTGGGGCGTGGCTGATCACCCAGTTTCTCTATCGCGAACCGATGACGGTGGACGACGCCCGGGCCTCCGCGCGACGGGCGTTTTCCCCTGCGGAGTTCCGCGCCCTGATTTGCCGCGCCCAATGGGCCAATCCGGGCCGGCACCGCTTTCGGTTCGCCCGCCAGGCCGCCTGGTGGGAGAAACCGCGCAAGCTTTCCGGCTGAGACGCGCCTGCGGCCCTGGAAAGGCGGTGGGATGACGACGACGGGATGCCGAGGGCAAAATATGGTGTCTTGTGGATTTTCCGTTGTGGAATAACCCCTCAACCCGACTCCACTTCCCAGCTTCATTTTCCGAACCCTTTCTCAATATGGAACGTCCCGAAGTCCCGCTTGAACAAGTCCACGAGGACATTCATCACCACTCGCACAATCAGGGCAGCCCCCGCTGGTCGATGGGAGTGGCCCTTTCGTCGGCGCTGCTCGCCGGTCTTGCCGCGATTAGCTCCCTGCTCGCGGGCGATCACGTGAATGAGGCCATGATCGATAACATCAAGGGGGCGGATATGTGGAGCCAGTATCAGGCGAAGAGCATCAAAAAGAATGTCCTGGAATCAAAAATCGAATTGCTGGTCGCCTTGGAAAAGCCCATTGAGCCGAAGGACCGCGAGCGCGTCGCGCGTTACGAGAGTGAGTTGGGCGCGATCAAACACGAAGCCGAGGAAAAGGAGCAGGCCGCGAAAGCACACCTCCACCGTCATGAGATATTTGCGCGGGCAGTGACGATGTTCCAAGTTGCGATCGCGGTGGCCGCCATTGCCGTGCTCACGCGGCTGCTCGCCTTTTGGTGGGTGGGCCTCGGATTTGGCGGAATCGGCGTGTACTTCTTCGTGCAGGCATTTATGGCGCAATCGGGGCACTGAACGCAAAAATCCCTTGGCAAACGGGCACGCCCGGTTACGGTTCGGACCCACGCAAACGGGGTCATAGCTCAGTTGGTAGAGCGCCTCAATGGCATTGAGGAGGTCAGGGGTTCGAATCCCCTTGGCTCCATTACTCTGTATAAGAGTGCGGAAATGTCCAAACTGTGACAAATCTGTGGCAACGTCCGGCAATGTCCGTCAAATCACCTTCGCCCACGTCCACGGAAAACGAGTCCTGCTGAAGGAACGCGGCCGGGGGCATGTCGGCATATTCGAGAGAATCACCGACCCCAAGTATCCCGGCGAGCGCCTGATGATTCTGGCCCTGAACATGCGCTGGGTGACGGCGAAGGAGCTACAGCGGGCCGTGGAGCAGGCGGATGGGTCGTACGTGTTGAGCTTGTGACTACCGGGGTTCAGCGGGCGCATTCCTTGGTTCCGAACGGTGGATGCCGTGAAAGGGCCAGATCATCCACTGTCGCCAGCGAGGCAGTTGGGAAATGTATCGACGATGTTCTTCCGTGAGATTCATGACGCCGTAAACCCCGAGGGCGAAAAACACCAAAGAACCGAAAAAAAACATATTGGAACCATTCGACGCGAAATCTGCCATTGGTATTGCCTTGTCGCCTTTGATGAGGGTCTCCGATTCCAAGAAGGGCAAAATTCGGAATCGGAAGAGGCAGCCCGCGACGACTGCAAAAGAGGCTGAAAGAAACTTTACCATCGGTCCGATCGTGAACTTTTGCGCGGTGTCCATACGACGATTGATCTTACTGATTTTACATTTAACCGATTTTCGGAGGATGGTGGCAGCAGGATAAAGTCACATTTAAGCCGTCTGGAGGCCGTAACTCTCTTGGCTGTTTCCTTCGAGTTAAGCCCGCCGCTACACCTTGGTGGAGGGCTTGCGCTTCTTCCCACTCGGAAACAACGCATGAGTCCGGGCGCAGGTCAAAACGCCGCGGCTCGTTCGCTGAAACTGAAAACCGCTCTGGTTCGGTGGAAGTCTCGCACCGGGGGAAAGGGAGAACGCTTCCGTTGCATTGCGGCCGCCTGGCTTGCACGGGAATCCAGGTGGTTTTAAGCAGGAGGAAACGGAGCGAACGGAGAACGCTTCTGCGCTGCTGTCATCCGTCAGACGCGGGAAATCCAGAGGATTCGCCCAAAGCATCCGCGGGTCAGCTTCCAGTTCGCCGATGCGCTGCCCGTCGTGATGTCGATCGAGACGCGCAAGAAAATCGGTGAATCGTCTTCGGCGAGCGGCGGATCGGAAACTGGTGACGGGGCTTCCGTGACCGCACCGCGTCTCAAGGAGTTCGCGCGAAGAAGAGCTGCACCCGTGACGACCTTAGATACCAAAGCAGCAACCCAACAATCGGAACGCCCACGATCGCGCGGGGCTCTATTCCCAGTCCGAAGTTCAACAGGTCGCCCGCGAGATTGATCAACAATAGCGCCACCGCGAGTCGCCAGCCCCAGCGTCGGCCGGAATACAGGCCAAAGGCGGACACCAAGCAGGCCAGCGAGACAGGAAGGAGAATCAACCAGACGAGCGGACCGAGGCGGAGAAATCCTTCGTGGCCGCGCGGGTTGAGCTGCCAAACCGGTTCGAGAAAGCTGCCGGGAAAGAGCAACGCAAAGGCCGCGAGTGCGCTGGCAACGGTGCCGAAGGCGAAAAATGCACTCAACAACGCAATACCGAGAGGACGGGCAGATGCTGATCGAAGCAAAGGACAAGCCGATGGCTTATGGGGGATTGGCTTGCGGGGTGCGGGCCGGGGCACAAGCGGGCTGCCGGTAGTTCGGCCCAAGCTGCACGACGAAGCTGTAGTGGATCTCCCGGATCGACCGGCCCTGCGACGTGAAGTCGCCCCGGGTGGGGACCACCTCTACTTCCCCGTCCGCGGCGTAAATCCCGGGCTGGATCCAACGAAAGCGGTCGTACGTTTTAAGGAAAGTCTTGACGGCGCGGAGATGCTCCTGCGTGAGCGTTCTCGCGGAAAACTCCACCCGCCAATTCCGTTGCAGGCCCCGCATCGTCCGTTCTCCGCCCAAACTCCGCTCGTGAAAAAGTGGGGTCTCGGTGAAAAGAGCTCCCGGATGAGTAGGCCAGACAAAAAGGGGCGAGCTCATGCCCCGGCCCCTCGCGCGCCTGGTGGTCTGAAGGGTCCGTGCAGCGTGGCCATGACGGCGCGTCATGTCCTGTCATTCAGCGCGCGCGGCAACCGAAAATCTTCCCAACCATGCTTTCGCGAAATACTGCGGATAGAGCCACATTCGGACTACTACCGTGAAGATCATGTAGTCCCCTGCCGCATGTCACCGCGCTTCGCGGCGTAGCCTTGGTCGGGCGCGGGGTAGATCGCCAGCCGGCGAGACGAACATCATATACTTATCCGGCTGGGTTGAGCGCAGCTTTGTTGATGCTCTTGGCGGCTTTGCCCAAGGTTTCGTTCGCCGCCTTCTCTTCCGCGAGGGTTGCGGCGAGTAGCGCGGCGCATTCCTTCTCGCCCAGCAGCAGCGAGTAGGCGTGAGCGGTGCCGTAAGCGGACATTTCACAATGTTCCACCCGCTGGCCATCGGCGATAATCCCTGCATCCATGACGGCCGGGGCGGGCATCTTCGCCCAGCCATTCGGCGGCCTCCTTGAGGAGACCCTTAGGCATCGTCCACGAATAACTTGATACAATATGAGGTTCATTGTAGAGGATCAGCGTGTTGAAGTTGTCCGCTGACTTGCTCGCCATCAAACGGCGTTACGAGCTGCTTTGTGACCGCTTTAATGAACGACAAATTCGAGAATTCGCTGGAGTGGAAGCGCAGGTTTTTGGGCGTGGCGGGATTCGGGCGGTAGCTCGCGCGACGGGGTTGGCGATCAACACGGTGCGCAGCGGAGTGGCTGCTCTGCAACAACCTCTCGCACCCGAGAGCGTGACGCGGGTGCGCCGGGCTGGAGGCGGTCGCAAAAAGCTGCGCGAGAAGGATGCGGGTTTGGTGGAAGCGTTGGAGGCGCTGGTGGAGCCCTTCAGCCGGGGCGATCCGATGCGCCCTTTGCGCTGGACCTGCAAGAGTGTGCGCCTGCTGGCGGACGAACTCAAAGCCCAAGGGCACGGCATCAGCCCGGCCAAGGTCGCCGAGTTGCTCGCTGAACTGGGTTACAGCCTGCAATCCCAGCGCAAGCGCGACGAAGGCAAGGGTCACCTGGATCGCGATGCGCAATTTCGCTTCATCAACGAACGCGTGCTGGCTTTTCAGGGCACGGGAGATCCGGTCATCAGCGTCGACACCAAGAAGAAGGAACTGGTGGGCGCTTACAAGAACGCCGGCCGTGAATGGCGGCCGCAAGGCCAGCCCGAGGAAGTCAAAGTCTACGATTTCATCGACCCAGCCCTCGGCAAAGCCATCCCCTACGGGGTCTACGATATCGGCCACAACGAGGGTTGGGTCAGCGTGGGCTGCGATCACGACACGTCCGAGTTCGCCGTGGAAAGCATCCGGCGCTGGTGGAGAAAAATGGGGGTGCAGCGCTACCCCAACGCGATGCGCCTTTTGATTACCGCGGACGGCGGGGGCAGTAACAGCTCGCGCTGCCATCTTTGGAAATGGTGTCTGGCCCAATTGAGCACAGAGCTCGGTCTAGGCATCAGCGTGTGCCATTTTCCGCCGGCAACCAGCAAATGGAACAAGATCGAACACCGCCTCTTTTGCCACATCACGCAGAACTGGCGAGGCAAGGCGCTGATCAGCCACGAGGTCATTGTCGAGTTGATCGCCGCC
>JBBRQH010000055.1:0-36263 GCA_038226705.1 Chthoniobacterales bacterium | reverse complement strand
TGAAGTAACTTCCACGACTTGGCGGGGAAGTTCCTGCGCTCGAGCGGCAGCGGAATCGGTACCGCGCCAAACCGGACGTGCTACGAGGATGCGCGCGGTGACGCCCGGCTTCGATCCTTACAAAGATCTTCCAAATCCCGGGCTTATTCGCCAAGGCATCAAGCCTTGCCGACGGCGGCGGCTTCCTTCTTCTCGTCCTTAGCCGGCACCTGGTAGTAGTACTCCGGATAGCGGTAGTACACAAATTCAGGCGACGACGTGTCGACCGCATTGAGAATCAGGCCCGGGACGTTCGCCTGGCGTTTGTACAAGATGTCGAGCGCGTTTCGACCCATTTTGGCAGAGGTGTGCGAAAGGCGGACCACGAAAAGGACAGCGTCCATCTTGGGCGCGAGACTCGCGGTGTCGTCCGCAGCCAGCACCGGCGCCGT
The DNA here is from genome assembly GCA_038226705.1 of Chthoniobacterales bacterium. Taxonomy (GTDB): domain Bacteria; phylum Verrucomicrobiota; class Verrucomicrobiia; order Chthoniobacterales; family SZAS-18; genus SZAS-18. The sequence continues at coordinate 35,832 of JBBRQH010000055.1, read as the reverse complement.
GTCGAAAATGATGTATTCGAATTCCGGGTACACATCGCGCAGGAATTGGTCGGTGCGCGAGCTCAAGAGGTATTCGCTGGGTTGCTGGATGATCCGGCCCCGGGGAAGAATGAAGAAGTTCTCGATGCCCGTTTTCCGGACGGCGTCGCGCCACGGAATACTTCCGCCGAGAACATCGGCAAAGCCGGGCTCATTGGTGAGATCGAAAGCGCTCGCGATGCGCCCACGGCGCAAATCTGCATCCACGAGGAGGGTCTTGATCCCGGCGAAGGAAAGAACCAGCGCGAGATTGGTAGCGATGGTCGATTTGCCCTCGTTGGGCACCGCGCTGGTGACGAGCAGCGTCTTTGGTCTGGCGCCATCGAGCGGCATGTAAAGCAGCGAGGAGCGGATGTTGCGGAAGGATTCCGCCATCATGGGCCGGGTGTCGTCCGCCTTCAGGAACTCGTCGATCTTTCCACTGTGGTCGCCGGGGATCTGCCCCAGGATCGGCTCGTGAAAGACCGATTGAAACTCCCCGAGCGAATTTATCCGGTCGTCCATCTGGTCGAGGATGACGAGAATCGTCAACCCGACGAGCAAGCCGATCAGCACCGCGATGGCGAGGGCCCGGGCGAGGCCCTGGGATATGGGAATCGAGACGGTCGCCGGCTCGATCAGCGCGACGATGTCCGGATCAGCCTTGGTGTTGAGATTCACGTCATTCAGGCTGCTCGAGTATTGGCGGTAGAGCTGCACATCCCGGTCCTTGTTCTCCCGCAGTCGACTAAACTCGGACATGACCGATTGAATTTCGAGCGCCTTCGTCTCGGCATCCTTGGCATCGACCTCCAGTTTCTCGATCTGGCGCCGAAGCGACTCACGCCGCGAGTTCAACTGCTCGAGCGCCTGCTCCCGGAGATTCCCGATGATGCGCTCGTTTTTGGTGAGCTCATCGTTGAGAAAAATGATCTTTGGGTGCTTGGGTTTCAGGAAGCGACCCAGATCCTCGCGCTCCGCCTTAAGCAAGGCGATCTGCTGCTGCGTGCTCTGGTAGTCCGTCCGCGAATTGATCGTATCGACCGGGCGGATCTCTGGCTTATCGCTATTCGCGCGGCGTTCCAGCGCTTCGAGTCGTTCGAGTTGCTGCTCGGGCGAAAGCAATTGGATGACATCGTATTCGGATTTGAGGGCGGCGAGTTCCGTCTTCCGACGCACCACCTCTTTGGCCAGGTTGGGTCCTTCGTGCTCGGCGGCCAGGACATTGTGCTTCTTCTGAAATTCGACGATCGCCTCGTCCGTGGCGCGAATGCGTCGGTCGAGATTGGCGACCTCGTCGGCCAGCTTGGTGATGGCGCCGTCAGCCCGGTTTGAGCGCAGATCCTGGCGATAAGCGATGTATTCTTCCGTCACGGCCCGGAGGTAGCGCTGCGTGTAGATCGCATCCTGCCCCAAGGCGGTACAAACCAGGATGAGCGCAGCGGGAGCTTTCGAGACATCGAGCGACACCGGCGACGGCCGCATTTCGGGGTGGAGCGCCTGCAGTTTGTCGATGGCGCGCTTCAAGACTGTGGCACTGCGAATCAGCTCGATCTGCGTGCCGACGAATTCAGTCGGCTGATCCCTGGGACCCGAGCCACTGGTGGCGGTGATCGCGACGTTGCCCGTGATGATGAGTTTGGCGGTCGACTGCCAGGAAGGTGGCCGAATCGAAATCAAATATCCCTGGACAGCGAGAGCCGTGCAGATGCATAGCACAAACACCCACCAGCGCTTCAGGAAGACCCGGCGATACCGATGCAGCCGGTTGAGGAGATTCATCGCCGACGCCGGGTTTTTTACCCCGCTGTTCGGCGTGTGGTTGTGAATAAGCGCAGGCATGAGGGCCGTCCGTCAGAGAATACGTTACGAGTGAAAAGCGGGCACGCGCGTCGAAGGAAGCACGCGTTCAGCGGTCAACCGCCACCGAGGTTGAACATCTTTTCCGGTACCCGGATCGTGTCACCCGGCTGAAGGTCGACGTCTTTGTCGAGGTTGCCGCGCAGGACATCGCGCACATTCACCGTTTGCGTGGTGCTTTTGCCGTCTTTGCCCCGGCGGGTCAGGAACACTTCCTTTTGATTGCCGAAATCCGCAAAGCCGCCGACGCGGAGAATGGCTTTGCTCACGGTGAGCCGTTCATCCCCGGGCATCTCCACAGGACCGGGCTGACGCACCGCCCCGGTCACGTAGATCCGGCCCGGGCTGAGCGCTTTGGGACCAATGGCGTCGAGCGCGACGATGACGGTGGCGCGGTAGTAAAGTTCCTGTTCAAGGCTCTTTTTGACGGCGTGCGCGACTTCCATGCAGGTCCGGCCTTCCGCTCGAACTCGTCCGTAGTAGGGGACTTCGATGTCGCCGGCATCCGTCACAATCATGCCAACGGGCTTGTCCTTGTCTTCGACGACTCGATAGCTGAGGCGATCGCCGATGCCCAAGCGGCGCCGGGTATCGAGGCCGGACATCGATTGGATGGTGCCGACGACCGCGGCCGCGTTATTACTCACCGGGGCCGCCTCCGGAACGGACGCAGTCGAAGCGGGTGGAGTGTAACGCGGCGTATCGTTCGATGCGGGCGCGCGCCCAGTTGTCGTGGGCGGAGGCAGTTCGCGCCGCTGGACGATTTGTCCTTGGAGAGCGGCTCCCAAGCCGAGAAACACAGCCGCGGAAAGCGCTGCCCGGACGCGGGAACCGGAGAAATACATCCGCTAGCTTACGCCGGAAACCTGCAACTTAAAAGCGGTAGTTCAGGTCGAGGTTCACCCGATTCTGGTAGTACTCGTCGAAGAGGATATTCGAATCCTTCCGAACGTAACCATAGCGGAACGAAGCGCTTAAATGACTGCTGAAATCGTAGGACGTGCTCAGCCCCACCCCGTAACGGTTGATGGTTTCCTGCAGCAGGCTGTTCGAGGTCTTCACGTGCTCATAGAACGCATCGCCGTGGATCGTCACCCGCTTCGCCGCACGCCAGTCGATACCGTACCGCACGAAGTAAAGTTCGTTGAAGTTCGCCGTATAGCCGAGCTCGTTGGTTTTGCCCGCCGACAGGTTATGCGAGAGGTAGGCATTGATGCGTTGGCTCACGCTGAGGCTCGCGTACCAGCTCGAAAGATCGCTGGTATCTGCATACAGACCCCCGAATCCATTCACGTTCCGCGCAAAAGTGCGATGTTCAAACCCGCCGCGGGCGACTACCCGAACGTAGGGTGAAACCGCCCAGTCCAGATAGGGACCGAAGGAATAACCGCTCGAGTCGTTCAGCGTGTTCTGGCGGTAATTCGAGATTGAGTACGACCCTTCGGCCCCGACGTAGGTGCGTGGTCCGATTTGATACACGACGGAACCGCTGATTTGCTCATCTGCGCGCTCGAGATAGTCGAAGGTGCGCTCCAGCGACACCCAGTTGAAGTGATCGTAACTAATAGTGGCAATAATGGTGTTCAGATCGGCCACCAAAGTGACGCCAGCCGTGTTCAAAAAACGGCCAAAATTGAACACGTTGCTAACCGTGGAGCTCTCGATCGGATCCTGCCGCACTTCGAAGCGGTCGTGGAAATTGAGCCGAAAAATATCGGCGACGAAGACGTCGAATGCGATCTGGCTGTTCGGCGCGATTGTCAGGCCGCCACCGGTGTAAATGCCGGGATTGTTGAGGTAGCGCTGAATGCCCAGGCCGATGTCGATGGAGAGCGAATTAAGCCGGGAAATCGCCCAGACCGCCCGTAGATTCATGCCAAAGCGAACCGCTTCGTCCGAAATTCGGTTCGTGTTGCTCAGCCCGACGTTGTCATTGAATTCGAAGCCGGCGTAGGCGCTGAGGAAGACTCGCACCGGTCCAACCTTGAGGTTGTAATTCGTTTCTTCGAGCGATGTGCCCCGGTACCCTTCCGCCGCGCGGGCCGAAACCAGCGAATTGCGCTGCAATTCCTGACCCGAGGCCGTATCCACCACTGCCCCAGCGAGCAACGCACCCAGCAGACAGACGGGCACCTTCCATCCCGCTCGCGCAGATCCCTTTGTTCGAATTTCCATAATTGCGATGAATACGTAGTATAAGTGCTTGATTCCACGGATGTTTTACACCCCGCCCAAAGTCCCGACAAATGCGGATTAGATGGCGTTATTCACATTCGATAGCAACGCAAAAATACTGAACGGCTGTATTCCAACCATTCCTCGCAGCGTGCCGGAAAAGCCATGCCACGCCGAAATAACTGGGAACCAGCGAATTGGCGTATATCGTCAAACATCTGAGCTTCGGATGAACACAGGCGAGAATTTCGGCACAATCGGAAAAAAATGGGCTGATTAAACACTGTTGCTGTTTGTTTCACCGGTATTCTTTACAGCAATCTGCCGCTCATGTCGCGGCCTAGTCCCTTTAATAAGTCAGCAAACTTCCATTGCAGAGGCTCGAATCCGGCCGCGCTCGGAGGGATCGGCGAACTTCCCACCCTGGGGAGACAGATTCGATTCAAGTCCGGCGGACTCAAGGCACCGGCAGCGGCTCGAAGAGTGGCACAAGTTTCATCTCGTTCACCGAGACGAGTCCCTTGTCTGTGATCCGGAAAGCCGGAATGACCGAAAGCGGAAGCAAGTTGAAGCCCATGAAAGGCAGCAAACACCCCAGCGCGTTCCATTCGCGCTTGAGCACAGCCATTTCCGCCGCAACCACGGCGGCCCGCTTGTCCGAGAGCAAGCCGGCGATGGGAAGGTCCACGATCGCAGAAATCCGGCCTGCCCGCACTACGCAAACTCCGCCCTGCCGGGAGCGCACGGCCTCCACGGCAGTGCGCATATCGACATCGCTGTCCCCAGCCACGATGAGGTTATGCGAGTCGTGCCCTACGCTGCTCGCCACGGCACCCCCTATCAGGCCAAAGTCCTGCAGAACGCCGCGGGCGACGTTCGCGTTCTTCCCGTAGCGCTCGAGCACTGCCACGAAACAAAGTCGGTGCTCGGCACAGAGGGACTTCCAATCGCGGGGCGCCTCGGCGAGCGGAATGGGCGCGTGAAAAGAAACGATCCCCGGCAGCGCCGTGCGGATCGCATGCAGCGTCCCCGCCCCGGCGGGCAGAGGCGCGACGAGTTCCGGGATTTCGGCCAAGCGGATACTGTCGTAGGCCGGGCGCGGGTAGCGATAGCGTCCTTCCAAAGCCGCCTCGAGCACGGGGGTGACGCGCCGTTGGTCGACCACGAGTTCACCCCCGAACCAGGTGCTCCGCACCGCCATTGAATCATCGAGCAACACCAGATCCGCGCGGCGGCCGCCGCCAAGGCCGCCAATCTCTCCATCCAGCGCATAACGTGTCGCGGGATGCAGGGAACCCAGGCTCCAGGCAGTCTCTCGCTTCAGCCCGTGGGCCATTGCCTGGCGCGCAACCCAGTCCAGGCCGAAGGCGAAGAGATCGTCGGCGTCGCGGTCGTCCGTGCAAAGGCAGAAGCGTTTCGGATTCGCACCGAGCTCGGTGATGGCCTTGATGGCCTGCGGAAGCGAATGCCACGGCGTGGTTGGCGGGCCACCGCGGAGGAAAATCCAGACGCCGGCATCGAGCAGGTCGTCCGCCATGTCGCGGTCGATCGCTTCGTGCGTATCGGTCACGCCACTGGCGGCATATGCGGCCACGAACTCCCGTCCATAGACGTGTCCGCAAACGGGTCGACCGCGTCGCAGTGCCTCCGCCAGGACGGCGTGGCTCCGCGCATCGCCCAGACAGACCGGTGCAAAATCCATCTTCTCGCCCAGGGCCACCGCCTCCGGCCAGCGGTCGAAGAGTGCGCCGATTTTCTCCGGAGTGAGATCCCCTCCGGCAGTTTCGAGTTCGGGCGAGGTCGCCGGTACCGTGCTCGGCACGGTCAGAAAGATATTGAGCGGCGCCTGCCGCGCATCCTCGATCATCCACTCGATCCCGGCGACATCGAGCACATTGCCGATCTCGTGGCTGTCGCAAAAAACGGTTGTAGTTCCGTTGAGCAGCGCCACCTCCGCAAATGCCCCGGCCGTCATCATGCTGCTCTCGATGTGGACATGTGGATCCACCAGTCCGGGTGCGATGATGCCGCCGGCAGCATCGTGAAAGCGAATGCCATCGCCCTTCCCACAACTCCCCGCTGGCTTGATCGCCGCGATGCGCCCGCGGCTAATCCAGACCTCGCGCTCGGGCAGGATCCTCTCGCTGTAAGTCGATAGCACGCGCGCTCCGGCGACGACGGCGTCGGGTTGGGCGCGACCGGAGGCGACATCGGCAAGATGGCGCGTGACTTCATGGAGCGGCGGAACGGAGAAGCGGGTGAGCGTGGACATCGAAAGAAGCGCGCACCGTAACCCGCCGGGAACGCGAGCGGGAAGGAGGAATCGATCCCTCAACGGGAAGGTTCTAGCGCACCAAAGCGAGCACCACCGGCAAAGAAATGAAGGCCCCGACGGTCTGCGCGGTCACGATGGCCGACATCAACCGGTAGTCGCCACCCATCTGTCGGGCGAGAATGTAGGACGAGGTGGCAGTGGGGAGCGCCTCGAAGAAAATCATGCCGGCGGCGATGGCACCGGTCAGACCGAAGGAGGCGCACACCACCGCGACCCAAAGCGGCATGAGAACGAGCTTGAATGCCACGGCCGCGAGCAAAACTCCCCGCTGCGCGTGCAGCCCGCTCCATTCCAGGGCCGCGCCCACCGCGAGGATTCCGGTCACCAGCGACGCCTGGGCGAGGGCCTTGAGGGTGTTCGCGATTCCGACCGGAAGCGGCAGCCCGAGGGCATTCCAGGCCGCGCCCGCGGCACAGCCAACGATAAGCGGATTCGTCAGCAGCGACCGGGCGAGACTGGGCCGCTCGTGCTGGCCGCGCCCGTAATGCACGAGCGCGAGCACGCAAAGCACATTCACCAGCGGGACAGTGGCCGCGACGATGATCGTGCCGAGGACGAGGCCGGGGGGCCCAAAGAGTTGCAGCATCACCGCGAGACCAACGAAACTATTGAACCGTATACCGCCCTGGAGAACGGACGTGAAGACCGGTCCATCCCAGCCGCAGGGACGCCGCAACGCCCAGAGGACAAGCGCCATCGCGCTCAGCGCCAGCGCCGTGGCGGCGCCGATGCGGAGATAAGGGAGGTCTCCCAAGGTCGCCCCGGCAAGCGTCTGGAAAAACAGCACGGGCATCAGAACCCAATAGTTCAACTTCTCGAGTCCCGACCAAAACGCCGCACCGAGAAATGCCGTCTCCTTAAGGACCAGGCCCAGGGCGATGAGGACAAAGACCGGCAGAAGGGCGTGGAAAACTTCAGACACGCCGGGAGATGGCTGGTTGGATTCGACCCGGGGCGGCGTTTTGCTTCCTACATCCCCATGATCTGGTAGCCGCCGTCGACATAAAGCACCTGGCCCGTGATCGAGGCGGCGCCGTCGCTCGCGAGGAAGAGGCCCGTTGCACCGAGCTCATCGGCAGTGCAACTCCGCTTCAGCGGCGCCTTCATTTCATAGTACTTGAGCATCGAAGTGAAACCTGAGATTCCGCGGGCTGCGAGCGTATTCATGGGTCCGGCGCTGATACAGTTCACGCGTACTTTTCGCGCCCCCAGATCGTAGGCGAGGTAGCGCGTCGTCGCCTCGAGGCTCGCCTTCGCCACGCCCATCACGTTGTAATGCGGCACCACCTTTTCGGCCCCGTAATAGCTCATGGCGACAATGCTTCCGCCCTCGGTCATGAGCGGCGCACACTCGCGAGCGAGCCCCAGCAAGGAGTACGCGCTGATGTCGTGCGAAGTACGGAAAGCCTCGCGAGAAGTGGTGAGAAAATCCCCTTCCAGCGCTTCCTTCGGCGCGTAGGCCACGGAGTGCAGCATCAGATCGACGCGGCCCGTGTGCTTGCGCACATTCGCAAAGAACCCGGTGATCTCCGCGTCGCTCGAGACATCGCATGGATAGAACGGGGTCTCCGCATCGAGATCGCCCACCAGCTCCTCGACGTTCCCTTTGATGCGTTCGCCCTGGTAATTGAAGACGAGTTTCGCCCCGGCGGCATGCCACGCCTTGGCAATGGCCCACGCGATGCTGCGCTTGTTCGCCACGCCGAAAATGACGCCGGTCTTGCCTTCGAGAAATCGGGGAGTGTTCGACATGGCGCGGAAAGTAACCGGGATGCGAAAAGTAGGAAGTAAGAAGAGATTGCGCCATGGAAACGATTGCCGACCGCCAGCGCGCCTATGTGGACCGGCTGCGCATTCTCCCCGGAGCGCAGGAACGGCTCTCGGCGCTCGTGGCGCGCGCGGCGAAACTGCCCGCGCCACGGCCGGAGGAACGCTCCACCCCTTCGCTCGTACCGGGGTGTGTCTCACAAGTCTGGCTGGCCGGCGAGTTTCTCGACGGTGCCATGCGTTTTCGCGCAGATGCGGATTCGGCCCTGGTGAAGGGGCTCGTCGCGGCCCTTTGTACGCTGGTCGAGGGGCTGCCTCCGGGGGAGATCGCCCAAATCGCGGATGAGCCGGAGCTCTGGCGCGAACTCGGCCTGGATGGACATCTCTCCCCCACCCGTCTGCGCGGGCTGGGAAATGTCTGGCGCCGGCTGCGCGCTCTCGCCCGAGCCGCCGCGTAAGCCCGCCCGCGAACTTGCCCCGGGGATCCTGTCTTTTCCCGCTGGCGGTTTGCATCCCGCGCCGGGAAACGGATATTCGACGACCCATGTCCGCCCGCCCGAAAATCGATCCAGGCCTGCATCAGGACCGGAAGCCTGACTGGATCAAGGTTCGGTTGCCGTCGAACCCAGTCTTCTTCTCGACCAAGGCGCTCATCTCGGACTTGAAGCTCCACACCGTCTGCGAAAGCGCGCAGTGTCCGAACCGCTGGGAATGCTGGAGTGCCGGCACGGCGACTTTTATGATCGCTGGCGATCGCTGCACGCGCGCCTGCGGTTTCTGCGCGGTGACGACGGCGAAGCCGTTCGCACTGGAAGTCGATGAGCCGAAGCGCGTGGCCGAGGCGTGCCGGCGCATGAATTTGAAGCACATCGTCATCACAGCGGTGGCGCGGGACGACCTTGCCGATGGCGGCGCAGACCATTTCCGGCGCACGGTCCTCGCGGTGAAGGAAGCAGTGACAGGGATTGTGGTTGAGATCCTCACCCCGGATTTCCACGCCCAACGCGACGCGATCGCGATCGTGCTCGAGTCCGACCCGCACATCTTCAATCACAATCTCGAGACGGTCGAGCGCCTGACCCCACTGGTACGCTCGCGGGCCAAATATCGCACTTCTCTCGAGATGCTACGGCTTGTGAAGGAACTGCGCGTCGACGTGGTCACCAAAAGCGGATTGATGCTCGGTTTGGGGGAGACAGAGGAAGAACTGTTTCAGGCCATGGACGATCTCCGGAGCGTCGGAGTGCAGGTGCTGACCTTGGGGCAGTATTTGCGGCCAACTCCCAATCATCTCCCGGTGGTTTCATACATCGCCCCAGGCGAATTCGATCGGTATGGCGAGGTCGCCCGCAGTAAAGGGTTCGAATATGTCGCATCCGGGCCACTCGTCCGGTCGTCCTATCACGCGGCAGACTTCCATCCCGTTCCGCCAGGTCGCCTGGAAGCGCCAATCGGCGCAGCAGGATAGAATCTTCAGTGCTTGCCGTTGACGTGGCACGGAACTAGGTGCGGGAGAGGGGATTTCCCCGCCCCCATGACCCTTGCCGCCCTCATTCCCGCCTATCGCGAGGAGCGCTACATCGGCGACGTGGTGCGGGCGGTCCGCCAGCAGGTCGATCTCGTCTATGTGGTGGACGATGGCTCCGGGGACGCCACGGCCCGGCGCGCGGCGGAGGCGGGCGCCCAAGTGATCACCCACCGGGAAAACCTGGGGAAAGGGGCCGCCCTCAAGACGGGATTCCGCCATCTCGCGAAAAAGAACGTCGACTGGATCATCGTGCTCGACGGGGACGGCCAACACCTCGCGGAGGAGATCCCCCGCTTCCGCGCTGCGGCGGAACAGGATCCCTCCATCCATGTCTGGCTGGGCAACCGCATGTCGGAAGCGCGCGCCATGCCGCTCGTGCGCCGGCTGACGAATCGTTTCATGTCCTGGCTGCTCTCGCGCGTTTGCGGTCAGCGCATTCCGGACTCGCAATGCGGTTTTCGCCTTTTGCAACGCGGCGTGCTGCCCAAGCTGGACTGCGAGTCGACCGCTTTCGACTACGAAAGCGAAATGCTCATCCGCCTTTCCCGCGCGGGGGAGTGTGTCGGCGCCGTTCCGATCACGACAGTCTATCGCGATGAAGTCAGCAGCATCCGACCGGCACGCGATACCTTGCGCTTCGCGCGGCTCATTTGGCGAAACTGGCGTCGCCCGGCCCCGCCGCGGAATGCTGCCACGGCCGCCGTGGTCGAACCGCGAAATGGCTGAGCGCCGCGTTTGTCTCTCGCGCAGACAGGACGATGGTCTGTCGCCATGAAACGCCTCCCTCGAGCGCTCTCGTTCGCCGCCTCGCTCGCTCTTGCCACCTTTTGCGCAGCGGAAACTCCCGCATCCGCGCCAGCCCCCGACGCCGCTTCGCCCGCTCCCACCGCAGTAGCACCCGCCGCCGTGCCGGCGCCGTCAGCCGCCCCCGCGGCAGCGTCACCAGCTCCCGTGGCGTCCCCGGCTGCGGCACCTGCCCGGCCCGCCCTTCCGCCGGCCGAGATTACCAATGGCGCTCCCAGGCGGGATTCCGTCGTGGTGATTCCCGTGCATGGGGAAATCACGAAGGCGACACACATCTTTTTGCGCCGCATGCTCAAGCTCTCCGAGCGGGCCGGAGCGCGGGCGGTGATTCTCGATATGGACACCTACGGAGGCGACCTCAGCGCCACGATCGATATTCAGAAAGCACTCCTGGCCACGCAAACGCCGACGTACACCTTCATCAATACGAACGCGGGCAGCGCCGGCGCCTTGATTGCCCTGGCGACCAAGCAAATTTGGATGACGCCCTCCGCCGCGATCGGCGCCGCCGCGCCCGTGCAGGGCGGCGGGCAGGACATGGAAAAAACGATGCACGACAAAGTCGTTTCGTTTTTCAGCGCCAAGGCGCGGGCCACGGCGGAGCAGCAGGGACACAACCCGGACATCGCCGAGGCCTTCATGAACAAGGAGAAGGAAGTGAAGATCGGGGACGAGATCATCAACCCGAAGGGAAATCTTCTCACCCTCAACGCGAAAGCCGCCACCCGTCGCATCAATGGCAAGCCGGTACTCGCCGAAGGCATGGCCGATGGTCTGCCGGAGCTGCTGGCCCAGGCGAAACTCGACGGCCCCGTGGTCGTGGTGCAGCCCACCGGCTTCGAGCGCATCGCCCTCGCGATCGCGGGTCTGGCTCCGCTCTTCCTGCTGGGCGGCATGGTCTGCGCTTACCTCGAATTCAAGATGCCAGGTGCCACGATTCCCGGCATTCTCGCCGTGGTCTTTTTCGGGCTGTTTTTCGGGGGGCACTACCTGGCGGGGCTCGCCGGCTTCGAAACGATCGCTCTTTTCATCATCGGCGCGTTGCTCGTCGTGATCGAGCTGCTGTTTTTCCCGGGGGTCGTCCTGCCCGCCGTGCTCGGGGTGGCCATCATGCTCGGGGCGATCCTTCTGGCCATGGCGGATCGCTATCCCAGCCAGCCCTTTATCCCGGATCTCGATCAGCTCACGCTCCCGCTGATCAATCTCGTCATCGCCATGGTCTTCGCCGTGATCGTGATCTCGATTCTGGTCACCATGTTGCCGAAGACTTCGCTTTACTCACGCTTCGTGCTTTCAGAGGCGATTCACGGCGGCGCTTCCGGGCCGCTGGATCTCGTTCCCAGCGCCCCCACCGTCACAGTGGGAATGACGGGCATGACCCGCACGACCCTGCGCCCGAGTGGCAAGGCAGTTTTTGGCGATGATGAGTTGGACGTCGTCAGTTCTGGGGATTTCATTCCCCCCGAAACGCGGGTGCGCATCGCGCAGATCGAGGGAGCGAAGGTGGTAGTGCGTCTCGCGTGAGGCGTGGCGCCGAAGCCACCCTCCCAACCGGCGCTTTCATTCCATTCGAGTCCTTGCCAAGCGCCGAGCGCTACGGAACCTCATACACTTCGACGATCGCGTTCCCGATGGGATTGCTCCCGGGTGCCCCGGAAATGATCGCGGTATAATTGCCGGCTGGGAGCAGGATCAGGATGGCCGACTCTAATGGGTTGGAGGGGGCCAGCGTGGTCGCGCTAATGGCGGCCGCGGACTCGGTGCCGGGAGCAGATTGCGAATCCTGCCAGTTGCTATTCGTGGCGATGACCTGACCCGCTGAGTCGTACACCGTCACCGTCGGGTCAGGCAGGACGTTGGGAACGTTGAAGGCCGTGAGGCTCGGGCCGAGGGCGCGGAAGAGCACGCGGAGCGGTGCCCCCCGGATGGCAATGCCGGCGATTACCACATTGCTGCCGTCCTGCACCTTGGCCCGGGTCGAGAGATTGATGGGCCGGGCAGGCGCGGTGAGAGCATCGAGATCGTAGGCCTCCACCAGTCCTATTCCGACGGTCGCATTCACACCCGAGACGATCGCGGTGTAGGCGCCTGGAGGGAGATCGCGGATGAGCGCCGATTCCAGCGGATTGGTCGGCGCGAAACCGCTCGATTGAATCGCCGCGACCTTCGCCGCCGCGTCCGCTGACGTCCCACTTTGTGTCTGCCAGTCGTCGTTCGCCTCGATCAGCGTGTTTGAAGCGTCGTAGAGGTTGATCGTCGGGTTCGCCAGAACTCCCGTCAGGCCGAACGCGCTCAGGCTGGGGCCAATCGCGCGGACGATGATGCGCGCGGTCGTCCCGGCCGCCCCGGCCACCACGAATCCGCCAATCATGACGCTCGCACCCGTCTCCACCCGGGCGCGGGTGGAGACGTTCACCAGCCGGCCCGGCGTGGCGCCGGCAAAGAACTGAAGCACCTTGTTATCAAAGTCACTATAGAATTGATGGGCCGAGTAACAGCAGTTGAGTTGGCTTAAGATGTCCCCCTGAAACGGCGCGAAGCCGGCGGGTAATGAGGCGAACCAGCCGCTCGTCGCGGGGTCGGCCAGGAGAAAATCCTGCGCGTCAAAAAAACCACCGGTCCTCAGACTGTCGTAGATGGTCTGCGAGTTGGCTGCGGTCAGACCCGGGATGCGAAGGAAGCGGCGCGGATAGACAGGCGACGGGAGGTTCTCGCGGATTTCGCCAGTGACGCTGGGGCGCTGCGCATTGAGACTCGCCAGATTTGCCGTGGCGTTCGGCAGGAAAGTCGTGTGGTCATACAGGTCATCGTTTCGCGCCAGACTCCAAATTGTCGGCACCGTGGTGACAGTGAAAATCTGCGCCGGCTGACCCGAAGAACAAAAGATGCCGCAGGCGCGGAAGCCGAGGAAATAAGCGGGTTTGGGGGCGAAGCCTCCGCCATTCGACATCCCGGTCGAGAATTTCGGGGTGTTGGCGGTCATCAGCCCAAGGCCGATGAAGTAATCGATGGCTGCCTGCACATTCACCACATCCACATTGGCGGCGGTGCCGGCGGCATCCCACTGCTTGTTCACGCGGTCCGTGCTGTCGAGTGCGACGATGGCGTAACCGGCGGCCACCGCGTCGCGCGCAAAGGTGAAGTCTTCAACCTTGGCGAAGAGCGAATCCGCCGACCCGCCACTGCCGTGAAAGCGAAAGATCACGCCCACTGGGTTTGGCGGGAAGTAATACAGGAGTTTGATCGCATTCGGATCGGTCGCCGCCCGCCCGTTGAGGATGTAGGTGGTGGGGGACCAGGCGGGCGCGGATTTGTAGGTGGCCGTGATGACGGCAGACGTGGCCGGCGTCACGGCGGTGGTGTGCCAGGCGGAGGGGTCGGCGAGCACGTTTGCGTCGCCTACCCAACGGTCGAAAACGGTGTTCGGCGGCGGCGGGTCGGCCCAGACATGGTTGGTGGCGCCCGGGGTCGTTTGCCGGCCGAGAGAGCCGTTGTTGACGGTGAGCGCTCCCTGCCCGCTGGCTGCCAAGCCCACGCATACGGGAATGAGGAAAATCAGAACGGTTTTCATAATGTTGCCGGATGGAACCGGATTTGGGCCAAAAAGTTGCGCGGGGAATAGGTTATCAGGAAAAATGCCGCTCAGTTATTATGGCCGTTATCGTGGGGGCGGATACCTTTCGCTCCGAAGGCGCACCGGCTATTCGCCGCGGTCCTGTTGGGATGAAGACAGGCGAAGCGTTCAGAGAACTTTTGCCACGCCTGAGTTTGTGGCTTTTCCCCCTGAGCAGGCGCAAACAAGCACTTCGATTTGCTCCCGCAGGAGAGCCGTATTGTCCAGGCGATCGATAAGTTTCGAAGGTATCCGGGTGAACCCGGAGGCGGCTCCGAGCAGGGCGCCCACGACCGCACCGCGGTGGCAGTTATCTCCGCCAACATTGGTGTTCGCGATCACTCCTGCCTCGAAATTCTCCGCATATTTCCACGCGAGAAAAAGGGAGGCGGGAAAGGCATCCGCGATGTAGCAGGCTGGGCTGACTCGATGTCCGATCACGATTTCGTCCGGCTCGCGCGACCACTGCTCGGCTTTGCGCTTCGAGAACCAGTCGGCGCCGTGCGCGAAGATGGCCTCGCGCAGGTCGGCCCCGGCCGCTACCTGACCGAGGATGCGGGTGAAGGCGTCTCCGGCGAGAGTCACCTCCTTGCTCCGATGAGTGAGATTGATGTGTTCGCGGACCGCCCCACGGGCAGCGCTCAGATCCGAGGCGAAAAACGCGGAAAGGACGCCCACGTGGGCAAGTCCACCGATGTGGATGTCGTTGCCGCCGCATTTCCTCGGCGCCAGGCCACGTGCGTAGGCGGTGAAGAATTTCCGGTGATACTCCTCGACGTAGGTATCGCGGTGTTGTCCCGGCGTCCGCATGAAGTGGATGTAGCGCTCCAGATAATCATCCGCGTCGTAGCCGCCGCGCGCGATCAGCGATTCGATGAGCACTTTCGCGAGCTGAAGGTTGAGCGTATTTTCGCCTGCGCGGAGAAACTGGTGGTAGTGGATTTCGCGCTGTCCCCAGTATTGCGCCTGATCGTGCAGGATGTCGCCCCGCTCGTTCAGAGGGGTGTATTCTGAGCGCCAGAGGATGCTGCCCGGATGCGGGTTTTTCGGCGCAACGTATTCGCGCACCACGCCATAGTCGCGGTGCAGCGCGGCGCGGTCATAATACCAATGCACGGGCATGGCGAGGGCGTCGCCGATGAAAGAGCCCCAGGCGAGCCCGCTGAGTGTGTCTGTGTTCATGGAGGGGATATTGCCGGTGCGGGCCGGGATGACGGTGGGGACACTCATGCCGGCAAGAGACCACGTTCCAGGATGGTCGCACCGGTGAGCCAAGCGTCCTCAAGACGGGAGGAGGTCAGTGCATCGCCGATGAAATGCAATCCGGGTGCGAACGTCAGGGGATGCATCGCGCCCGCCACCCGGGCGTAACGCCACCGATGTCCCAGCGCGGCAACCAAAGTCTCGGCCGGCAATTTCCAACGCTCCTCGACGAGCGGGCGCACCAGGGCCGCAAACTGATCTGGCGCGCGTTCCAGATATTCCCGGCTGAAGGCTTCGGACATTTGCGCCACCATCACGGAGTTCCCCGCGGCAATGCGGCCCGCCTTGTGATTCTCGCACGCGCTCCAGGCCAGCGGTCCAAGGTGATCGCTGATCGCATAACACTCCCGCGTTTGTCCCAGCCACTCGCCGCGATAGGCCAGCAGCACGGTGAGACACGGCAAGTAGTCAAAGCCAGCATCCATTTCAAACAACCGCGCGGTCTGTGGAAACGGAGCGGTGCTGACGACATGATCGAACCCGCCGCCCGCCCGGCGCAGCAGATTCTCCGCGCGTTCGATCGTCGTCTCCGTTCTCACCTCGAGGCCACGCGCGAGATCACGAACGATGCGGTTGTTTCCCTCGCGATGAAACCAGCGGCCCGAGTCCGGCAATTCGCGTCCGCTTTCGTCCCGCACCGGAGCTTGCAGCTCGCTCAGCGCATCCCCGGAAGCCGCCCGCAGCGCGGCGCGAAAGCGTTCGTCGCGGATTGTGAAATACTGCGCGCCGTGATCGACCGTATGGCCTTCCCACCGCTTGGTGGCGCAGCGGCCGCCAAATCCCCGGGATTTTTCAAAGAGGGTCACCGTGCAACCTCGAGCGAGCAGCGCATTCGCGGCGGAGACGCCCGCCATCCCGGCTCCGATGATCGCGATTTTCCGGCTCATGCTGGGTTTGCGGTTTCTGCGCGAATTTTCGCCGCCTGTTTCTGAATGGCATCACGCCGTGCCGCGTCGAGGCGTACGAGATTTCGCACCTGCATGGCCATGCGCTGGTTCTGGCGCAGCATGGGCTCGTGCCGGAGCAGGAAGTCCCAGTAGAGCGTGGTAAAGGGGCACGCCTTTGGGCCGGTCGACTCGGCGGGATCGAAGCGGCAGCCAGCGCAGTAGTTCGACATGCGCTGGATGTATTTGCCCGTGGCCACGTAGGGCTTGCTGGCCATGACGCCGCCATCGCCATGCTGCGACATGCCGAGCGTGTTGGGGAGTTCCACCCACTCGACGGCGTCGACATAGACTGCGAGATACCACTCATGTACGGCTCGAGGTCGCACCCCGAGCATGAGCGCATAGAGGCCAGTGACCATGAGTCGCTGAATGTGATGCGCGTAGCCGAGCCGCAGCGTCTGCCCGATGGCATCGCGCAGGCAGGCCATCTCGGTGTCACCCGTCCAGTAGAATTTCGGCAGCGGCTGGTCCGCGCCGAGCGCATTCAATTCCGCATAGCCGGGCATGAACCGCCAATAGATGCCCCGCACATACTCGCGCCAGCCGAGGATCTGTCGAATGAAGCCCTCCACGCCCGCGAGCGGCGCACGACCCGCGCGATACGCCTGCTCCGCCGCGTCGATGACGGTGCGCGGATGGAGGAGCTTGAGGTTCATTGCCGTGCTCAGACGGCTGTGGAAAAGCCACGGCTCCGCGGTCCAAATTGCATCCTGCCAGTCGCCGAATTCCTTCAGCCGATGCGCGATGAAATCCTGCAGCGCCGCCTCCGCATCGCGCGCCGTCACCGGCCAGTCGAATTGCGCGAGTTCGCCGGGGTGGCTGGCGAAGCGTGTATTTACCATCGCGATGACATCCCGGGTGATTTCATCCGGCGGAAAACTGCGCGGCGCCTTGTGCCCCGGCGGACCGTCCTGGCCGAAGCTCTTGCGATTCTCGCTGTCGAAATTCCAATCGCCGCCCGCTGGCTTGCCCTCATCCAGCAGCACGCCGTGGCGCTTCCGCATCTCACGGTAGAAAAACTCCATCCGCAGCTGCTTCCGCCCCTCCGCATGGGCCGCAAACTCCGCATGGCTGCACAGAAAGTGCCGATCTTCGCGAATTTCCAGCGGCAGTTCCGCCGACTTCATCGCGACGCGGATTTCCTCGCGCACACTCCATTCCCCAGGCTCCACCAGCAATACACGCTGTGGCTTGAGAGTCGCCAACGATTCGCCCAAGGCCTCGGCGAACGTGTCGCCCTTCGCCCGCCTCCCCTTGCCATCGGCTCCGCGCCACATTGCGGCATCGCTCGTGAGTTCGCGGTAATAAACCTCCCACCCGCGCCCCCGGAGCGCAGCACAGAAATGCCGCATCGCGGCGAGAAACATCGCGATGCGAGGTTTCGTGCTCCACACCTTGGTGCTTTCATACGCCACCTCTGCCATCCAGATCGCGTCCTGCCCGGGATCGAAGCCGTCCAAGGCCGCCGAATCTGCATCAAGCTGATCGCCGAGGATGAGGACAAGATGGCGCATGGTTATTTGGTTCCACTAAAAGAATACCGCCGGGGTGCTACGTCTCCGGGCGTGGAGCCGGTCGGTGCATGCGGCACCCGACACTGCAAAATTTCACCTCGTCCCAAACCCGCTCCCACTTTTTCCGCCAGGTAAAAGGACGCCCGCAACTGACGCACACTTTCTCCGGAAGATGCTGTTTCTTCACGCCTCTCATTTTGCGGACGTGTTCGGTGTCTCCGCGTTCATCCGGGGCGGTGATTCGAGAAACGCATTCTTCGGTGCAGGTTTGGCGGGACGCTCTTCCGTCGTGAACATCTAACGGGCAGCCAGGGCCGTAGCGGGTTTCGCGGCGCGGCCTTGGAAGCCGGAGGCAGCGAGGTCCGAGGCGCGGAGACCGCGGTTGAGGGCGAGCCCGAGCATGCGCCAACGATGCACCTGCAAGTCAAAGGGGACGCGGATGCGTTCGTCGAAATCCGTTGGCCAGACGATGCCGCCGACCGTGCGGAAGTTACGGAAGGTCACATCGACCTCCGCGGCGCGCGTGCTATCCAGGCCGTTCAAGGTCAGGCGGACGCGGCGGAGTTGTTTGGTCGCGCGGTCGATGAAGAGGATTACGCGGTCTTCCTTCGCGAGCCCGAATCCCGGACGCAATACCGCGAGCACCTGGTCGCACACCGCCTTTTCCACGAGGGCTTCGCCGTTGGGAGCAAGCATGACGCCCGGTCGCTCGAAGTAGAATGGCCCCAGCAGGAACATCGTGTAGGCATCAGCCACGAGCGCGGCAGCGCGCTTGGCTTCGTCGTCAGTCGAGAGCGCAGCATTGTAGACAACGGTAACCTTGCCCGGTTCGCGCAAGACGAGCTTCTTCCCCGCCGGCCCCGTGTGCTCCTGCGCAATGATCCGCGGACCGGTGAGCAGCCGTTCTTCGGACCCGCGCCGGAACCCGGTATCCGAGAGCACGGGCTGAAAGCGCGGCCCGATCGAGGGCCACTGCCCCTCGTAGCGCACGCTCACATCGTGGATTTTTTCGAACGCTGAACCCCCATGCGCCCGACGAGCTGCAGCGACCAGCGCCACCGCGCCGGGATCGCATTTCTTGATCTCGCGGGTGGAGATCTGCGGCGACGCACACGCGGAAAGTAAACCCGCCATCGCGGCGAGGAGGAGTCGGAGAGCCTGGTTATTCATCGTGCTTGTCGATGCGGATCATCACCTCATTCCGGCGCATGAATGTCGGCGTCCACGGCGGATCGTAATAGGCAAATGTCGGCGCGCCTTTGCCGGCGAGCTTCCCCGCGTCGAGCCGCGCCCGGAGTTGGTCGATGGCGGCTCTCTCATTTTCCGCCGTGCGACCGCCGCCGAACCGCAGCACGGCAAATCTCGCCGCCGGTACTTTGCCGAGGGTCACGGTTTCTCCGGATGGCTTCGGCACGCCTTTCTCCACCGCCTTTCGGGGCATGATGAAGCTCATCGTCTTCTTGTCCTTCGTCGTGTCGATCAGGACCGGCGAGGTCATCGCGATCTTCTCCGAGCCTTCGTTGCGGCCGGAGATGAAGCGGAACAACTTTCCGAAGCCGCCGTTCATCTCCTCGTGCTCCATCGCGGTGGTGGCGACGGTGAGCGCCGGATAGTCGCGGATCTCAAAATTTCCGTCGGTGCGGACGACCTTGTAAGCGGGAGTTTCCGTCGCTGCGCGCGAGGTGGAGACGAGCCAGAACGCAGCGAGCGCGACTGGTAGAACGATGGCAGCGATGAGCGGCATTTTCCGTTTCATAATAAAAGTCAGAACTCCGTGGGCATGCCGACGTGCTCCCACCCGGCACGTTCCTTTTCCGCGTCGGCGAATTTCTTGCGCGTCTTGTCATTCGCGTATTTGCCAAGCACAAGTCGAAGGGGCGGGGTGTCGGATTCCACGGCAGCGATGATGGCCTCCGCCGCTTTGGCCGGGTCGCCGGGTTGCTTGCCTTCCATCGTTTCGAGCAAACGCAGAAACTTGCCGCTCGTCCGGTCGTAATCCGCGAGGTGATTCTCCGCGCGCTCCAGCGAGCGGCCGATAAAGTCGGTGCGAAACGGGCCGGGTTGCACGATCGTGACCTTGATCCCGAGTGGCTTCAGTTCGACGGCGAGCGATTCTGAGACGCCTTCGAGCGCCCACTTGGTTGCGCCGTAGATGGAAAAGCCTGCGTAGTTCGAAATCACCGCGGCGGCGGAAATGTTCACGATGTGGCCACTGCCTTGCCCTCGGAGAAGGGGTAGGGCCGCGCGGATGACCTCCAGCGCGCCGAAAAAGTTCACGCCGAAGTTCCGGGCGATTTCCTCGGCCCCGAGTTCTTCAAAAGCACCCACGAGTCCGTAGCCGGCATTGTTCACGATGACGTCGAGCCGTCCCCAGGCATTCGCCGCTTCCGCAAGCGCGCTCTGGACTTGCACCGCGTTGGTGACGTCGAGCGGGAGCGCACGGCACGTCTCCGGGTGGCGCGCGGCCAGTTCGACGAGCGAGACGGGCTGGCGCGCCGTGGCGATGACGCGCTGCCCTCGCGAAAGCAGCGAGGTGACCAGCGCAAGGCCGAAGCCGCTGGAGCAGCCGGTGATGAGCCAGACGCGCGAGGGTGTCGCAGATTTGTTCATATGATTCGCTTTCGAGGCTCTGGGGATACGCTCCCACGAGCGCTCTGGACGCACCATCACGCAGGTGAGCCCAATTCTTTCCGAGGATTGCAGATGTCAGCGCGGAGAGCGCGCTTCTCATCCTCTACCATTCGCGGGCGACACGCACGCTGCTCGGGCGCGCCGTGCACGGCAATGTCGGCCGCCGCGTGTTGTGGGTATTTCCGCCCTCCGCTTGAGCGTGGAACTCAGTTTCTATTGTCGGCGCGCAGCGGCTCGAACATGCTCCGCGGCGATGCCCACCGATCCTGCCAACGACCTCGAGGCGGAGATTGAGCTTTTGAAGCGCGTCGCGCAGGGAGATCGCGTGAGTTTCGAAACGCTTTACGATCGTTTTTCCGGCGTGCTTTTCTCCACGGCGTATCGCGTGCTCAACAATCAGGAGGCCGCCGAGGACGTCCTGCAGGACGTCTTTATCCAGATCTGGGAAAAGGCACCGCTCTACGACCCGGCCCGCGGCAAGCCGATGACGTGGGGCGTGACCCTCACGCGCAACAAGGCGCTTGACCGCCTGCGCTCGACCGTGCGCCGCAATCGACTGCAGGACGACGTCGAGCGTGAAGCGGAAGCCCTCAAGCAGTTTGACGACCGGAGTTCCTTCGAAACGGTCGCCGCGAGGGAGACGAACCGGATCGTCCGTGACGCAATCCAGAAGCTCTCGAAAGACCAGCGCGAAGCGATCGAACTCGCGTTCTTCTCCTCGCTCACGCAGACGGAAATCGCGGAGCGCCTCAATGAGCCGCTCGGCACGATCAAGGCGCGGATTCGTCGCGGAATGATGAAACTACGCGAGATTCTCAACCCGGACGTCTAGCCACCCGGGTTCACGCAGACTACGCCGCGACGCGGTCCGTCAGTTCCCGCTCACAGGCGACGAGCCAGAGCAGTTCGCCCGCGTCGTCAAAGACCGGGCTGATGGCAACCTCCACCCAGTAAGGCGTGCCGTTCTTGTGGTAATTGAGGATCGTCTCGCGACAGGGGCGATATTCGTGCACGGCGCTCTGCATCCGCGCGGCCGCCGCACGATCGGTTTTCTCGCCTTGTAAAATCGGACCGAGATTTTTCCCGCGCAATTCATCCAGCGAGTATCCGCACATCGCACTGAAGGAAGGGTTGACCCACTGCACCAGGCGATCTGGCCCGGATACCACCAAGCCCTCCGGACTGGTCTGCTGCGGGCGGTTCGCAATCAGCCCAGCGAGCCGAGCCTTCAGTCCCGGCGAAGGCACCACGCCAGCGCGCGGCGCGATGGACAGCGTCACCGCCGCGCTCACCTCTGAAAGTCCGGCGACGAACTCGCGAAGCTCCTGATGAAATTCGAGAAGGAGTTCAAACTGCTCCCGCACTGCCTGAGTCATCACGCCGGCAGTGTAGAGCGCACCTTGGGATTGAAGAAATTCGTTCAAAATTGGAGAGCGAGTGATTGAGATGAGAAGCGGACCACCATCCCATACGACGGCGTTCGCCTTCTGGATACCATCCACGAAAACATTTTCGAACCCGAGAGGCCGCGTCGACCACCATCTTCGCGAAGTTCATGAGGAAGGATGAGCAATGATGCTATGCTCGCACCCTTGAACGCCGCCCTGATCCTTTTCTCAGCCATTTCCTTTCTCGCCTACGGGTCGGCGTGCTTTCTCTCCGTCTCCATGAAGCAGGAGTTCGATCGCTACCAGCTTGGATCGCAGCGCAGGCTCGTGGGTGGGCTGCAGTTGTGCGCGGCGATCGGACTGCTGGCTGGCCTGAGTCAGCCGTGGATGGGACGCGCGGCGGCCGCCGGGCTTGCCGCCATGATGCTGATCGCCGTCGGCGTCCGGATTAAAATCAAAGACACTCTGCCGCAGACGACCCCGGCGCTGCTCTATCTGGCGCTGAACGCCTACCTTTGTCTGGCGGCGTTCTGACGAAGTTTCCTTACAGCAAAGCAATGGCGGCGCACATCGCGAGCACGGCGATGGAAGGCAGGGCTTTCTTGATGGGGTCCTTCACTTTGAGGTGCATGACGAACGCGCCCAGCATGAGCAAACCGAGACCGATCGCGGCCGGTTGGGCAACGCTGTGAATCCAAATGCCGGCCAAAAGGGCGAGCGCCAGTCCGACCTTGAGCACGCCGATCACGCACATGAACCAGAATGGCAGCCCATAGGCGGCGAACTCCTCGCGCAGGTTCTTCGCCTCGCCGCCGCGATATTGCGTCGTTCTCCCCGGCCGAACCATCCAGACATTCAGAATTCCGAGGCCCACGATGAGTTGCAAGGCAATGAGGAGGTATTCCACGGCGGTATCGGATAAAGCGATCCGGTCGGTTTGAACGCGATTCACCTTGCCCTGCCGACTAAGGACCCGCAAGCGAATCTCCGTCTCCACTTCACCTGATAAACCGGTGCTTCACCCATCCCCCGAGATTAGTGGAGAACAACGCGCCAGGCCGATTCCACGTCGTCCCGGTTGCCGGGTGGATGATTTTCGGCCAGCGCTGACCTAGGCCGAAGCATAGCCGCGCGAGGGATCGGCGACCGTCGCCCCACCTCGCAACTCTTCGAGGAATTCCGCGTGGTTCAACGGACGCGAAAACATCGGGTAGGTGAACTTCTGCGCGGCATCGTGCTCAGCCTTGCTCGTGGCCGCCGTGCAATCCTTTAATGTGACGACCTGATATCCGCGTTCGTAACCGGTGCGCATCGTGCTTTCGACACAGCAATTCGTCAGGAAGCCGCAGATAACGAGGTTTTCGAGGCCCCGGCTGCGCAGGATGAAATCGAGATTGGTGCTCGCAAAAGCGTCCAGGCCGCGCTTGCCCTCCACCACGATGTCTTCCGCCTGGGGTTTGAGCGCGTCGCAGATCTCTGCGCCCCATTCGCCTTTGATGAAAGCGTTGGAAGTCACCACTCCTTTGAGGATGCCATAGGGGTTGGGCGAGATCTCATGGTAGCCCTTCGCGAACATGATGGGTGCGTGCAAAATCGTGACCCCGCGAGCCCGGGCGCCTTCCACGGTGGCGGCGGCATTGCCGAGCATCTGGGTGGATTCCATCACGTCCTTCACGGCTTCGTGCAGCGCACCCCCGCGGGACGTGAAATCGTTTTGGAACTCGATGAGGAGAAGAGCGGTTTTTTGCGGGTTCATGATGCCGGATGGTCCAAAAGTGGGGGCGGGCGGACAAGCAACTTGCGCGTCACGGAACGGGTTCGCGCGGGGCATCCTGGCCGTCTTCAAAGGGATGGCGGCTTCGGGCCAGACATAGCCCATGCCGAGGCGGGGTTACCTCGGGATGAACATTGATTTGAAACGGCTCCCAACCGCGACGAAGTTTCCGGCTAGGTGCTTTCTGCGCTGGAGTATCGTCTCTTCCGCACGCCAATCTTGCGTTCCGAGAATTTTGGCCTGGCGGGGCGCGCCGCGACATCCCAGCGTTCCGGCTCATTTTCCCATGCGCATTCTCGCCCCCGCCCTCGCCTCGCTTGTGCTCGCCACCAGCGTCTTCGCCCAAGCCAAACCGGATCCGACCCAAACCCGGCTGCTGCGCTTCCCCACCACGAACGGAGCGCAGATCGTGTTCACCTACGCCGGCAACCTCTACACGGTTGGCCTCGACGGCGGCACGGCGCGGCGCCTCACCTCCGCCCCGGGTTACGCTTCGTTCCCGAAATTCTCCTCGGACGGCGCTCAGCTCGCTTTCACCGCCCAATATGACGGCAATACGGAAGTCTACGCGATGCCCGCAGATGGCGGCGTACCAAAACGGCTGACCTACACGGCCACGCTCGGGCGCGATGATATTTCCGATCGCATGGGCCCGAACAACATCGTGCTCGCCTGGAAGAATACGAAGCCGGAGGTCGTCTTCCGTTCCCGCGGGAAGTCTTTCGATGCGTTCATCGGCCAGCTTTATGCCGTGGGACTCGATGCGGAAATGCCGCAGCCACTGCCTGTGCCCCGCGGCGGCTTGCTCTCGTTTTCGCCGGACGATTCGAAAATGGCCTACAACCGCGTGTTCCGCGAGTTCCGCACCTGGAAGCGATACAAGGGCGGCATGGCGGACGACATTTGGATTTTCGATTTCAAAACCGGCGCGCTCGAGAACATCACGAACAATGCAGCGCAGGACATCAGCCCGATGTGGGCTTCCGACGGAAAGATCTACTTCCTCTCCGAGCGCACCGGAAACATGAACCTGTTTTCGTATGACTTGGCGACGAAACAAACGGCCCAGCACACCACGTTCAAAGACTACGACATCAAGTTTCCCTCCCTCGGCAAAGGCGGAATCGTTTTCGAGCAGGCCGGCTACATCTGGCACTTTGACCTGGCCTCGGGCAAGGCGCGCCAGGTGCCCATCGCGATCAAGGAGGATTTCGCGTCGGGTCGCGGCAGCCTGCTGACGCTCGACGCCACCAAGGCGATCACGACCATTACGCCTTCGCCGGACGCGAAGCGGGTCGTGGTGGCGGCACGCGGCGAACTCTTTTCCGTGCCGGCGAAGGACGGCGCCACCCGCAATCTGACGGGAACGCCCGGCGTCCATGAGCGCGATCCGGTCTGGTCGCCGGACGGTAAATGGATCGCCTACATCTCGGATGAAACCGGTGAGAGCGAGATCTACATTCGCCCACAGGACGGGAAGGGCGCGCCGCAACAAATCACCAAGGGCGCGGACACGTACTACTACCGCGCGGAATGGTCGCCGGATTCGAAGAAGCTGATGTGGAGCGACCGGCTCCAGCGGTTGCGGATCGTTGATGTTCAGAGCAAGGCGGTCACCCCGGTCGACCAGGACAAGCTGACCGAGATCCGCCAGTACGTCTGGGCGCCCGACAGCAAGTGGGTCGCCTACACGCGCCCGGACGAGGAGATGCTCTCAAAGGTGTATCTCTATTCGCTCGAATCCCAAAAGCGCATCGAAGTGACCGACGGCTGGTATTCTTCGGCCGATCCTTCCTTCAGCGACGACGGCAAGTATTTGCTCTTCGCCTCCAGTCGCGATTTCAAGCCCATTTACAGTCAGACGGAATGGAATCACGCCTACCGCGATATGGAGCGCGTGTACTTCGTCACGCTGGCCAAAGGCACCGAGTCGCCGATGAAACCCCGCAGCGACGAAGTGGCGATTGCCAAGGACGAGAAAAAGCCCGGGGATAAAGCGGATGCGAAAGACGACAAGAAGCCAGAACCCACTCCAACCTCCACGCCGGCCGAGTCCAAAGACGGCGATAAAAAGGACGGGGACAAAAAAGACGACAAACCGAAGAAGCCGGTGGTCGTGAAAGTGGATGAAGACGGCCTCAAGGATCGCCTCGTGGCATTGCCGGGCGCCGCCGGCAGCTACAGCTCTATCTCCATGGTCGGCGACAAGGTCTACTTCCTGCGTTCGACGGTCGGCGACGATGCCGATGAAGATGGCCCGCAAATGACGCCGAAGCGGACGCTGCTCTATTACTCGCTCAAGGACCGGAAAGAGACGGAACTCGCCAAGGCCGAATCCTACGAGATCACGGCCAACGGGAAAAAGATGCTCGTGAAGATCCAGAAGGAATACGGCATCATCGATCTGCCGACGGCGAAGATCGAGTTGAAGGACAAGCTCGCGCTCGGCGGACTCGAGATGCAGCTCGATCGGCACGCGGAATGGCAGCAGATCTACGACGAATGCTGGCGCCAGATGCGCGACTTTTTCTATGCGCCTAACATGCACGGGCTCGATTGGGCGGCGATCCGCGCGAAATACGGCGCGCTTGTGCCGTACGTAAATCACCGAAACGATCTCACGTACCTCATCGGGGAAATGATCGGGGAACTGAACATCGGCCACGCCTACGTAGGCGGCGGCGATCGACCCGAGGCGCCGCGCATCAAGCTCGGTCTTCTCGGCGCAGAATTCTCGCGCGACGCGGTCAGCCGCGCCTATCGCATCGACAAAATCATCCGCGGCGAAAACTGGCGCGAGCGCACGCGTTCGCCCCTGACTGAAATCGGCGTCGATGTGAAGGAAGGCGAATTCATCCTCGCAATTAACGGCAAGCCCGTCGCCAGGATGGACAACCTCGGCCAGGGCCTCATCGGCGCGGCCGGCAAACAGGTCGTCCTGCGCGTCAATTCCAAGCCGACGGACGAAGGCGCCCGCGACGTCACCGTGGTGCCCATCGCCGACGAAGCCCCGCTCTACTACGAGAGCTGGGTGCAGCGAAACATCGACTACGTGAGCAAGAAAACCGGCGGCAAAGTCGGCTACCTGCACATTCCGGATATGGGCCGCCCGGGCCTGAACGAATTTGTCCGGCGCTTCTATCCCCAGCTCCGCAAGAAGGCCCTCATCGTCGACGTGCGTGGCAATGGCGGTGGCAACGTCTCACCCATGATCATCGAGCGGCTCCGCCGCGAGCTCGTTATGGTGAACGTTGCACGCAACAGTATCCCCCGACCCAATCCGGGCGACATGCTGCTCGGCCCGATCACCACCCTGATGGACGAATATTCCGCTTCCGACGGGGACATCTTTCCTTATCGCTTCAAGACGCTGGGCATGGGCAAGCTCATCGGCAAGCGCTCCTGGGGCGGTGTCGTCGGCATCCGCGGCACGCTTCCGCTTGTCGATGGCGGGTCGCTCAACCGGCCCGAATTCGCGCCCTATGCCAAGGACGGCAAGGATTGGGTCATCGAAGGCTACGGCGTCGATCCCGATATCATGGTCGACAACGATCCGGCCCGGGAATTCCACGGCGAGGATCAGCAACTCGACAAGGCGATCGAAGTCATCCTCGAGGAACTCAAGACCAAGGGCCAGGAACTGCCGCCTGTACCGCCCTATCCCAAGAAAGATAAGGACAAATAGGCCCGAGGTCTCTCCGGAAAGAGCACCTGTGGTCTATTGGTGCTCTTCCGGCCACTCCCCCTCTGCCTCGGTTCGAAGCGTTCCGCCGACGCGGAGGGTGACGTGCTCGAGCAGTGCGCGGAGGGTGTAGGGGTCGAAAGATTCGGCGCGCGGAAGCCCAGCCAGCTTCACTCCGCTCCATTTCACCGGCGCGTTCGCGAGATATGATGCCGCGGTGATGCGAGCGCGAATGGCGCGTCCATCGGGGAGCGTAAGAAAGTGCTTTTCGGTGCGCATGAAATTGAAGAAGCTGCTGCGGTTGAACGCATTCACACCCGATTTTGCCCGACAGTGCAAGATCCGCGTGAAAGGCGGAGTATAGCGCGCAGCGCGCAGCGCGCCATCGTTTCCCGGCGGAATCGTGGCCTCCCGTGGCCGGCGAAGCATTCTTTTGATTTGCGACACGCCGCCCGTCTTGCCTCAGCGCGTGCTCTCCCTACCGTGCGCCCATGTCTCCAGCCGCGCCGCTCGCTGTTCCACCCGCTGTCACAGAATCTCCCAACTGCCGCGACTTGTCTCCCCTGCCGGAGCCTTCCCAGGCACAACGCGATGCGCTCGGGGCGCTCGATACTTTTCCGCGCCGGCACCTCGGGCCCGACGAAGCGGAGACCGCGCAAATGCTCGACCTCATCGGGTATCCCTCGCTGGATGCCTTGATCGACGCGGCCGTGCCGGAGAAAATCCGTTCGCGGAAGGAATTGGACCTGCCCAAGCAGGCGACCGAAAGCGAGGCGCTGGCGGAACTCAAGGGCCTCGCCGCCCAGAACCAGGTTTTCCGCAGCTTCATCGGCCAGGGCTATTACGGCACCATCGTCCCGCCCGTGATCCAGCGGAATATTCTTGAGAATCCCGGCTGGTACACGGCCTACACACCTTACCAGGCCGAAATCGCGCAGGGACGCATGGAGATGCTCCTGAATTTCCAGACGATGGTCGCGGACCTCACCGGCCTCGAAATCGCCAATGCCTCGCTGCTCGACGAAGCGACCGCGGCGGCGGAATCGATGCACATGTGTCATGCGATCGGAAATCCGGTCGGCGCAGCGGTGGAGCGCAACGTGTTCTTCGTGAGCGCCTCGTGTCATCCGCAGACGATCGCCGTGATCCAGACCCGCGCCTTGCCGCTCGGAATCGAGGTCGTCGTGGGCGACCACCGCACTTTTGTGCCGGATGGCCGGCTCTGCGGCGCCGTCGTCCAATATCCGAGCACGGAAGGCTCCATCTGGAACTACGACAAATTCTCCCAGGCGGTGCACGCCGCGGGCGGGTTGCTCGTCGTGGCCGCCGATCTGCTCGCACTCACCCTCCTCCGACCGCCCGGTGAATTCGGCGCGGATATCGCGGTCGGCAGCGCCCAGCGTTTCGGCGTTCCCTTTGGTTTTGGCGGTCCCCACGCCGGCTACTGCGCCACCAAGGACGCACACAAGCGGCTCATGCCCGGTCGGCTCATCGGGGTCTCGAAGGATGCCAATGGCAACCCGGCGATGCGCCTTTCGCTCCAGACGCGCGAGCAACATATCCGCCGGGACAAGGCGACTTCGAACATTTGCACGGCGCAAGTGCTGCTGGCGGTGATGGCGGCAGCTTATGCCTGCTACCACGGCCCGAAGGGCCTGCGCGAAATTGCGCTGCGTACGCACCGCCTCGCCCGCACGTTTGCGAGTGGGCTCGAGCGCCTCGGTTTTACCCTGCCTAGCGACCGGTTCTTCGACACCGTCACGATTCCGGTCGGAAAAGGAAAGGCGGCCGATTTCCACCGCCTGGCCGAGCAAAGACGCATCAATCTGCGGCAGATCGACGATGCCACGCTCGGGGTGAGCCTCGATGAGACCACGAGCGTGCAGGATGTGCGCGACCTGTGGACCGTCTTCAACGGCGGGGTGGAAACGACGCTCGAGCCGGCGGCGGAACACATCGTGATCGAGGACCGCATCAGGCCGATTCTCTCGCATCCGGTCTTCAGCCGCTATCGCACCGAAAGTTTGATGCTGCGTTACCTGCGGGCGCTCGAGGCCAAGGATCTCTCGCTTTGCCATTCGATGATCCCGCTCGGCTCCTGCACCATGAAGCTGAATGCGAC
Source organism: Chthoniobacterales bacterium (assembly GCA_038226705.1). Classification (GTDB taxonomy): domain Bacteria; phylum Verrucomicrobiota; class Verrucomicrobiia; order Chthoniobacterales; family SZAS-18; genus SZAS-18. The sequence continues at coordinate 6,411 of JBBRQH010000055.1, read as the reverse complement.
CGCGGAAATGTTCCCCGTCACGTGGCCGGAGTTTGGCCAAATTCACCCCTTCGCCCCCGCCGCGCAGTGGCGCGGCTACGCCGAACTTTTTGCCCAGCTGGAGCGCTGGCTGGCCGGGATGACGGGCTTTGCCGGTGTCTCGCTGCAGCCGAATGCCGGCTCGCAGGGCGAATACGCCGGGCTGCTCGTGATTCGCGCCTACCAGGAATCGCGCGGCCAGGGCCAGCGCGACATCTGCCTCATCCCGACTTCTGCGCACGGCACAAATCCAGCCAGCGCGGTCATGGCTGGCTACCACGTCGTCACGGTGGCGTGCGACAAGGACGGGAATATCGATGTCTCCGATCTGCGCGCCAAGGCGACCCAGCACGCGGACAAACTCGCGGCGCTCATGATCACCTATCCAAGCACGCACGGCGTCTTCGAGAGTACCATCCGCGAGATCTGCACGCTCATTCATGAGCACGGCGGCCAGGTCTATATGGACGGTGCCAACCTCAACGCCCAAGTGGGGCTTACGAGTCCGGGCTTCATCGGCGCCGACGTCTGCCATCTCAATTTGCACAAGACCTTCTGTATTCCGCACGGCGGTGGCGGCCCCGGGATGGGGCCGATCGGAGTCGCGGCGCATCTTGCCCCTTTCCTGCCCGGACACCCCGCCTGCGGGACCTGCGGGGGGAAATCGGCCATCGGTCCGGTGAGTGCGGCGCCCTATGGCAGCGCGAGCATTCTCACGATTTCGTGGATGTATATCCGAATGATGGGTCCGGACGGGCTCACCCTCGCGACGAAACTGGCGATCCTGAATGCGAATTACATCGCGAAGCAACTCGAGCCGCACTTCCCCGTGCTCTACCGGGGCGGCGATGGACTCGTGGCACACGAGTGCATCCTCGATTTGCGCGGGGCGAAAAGTGCGGGCGTCGAGGTGGAGGATGTGGCCAAGCGGCTGATGGACTACGGGTTCCACGCCCCCACCGTCAGCTGGCCCGTCGCCGGCACCGTGATGGTGGAGCCGACCGAAAGCGAATCGAAAGAGGAGCTCGATCGTTTTTGCGACGCCATGATCGCCATCGCCGGGGAAATCAAAGCGATTGGCAGCGGCGCGGCCGACCGCAAAAGCAACGTGCTCAAACACGCGCCCCACACTGCCCAAGTGGTGGTCGCGGAGAAATGGGATCGCCCCTATTCGCGCGAACTCGCCGCATTCCCGCTGCCGTGGGTGCGCGACCGGAAATTCTGGCCGGCGGTCGGACGCGTGGACAACGTGTACGGCGACCGGAACCTGGTCTGCTCATGCCTGCCGGTGGCGGAATACACCGGATAACGGAGGCTCCCGACCCTTTTGCGGTGCGCGGACGCGCTCCGCGCTTGCTGTGTCGTCGGCGGGCGGAACGGTCCGGCCCTCCCTTATGATCCGCTCCGTCCTTCTCTTCCTCCTGGCTGCCGTCACACTCGGCACCGCCCACGCGCAGACTCCGCCGGAGGTTCCGGCCGTCGTCGGCGCGGCGATGGAGGGCTACGCCTCGCCGTATCCGGTCCGCTATTTTCCGCTCAAGATCGAGGGGCAATCCCTGCGCATGGCGTATCTCGATGTCGCGCCGGTCGGCGCCGCGAATGGTCGCACGGTGCTGTTGTTGCATGGGAAGAATTTCTTCGCCGCGTACTGGCGCGACAGCATCGCGACGCTCACGCAGGCTGGCTATCGTGTGATCGCGGTGGATCAACTCGGCTTCGGCCGCTCCTCCAAGCCGGATCTCAACTACAGTTTCCACCTGCTGGCCGCGAACACGAAGGCCTGCTGGCGTCACTCCATCTGGACCGCGTCAGCGTCGTAGGACACTCGATGGGAGGCATGGTGGGAATCCGGTTCACGCTGCTGTATCCGGAGACGGTTGATCGGCTGGTTCTCGAGGATCCCATCGGGCTGGAAGACTACCGGCTGAAAGTCCCGTACAAATCCCTGTCGGAACTGATCGCCATCAGCGAAGCGGAAAACGAACAGAGCGCGCTCAAATTCCACCAAAGCTATTACCCGCAGTGGAAGCCGGCCTACGCGGAGTGGGCGCTCCTCCAGGCGCGCTCGGCTCAGGGCGGCGAAGGTCCCCGCGTGATTCGCGCCACCGCGCTGACTTACCAGATGATTTACGAACAGCCGGTCTGCTATGAGATCGGTCAACTGCGTCCGCCCACCCTGCTCATCGCCGGGGACAAGGATCGCGCCGCCTTGGGCAAGAACCTCGTCTCCGAGGAAGTCCGGGCCACGCTCGGCCATGTGGCGGAATTGGCTCGGGCCCTGGCCCCGCAATTGTCGAAAGGCAGCAAGTTCGTGGAGCTTCCGGGCGTCGGGCACATCCCCCACCTGGAGTTGCCCGACCGATTTCACGCCGAAGTGCTGAGCTTCCTCGCCGAAGAAAAGCGCGGATCGTGAGCACTGCCGCCGGTGAGAATGCGAATTGCTCCTGGCCTGAGTCCATTCCCTTTCTCATGCGTTTTCGACTTCTCCTGCTCGCCGCACTCGCCGTCTTCCTGAATGGCTGCGCCTTGACCGATTTCGGCTACCGCTCCGACGTGCCGGGGCGTGCCTCCGTCGTGGTGGATCTATCTGCCCAGCGCGCTTACCTCTACAAGGGGCGCACTCTTGTGCTCGAGTCGGTCGCTTCCACCGGGCGCGAGGGTTTCGATACCCCGACCGGTAAATTCCGCGTAATTCAAAAAGAGATCGATCATCGCTCGACCCTTTACGGCGCATACGTGGCGAATGGACGGGTCGTGATCGCAAATGTGGACAGCCGCAAAACGCCTCGGCCGTCCGGCACCCAGTACGAAGGCGCGCCCATGCCGTATTTCATCCGCATCGTTGGCGGAGTCGGGATCCATGCCGGGCAAGTCCCGCGCTATCCCGCCTCGCACGGCTGCATTCGACTGCCAAAATGGAAGGCGCGACGATTCTTTGACGAAGTGAAGGTGGGCACGCCCGTCACCATTCGCGCCTGAACGCGAATCCTACGGCTTCGCTTCGTAAAATTTGTAAGTCGCCGTGTAAGGAACGCGCAGCTCCTTGCCCGAGTCAGTCGCCTGGCAACCACCGTCTGGAGCTTTGCCTCCGGTCGTCGCCACGCGTTGAATGCTTTTGATCCGGGAGAGGATTCCACTGCCTTCTCCCGTGGTGGTATCGAGCAAAAGCCAATCGATCGCGGTCGGATCGGGCGAGGAGGTCTTCCCCTTTACTTTCGCCATCACCTTGTTGCCGTTCGAGGACTCCCACGTGGGGCCGGCGTAGTGCTTTCCAAATGACTTTCCTGCCGTGTTGAACAGCTCCGCCTCGGGACTCTTAAACACCCATTCGAACTGCGTGGAATCATCTTTCTTCGCCCGGCATTCGTAGATTTGCACGCCCTTCGCCGTCAGCGTGAGCGCCAGCGTTTCCGTGGGGCCCACGCGGATCGCCTCGGGATCGGGGCTGGCCGCAGGTGTCGCCGCCGGGCTCTCGGCCTGGAGTGAAACGGCAAACGACGACGCCGCGAGCAGGGCGACAAGATTCGTGAGACGAACAAGGGAGAGGGAGTTCATAAGAGAATTGATTTCGAGAGGTGACTCTGGCGCTCGCAAGACACATCCGGGCCTACCAATCGGTCAAGTCGCGGCGGTGCAATACCCGGTCGCCTGTTAGCCTAATGGATTCGGCACCCGCGACCTCCTTCACGTGCACAGACAAGGACAACTGCCGGATTGCGCCCGCCACTACCGCGCTCGCGTCCTGCCTACGCCGGGTAGGGGCGCGCGAAGCGCTGGATCGCCACGGCTCGCCCCGTCTCGGTCTCCACCTCGACCAAGGCACCGTGCAGGCGGATCTCGCCGCTCCGCGCCACCGGCGCGATGGCCGGCATCGCATTGCAAAAGCGCTCGAGGATCGGCTCAATCTCGGAGCCGATGATCGACTCCGTCGCACCGCACATTCCCGCATCGCAGAGAAATGCGGTGCCCCCGGGGAAGATCCGTTCGTCGGCCGTCTGCACATGCGTGTGCGTGCCCACCACCGCCGAGACGTGCCCATCGAGAAATCGCCCGAGCCCGATCTTCTCGCTCGTCGCCTCGGCGTGCGCATCGACAAAAATCACTTTCGTCTCAAGCCGCATCCGCTCCACCGCAGAGCGCAACGCGAGAAAGGGATTCTCGAGCGCCATTTTCATGAAGGTGCGGCCCTGCACGTTGATGACTCCCACCGGTCCTTTTGCCGTCTCCAGCACGATCGAACCCGCGCCCGGAACGCCTTCCGGATAGTTGAGCGGTCGCAGCAAGCGTGGCTCGGTCGGGATGAAGGAGACGATCTCGCGCCGGTCCCAGATGTGGTCGCCGCTCGTCACCACGGCCGCGCCGCCACGCAACAGATCGATGCAAATTTTGGGGGTGATGCCGCGTCCGTCCGCCGAGTTCTCCCCATTCACGATGGTGAAATCAATTCCAAGCTCCTCCTTGAGCTTGGGCAACTGCTCGATCACGGTGCGGCGGCCAGGTTCACCCACGATGTCACCGAGGAAGAGGATTCGCAGGAGCATGCGCGCGGAGAATAGTGCGGGGGCCCATCTCTTCAACGCATTCGTCGCCCTCGCCCTCCTGTTTGTTTTTCAGCCGGGCCGGCTTGCGGCGGAAAGGATCAGTCCGCTCGGACAACGGCACGACTGGTCACAACTGGCCGCCTACAGCGACACGATGACGCGCGCGGAATTCACGCGTCTTCTCACGACGCTTTACGTTCCGGCGGGAGGCTGGGAGGCCTACGTTCGCCTGGGCGACTCCTCCGCCTTCTTCGTGGAAGACGCAGCCGCGCCCGATCGTACAGTCGAAGTGCGGTTTGCCGCGCCCGCGACAACGCCGCCCGCACCGAAACGCTACTGGCATCCCGCGTTCCCGCGGACGAAGCCGGCCCAAGACTCGGCGCCCCTGGCCGGCGTCCACATTGCCCTCGATCCCGGCCATCTCGGGGGGACCTGGGCGAGAATGGAGGAACGGTGGTTTCAGATTGGAAACACCACACCCATCACCGAAGGCGATCTCACGCTGCGCGTCGCGGAATTGGTCGCGCCCCGACTGGAGGCGCTCGGGGCGCGGATTTCCTGGGTCCGACGCAGCAACGATCCGGCGACTCCCTTGCGACCGGAGGTTTTGCAGGAGGCGGCGCGGAGTTCGCTGCAGGAGCGGGGCGTGACCGACATCAAGCCCACCTACGATGGCTACGCCGATCCGTTGAAGGACCATTCCGTGCAATGGGAAGCGGAGAAACTTTTCTATCGGCTGGGCGAGATTCGCGCCCGCGCGGTGCGCGTAAACGAAGAGCTCAAGCCCGATCTCACGCTTTGCCTGCATTTCAACGCCGAGGAATGGGGTGATCCCGCCCAGCCGGCGTTGATCGAGAAATCCCACCTCCACATGCTCGTGAACGGCAACTACAGTGCCGGCGAATTGCGCTACGACGACGTGCGTTTCGAAATGTTCACCCGCCTTTTTCAGCGCGTCCACGAGGAGGAGATTGCGGCGGGCGAAAGCGTCGCGGCCGCCCTCGCCCTCGGGTCGGGCCTGCCGCCTTACGAGTATACCGATGCCCGCGCGATTCGGGTTCGCCCCGGCTCGCGGGTTTGGGCCCGCAACCTCCTGGCCAACCGGCTCTATCAGTCGCCCGTCGTCTACTGCGAACCGTATGTGATGAATTCCCGACAGGACTTCCCGCGCCTGCAGGCGGGTGATTTTGAAGGCGAACGGGAGATCGGCGGGAAAATGCAACGGAGCATTTTCCGGGAGTATGCGGACGCCGTCGCCGAAGGTCTCGCTGCGCGTTACCGCAGCGTCCCGTAGGGCGGCTAGAGCAAGCCCTTCGCCTGCTTTTCGGTCATCAGTTTCACCAACTCCGCGCGCATCGAATCCGTTCCATTCTTGAAGCCCGGCATTTGCGCGAGCCAGGCAAAGACGGGACCGGCCAGCGAGCGCGAAAGGACGGGCGGCTCGGCGACGGCGGCGTCGAGCGCGGCCAGGCAATCGCGCGCAATCCGCTCGATCATGACCATCGAGGCATCGATGCCGCGCTTCTCCCGTGAAATCACTTCCGGCGTTGGATGGTCCGCGCGGTTCATACCCTGCTGGTAAAGATCCATCGCATTCAAGACCACCTTGCGCGTGCGGGGAAAAAAGCTCGTCATCAGGTTCCAGGGGTCGCCGCCTTTGACCTGGTCGCCACCGTGGCGGAAATCCGTCCGAAGCAGGACCGAAGGGATGTCGGCAAACTTCGCGAACATGAACTCGACCACCGTGCCGGAGTCGAGTTCCGGCCCGTCGTAGTGGAAAATACCCACATCGCAGGAGAGCAGCGCGCGGATGTCCTGGTCGCGAATGGCGTGCGCGGTCGTCTCGCGCTGC
>JBBRQH010000054.1:0-37257 GCA_038226705.1 Chthoniobacterales bacterium | reverse complement strand
GTGTCGGTCCCCAACGTCACGGCGGTGGCGCGCGCGACAATCGATTCGAGCTGGTTGGTGAGACTCATATCGCGCGGTCGGGGTGACTGTGAGCGGGCTTCAACGTGGCCGTGGCGGTCTCGGATCGGTTCTTTCGCGTCCGCCTGGTGCTGCACTAGGGGCGGCTTCCTCAGACTTTGCGCGCGAGTTCCGCCCGCACCTCGTCGGCCAGAAAGCGTGGCCCAATTTGGGATACGTCGAGCGCCGGCCACCGACCTTCACGACTCGTCCCAAGTAGGAGTTCGATGGTGCGGCGGTATACACGGGCTTTTGATCGCCTCCGCCATCTCCCTCGCGGATCGGAAACGCCAACCCGGATCCTTCCGCATCGCGCACTGCACGATGGCATCGAGTCTCGCATCCGCGAGTGGTGGCGGCATCAGAATCTGCGCATCGACGTTGAGGGTCCACACCGATTGTTGCGCATCGAAGGGCGGCGCTCCGGCGAGCATCTCGTACAGCATCGCACCAACACCGTAGACATCTGCGGCAACATCGAGATTCTCAGTGCCGTGGAGCCGCTCTGGAGGCGCGTACATCGCGATGTCCGCAGGCAGCGCTGGGCCGGCCCGCGTCTCGCGTAGCACGGTCAGCACGAACTGCAGGCCGAACCCGGTGACGCGAACTCGGTCGTTATCGTCGAGCAGCACATTCGGCGGCCGGAGATCGCCGTGAACGAGGGGCGCGGCCTCGAGCGCGGCGAGAATCTGGAGCGCGATGCGGCTGGCGCGCGCGGGCGCGAACGGCTGGCCGAGCACGTCCGCCAGCGTCCGCGGATTCTTGACAAGTTCCATCACGAGAAAGTCGCGGCCACACTCGAGCACGGGCAGGATGTTCTCGTGCGACGTCAGCAGCTTCGGGCCGATTTCGAGAAATCGCGCGCTCTGATTGGCGTCGAGGTCGCCGAAGATCTTGATCGCGACCCGCGTGCCGTCCGTGACAATGACTGCCTCGGAGACGTCGCCGATCGTTCGTTCGACTCGAAAGCGTTCCGGCAAGTACGCTCGCCGCATCGATACAAAATCCGGGATTGAAGATGCCACACGTGTGAGAGAGCTCAAGTAAATCGGTCGCGCCCGATGACATAGTCGCCAGTCGGCGCGGTAATTCGCAAACCAAATCCGAGCGTGTCGAGCAGCGATTCAATCCTCTTTGCATCTGCCACGCGCGCCTCATTCACACCACCGCCGAACTCCGCGACCGTGAAGTTCAATGTCGTGCTGGTGATGCGTACGACGCAGATCTCAGATGTGAATGGCGTGCCCGTGGGCGGCGCTGGTTGCTTCGTGGACGGCTTCGCTGAGAGTGGGATGGGCATGGATCGTGGCTTCGATGTCTTCGAACGTCGCCTCCATGTTGATCGCGAGGCCCAGTTCGGCGATGAGTTCGGTCGCTTCGCTGCCGATAATGTGGGCGCCGAGGATTTCGCCATGCGGCTCCCCGTAGAGCAGTTTGACGAAGCCGTCGCTCTCCCCCGAGGCAAGCGCCTTGCCGCTCGCGGAGAAAGGAAACTTACCGACCCGATACTTGAGGTCCTTTTCCTTCGCGGCGCGTTCCGTGAGGCCCACACTTGCGACCTGCGGCTGGCAGTAGGTACAACCAGGAAAAGTTTCGACCTTGCGAGGGGTGCCGCCCGCGAACATGCCCTCAACGGCTTGCACCGCTTCCCAGCTGGCGACGTGGGCGAGCCAGGGTGGCCCGATGACGTCGCCCGCCGCGAAGACATTCGGCGCGTTGGTTTCATACCGCGGGCCGGTCTTGATGTAGCCCTTCGGATCAAGCTCGAGTTTCAGTCCGCGCGGAACGATCGGAGCCACGCCGACAGCGACGAGGATGCAATCGGCCGAGAGCGTTTCGCCGGCTTTGCCTTCCGCGCTCGCGGTGCCGATGGAGACGCCCGTTTTCGTTTTCTTTACCTCGGTCGATTTGGTGCCGGTCAGGACCGTCATGCCCGATTTCTTGAAGCTCCGTTCGAGGAGCGCACTCACTTCATCATCTTCGACCGGCAGCACGCGCGGGAGCATTTCGACCAGCGTCACTTTGGTTCCGAAGGCATTGAAGAAATAGGCGAATTCCACGCCGATCGCGCCGGCGCCAAGGATGATGATGCTCGAGGGCTGTTTCTCGAGGATCATGGCTTGATGCGCGTTCACGACCGTGGCGCCATCGAAGTCGAGGCCAGGCAGCGCGCGAGCCACGGTGCCGGTTGCCAGCAGGAATTTGTCCGCGGTGTGGTCGGCCGATTTACCATCCTTGCCGGTGACGGAAACGGTCTTTTCGTCCTTGAAAACACCTTCGCCGCGCAGGTAATCGATCTTGTTTTTCTTGAAGAGAAACTCGATGCCGCCCGCCAGCTTGTCCGCCACGTTGCGGCTCCGGCCAATGATTTTGCTCCAGTCGAAAGAGAGCTTTTCGATTTTGAAACCGAACTCGGCCGCTCGGTGCGCCATGAGGTGGTAAAGCTCGGCGTTCCGCAGGAGAGACTTGGTCGGGATACAACCCCAGTTCAGGCAGGTGCCGCCCGCCCGATCCATTTCCACGCATGCGACTTTTTTACCGAGTTGGGCCGCACGAATGGCGCCGACATACCCGGCGGGACCACCACCGATGACAATGAGGTCGTAATGCATGGCTTAGGGAAGAGGAAGTGGGACCAGCGCGGAAGTCGGAATGTGAGTCAGGAGAGCGTCAGCGCGAAAAGAGGCGGTCTTGGGTTGCGCCTTCGGCGGTAGCACCGCTTTAAGCTAGCATGGCGACGGGATGCTCGAGCATCGTTTTCAAGGTAGCGAGGAAGTCGGCCCCGATCGCGCCGTCGACTACGCGATGATCGCAAGACAATCCGAGATTCAGCCGCTCGCCCACGACGATTTGATCGGCCGCATTTACCACTGGCTTCTTCATGACCCGACCGACCGAAAGAATCGCGCTTTGCGGCGGATTCACGATGGCGTCGAACTGATCGATCCCGTAGCTGCCGAGATTCGAAATCGTGAATGTGCCGCCCTGATATTCTTCCGGCTTGAGCTTCTTGGAACGGGCGCGCGTCGCGAGATCCTTCACCGTCAGGCTGATGTCGGTGATGGAGCGGTGTCGCGCGTCGCGAATCACCGGCGTGACCAGGCCTTCCTCGACCGCGACGGCCACGGCGAGATTGATCTTCTCGTACTCGATGATCGCGTCGCGATCGAAGGAGGCATTGACCTTGGGATGCCGGCCGAGCGCGGCGATCGTGGCTTTGACGATGAAGTCGTTGACGCTGAATTTGTTACCTTCCGGTCCTTGCGCGGCGTTCAGTTCCACCCGCGCCCGCATGAGGGGGCCCGCGTCGACTTCGATATGGAGATAGAAGTGCGGGATCTGCGTCTTGCTCGCGAGCAGCCGATCGGCGATGGCGCGGCGCATGCCGGAAAGAGGGAGGCGCCGATCACCGGCGGCGGGAGCTGTCGCAGGAGTGGCGGAAGGCGCGGCGGCCGACACCGGTGCGACCATGGGGGCAGGAGCGGTGGCAGGCACCGGAGGAGCGGCGGGCTTCGCGGGCGCGCTCCCGGAGGCAACCGCCAGGACATCCTTTTGGACGATGCGTCCGCCCGGGCCGGAGCCGGTCACGGTGGAAAGGTCGACACCATGGGCTTTGGCGACTTTTTTCGCGAGGGGGGAGGCTTTGATGCGGGCGCCACCACCGGACGCGGCCGGTGCGGGCTTGGCCTCAGGAGTGGGTGCGGCGGCAGCGGGTTTGGACGTCGGAGCCGAATCGGTTTTGGCCGCGGGTTCCGCCGGGGCACTCTTCGGTTCCTCTGCTTTTTCGCCGATGCGGGCGATCCTCTGGCCAATCTCCACTTTCTGGCCTTCCTGGATGAAAATTTCTGAGAGGATTCCGTCCTCGAAGGACTCCATTTCCATGGTGGCCTTGTCGGTCTCCACCTCGGCAATGACCTCGCCGCTCTCGACCTTGTCCCCGACCTTTTTCTTCCACTTCACGAGCGTTCCCTCGGTCATGGTGTCACTCAATTTGGGCATCGTGATATCGGCCATGGTCGGAGAGAGCGGGGGGTTTGGAGAGGCGTTTTCGCGAGAAGCGCAGTGGGCGGCGGCGGTAAGTGCTACAAGCCGCAAGTGGCCTTGATGGCAGCGACAATCTTTTCCTCGCTTGGGAGCGCCGCGTGTTCGAGCACTTCGGAATAAGGCATGCAGACCTCGTCCATCGAGACTCGGGCGATGGGCGCGTCAAGTTCGTCAAAGGCATGCTCCTGGATCTGGAAGGTAAGTTCAGATCCGATTCCGCAAAACGGACGGCCTTGTTCGGCCACAACCACGCGATGAGTCTTGGCGACTGAGTTCAGAATCGTTTCGAGATCGAGCGGCTTGATTGAGCGAAGATCGATGACCTCGACATGGAGGCCGTGCGCCTTGGCGACTTCCTCGGCCGCGCGCAGCGCCATCGGCATGGTGCGGCCATAGCTTAGCACAGTGAGGTCGGTGCCCTCGCGGCTGACGTTTGCCTTCCCCAATGGGATAACCAAATCGAAATCGGGCATGGGCGGCTCGACCAGTCCCTTGGAGGAATAAAGCATCTCCACTTCCTGGAATATGACCGGATTGTCGTCCCGCACGGAAGCTTTGAGCAGACCTTTCGCATCGCGCGGGGTGGATGGAATGACGACGCGGAGGCCCGGGAAATTCGCGAAAAGACACTCCGTCGCGTGCATGTGAGTTGCGCCGAGCTGATGGGCCGGGCCATTTGGGCCGCGAAACACAATCGGACAATGGAATTGTCCGCCGGACATCGTGAGCATGTTCGGGGCGTTGTTCACGAGCTGGTCGAACGCGACCAAGGAAAAACTGAAAGTCATGAACTCGACAATGGGACGAAGGCCCACCATGGAGGCACCGAGGCCCAAGCCGGCGAAGCCTGCCTCTGCGATGGGGGTATCGATCACGCGCTTCGGGCCGAACCGATCGAGCAGTCCCTGGCTGATCTTGTACGCGCCGTTGTATTGCGCCACCTCTTCGCCCATGAGGAAAACGTTTTGGTCGCGGTCGAGTTCCTCGGCGAGGGCCTCATTGAGCGCCTGGCGGTAAGTGATTTCGCGCATCTGCATAAGCCTTTGGTAGATAAGAGGTTAGCAGTGGAAGGGGTTCTGCGTTTTGATTTCGGGCGTGGTGGGGAGCGGCTGGTAGTTTGGATCCGTTACGACACTCGTGTAGTCGTGCAGGGTCGAAACATCCGGCTCCGGGCTGGCTTCAGCAAACTTCACGCTCTCGGCGGCGAGCGCTTTGATTTCCGCATCCATCTTCTTGTACTCCTCGTCGGTTAGAAGCCCTTCCTTAATCAGGGTCGCGGAAAAATTGGTGATGGGATCATCCTTTTTGTGCTTCTCCAATTCTTCCTTTGTCCGGTAGTTGCCAGGATCGGACATGGAATGGCCCCGATACCGGTAGGTCCGGCACTCGACCCAATAAGGCTCTGGATTGGTGCGGATCTTGGTGGAAATGTCGGCGATGGTTTCGCGCACCGCCCGCACATCCATGCCATCCATCACGAGCGACTTCATATCGTAACCGGCGCCGCGGTTAACGATTTCCTTCAGCGGGTTCGAGCGGGAAACGGCCGTGCCCATCGAAAATTGGTTGTTCTCGCAAATAAAGATGACGGGCAGCCGGTAGAGTCCAGCGAGATTAAGCGCTTCGTGAAAGGAACCGATGTTGATCGCGCCATCCCCCATGTAGGCGAGAACGACCCGGTCCTCACCGCGGTAGCGGGCGGCGAAAGCGAAGCCTGTGGCGAGCGGCAAATGCTGGCCGATGATGGCGTGACCCCCCATCATGTTGTTCTTTTTGTCGAAATAGTGCATCGAGCCGCCGAGGCCTTTGGAGCAACCAGTCGACTTGCCGAAGATCTCGGCCATGGCCTCGTTCATGCCCATGCCGCGTGCCAGAGCGTGCCCGTGGTCCCGATAGGCGGTGATGATGTAATCCCGGTGCTCGCAGCCCGCGACGGATCCGACCGCCACTGCTTCCTGCCCTATATATAGGTGCAGAAAACCCCCAATCTTCTGCATCTGGTATTGTTGCTGTGCTTTTTCCTCGAATCGCCGAATCGAGAGCATGTCGTAGAGCAGCTTGAGCTCGGCTTGTTTGTCGACGGCTTTGGCCATGATGCAAAGGGGGCAGGGGAAAAACTGACGGCGCGAGAACGGCGCGCTAGCGGACCGGGGAGAGTTTGGCGGTGATGGCCGCGCGTTCGGGCGCGGGAGCACCCAGCCGGTAGCACACCCAGAACAACCCGGTGAAGGTGAGATCGCCGAGGAGAGAATTGCGGAAGAAAAGCAGGGTGGGCGGGAAGCCCGGGAGCCCGGTGGTGAGCGCCTGCCACCAGCCAGCGAATCCAGCCGGATACTGCGGCTCGAGCGCCCACGAGGCGGTATTGGTCACGAGATAAAAGAGCGTCGACGTGGCCAGACAGGCCCCGAGCAAGGGGAGCAAGGGGAGTTTAGCTGCCGCGAGTTTCGTCCCAATCCAGGCCGCGACGGCAAAGACCGCGTAGCGCGGAAGCATCTGGGGATCCGTCAGCGGCCAGTGATAATGGGCGTTGAGCGCGAGATCGGTGAGCAAGAGCGAAAGGAGGGGAAGCCAAAGGGCCAGCCGCTGGGGGAAGAGCGCTGCCCCGCAAAGGGCTAGGGCCGTGAGCGCCGTGAAGTGCTGCGGCCAACTTTCCAGCCCGGCAATCGGAGCGAGTCGGGTGAGCATCGCAAAGCCAAGGAGAAGGGCAGGCCAAAGCAGCATGATCGATTGTGTACGCTCCCGCTGAACAGTGCAAATAGCGAAATTTCTCAGCGCTATTTCCGCTCGCTTGGAAGGAGCGCTCAGACGCGCACCGTGAGTTGCCAAGGGGCCGTTCGGCCGGAACAGTGTGCAGTGCTTTTCACGCTTCCCAAGCGCTACGCTGTTCTCGTGGTCGGCGGCGGCCATGCCGGTGTCGAGGCGGCCCTGGCGGCTGCCCGCCTCGGCTGCGAGACTCTCTTGCTCTCCCAGAGCCTGGATACAATCGCGCAGATGTCCTGCAACCCGGCAATCGGGGGACAGGCCAAGGGTCAAATGGTGCGGGAGATCGACGCGCTCGGTGGCGCCATGGGGGTGAATGCAGATGCCACCGGAGTCCAGTTCCGGGTTTTGAATGCTTCCAAGGGTCCAGCGGTGCGATCGCCCCGCGTCCAGTGCGATAAGAAAGCGTATCAGTTTCGTCTCAAAGCCGTCTGTGAGCGCGCCCCAGGCCTCGAATTGCACCAAGGGAACGTTTTGCGGTTGTTGGTGGAGAACGGCCGGGTGCTGGGGGCTGTTACGACACTCGGGCTGAGGATTGAGGCGGAAAGCGTGATCATCACGACTGGGACCTTCATGCGGGGCTTGCTTCATGTCGGCGCTGCGAATGCCACGGGTGGCCGGATGGGGGATGCAGTTTCCACATTGAGTGACGATCTGCGCGCGCATGGGTTTGAACTGGGGAGATTCAAGACCGGAACCCCGTGCCGGCTGCACAAGCGTTCGATCGATTTCAGTAAGCTGGAACCGCAGCCCGGGGATGCACCGCCGACCCCCTTTACCTTTCGACTCTGGGAATTGGAGCAGCCGGGTCACCCGCATGACATTTTCACTCTCAATCACGCTTCCGGCGGATTGTTCCACGTGGAACAATTGACCTGCCACCTGACCGCGACCACCCCCGCGACCCACGACATCATCCGTGCGAATCTCCATCGTTCACCGATGTTCACGGGCCAAATCGAAGGTCTCGGGCCGCGTTATTGCCCGTCCATCGAGGACAAAGTCGTCAAATTTGCGGAAAAGCAGAGTCACCAAATCTTTCTCGAGCCCGAAGGGCGCCACACGGAGGAGTATTACGTCAACGGAGTGTCCACGAGTCTGCCTTACGACGTACAATATGCCTTCCTCCGCACCATCCCGGGGCTGGAGCGCGCGCAGATCCTTCGGCCGGGTTACGCGGTGGAATACGACTTCTGCCCGCCCACCCAGCTCCAAGCCACGCTGGAAACGAAACAGGTGGAAAACCTTTTTTTCGCCGGCCAGATCAATGGAACCTCGGGCTACGAAGAGGCGGCCGCGCAGGGATTGATCGCCGGGACCAATGCCGCGCGGAAGGTGCGGGGGGAGGGGCCGTTCATCCTTTCCCGGGCCGAGGCCTATATTGGAGTTTTGATCGACGACCTCGTCACCAAGGGCGTGGATGAACCGTATCGGATGTTTACGAGCCGGGCGGAACACCGCCTAGTCCTGCGGCACGACACCGCAGACTTGCGGCTGACAGCGAAGGGCCGGGCAGCTGGGTTGGTCGGCGACGAGCAATGGAAAAGGCACGAGGAAAAAAGGGCCATGATCGCCAGCCTGCGTGATTTCACTGCGCGAACCACGTTCGAGAACGTCCGCCTTTCCCATTGGCTGAAGCGTCCCGACAAGTCCTGGTCCGATCTGCCTGCAGAATGGCGCGCAAGATTTGCCCCGGAAAATTGGGACGTGGTTGCAACCGACCTCCGCTATGCGGGCTACATTGCGCGGCAGGAAGTCGAGCAGAGCCGCCAGGACCATGCCGAAGGCGAGCGGATTCCGGCACACCTCGATTATTCGGCCGTCCGCGGGCTGCGAAAGGAAGCGTTGGAAAGGTTCCTCCAAGTTGCACCCATGAGTCTCGGCCAGGCGGGGCGAATCAGTGGGATCACGCCTGCAGATATCGCCCTACTGCGCATCTGGCTCGAGCGGCACCGGCGAAGCGGAGCCGAGCAAGGCGTTTAGTAACGACGCTGCGGCGGGCTTCCAGCTAGTGGCAAGAGCGTGGATGCGGCCGGCCTGACCCAGTCGTTGTCGCAATTCAGGGTCTTCAACTATCGCAGTAATTAACTGTGCCAGAATTACTTGCGATCCTTCCGGGGCCAGTAATCCCGTCTTGCCGTGGAGCACGGCCTCCCCAGCTCCCCCTGAATCGTACCCCAAGGCCGGCAACTCATGCAGGCCCGCTTCAAGGAACGTCAGACCGAAGCCTTCGACACTGGTGGGAAAAGTGCGGCTCGCCATGACGTAGGCGTCACAACCGGCATACAGCGCGCTTTTCGTGGCTTCGTCGACCTCCCCGTGCGCCACGCATTCCACGCCCGAACTGCCGGCCGCCGCCACGACCGCGGCCAAGTAGGCCTTATCGCCACCACCGGCGATTTCGTAACGAAGCTTGGATTTCAGTTCCACCGGGAGATGGCGCAGCGCTTCCGCAACTTCCAACTGGCCCTTTCTTTCATGCAAGCGGGCGAGAGTGAGCAAGCGAAAGGGTGCATTCAGGTGCCGAGGGCGCGGCACCGAAGTCGAAGCGGCAGCGCGGGCCGATTCCGGCAGCGCGCACGACGTCTGAAAGATCGGGGTACTGCCAACCAAGCCGGAGGATTGGAGGAGCCGCGCGACGAAATTTCCGGCGCAACCCGCCTTCCAGCCCGCGTGGAAACGGAGTTTTAGCGCGCGCGCCCACAGGCGGGACGAAGGGCGCCGGAGCTTCAGGATCTCGGAGCCATAGAAGACGCAGGTCGCGGACTGCCGCCGAGGCAGGCCCAAAAGTCCGGCTTTGATCGCCCCGATACTGAGCAACGCGACCGCGCGTGGGCGCTGACGGGCCACTTCACGCCGAATCAGGCGGGCAAAACCAAAGGTGCTCCAGGGCGTCAGCCGGCCATCTCCGGGAAATGTCCGAACGCGAAACCGCTCGGATTTCGCCAGGTCGGGCGAGGCGGACCGGCCGCGATCCGGGCACCAAACCTCGACCTGTGCCCCCAGACGCGCGCATTCTGCAGAGATCTCGCGCACGAATGTCGCCACACCCCCGTGGAACGGTGCATATTCGTGTGTTACAAAAACAACCCGCGATTCGTCTGACGGGCACGAGGGTTGCATGAGAGAAGCGTTTGGAGTCTGACGCGTTTTCAAATTCGCGCCGAACCGCGACGCGTGCCATATTCACGGTTCCCGAAATCCGCAAGCCGATGTCCCGCCTCACCGAAGAACAGATTCAGGAAACCCGCCTCGCACTTAAGCGTTGCAGTCCGGAGACTATCGAAGCTGCCCTCCGCTTTCAGGAGACGCGTGACGCGTCCGCGGTCCCGACGATCGTGTACGGGATCATCGAGCGGCACATGCCGCCCGAGTCGCCCAAGAAGCTGGCTGAGGCGACGGATGACACGGAGCTCATCCGCGATTTGGGGGTCGATTCGCTGACGATGCTGGAGATCGTCCTGAGCATCGAAGAGACGCTGGGCATCAACATCGAAAACGATGAACTCCGCGAAATCCGGACGCTGGGAGCCGTCAAGGCGTTCATCGAGCGCAAGCTCTCCGGCGCGGGAGCTGCGTCTACCTCCGGCGGCTCGAAAACGCGGAAGCTTTCTCGCGAGGAGATCGCGCTCATCCTCCCCCAGCAGCCGCCCTTTCTTTTTCTCGACGACGCGGTGATCGAGGGAGAAAAAGTCACGGCGCACTATCACATTCGCGGCGACGAACAATTTCTCGAGGGGCATTTCAAGGATCAGCCGGTGTTTCCCGCGACCATCGTTTTCGAGGCGCTTGGACAGGCGGGCTGTCTTTGGGTTCTCTGCGCGAACCCCGGCACTTCGGATGCCCGAAACGACATTGTCTTCGCCTCGATGGAGGAAGCGCATTTCCGGCGGCGTGCGTTGCCGGGGCAGACGCTTGAACTGACGATGAAAGTGGACCGCGTGCGGGCGCCGCTCGCAATTTTTCACGGTACCGTCACCGTCGATGGAAAACGAGTCGCCGAAGTTCGGCGCATGACGCTCGCGTTTGGGTCGGGCATCGCCGAGCAGGCCGAGGCGCTGTCCGAGGACACCGCGCAAGAGACTCCTTGCGCCAATGGCGTCCACGGTTCGCTTCCGGCCGTCGAGCACGAGCGGATTCCGGAACTGGCCAAAGTTTGAGGTGGCGCCCGAGCACAGCGCGGGCTTTGCTTTGTGCTCTTCCGTGCGTCTGGTGGCGCGCGAAAACAAGTCATGAAACGCGCAGTCGTTACCGGCCTGGGATTCATCACGAGCATTGGCAATTCGAAGGCGCACGTCCTCTCGAATCTACGGGCCGGGAAGGATGGGATCGAGGTTTTCCCCGAGTTCGAGCGGCTGAACGCACCCGTCCGCCTCGCCGGCACGATCAAGGGATTTGAATTTCCGAGTGCCGAGTTCGAGGACTGGACCTATCCCGGGCCACAACGTCTGCCGCGCGAAACGCTGCGGCCCATGTCGCCGAATTCCCTCTACGCGTACTTCGCCATGAACGAGGCGATCGCGGATGCCGGACTCTCCCCGGAATTGGTCTCCCAACCCGACACCGGTCTGATGTGCGCCTCCGGCGGATCCATGTGGATGGCGTATGAAAATCTTCACACGATGCTCACCCGCGGAGTGCAACGCTGTCCCCCGATGGGAATTATCAACGGGATTCCCGGCTCGCTTTACGTGAATCTCGTCCCGGCCTTTAAGATCCGCGGCGCCTCCCTGGGCTTCTCGTCGGCCTGCGCCTCGTCGTCGCATGCGCTCGGCGAGGCCATCGACCTCATTCGACTCGGCCGGCAAAAGATCGTTTTTGTCGTCGGGGCCGAGGACTGCAACAAGCAGTCGATTCTGCCTTTTGCCGCGATTCGAGCGCTCAGCCCGCAAACCGATCCCGACAAGGCCCCGCGCGCCTTCGACCGGCAGCGCGATGGCTTTGTCGGAACCGGCGGAGCCACGGTGCTGGTCGTGGAAGAATACGAGCACGCCCAGGCGCGAGGTGTCCGGGAGGTTTACGCGGAATTATTGGGGTGGGGGCAGGCCTCCGACGGGTACAACGTCCTCGCTCCCGATCCGTCCGGGGATGGGATGTGTCGGGCCATGCAGAATGCCCTCAAGGACGCGAACCTGGAACCGGAAGAGATCGATTACTTGAATGCGCACGCCACGGCGACGGAATTCGGCGACCGCGCCGAGATCGAGGCCATCAAGAAGGCCTTTCCGGTGAACCAGCGCCCGCTCGTCAGCAGCACGAAAAGCCTGACCGGACACGGACTCTCGCTCGCGGGCGCGATGGAATCCGCGTTTTGTTGTCTTGCGCTCAAGGAGGGATTCACGCCCATCTCGGCCAAGATCACGGAGCTGGATCCGATGTGTGAAGGCGTGCCGATTGTGGTCACGGCGGTGGACCGGGCCCCGAAGGTTGTCCTCAACAACTCGAGCGGATTTGGCGGCGCCAATGTGGCCATCGCCCTCGGGCTCGTCCGATGAGTGGCAAGCGGCGCGTTTTTCTGACGGGCGCCAGTTCAGGAATCGGCCTTGCGACCGCGCGCGCGCTTGTCGCGGCGGACTGTGAAGTGTGGGGCACGTCACGCCGGCTCGATCGACTCCCGGACGATCTCGCGCAATTCCATCCGATCGCGCTCGAGATGAATTCCGCAGACTCCCGGGCGCAGGCCTGTGCCCGCGTGCTGGCGGAGGCGCGGGGTCTCGATGTGCTCATCAACAACGCTGGCGACGGAAGATTCGGCGCCCTGGCGGACCAAGCTGACGACGACGTGCGGGCGCAATTTGAGACGCACGTTTTCGGCCCGCTCGATTTGATTCGCCGTCTTTTGCCCAGCCTGCGGTTGGCGCCGCAGGGACTCGTCATCAATGTAACCTCGCTGGCCGCGCGCCTGCCCATGCCATATCTCTCGGCCTACTCGGGCGCGAAGGCCGCGATGTCCTCCCTCACTTCAACCCTGCGCATGGAGGAATGCGGCGTGGCCGCATCGCGGGTCGCGTTCGTTGATTTGCAACCGGGCGATATCCGCACGGGATTTGTCGAGGCGATGAGCGGCGCGCCAGCTGGAAAGTTGCGCGCGGCTTGGGACGCTCAAGCGCAACACGTGGCTGCGGCGCCCCCGCCGGAACTGGTGGCGACGCGGATCGCCGGGCTGGTACGGGCCCCGGGTGCACCCCCCGCCGTCGTGACGGTGGGCGACTTTTTTCAAGCGCGATTGGCACCGCTGGCGCAGCGGATTCTGCCCACGGCCTGGCTGGAACGCGTGATTCGCCGCTACAACGATCTATGATGCCGTGAACTTCGGGATGGTCTGGCGCAGATTTAGCTGACAGAGTGCGTTAGTAGCCCGTACATTTTCCCTATGGCCAGGATCGACGCATTTTTCAAACTGATGGCCGAGCAGAAAGCCTCGGACTTGCATCTCTCGACGAGCAACCCGCCGATGCTTCGCATTAACGGCGATCTCGTGCGGGTCGATTATCCCGCGCTGCGCAGCGACGATCTCAAGTCGATGGTGTACGAGATCGCGCCGGAAATTAAAACGAAGGTCTTCGAGGAAACCGGCGACGTCGATTTTGGCTACGAAATTCCCGGGGTGGCGCGCTATCGGGCCAATTTCTACAATCAGAAGTACGGCATCGGCGCGGTCTTCCGGCTCATCCCCAGCAAGGTGATGACGTGCGACGAGCTCGGGCTGCCGCCGGTGCTGAAACGTTTCCCGTTGCTCAAGAAAGGCCTCGTCCTTGTAACCGGACCCACTGGCTCGGGGAAATCGACGACGCTCGCCGCGCTGGTCGACTACGCGAATCTGATGCGGCAGGATCACATCATCACGGTCGAGGATCCCATCGAGTTCGTGCACAAGAGTCAGCAGTGCCTGATCAATCATCGGGAAGTCGGGATCCATACCCGGTCGTTCGCGGCGGCGTTGCGGGGCGCGCTCCGCGAAGATCCGGACGTCATTCTCGTCGGGGAAATGCGCGATCTCGAGACGATCGAACTCGCCTTGACCGCCGCCGCCACCGGTCACTTGGTTTTCGGCACGCTGCACACGTCGAGTGCGGCCAAGACGATCGATCGCGTGATCGACGTGTTTCCCACCACGCAGCAAAATCAGATTCGCACGACGCTGTCGGAATCGTTGAAGGGCGTGATCGCGCAGAATCTCTTCCGCCGCATCGATCGGCCGGGCCGGGTCGCCGCCCTGGAAATTCTCGTGATCGACAGCGCCATCTCCAACCTGATCCGGGAGGGCAAGACGCATCAGATTCCCGGCATGATCCAGGTGGGCAAGAAGAAGGGCAATCAACCGCTCGATGACGCGATCATGGAGCACTTGCGGGCCGCGCGGGTTTCTCCGGAGGAAGCCTACGAGAAATGCACGGACCGGAAAAAATTTCGACCGTTCCTCCAGTCTCCCCCGGACGATCTCGACGAATAATTTTTGACTCCACCCGCACCGCGACTGCTTTATGAGAAAGATCGAACTCGACGCCATTCTCGGCGCGATGCTCCAAGCCTACGAGGGCATCTCCGACCTCAACTTTTCCGTCGGGCGCCCGCTTCAGGTGGAAGCCTTCGGTCAGCTCCGGCCCATTTCCGTCGATCCGCCCATCCATGCGCTGACTCCCTACCAAACGGAATCCGTCGCACTGACGATCATTGGCTCGAACCGGCGGTTGATTCAGGACTTCCTCAAGCTCGGCTCGTGCGACTGCTCTTACCAGCTCGGCAACGAGGCGCGTTTTCGCGTAAATATTTTTCGGCAGCAAAACAACGTCGCAATCGTGATGCGGCGCTTGAACTCCGTCATCCCGGCTCTCGAAGACCTCGAGCTCCCGCAGATCTTCCGCGGCGTCTGCAAGGAAAAGACTGGCCTCGTGTTGGTGACGGGCGCCACCGGCAGCGGCAAGACGACGACGCTGGCGGCCATGATCAACGAGATCAATCGCACCCAGGCTGTCCACATCGTCACGCTCGAGGACCCGATCGAATTTCATCATCCGCACCAGTTCTGTACGATCAATCAGCGCGAGATGGGATTGGATTTCGACACTTATCCCAACGGCCTCCGTGCCGCGCTGCGCCAGGCGCCCAAGGTGATCTTCATCGGTGAGATGCGAGATCGCGCCACGGTCGAGATTGCGCTGACCGCCGCAGAGACGGGTCATTTGGTGCTCAGCACCCTCCATACGATCGATGCCGGCCAGTCGATCCTTCGTATTCTCGGCATGTTCGACCTGGACGAAGGGAAGCAAATCCGGCAGCGGCTGTCGGATTCCATGCGCCATGTCGTCAGCCAGCGGCTCGTCCCGCGGACAGATGGCGGACGCCAGCTCATCCTCGAAATTCTCGGGCACAATTTGCGCACGAAGGAAGCGATCCTCCTCGGAGAAGAAGAAGGGCGCACCTTCTACGAGATAATCGACTCGAACGAAACTTTCGGCTGGATCACGTTCGATAAATCCCTGCTTTCCGCCTACAAGGCCGAGCTCATCACGGAAGACACGGCGATGCTCTACGCCTCGAAAAAAGGGATCGTGCAGCGCCAGATCGATCTTATCAAAAAATCGCGTGGCGACGCCTTCGAGCAGGCTTCCGGCCTGCGGCTTGACTCGCTGGCTGCCGCTCGCCGCTAAGCCGCCTTACCCCACGAACCATGAGCGAACTCGAATCGCGCTACGACATTTTCGAACCCGGCGATCTCACCGCACTCGTTTGCGTGGAGCAGCCGGAACCGCAGCAGCGGATCGTCCAGCAACTCACGAGCATGGACTACAAGGTTCATACCGGACTCTTCGCGGAGGACATTTCGCTCAAGATCCGCACGCATCCGTACGACATTGTCTTCATCGACGAGAACTTTGGCGGCCAGCCGATTTCCCACAATCCCGTGCTCGGCGAAGTCATTCAGTTGCCGACGCTGCAGCGCCGCGATCAATACGTCGTGCTCATCGGAAGCAACGTCATGACGAACGATGAAATGAGCGCGTTCATCTACAGCGTCGACCTCGTCTTCAACATTGGCGACCTCGCCAACCTCAAGCCGGTGCTCCGCCGGGGCGTCGCGCGACAAAAGGATTTCTACCACCAATTCAAGGAAAACTTGAAACAACTCGGGCTGGTTTAGCGCCTTGCCCGCAGTGCGCGATTCCCGCGCGAAACGGTTGCCGTCTCCCCCGGTGGCGGGCACACTCGACGCGGTATGAAGCTTGTGCACTGGATGCGGTTCGCGTGGGATCTGGAAAAGCTCGGGGAACCGCCGCCTTCCAAGCTTCCGGTGAATTGCGTCGTGCGTCCGGCTTCGCGCCGCGAACTCGACGTGGTGCAGGCGGTGATCATCAACAGCTTCTCGCTCGATAGCGACTGGGCTGAATCCTACCGCCGCATTCGCGATCGCCTGGCCGAGCAGGTGCAGGTCGCCATGGAGGCAAACGAAAATGCCGCGATGGTCCTCGCGCACGGACCGCGCATTATCGGCGCTTCAGTCTATGCGGCGGATTCCTCCTCCGAGCATCATCTGGTCTCCGGGCCTTGCATTCTGCTCGAGTATCGCAATCGCGGCCTCGGTACAGACATGCTCTACCGCACGCTGGCCGCGCTCAAGCACGCCGGCCTCAAGCGCGTCTGCGCCGTCACGAAACGCGGCGTGCCCGCGGATAAATTCGTCTATCCGAAATTCGGCGGCGAAGGCGAACCGGCGGAGCTGCCGAGCGGCTTCGCCACTTGATCGGGCCGGTCCCGCTACATCCGGGCGAACTTGTCTGCGAGCAGACGCGTGAGGCTCGTCGTGACCAGCTCGTTGCCGAGACGGTCGAGGATCTCGGTCAGAAATCCCTGTGTGATGAGTTGCTCCGCCTTGAGCCGCGGGATGCCGCGGGATTCGAGGTAGAAAAGTTCGGCATCATCCACGTAGCCGCTGGTCGCGCCGTGCGTGCAGCGCACTTCGTCGGCGAGGATTTCGAGTCCGGGCATCGAGTTGGCCTCGGCGTCGTCGCTGAGGAAAAGGTTCCGCACCTTTTGATAGGCGTCGGTGTACTGGGCCGCCGGGGCGACCTTGATCAGGCCGGAGAAAATCGTCTTGGACTTGTCGCTGAGCGAATTCTTGTACAACAGGTCGCTCATGGTGTGGGGCGCGAGATGATCCTGCAGCGTGCGCTGATCGAATTCCTGCGTGCCCGTCGCGACCGTGGAGGACAGCATGTCGCTGCGCGCACCGGTGCCGACGAGTTTGCTCACGCTTTCGAGCCGGGAGTAACGCCCGCCGAGATTTACGTGGAGGCTGGTCAGATGCCCGTCGCGTTCCACTGCGGCGGTGTTGATCTTGATCGAGGTCACTTCCTCACCCCAGTTTTGCGCGGCGAGATAGGTGACCTTGGCACCGGCGCCGATGTACAGATCGCTCACGCCGCAGGTAAAACCGGGCTGGCGGCGATCGGCGGAGTCGAGGTAGTCGACGAGCGTCACGCGCGAGCCTTCCTCCGCGACGAGGAGCGTGTGCGGAAAAATCGCCGCGTTCTCACCCGAGATCCAATGGAAGACCTCGAGCGGCAAGTCGACCTGCACGCCCTTCGGCACGTACACAAAAATACCGCTGCGCACATGCGCTTGGTGCAGTGCGGCAAACTTGCGCGAGCCGAGCACCGCTTCGTTCGCCATGAAATAACGGCGCATGATCTCCAGATGTGCAGAGAGATCCTGCTCCAACGGGGCGAAGACGACGCCCTTGGCTTCGAGTTCTGCGCTCAAGACCTGGCGGTCGATCACAGCATCGTTGGCCAGGACCATGGAGGCCGCGACTTGTGGGTTGCCATGCGAGCGGGCCACGAGTGCGGCCGCGGCCGTGCTGTCTACGTTGCGGGCGGGGCTGTACCGCGTCAGATCCAATTTGCCGAGAGTGGCAAAACGCCATTCCTGGTCCTTGCGATGGGGGAGCGGCAAAGCCTCAAAGGATTCCCAGGCACGGTATTGCCGTTCCTGGAACCAAGCGGGCTGGTCCTTCTGGATCGGTGGCCGGGCAAAGAGACCTGCGCCTTCTTTGGGGGCGGCGAGTTCCGGGCCGATTTCCTCGACGAAAACTTCGTCCTGCTCCGGAGCGGTGATGACTTCGTTACTCATAAATTCGGGACTGGGCTTTGGCTGGCGTCACGCCGTACGCGGCCGGCGGATGCGCGCGCACGGGCCAACGGGACGCCTGAAATGCGCGCCCGCCTTGTTTCGAACGAAGGCGAAGCGCACACCGCGATTACCCGACGCTGCCCTCCATTTGCAGGTCGATCAGCCTTTTCAATTCGACGGAATATTCCATCGGAAACTGCCGCACGAGATCGTTGACGAATCCGTTTACGCTCAGGCTCATGGCCTGTCCCTCGGTGAGGCCGCGGGACATCATGTAGTAAATCTGGTCGGCACTGACCTGGCTGACGCTGGCCTCGTGCTGCATGGCGTGGCGGTTGCCGCGCACCGTGATGGCGGGATACGTGTCGGTGCGGCTCTTCGGGTTGATCAGCAGCGCGTCGCATTCGGTGTTGTTCTTGCAGCCGCGCAGATGGCGCGGAACATGCACCAGGCCGCGATAAGTTGCCCGGCCGGTGCCTACGCTGATGGACTTCGAGATCACGTTGGAAGTCGTCTCGTCCGCAGCGTGCACCATCTTCGCGCCGGTGTCCTGGTGCTGGCCGTCGCCGGCGAGGGCGATACTGATGACTTCACCCCGCGCCCGTCGGCCCTTCATGACCACGCCAGGATATTTCATCGTGAGCCGGCTCCCGATGTTGCAGTCGATCCACTTGATCTCGGCTTCTTCCATCGCGAGGCCGCGCTTGGTCACGAGATTGAAGACGTTGTTGCTCCAGTTCTGCACCGTCACGTATTGAATCTTGGCGCCCTTGAGCGCGACCAACTCCACCACGGCGCTGTGCAGTGTGGCCGTCTCGAACTTCGGCGCGGTGCAGCCTTCCATGTACATCACTTCCGCGCCCTCATCGGCGATGATGAGCGTGCGCTCGAATTGCCCGAAATTCTCGGCGTTGATCCGGAAGTAGGCCTGCAGCGGGTGTTTCACCTTCACGCCGGGTGGCACATAAATGAAGGACCCACCGCTGAACGCAGCACTGTTAAGCGCGGCAAATTTATTGTCGGAGGTCGGGATGACCTTGCCGAACCATTTCCGGAAAATCTCCGGGTGCTCCTTCAGCCCTTCGGTCGAGCCGACAAAGATCACGCCTTGATCGCCGACCGCCTTCTTGATGTTCGAGTACGCCGCCTCGGAATCGAACTGCGCCTCGACGCCAGCGAGAAACTTGCGCTCCTGCTCCGGGATCCCCAGGCGTTCGAACGTGAGCTTCATCTCCTCCGGCACGTCGTCCCAGCTCCGCTTCGGCTTCTGGCCCTGCGAGAGATAGTAGCGAATGTTTTCGAAGACGATGTTCTCGAGATCCTTGCTCGCCCAATGGGTCGGCATCGGCTTCTTGTTGAAGACGCGCAGCCCCTGTTTGCGAAACTCCCGCATCCAATCGGGCTCGCCCTTAACATCGCAAATGTAGTCGATGGTCTTCTCCGTCAGGCCGACTCCGGCGTCGAAGGCGTAGTCCATCTTGTAATGGAAATCACCGACACTCCGGTCGATGTCGATCTGGGCCTTGGTGGTGCTCATGGGATTCGGGATTCGGGGTTACGGCTCGGCACGAAAAAGTGAGATGATAAATCGCTGGGTCTAGGTGGACACCAGCGCGGGTTCCGCGGCGACCGCCCACTGTTCGTAGCCGCTTTCCTCGAGCTCGAGGGCGAGTTCCTTGCCGCCGCTCTTCACGATCCGGCCGTCGAGCATCACGTGGACATGATCCGGGACAATGAAGTTCAGCAGGCGCTGGTAGTGGGTGATGAGAAGGATGCCGAGGTCCGGCCCGCGCTGTGCATTCACGCCGGCGGCCACGACCTTGAGCGCATCGATATCGAGACCGGAATCCGTCTCGTCCATGATCGCGTAGGTCGGCTTGAGCATCGCCATCTGCAGGATCTCATTGCGCTTCTTCTCGCCCCCCGAAAATCCTTCGTTAACTGCGCGCGCGGTGAACTCCCGCTTGATGCCGAGCTCGTCCATCTTCTCGTAGAGCGACTCGTAGTACTCCACTGCATCGAGTTCCTCGCCTTCGCCGAGCCGTGCCTGCAGCGCCGCCCGGATGAAGTTCGCGTTGCTCACGCCCGGGATTTCGTTGGGATATTGGAAGGCGAGAAACAGCCCTTTGCGCGAGCGCTCGTCCGGTTCCATGCCGAGAATGTCTTCGCCGTCGAGCGTCGCGGTGCCGTCGGTGATGGTGTAATCCGGATGACCTGCAATGGCCTTGGCCAGCGTGCTCTTGCCGGAGCCGTTCAAGCCCATGATGGCGTGAACTTCACCCTTTTTGACTTCCAGCGTAAGGCCGCGAACGATGGGCTTTTCTCCGATGCTGACGTGCAGGTTTTCGATCTTCAGGGACATGATTGCAGGTGGATGACGGATGGACAAAAGGGTCAGCGGGCGGCCTTTGCCTTTGCAGCGCAGCCGGGGCAGGTGCCGCGGAGCGAAACTTCGCTGTGGGTTACGGAATAGTCCGGGGGCAGTTGCCAGAGGCGGACCAAATTCGCGCGCGGCGGCATGGAGACATCCTCCACCTTGCCGCACGTGCTGCAGACGAAGTGGCCGTGGTCCGCCTGGTTGGCGCAGAAGCGCGTCGCCTCACGATCGACGTTGACCTGGCGGATGAGCCCGCACTTCGAGAGCGTCTCGAGACAATTATAGACCGTGGCCAATGAAATATTCGGCATTCGATCCTTGACCGCGAAAAAGACCTGCACCGCCGTGGGATGATTTTCGGTCGCCGCCAAGGCATCGAAAACGACTCGCCGCTGCTTCGTGAAACGGAATCCGCGCTGGGTCAGCGAAGCGTCATACTCGTGGGCATCCGCCAGATGATGGGGCACGGGGCGAGCCGCTTGGCGGACCCGGGAGCGGGGAGATGCGGTGGATCTCATGGTGGACGGCAATATGCATTGCCCCAGAATGCTATCAAGAACAATTCCAAATTAAGAGAGTGTCAGCAACGCCGCGGCGGTCCGACGTCCCTTGGCAACCTGTGTTGTACCCCAATCTCCCGGCGCGGAATCCGGCCGCGCGTCCGGCTTGTCTACCCGCCGATTTGAGACCTGTAAGCCGCCGGATCCAGCAGCGCTTCCGCTTCGCCTGGATCCGCGAGCTTCAGCTTGAACATCCAGCCGTCGCCGTAGGGATCGGTGTTCACCAGCGCGGAGGTATCGGCCAGCGCCGCATTTATCTCTGTCACTTCACCGCTCACGGGCGCGTAGATATCGCTGGCGGCCTTGACGGATTCAACGACCGCAATCGTCTCGCCGGCCTTGACGGTGCGCCCGACCTTTGGCAGGTCGACAAAGACGACATCCGAGAGTTCGCTTTGCGCGTGGTCGGAGATGCCCACGGCTCCATCGGTCAGCCGGAGCCATTCGTGGGATTTCGCGTAGCGGAGGTTTTCGGGGACGTTCACGGCAGGTGGAGTGAAGGGTTCGGTTTGAGGATGGGAAGAAAGCCCGCGCGGAGCAGAAAAGCTCAGGATTTCTGGTAGAGCGGCTTTTTCTCCACGGTGGCGGGGTAGCGCTGGCCGCGGATGTCGATCTCGAGAGGCGTGCCCGCCTTGGCCAGTTCGACCGGAAGATAACTCAGGCCGATGCCCCGCTCCAGGCAGGGGGAGAGACCGCCACTGCTGAGCTCGCCGACCCGCTCGCCCTGGTGGAAGACGGAGTAGTGCGAACGAAGCGGCGGCCCCTTCTCCGTCATCTTGAGCGCGGCAAGGCGGGTCTTGACGCCTTCCGCCTTTTGCTTCTGCAGCGGCTCCACGCCGATGAACTCTTTGTCGAGCGCGCAAAAAATCGAAAGAGCGGCCTCGAGCGGCGTTCGGTCGGGCGAGAGGTCGGAGCCGTTGAGGGGATAGCACACCTCCAGGCGCAGGCTGTCGCGAGCCCCGAGGCCGGCAGGAATGAGCCCGAGCGGCCGGCCGATTTCGAGCAACTCGCGGAAGACGGACTCCGCGGCGCTCGCCGGGTAAAAGAACTCGAAGCCATCCTCTCCGGTGTAGCCGGTCCGGGCGACGTAAATGGTTAGCCCGTTCCGCTCGATGACCGAGACGCCGAGTCGAGGTGGCGGGGTCACTCCGGGGCCGAAGAAATTGTGGAAGATGGCCTCCGCCTTGGGCCCTTGCAGCGCGAGCGCGGCGCATTCGGCGCTCATATTTTCCAGCTTTATCCCCGGGGTGAGATGCCGCTGCAGCCAGGCAAGATCCTCCTGGATCATCGACGCATTGACGACCAGCAGGAACTGCTCGTCGCCGAATTGATAGATAATGAGGTCGTCGATCACGCCGCCGCGCTCGTTGAGTAGAAATCCGTACAGGCTCTGCCCGGGTCCGATTTTCCCGAGCTGGTTGCTGAAGACCGAATTGAGCCAGGCCTTTGCGCCCGCGTTGCGCACGAAAAACTGACCCATGTGCGAAATGTCGAAAACGCCCGCCGCGGCTCGCACCGCCCGGTGTTCGGTGATGATGCCGGTTCCATAGGCCACGGGCATGTGCCAGCCGCCGAATTCCACCATCTTGCCCCCGAGCGCCACGTGGGCGGCGTGGAGGGGCGTGTGCTTGAGCGAATCGGCAGCGGGGGAATCAGCCATGGTTGCCGATGCCTAGGTTGCCCAGCCGATAGTGTCAATCATGCTTCCGGCGGTTGATGGCAGAGGGACGATGGCCGATAGCCACCGGTCCGCTCATGCAATTACTCACCTCCCTGGAACTTCGCTTTGGGCGCTTCGCCATTCCCGGGCTCGTCCGCTTCATCGTCATTCTCATGGCGGCCGTCTGGATCATCGTGCAGGTCCAGCCCGGCTTCATCCAGACCCTCACGCTCGACCCCGTGGCGGTCAAAGCGGGCGAAGTCTGGCGCCTGTTCACGTTCGCGCTCATCCCGCCCACGCGTTCGCTCTTTGTCATCTTCTTTCTCCTTTTGACTTGGACGATTGGCGATGGACTCGAACACGCGTGGGGAAGCTTCCGGCTGAATATCTTCATCCTGCTCGGCCTGCTCGGGACCGCGGTCGCGGCCTTCTTCTTCGAGGCGGACGCCATTGGGTATTTCCTTCACCTTTCGCTCTTTTGCGCGTTCGCCACGCTTTACCCGGACTATCCCATCACGCTTTTCGTCATTGTGGTGAAGATCAAATGGCTGGCGTTGATCAGCGTTGCGCTCGTGGTGCTGAATTTTGTCGGTGGATCGTGGTCGATGCGCCTCACGATCCTCGTCACGCTCACGAATTACCTGATTTTCTTTGGCGGCCACTGGCTGGCGGTGGCACGCGACCGCCGGTATGTCGACCAGCGCCGCGCGGCCTTTATCAAAGCGAAGCGCGAAACGCAGCTCGAGGCGGCTGCCGAAGGCTTGCCGGAAGGCGCCATGCACCGGTGCAAAGTCTGCGAGCGCACCGATCTGACCGATCCGCAGCTCGACTTCCGGGTCGCGTCCGCGGACGACGAAGAATATTGCTCGGAGCACCTGCCCAAGCGCGCCCTTTAATTCCGCGGGCGCGCATTGACCCCAGGCGCAAGCGCCCGCTAGCCTCGGGCGAATGGAAAGGCGGAATCCGTTTGCAGGACGAAACCCTCTTTTCCTGGCGGGCGCTTTTGCCGCCATCGGCATTGGCGGAGCGGAACTCAGCGCGATTCCGGTTCTCCCGGCGCTTTTCCTCGCTGCGATTTCGCTGGGCTTCTTTCTCTGGCGGCGAAGCGATGCGGCGGTGTGGGCCCTCGTGGTCGCGGCGTTCATTGTTCTGCACGCTTTGACCCTGCGTGCGCCGGTCGCACACGCTCT
Source organism: Chthoniobacterales bacterium (assembly GCA_038226705.1). Taxonomy (GTDB): domain Bacteria; phylum Verrucomicrobiota; class Verrucomicrobiia; order Chthoniobacterales; family SZAS-18; genus SZAS-18. Next base: position 13,479 of record JBBRQH010000054.1, on the reverse strand, counting down.
CGCTCAACGCGTCGGCCCACAAGGTCGTCTGCTGCGTGCGACCGGCTCTGTCGTGGACGAACCGCGCAAGCGCGAGGACTCGCGCTATGCCCGTTTCACGTTGCACCTCGAGGAGGTCCGCCTGAACGGCGTGGTCTATCCGTGCGACGCCGATGTGATCGTGTCGTGGCCGGACGAAGGCCCGCGCTACGGCGATCGCGTCAACCTGCTGGGGTACGCGAAGAATCCCGCCGCCGCGCGCAATCCCGGGCAGTTCGACTGGGCTGCCCATCTGCAGCGGCGAGGCATTTTCACGGAGATCTGGCTGCGCGAGGCGCAGGACGGCGTCATTCTCGCTCGCGAGGGCGGCAACCCGCTCGTGGAACTCTCCCATCGCTTCCGCCGCTGGACGCAGGAGGCCCTCAAGCTCGACCTGGAGAACGATCCGCAAATCGCGGCGGTCATCGCCAGCATGGTGCTCGGGACCCAGGACAGTTCCGCGGACGATCTGGCGGAATCGTTTCGGCAAACGGGGACCTTCCATCTTTTCGCGGTCAGTGGCTTCAATGTCGCCATTCTGGCCTTGCTCATCCAGGCGGTGCTGCAGCCGCTCGGGTTGAATCGGGGCCGCCTGTCACCGGTTGTCGTTATTCCCATTCTCATTTTCTACGCGCTGGTGACCGGCCTCGGCGCCTCGAGTGTGCGGGCCACGCTCATGGCTGCTGTCCTCCTAGCCGCGGCCTGGAGTGACCGACCCGCCCGGATCGTGAATTCGCTGGGTGCCTCGGCGCTTTTCATTCTCGCCTGGGACACGCAGCAGCTTTTTTTTGCGGGCTTCCAACTCTCCTTCGCCGTGGTGCTGAGCCTGCTGGCCTTCGCCGATCCCATCTTTCGGCTCATCCGCGGCCTGGGCGCGCCCGATGCCTATATTCCCGCAAAGTTGCTCTCGCGCGGGCGGCAATGGTTCGAGCGCGGACGGCTGCACGTGCTGGGGCTACTGGCCGCGTCTCTCGCCGCTTCCCTTGGCTCCACTCCGCTGATGCTGCATCACTTTCACAGCGTCACGCCCGTGGGGATTGTTGCCAATATCATCGCAGTTCCCTTGGCCACCGTCATTCTGGGCTTGGGAATTCTTTCGCTCGCGGGTGCTGCCTTCTCCAGCGGCTGGGCCATCCTGGTCAACAATGCGAACTGGGGTTGCACCAAGTTCCTCCTGGTTGCGATGAATGGGTTTGCCGCCATTCCCGGCGGGTACTTTCATGCCGCTTTGCCGGAATGGGGCGCGCCTCCCGTCGAGGTCGTCGTGCACGATTTTGAGCGCTCTTACGCCGTCGTCGTCCGCGCCGGTGGCGCGACCTGGCTGCTGGGTTGCGGGCACGCGAACGACTTTGAGCGCCAGACCCGCGCCTGCCTTTTCGCCCGCGGGCTCGACTCGGTCAGCGGGCTCGTCGCCACTTCACCCAGCAGTGCGCACCTCGGCGCCGTGGAGGATTTCCTGGAAACGTTTCGACCCGCGCTCGTCGTCGATTCCCCGCTCGAGGCCCGCTCCCCTTTCCGGCGCGAGATGCGGGAAACGATCGCCGAGGATCGGATGGCGAGTCGCGTTGTGGCGAGCGGGGACCAGGTCCCGCTGGGGGCGGGGGCGACCCTGCGGATTCTCTATCCGCCGCCCGGTCTCGACCGCCGGCGCGCGGACGACAAGGGTCTGGTGCTTCAATTGCGCACGGCGGAAGGCGTCCGGATCCTCATCATGTCGGACAACAGCGGGAGCGCGGAGCAGTGGCTCCTCGCGCATGGGCGGCAACTGCGGAGCGACGTGCTGATTCTCGGCGACCCCACGAAAGAGGTCTTCGGGACGGCGGAATTTCTGCGGGCCGTGCAGCCGCGGGCCATCCTCCGGCATGAGCGCGGTCGCACCTACCGGCGTGCGGCGGATGAGGACGAAGGCCGGCCCCGCTTCCGCGCGCCCGCCGACGTTCCGTATTTGCGCACAGAAAACGAGGGCGCGATCACGCTGGGCCTGTGGTCGGACCGGGTCGAAGCCCGCGGGTTCGTCAGCAAGCGTGTGCTTGTGCTTCCCCGCTGATCACCAGTCCAGCCCGGCTCCCGCCAACCCGCGGCGCAGCGTGGTGAGATCCCAAAGATCCACGCTGGCATCATCCCACATGACGGCGAGGCGCGTGCCGTCGGGGCTGAGGCACACGCGGGCGGTGGAGGCATTCCCGGACGGAGAAGAAAGTATGATCAGTTTCGCGCCGGTGGCGGGGTCCATGAGATAAATCTTCTCGTCCACGGTCACCGCCAGCAGTTTGCCGTCGGCGGTGAAGCTTGGCACTGCGCCCGCCTTTGCAACCGGCTCGGGCAAGGCGGGCGCCGGCCGCCAGTCGCTCACGCGGAGGAGTTCCGCGCCACGTGCGCCGGAAGCATAAAGCCAGCGGCCGTCCCGACTGAATTGGACCAATCCGAGCGGACCGAGGTCGCTTTCGTGCGCGAGCTTTCCCTCCGCCACGGTCCACACCCGCGCATTGGCTTTGGCCGATTCTCCACGTCCGGTGAACTGTGCGGCCAGCCAGCGTCCGTCCGGGCTGAGGGACGCCGACCAAACCTCGTTCAGGCCGGAGCGACGATGCAGAAGCGTGCCATCCGTTGCCAGGATCTTCGCTTCCCCGCGAGAAGGGTTCGTGAGGACGAGACGCGCCCCCTCGGTGCTCCGCCCACCGATAAGGAATCCCGCTTCGGGATCGAGGGTTGTCTGAGCGCCTGTTTTCAGGTCGCGACGCACGAGTCCATGCGCGATCGTGCAAACGTAAAGAACGGCACCGTCGGACGAGAGGGCCACGGAACTTTCATCCCGCTCGCCACCCGCAGCCAGGACGGAGGAAAGCACGCGCCCGGTGGCGGTTTCAATTATGTCCGTACCCCGCCAGGTCGCCACCGCGAGCTGGCTGCCATCGGGCGTAAAGTCCAGCGCACCCACCATGCCGCCGACATCGTCGCCGCGCAGCGCCGGCATTTCGCGAACGAACTCCGGAACGGCGAGGTCCATGATGTATCCCTCCGTATCGTTGCGCGACGTGCCGAGCATTCGGCCGTCCTGCGAAAACAGCAGTTCCAGACCGCCCCCCACGCCCGGAATGATCAGCTGCGATTCGCCGGTCCGCCCATCCCACAGCCGCGTCGAGGCATCGCCGGAATTCGTCGCCAGCAAATATCCGTCGGGCGAGTATTGGCAGGCAAAGATTCGCGCCCGGTGCCCGGCCAGTTCACGAACGATCGTCCCGTTGTCCGCCCCGATAATGCGAATCTTGCCATCGGAGCAGCCGACCGCAATCTCGCTGCCATCCGGACGCCAGGCGAGGCCGCACGGTGCCGAAGGAAAGTCGATCGTCTGCTGGAGTGCCAGCTTCGACGCGTCGATCACGAAGACGCGTTTCGCTTCCCCATCTGCGACCGCCACCCGATTCCCCTGAGGAGAATAACGGACGGATGTGGCGTGGGCGGCATTCTCCCAGCGTCGGAGTTCATGTCCGTCCAGCGCGGAATGGAAGGACAAGCCGCCGGCGGCACCGCGCACGACAAACTCCGTTGCACTCGGATGCCAGGCATAGTCGGAGGCGAGCCGCGCGTGGCCCTCGTCATATGCCGGCCGCTCGGGAATCTCCGCGAGCGCCCGTCCTTGCGCCAGAGACCACACGCAGATCGAGTGGTTGCCCCGGCGCAGCAGGAGGAGCGCGCCATCCGGACTGAAGAGCGGCTGGGAACGCAATTCCGGTTTACCCGCGCCGAAGTTGAAGGTCGCTCGCACGCGTTCGCTGCGCAGTTCGCGCCATTCCACGATGCCGGGCCGCGTCTCGGCCAGGTAGCTGGCGAAGTCAGGCGCCAGGACGAAATGCGCGTCCGGGAACGGCCGGGCCGGCCAGCGGAGATGCTCCTTTACATCGGCCTGGGCGAGCGCCGCCACGCCGGCGTCGCGCAGCTCCGCCGTGACGAGGATGCGCCCAGCGTTCTTCAGCGCATTCATCGCTTCGAAGCGCTGTCCCGGCCGGTGGGAATGCGTCAGCGCCTGCGCTCGCGACAATTCTGCGCGCCAGAGTTGATCCTCGGCTTTTCGCTCGGCCGCCACCGCGCGCAGGCGGCCGGACTCTGCCGCGGTCCGCGCCGTGAGGGCGGCGTCGCGTTCGCGGCCGACCACCAGCGCACCTGCCGTGCTCACTGCCGCGAGCGCAGCCAGCAGCAACCAACTGGCGGCGAGCGCCGGGCGGCGCCGGGCCCAGCGCACGAATCGGCCCAGTGGCGAGACGGGCCGGGCCACGATCGGTTTGCCCTCGAGATAGAGCCAGAGATCCTCCGCCAGCGCTTCCGCGGTCGCGTAGCGCCGGGCCGGGTTCTTTTCCAGGCACGCGAGACAAATCGTTTCGAGATCGCGATCCACCGTCGGATTCAGCACGCGCGGCCCCACCGGCTCCCGGCTGAGCACGAAGGACGGCAGCTCGGCGGGGCTCGCGCCCGCAAACGGCGCCCGGCCGGTTAGCATTTCGTAGAGGATCGCCCCGAGCGCGTAGATGTCGCTGGAGGCGGACATGGCGGCCGAGCCCTGCGCGAAGGCTTCGGGAGCAAGGTAATGGGGAGTTCCCAGCACGCTGGTGTAGGCGGTCAGATCGCCGCCTGCCTCCAAGGGGGCGGCCAGCCCGAAATCCGCGATGCGCGGCTCTTCACGGTCGAGGAGGATGTTGGAAGGCTTCAGGTCGCGATGGATGATGTCTTCGCGATGGGCGTAAGCGATCCCTTCGGCGACCTTGAGCATCAGTTCGGCGGCCTCGCGGGAGGTGTACGGCTTCCGGCGCATCCGTTCCGCGAGATCTCCGCCTTCGAGGAAATCCATCGAGAAGTACGCGCAGCCGTCCGCCCGTCCCGATTCATGCACCGCAACGATATTCGGGTGGCGCAGGCGCGCCGCCATCTGGGCCTCACGGGCAAAGCGCATCTCGGCTTCGCCCCCGGCGAGCCGGCCCCCCGCGATGACCTTGAGTGCCACGAGGCGATCCAGTCCCTTTTGCCGTGCGGTGTAGACCACTCCCATTCCGCCCCGCCCGATTTCGTTTAGGAGTTCGTAGGGACCGATCTCCGCCGGCATCTGCGCCTGACCATTTGCATCCGCCGACGGGGGTGGAGACGGATGATCATCGAAGCGGAACGCACTTTCCCCCAAGCGGCGGAGAAGGGCAGCCTCGGTTGGTTCGTCCATGGTCGGCATCGCTTGGGAATACCGATCCCAGCCGCGATAATTTCAGAAAAAGTCCGGGCGCCCCGGTTACCGGCGCAACGCCTTGAGCAGCAGTTTCATTTCGTCGGGGACTTCGGTGGGGTCGGCCACGGTTTCCGCAACCTCGAGCCGCACGAGTTCGCCATAGCGATGGCTGAGGCGGTGTACTTGGAGCGCAATGTTCGTGCGGGTGGCCCCCAGCTTCTGCGCCGCCACGTCGTATTCGCCGCGTCCGGGGGAGGAGCCGAGATACGGCTTGAGCACCGCAAAGGCCTTTTCCCGGCCCGCGGCGCGTTGTTCTTCCTCCAGCCGCTTCAGGGCGCGCGCGAGCAGAGTGAGCGCCCACGTCGTTTCGTAGGCTTCGGCCGGGTCGAACTTCGGGAGATCGTACTCCGTGTAGAGCCGCTCGGCCTCGGCGGCGGACCAGTCGATAAACTGCACGCCCCCGCCGCGCTTCTCCGCGTTCAGGCGTTCGTAGTGATGGCCGACAAAGTGTTTCAGCGCCCCCACCAGGTAGCCGCGGAAGCGTCCCTTTTCCGGATCCGGCCGTTGGAAAAAGTCGCCCTCGAAGAGGCTCGCGAAGAATCCCTGGGTCAGGTCCTCGGCATCGTGCGGGGATTGGCCGCGCCGGCGCAGGTAGCCGTAGACCGGCATCCAATACGAGCGGCAGAGCGTCTCGAGCGCCTCCCGGCGCGCGGTTTCGCCTGCGCGTGCACCCAATACCACGCTCCACCGCGTGGAGGCGAAGACCGCTTCCATCGGTTGAGTCGGGTCGATGGCAGGATCTGGCATCAGCGGCGGCGATGGTGGGGATATCCGCCTGAGCCGTGGTGGCTTGGGCGACAAAGCACTATGAATCGTACCACGGGCTACCGGAAATGGATGCAAAGGATTTAGCGCGATGCGTGGCGCCTACAAAAAACGCCCGCTGGGGCGGCTCGGACTCGAGCCAACCCGGCGACGGCCGCGGTTCGGCGCCCTCAAACGCCGGCCGCGAGCTGCTCTTTTTGCCAGGAGATCAAACCCGCCACGCCTTGTTTCCCGAGGGCCACCAGCGCGTCGAACTGCGCCTGGGAAAAGGTGGATTCTTCGCCGGCGCCTTGCACTTCCACGAATTCCCCGGCTTCGGTCAGCACGAGGTTGAAATCCACCGCGGCATCCTTGTCCTCCATGTAGTCGAGGTCGAGCACGGGACGATCGCCGACCATTCCCACGCTCACAGCCGCGACGAGGCCCTTCAACGGTATCCGGCGGATTTTCTTTTCTGCCACGAGCTTCTGCCCGGCCAGCGCCACCGCCAGGCAGGCTCCGGTGATCGCCGCAGTGCGCGTGCCGCCATCGGCCTGGAGCACGTCGCAATCGACCCAGGCCGTCCGCGGTCCAAGGGCGTCGAGGTCCACCGCAGCGCGCAGGGAGCGGCCGATCAAACGCTGAATCTCCACGCTGCGCCCGTCGAGTTTGCCGCGGGACGAGTCGCGCGCTTTCCGGTCGAGGGTGGAGTAGGGCAGCATCGCGTATTCGGCCGTGATCCAGCCGCCCGGTACGCCCTGTTCCTTCATCCAGCGCGGGACGCCCTCCTCGACCATGCACGTGCAAATGACGCGGGTGTTCCCGAACCCGATGAGGACGGAGCCGGATGCGTGCGGCGCGATATTGCGCTGGAGGGTGAGGGGCCGCATCTCATCGGCGCGGCGGCCACCGGAACGCAGGGTCGAGGGCGGGATGAGCGAAGCAGGAATGGGGAACATGGGAAAATGGGGATGCGAAGGAGCCGATCGACTCAGCGCTTCTTGCTCGAGCCTTCGGGCTTCAAGTACGAAGCCCGCGAAAGCGCGAGGTTCGCCTCGTCCGCTCTCCCCGCCGCCTGCGCCTCCTTGGCGAGTCCCTCCCAGGCGGAACGCGAACCGGGGTTCAACTCGGTGGCGCGGCGATACGCTTTGAGCGCCTCGGGCCCACGCCCGAGTTTCCGGTAGGCGGCTCCCAAGTGCGCCCAGGCTGGGCCATAGTTGGATTGCAAGCTCGTCGCCCGGCGAAGTTCCCCGACCGCCGCCTCGAGCTGGCCGGTGGAGAGACAGGCGTAGCCGAGCTGGGCATGCGCCAGGAAATCGCGGTCGTTGAGCCGTGTGGCGCGCTGCAGGGGTGCGATGGCCTGCGCATCGCGCTTCAGGTTAATGTACGCGTAGCCGAGACTCGCCTGCAGCGGACCGTTGTCGGGCACGAGTTCCGCCGCCCGCGCGACCGCCGCCAGGGCCGCATCGAAATGCTTCAGCTTGTTCTCACGTTTGGCGAGCACCAGCCAGCCCGGCACAAAGGCCGGCGCCACCTGAGTGGCCTGGCGCGCCTCATTCGCGGCCTCCTCATTGTGGCCGAGCCAGCTCGCGCATTCGGAAAGCGCCAGATGGGGTCCGGGTGCACGGGGCAGAAGCTGGGCGGCGCGCCGCAAGGAGGGAATCGCGGACTCGGGGCGGCGCTGGATGGCGACCACGCTGCCCAGTAAAAAATGTGCGAGACCATTGTTGGGCTGCAGCGCGATGGAGCGGCGCAGGGCGGCTTCGCTTTCGCCGAATTGTTTCGCCAGGAGGCAGACATTTCCGCGCAGCATGTGCGCGACGGAATTCTGCGGCTGGCGGTCGGTGAGCAGCCGGCTCTGCTCGAGCGCGCGGGGCAGATTGCGTGCCTTCAACGCCTCGAGCACTGCCTTGGCCACCGGATCGCTGTCGAGGGCGCGCGCCTGTTCGATCGAGGGATCGGCGGGAGCCCGTTGAAATTTCTCCGCGCTGGGGAGCTTCGCGATGAGCTTGTCGATATCCGGCTGCTGCGCGCCCAGCGGAGCGGCCACGGCAAAGGCGGTAACCGCTAGACAGCAAACAGATTTCATCGCCGCATGAGTAGGCCGGGAGTCGGCGCGGGCCAAGCGATTCCCGCCCAGAATAACGCGCGGGGTAGTGGACGGCACGGTCGCGCACGGCTCCAATGCCCCATGCGATTGCTCGTCGTGCTGGCCGCGCTTCCCTTCCTGCTCTTCGCCCCGCCCGTCGCGGCGAAGACGAGTGTCTGGAAAGTTACCGGCCCCACCGGCGGAACGCTCTTCCTGGCCGGGACCGTGCACGCGCTCCGATCGCAAGACTATCCGCTCCCGGCCGCGTTCAACCGGGCCTTCGACGAGGCCAGCATTCTCGCCTTCGAGGTCGACGCCGCGAGCATGAAGGGCTCGATGGCGCACTTGCTGAAGGCGGGCACCTATCCGGCGGGCGACGAGATGAAGAACCATGTCGATCCCCGCACCTGGACCTACATCCGCAAGGTGCTCGGACCCCGTGTGCCGGAATCCGCCATCGCGAAGTACCGGCCGTGGTTTCTCTCTCTCCTGATGTCGCTGCCGCGCGGGGAGATTTCCTATGATCTGGGCGTCGAGCGCTATTTTGAAGGGCGCGCCAAGGCGACGCGCAAATCGACCGTGGGCCTCGAGAGCGGGGAGGATCACGCCCGGGTTTATTCTGGATTGAATGACCGCGAAAGCGAAGCGGTTCTGCTCTTGCTTTTCATCCGGCGCGAAGGAATCGCGGCCCGCGCCGCCCACCTGCCCGCGCATTGGCGTGCAGGGGAAGCCGATGAGGTCTGGCGCATTCTCAAGTCGAACTATGCGGACTTTCCCGGCATGGGCGTCCGTCTCCTCGAAGATCGCAACCGCGCCTGGCTGCCGAAGATCGAAGGCTGGCTGCGCAGCGGGAAGATTTACATCGTGGCTGCGGGTGGCGGCCATATGGGCGGTCCCGGGGGACTCGTCGCGCTGCTTCGCGGGCGCGGCTACACGGTTGAACAATGGTGAACCCGGTCACCATTCGTGTTCCTGCCACCACGTCGAACCTTGGCGCCGGCTTCGATTGTCTCGGGGTCGCGCTCGAAGTGTACAACCACATCCGGGTGGAGCGGCTGCAACGACGGTCTTCGCCCGAGCGGCATCCCATGGTCCGCGAAGCCGCCGCCCGTTTCTTTGGCGAGGCCGGAAGGCGCGCGTTTCCATTCGCGTGGGAAATCGGAGGCGACGTTCCCATGGCGCGCGGGCTCGGCAGCAGCGTGACGCTGCGGCTTGGGGTTCTCATGGGCTTGAATGTGCTCGCCGGCTCGCCGCTGCGGCGGCGGGAACTTTTCACGCTTTGCGCCGGGTTGGAGGGACATCCCGATAACGCCGCGCCCGCGACCTACGGCGGCTTCACGGCCTGCGATCCCGCCGGAGCGGAGCCGCTGCGGGTGCCCGTGGCGAAGACGTTGCACTTCGTGCTGCTGGTGCCGGATTTCGAGATTCGCACCGCGGAGGCGCGGGCGCTCCTGCCGGAACTCGTCGACCGCCGCGCCGCGGTGCGCAGCAGTGGTCGCGCCTGCCGGGTCTCGGCTGCTTTTGCCCTGAAACGATACGCCGCCTTGCGCGGCATGTTCGCCGATGAAGCTTTTCACCAGCCCTACCGCACGCCGCTCCTTCCCATGCTCCCCGCCGTGCTGGCGGCCGCCGAAAAAACCGGTGCACTCGGGGGCTTCCTGAGCGGCTCGGGTTCCACGATCTGCTGCCTTTCCCTCCGCGCGCCCCGGCGAGTGGCGACTGCGATGCTCGCTGCCGCCGCCAGCCCCGGAGCCCGCGTCATCATCACGCGGGCCGACAATCGAGGAGTTGTCGTGTCGCGCTGAAATCCCCATCTTTCGCCCGTGAGCCAGGCCTGGGAAAATCTCGAGCAGTACGTCATTGACGTCATCGAAGGCCGGCGCGGCGGGAAACGCGCGGCCATCCTGAAGGCCGTTCTCTGGGTGCTCTCTCTCCCCTTCAAGGCGATCGTGCAGCTCCGGCTCTGGCTCTACCGAAAGCGCATCCTGCGCGAGAGCGCGCTCGGCGTGCTGGTCATCAGCGTGGGCAACCTCACTGCGGGGGGCACCGGCAAGACTCCAGTCGTGGAGAAATTTGCCCGCGCGCTCCACGCCGCCGGTCGCCGCGTGGCCATCCTCTCGCGCGGCTATCGGAGCGAGCGCCCGTCCTTCTCGGTGCGCCTCAAGATGCGACTCGCCGGCAAACCTTATCGCGGCGGCACCCGGGTGGTCAGCGACGGCGTCGGCGTCCTGCTCGATTCTCGCGAGGCCGGCGACGAACCCTACATGCTCGCCCGCAATCTTTCGGGTGTGGTCGTCCTGACCGACAAGGACCGCGTGCGCAGCGGCCGGCTCGCGCTGGAGGAATTCGGTTCAGACACGCTCCTGCTCGACGACGGGCTCCAATACCTTCATCTCAAACACCGCATCGATATCGTGCTCGTCGACCGCCAGTCACCCTTCGGCAATGGGCACATGCTTCCCCGCGGCACCCTGCGCGAACCCCCGACGAACCTGCGCCGGGCCAGCCACATTTTCATCACCAAGAGCGACGGAACCGACAACTCCGACCTCATCGCGGAAATCCGGAATTACAATCAACGGGCGGAAATCGTCGAATGCGCGCACCGGTTGACGCACATGGTCTCGCTCGCGGGCGAGCGGCGGGATCTTTCGGATCTGCGCGGTCGGAAGATTGGGGCGATCAGCGGCATCGCGCGGCCCGAGAGCTTTCACCGTCTCCTGCGCGAACAAGGCGCCGAGATTGTCTTCGAGAGTATTTTCCCGGACCATCACCGTTTTCGCCTGCATGAACTGTTGGGTGCGGAGCGTCGCGCGCTCGAACAGGGCGCGGAATGGATGGTGACGACGGAGAAGGATGCCGTGCGTTTTCCCACCGCGATGAAGCCGGAACTTCCCGTCTACTACGTGCGGCTTGAAATCGAGATCCTGAGCGGGCACGAAAGCTGGGACCAGTTGGTTGCGCGCATCGCCCAACCGCCTCCGCTGGAGCGTGCCGCGAGCGAGTTTTTCGGGTGAGGCGACCGCGTCCTGGCGTTGCGCCGAGCTGGCACTTGGGCCAATAGCCGCGCCATGTCCGCCGCACCTGTTCGCGTCCGCTTTGCGCCCTCGCCCACCGGCTTTTTGCATGTCGGTGGGGCGCGCACCGCCCTTTTCAACTGGCTCTACGCCCGCAAGCATGGCGGCACGTTCATTCTCCGGGTGGAGGACACCGATGACGCGCGCAACACCCAGGAAGCGGTGCAGGTGATCTACGACGGCTTGAAATGGCTGGGCCTGGACTGGGACGAGGGTCCGCTCGTTGGGGGGGAATTCGGCCCTTATTTCCAAAGCCAGCGCAACGCGATCTACGAGCGCTACCTCGGCCAGCTCCGGGATGCCGGGCATCTCTACGATGACGCCGGGGCCACCCGATTCCGCTCGCTGCGTCAGACTGTGCGGGTGGAGGATGCTGTCTGCGGGTCTATCGACTTCGACCTCTCCGATCCGGCCACGCACCCCGACATGACCATCCGGCGGCCGGATGGTTCGTGGATCTTTCATTTTGTGAACGTGGTCGACGACATCGAGATGAAGATCTCGCACGTCATCCGCGGCGAGGATCACCTCTCGAATTCGCCCAAGCACGTCGAGCTCTACCAGGCGCTCGGCGTGAAGCCGCCCGTCTTTGCGCACATTCCGCTCATCCTGAAAAAAGATGGCAAAGGCAAGATGAGCAAACGCGACGAGGGCAGTTCCGTGGCGAGTTATATGGTCGATGGCTACGCCCCCGAGGCGGTGCGCAATTACCTCTGCCTCCTCGGCTGGTCGCCTAAGGACAACCGGGAAAAAATCGAGATCGCAGACGTCATCCCGCTTTTCGACCTCGATAAGATCAACCGGGGTAACGCCGCCTTCGACCTGGAAAAATGTGCCTGGTTGAGCGGAGAGTATTTCCGCGAGATGACCAATGAACGGCATCGCGAACTCGCGCGTCCGGCGCTGGAGCGGGCGGGAATCGATTTGAGCGCATTCCCTCCGGCTTACGTCGATGCTGCGCTCGACACCTGCAAGGGCAAGGTGCGCCTGCTGAAGGATCTCCCGGCCTACGCCGGCTTCTACTTCACCGACGATTTCACTTACGACCCCCAGGCCGCCGCCAAACATTTCACCGCCGAGAGCAAGCCGCGCCTCGAAGCAGCCCGGGACGCACTCGCCGCGCTGGAACCTTTCGACGCCCTCGCCATCGAAGCGGCCCTCAAGGCGCTGACGGCGCAGTTTAGGATCAAGATCGCAATGCTGCTGCACCCGTTGCGTCTGGCCACGACCGGAAGCTCAGCCGGTCCCAGCCTGTATCATTTACTCGAGGTCTTGGGGAAAGAGAAAATCCTGGCGCGGGTGGAGCGGGCGCTCAGCCATATATAAGCTGGACTCCGGTCCGGTCGAACTTGGAGTGCGGGCCCGCGCTGCGCGCGCTGCGGGACCGCTTTCTGCGGCGGGAGCGTCTGCCGAATGCCGACAGCCAAGCCGCAGAAGACATCGACGGAAGTGGTGAAGTCGCCCGACATGGAGCGGTGGTTGGGCAGGCGGAGTGCGGTATGTTCCCGGATGTCGTGAGGTATCTGGTCGGGCATAGCCCAGTATGTTCCCGGAGGTAGCGCGCTATGTGGTCGGAGGCAGTTACTTACCCAACTTGGTGTAATCCACTACGTCGGCTGAGGAGTTTCTTACCCAACACGGTGTAAATCACTACGTCGGTCGAGGTAGTTACTTACCCAGCTCGGTGTAGATCACTATGTCGGTCTGGGTACGCACTTACCCGAGCGAGTGTAAATCACTATGCCAGGTGGGATAGTTACTTACCCACATCAGTGTAAATCTCTACACCGCCTGCGGTCGTCAGGAGCCCGACCCGAAGGTCTTCGCGATTGACCCCGAAGCGCATTCACCCAAAGAAGACGACGGATGCCCTTCCGAGCATCCGCCGTCCTGTTCTCTTCCCCCGGACTTACCGGTTGTTCCTTTCCTGCCTCCCGCTCACTTGGCATCCGTGGGCGTCCCGGGCGTCGCCGCTGGCGGGGTCCCGTCAGGTTTCTTCGCCTTCGGTTTGCGCAGACGGATCTTCAAACGTTGCGCCGCCGCCTTCTGCGCGCTGGTCTTGCCCAAGGTCTTGATGACCTTGTAAAGCGCCAGCGAGGTGCCCAGCGAGCGGCTTTCCTCCACCGCCTGCGCATCTTTGAGGCTCTTCCGGGAAGGTACGGCGCTTCCAGAGTAAAGCGGGGTCTAGCCGGGTCGGTGCATGAGTCAAGACCCTCTGCATCAGTCGTTTGGGGTTGGAAAAGGGGTCCGATTGTCACCGACCCTCGTATGCAAGAGGGAGG
>JBBRQH010000053.1:0-37520 GCA_038226705.1 Chthoniobacterales bacterium | reverse complement strand
ACGTTCTTCAAGCCCGTTTGGAAATTCGCGATCAGAAAGGCATCGAAGAAGACGCTGTCGTTTTCTTTTTTCAGCACGTCGCAATGCCGCTGGAGAATCACCTGATCCATGGTCAGCGTGCCGGTCTTGTCCGTGCAGAGCACGTCCATCGCCCCAAAGTTCTGGATCGCGCCGAGCTGCTTCACGATGACTTTCTTCCGCGACATCGCGAGGGCGCCTTTCGACAGGCAGACGGAGACGATCATGGGCAGCATTTCGGGCGTGAGCCCCACGGCGACGGCGACGGAAAAGAAGAATGCCTCCTTCCAGTCGTGCTTGGTGAAACCGTTGATGAGGAAAACCAGCGGGACCATCACGGCAATGAATCCGATCATCAGCCAGGTGAAATCCTTCACACCCTTGTCGAAACTCGTCTCGACCGGGTCGCCCACGATGCTGCCCGCCATGCTTCCAAAGTATGTCTGCGGACCGGTCGCCAGCACGACCGCCGTCGCCGCGCCGCTTTCCACGCTGGTGCCCAGGAAACAGATGTTGGGCAAGTCGAGCGGCGAGACGATTTCCTTCGTTCCGGGGGCCTCAAACTTCTCCACCGGCAGGGATTCTCCGGTCAGTGTGCCTTGCGAAATGAAGAGGTCTTTCGCGGCAATGACCCGCACGTCCGCCGGGATCATGGCGCCGGCGGAAAGCGTGACGACATCGCCGGGGACCAAATCGTGGAGCGGCACCTCTGCCTCCCGGCCTTCCCGCTGCACGGTGGCCGAAACCTTGATCATGGCCTTCAATTTCGCCGCGGCCGCGTTCGCCCGCGTCTCCTGCACAAAGCGAAGCGTCACCCCCAGGATGACCATCAGGGCCATGACGGAACCGGCTCGCGCATCGCCCGTCGCAAAGGAAATGCCAGCCAGCACGACGAGCAGGATGACCAGGGGGTTGCGCGCGGCCGTCAGCAGGCGCCAGGGCCAGCCAAGGTGTTGGTCGGAAACGACGACGTTTGGACCCACTTCGGCCAGGCGCCGCCCCGCCTCAGCGAGAGCCAATCCCGGGGCGGACGTCTTCATTCGCGCGAAGACTTCGCCCGCGGGAAGCTTCGCCACCTCGACCAGGATCGGCGAGAAATGGATCGAGGTGTTCGTATCCCCGGCCGGCGGAGCGCCCGCCCAGGCGCGATGCAAGTTTGGGAGCATGATAGCGGGTCAAAGGCCGAAGCGACGTTGGCTCCGGGCGGTGATCACGCGCGTCTACAACCGACGCGGGATCTGATCCAACAGCAGCCGGAGTTGGTCGAGGTTGATCGGTTTGACGAGGTGGGCGAAAAAGCCGGCTGCCTTGGTCTGGCGCAGGTCCTCCTCCATGCCGTAGCCGCTCAAGGCGATGGCGTGGACCGGGCGCTGGCGCTGGATTTCACGCATCAAATCCAGGCCGCTGCCATCGGGCAGTCCGAGGTCGCTGATAACCACGTCGAAGCGATGCTTGGCGAAGGCCGCGAGCGCCTCACTCATCGTGCTCGCAGTGGCGATGCGATGTCCATTGCGCTCGAGCAAACGCGTCAGCACGAGGCGCGTGGTTTCGTGATCCTCCACGATGAGCAGGTCCAGTCCGCGGGGGGGCGCCGCGGGGGGAGCGATCAGGTGGGCCGAGGCTGATGGCGCATCGACCGAAGCGAGGGCGACCGTGAAGGTCGCGCCCCGTCCGGGGCCATCGCTTGCGACGCGGATGGCGCCGCCGTGGACTTCCATGATCGCGCGTGAGATCGCCAGGCCGAGGCCGAGGCCGCCGTAGCGATGCTGACCGGCGATGTCTCCCTGTTCGAAGGCATTGAAGATATGCGGCAGGGCATCCTCGCCGATCCCGATGCCGGTATCCGCGACACTCACCAGAATCCAACCCTCGTCGTCATTGCGGGTGCGCACGGTGATCGTGCCGCCGGTGGGCGTAAACTTCAGCGCGTTCTTGATCAGGTTCCAAAACACCTGCTGAATCCGGGTGGGATCGGCCAGCGCAAAGGACCGCGTGGCTTCGTTCTTGAATTCGATCCGCGCTTGTTTGCCGTGCCCATCGCTCCGCACAATCTCGGCCGTGTGCTGGATGAGTTCGTGCAGGTCGGAGGGCACCGGCGCGATTTGGAGCTTGCCCCGGCTGATGCGCGTGAGGTCGAGCAAATCGTCGATAAGGCGCGCCTCGAGCTCGATGTTGCGGCGCATCATCCCAAGTTGCTCGCGGACCGCGAGCGGCAGCGCCGGATCGCCTTCGAGGGAGGTGACCGTCATCAGCACCGGGGTGAGCGGCGTGCGCAACTCGTGCGAAAGCGCGGCGAGGAAGTCATCCTTGGCGCGCGAACTCCGTTCGATTTCCTCCAAGGCGAGCCTCACCCTCTCCTCGGCTTCCTTGCGCTCGCTGATGTCGATGAAAGAGGTGATCGCGCCCGTGACGTCGCCGGAGGCGTTCTTGAGCGCGGCAAAATTTACGATCACGGGCAGGCGGGAGCCGTCCGGGCGCTCGATGAAGACTTCCACATTAAGCGCGGGCCGGCCGGTCCGCAGCACTTCCACGATCGGGCTCTGTTCGTGCGGTAGCCTGCCGCCGTCCGGCAGGAAAAGCCGAACCGAGCCACAATGCGACTCCACGCCGGGATCCGGGGTGCGTCCCCACAGCTCCACCGCGCGTTGGTTGTAGTGCTGGATCTTCGCTAACTCGTCGCAGACAAAAACGGCCACGGGCACGGATTCAAACAAAGCCCGGTAGCGCTCCTCGCTTTCGCGCACGGCGGCGTCCCGCTCCCGCTCCGCGGTGATATCCTCAATGGCCAGCAGGATGCGCTCGGGCGCGCCCGCGTCGGATTCAAGCTGCCGGGCGTTGAGCAGCATGGTGCGGCGGCCGAGAGACTCGAAGTCATGCGTGACTTCGAAGCCGTTGAAGAAACTTTTCTTCGGCAGGATGTCTTCGAGCAGCTCGCGCATTTTGGGGATGTCCCATTGCCGGTTGCCAAGCTCATAAATGAGCTGGCCCTCGCTCTCCGCGGGCAGCACGCCGAAAGTCTTGTAAAAGGCATCGCTGGCCGAGTTCACCCGCAGGTCCGCGCGCAAAATGAGGAAGGGCACCGGCATCGTCCGCAACGTGGCCTCGGCATAGTCGCGCGCGGCGCCGATCTCCTGCTCGCTGCGCTTGAGCGTATCGATATCGCCCAGCACGAGCACCACGCCATCGACCTTGTTGTCGAGGGTGAGGTAAGGGCGCGCCCGGAGCGAATACCAGCGGCCGTTCTTGTCGCGCACCTCGCGCTCGCGCAGGCTTACCGTATCGATCACTTCGGCCAGGAGGCGCTCGAGTCCGGGTACCTCGAGATTGTGCCGCACGCCGCTGAAGCCGCGACCCACGTCGGTCGCGAGCAGATTGAAGATGTCCGCCGCCGGCGGCGTGAAGCCGCGAATCGTCAGGTCGCGCGCGAGCAGCAGAATGGCGGTGTGGATGTTGACCTGGAGATTCTTCAGATCGGCATAGAGCCGGTTCAGTTCCGTGTTTCGGCTGACCATCTCGTCGTTGATGGTCGTCAGCTCTTCGTTCGTGGACTCCAGCTCTTCCTTCGAAGTCTGGAGTTCCTCGTTCATGCTCTGGAGCTCCTCGTTCGAGCTCTGCACCTCTTCGCTGGAAGCCTGCAGTTCTTCGTTTGCCGCCTCGTGTTGCTCCTGGAGGGACTGCAAATAGTCGCGCGTCTCGGCCAGCTCACGCTCCAGCTCCGAGATGCGACTCGCGATCTCCCGTTTGCCAGTGGGTGCCGGCCGCGGGGCGCTCAGCGGTGCGCGCTCAGCCGCGGGCTCATCCGCTTCTTCAAAGAAAACGAGGAAGCAGCGGTCCTTCAGGTTTCGCAGCGGAGTGACATACAGCGTCACCTTGCGGGTGCCGCCGTTGTGCCACACCGCCACCGCCTCGCGGCGGACGGGCTGGTTTTCGCGCTTCGCCTTGCTGAGCGCCGCGCGGAGCGGCAGCATCAAGCCCTCGCGCGCCATCTTCAGCAGGTCAAAACTGGCCTTGCCGGTGGGCGGTTCGAGATACGCACCGGTGGCGCCGCGGAATTGCAGCACCTGCCCCTCGGCATTGATCAGGACGCCCGGTGGCGCGAATTGATTGACCGAAATGCGGTCGGCCTCACGCTGCGCGTTAAATTCGCCGCGCAGCCCCTCTGGCAGCGCCTGCTCGCGGGTCGACAAAGCCGTGGCGGGCCGCCCGGGCGCTGACGGCATGGCACGGTCACCCGGCAGCGGCAGACGGAAAGCCGGCGTGGGGACCGCTTTCCTGGAAAAGATTTTCTGCTTTTTATCGGCGGGCGCGAACAGCTCCGTAAAACGCCCGACCGACTCACTGGCGCCGAGAAAAAGAAAGCCGCCTGGCTTCAGCGCGTAGTGGAAGGCGGGCAGGATTTTTTCCTGCAAAGCAGGCTCGAGGTAGATGAGCAGGTTGCGGCACGTGATGAGGTCCATGCGCGAGAAGGGCGGGTCGCTCCTCAGGTTTTGCCGCGCAAAAATGACCTGCTCGCGGACCGCCTTGCTCACGCGGTAGGCGCCCTCCTCCTCGATAAAAAAACGCTGCAGCCGCTCGGGCGAGACATCCTGCGCGAGCGACTTGGCGTAGAGCCCGGCGCGCGCTTTCTCGAGCAGTGCCTCATTGAGATCGGTGGCGAAAATCTGGAGCTTGGGCACGTGCGGCGCATCTGCGGCGGCCTCCGCAAAAGTCATCGCGAGCGAATAGGCCTCCTGGCCGGTCGAGCAGCCGAGCACCCAGATGCGCATTTCGTCGCGCCCGTGCTGCGCCAGCAGCTTCGGAAAAATCTTGTGCTTGAGCGTTTCGAACGCCTCCGGATTGCGGAAAAAGCTCGTGACGCTGATGAGCACGTCGGAATAGAGCGCGTTGAGTTCCTTCTCGTTGCCGCGGAGGAACTGGGCGTATTCGGCCAGCGACTCGTGCCGGTTAAGCACCATCCGCCGCGTCACGCGCCGCTGAATGGTGCTCGATTTGTAGAGGGAGAAATCCACGCCACAGTGGCTGTGCAGCAGGTGGATGATCTTCTTGAAGCCGTCCGGCCCCCCACCTTTCCGATCCTTGCCGGCGGCCGCCTCCGCCTTCGCCTTGCGCGAGCCGGTGCGCGGAGTGCCGTGCCCACCCGAAGCCAGGGGCGCGTCGCGCCCGTCTGTCTGATCGGCCTCGCGCTCCGCTTCCGCCGGCATTTCCGCCGCGGGCAGGCCGGGAGCACCAAGCACGAACGGATGCTTCGCGATGCGCGCCAGTTCCGCCGCGATGGCCTTCGGCGACAGCACAAAATCCACGCACCCCGCGGCGATCGCACTGCGCGGCATCGAGTCGTACCGGGCCGACTCGTCCTGGGCGAACGTGACCCCGTCGGCGGCTTTGATCGCCTCGAGCCCAAGCGTGCCATCGCTCGCGGTGCCCGAGAGCACCACGCCGATGGCGCGCTCCGATTGATCCTGGGCGAGCGCCTCAAAAAAGAAATCGATCGACCGAGTCGCGCCGCGCTCCTTCCCGCGCGGAGTCAGCTTCAGCATGCCGCCGGCGATGGCCATGCCTCGGTTCGGCGGGATGACGTAGATCTGGTTCGGCTCGACGCGTAGATTGTCCGTCACTTCGGCCACCGGCATCGACGTGCCTCGGGCGAGCAACTGCGTGAGCGCGCTTTCGTGCTGCGGATCGAGATGCTGCACGAGAACGAACGCCATTCCCGTGTCGGCCGGCAGATACTTCAGCAGCTCGAGAAAGGCTTCCAACCCGCCGGCAGAGGCGCCCACTCCCACGATGGGAAATTGCACTTTACCTCGCGCGGGTCGGGCAGACTTTCGAGTGCTTTTGACCTGCGTTTTCCGGTTCGACGATTTCAGCGCTGCTTTCATCGGCGGGAACTCCTATCCTAGGGGCAGCGCGCTCAAGCGCTAACGATATGTTGAAGGGGCAAAGGTTCATCGACGAGACCAACGACTGCACTCTCAGCCCCCGGCTCGATCTGATCCAGCAGCAGCCGAAGCCGCGTGAGATGAATCGGTTTGACGAGATGCGCGAAGAAGCCGGCTTCTGTGCTCTTGCGCATGTCTTCCTCCATCCCGTAGCCGCTCAAGGCGATGGCGGGGACGGGACGCTGGAGCTGCATTTCGCGCATCATGTCCAGCCCATTTCCATCGGGCAGGCCAAGATCGCTGATGACCCCATCGAATCGCCCGCGGGCGAACGCGGCGAGCGCTTCCGCCACCGTGCCGGCCCCGGTGACCTGATGGCCGTAGCGCGTGAGGAGGCGGGTGAGCACGACGCGCGAGGGCTCGTGATCCTCGACCACGAGCAAGCGGAGAGAGCGCACGGTCGCAAGGGAAGCGATGGTCACATTCGCCAGCGCGGCGGGCGGGTCGACGTTTGCCAGCGACACCGTGAAGGTCGAGCCCCTTCCCACGCCTCCACTCTCAGCCCGGATCGCCCCGCCATGCACCTCCATGATCGCCCGGGAAATAGCCAGGCCGAGACCCAAGCCGCCGTAGCGGTGCTGCCCGGCCACGTCACCCTGCTCGAAGGCCTTGAAGATGTGCGGCAAGGCCTGCTCGCCGATGCCGATGCCCGTATCCGTCACGGTCACATGAACTTTCCCTTCCTCGTCGTTTCGGGTGCTGACCGTGATGGTCCCTCCCGCAGGCGTAAATTTAAGGGCATTCTTGAGCAGGTTCCAAAAAACTTGCTGAAGCCGGGTCGGGTCGGCATGGGCGTGAAAACGCTCGGCTTCCAGCTTGTACTCGATCTGCACCTGCTTGCCCAAGCCGTCGCTGCGCACGATATCGGCCGTGTGCTGCATGAGGAGGTGCAAGTCTGTGGTCACGGGTGCGATCCGCATCTTCCCCCGGCTGATGCGCGTGAGATCGAGCAGGTCATCGATCAAGCGCGTTTCGAGTTCGATATTGCGGCGGATCATGCCGAGCTGCTCACGCACTTCCAGCGGCAAGGAGGGATCACCTTCGAGCGCGGCTGAGGTCATCAGCACGGGAGTGAGCGGGGTGCGCAGCTCGTGCGAAAGCGCGGCGAGAAAGTCGTCCTTGGCCCGTGAAGTACGCGCGAGTTCCGTCATCGCCTCGCGGAGCGCGTCCTCGGCTTTCTTGAGATCGGTAACATCCGTGGTGGTGGTCAGGATGGCACCGGGGTTGCCCTCGGCATCCTCGTCCAGGGACCAGCGGCACAGCAGCGCGATGCGGCGTCCGTCGCGCGCCGTTTGGATGACCTCGCCGAGGAGGCGCTTTTCGCGCCGGAGCTGCGCGAGTAGTTGCTCGAGCGGGACTTCAAACTCGGTGCGGAGGAACTTGTGCAAATCCTGGCCGATGGCCTCCTCCTTCTTCCAACCGTAGAGCTCCTCGGCCCCGTGATTCCAATAGGTGATCCGATTGTTCACATCGCGGACGATGATGGCGTCGGTGCTCAGATCCAGCAGCCGGGCCTGCTCGGCGAGAATGCGTTCCACCGCTTTGCGCTCGACAATTTCGGCCTGAAGCCGCTCGTTCAGCTTCTCCGCTTCCTCCGTGAGTTCGTGTTGGCGCAAAGCCGAGACCAGCAACTGTTCGTTGATCGCCGTCGCGCGCTCGAGCAGGGGCTCGGGCGGTCTGCTGGCGGGGATTTCTGGGCTTTCCTCGACCATCGGTTTCGTCGTCGTTTCTTAATCGTCCACGGCTCGGACGGCTAAATCGATTTTGGCTCCGGCGCTGCCTCGTGGGGCGACTGGCCGACGCGCTCCGGCAGCCCGGTGGTCAGCCGCACATACTCGGTGCGGCGGGGATCGACCACAAACACTCCTTCATCGGAAATCACATATTCACGGATGTCCTTGCTGTGATTGCCGCCGCGCATTTTCACGACGACTATCATTTTACGAAGCTGCCCGTCGATCTCCACGTAACGCATCCGGATGATGTCGTCGGTCAGGAAGGAAATGGCGTAGTGGCTGAATTCGAAGGCGGTGAACGTATCTTCGATTTCCACCGTGGTGAGGATGGTCACACCCGCGCCCGTCAGGGCCGCGATCATGCGGTAGAGCGATTCGCGAAAGTCGGTCCGGAAGCCGGGGGAGAGGGCCATCTCAAAGCCCGCCAGCGAATCGATCACCAGGCGCTTCGCCTTCGTGCGTTTCACAGCATCGAGAATCTCCTGCATGGTTTCGTCCACGGAGAGATCCAGCGGGCGGAGGTAAAGCATCTCGAGCAGGCCATCTCGCTGCGGCGTCTCGAGATCCAGACCGAAGGTGCTGGCCCGCGCCGAGTAACCTTCCGGACGCTCCTCGAAGATGGCCGCGATCCCGGCTTCTCCCTCCCGCAGTCCGGCCGCGAGAAACTGCGTCGCCAGGGCCGACTTGCCCGTCCCCGACGGGCCAGCCACCAGCATGCTGTCGCCTTCCAGGATGCCCCCGCCCATCATCAAATCCAACTCGGGAATCCCGATAGAAAGGCGCCGCCGCCGGAATGGGCGCGCCTTCGGGTCATTGAGTCCGAGGGTGCGGGAAAAGGCCTGGAGTCCCCCATCGCCGATGCGGATGGTATGCAGGCCCGGCACCGAGCCCTGCCCGCGCAGTTTCATGATCTGGAGCTTTCGGACGACGGAGTTGCGCTCCACGTTTTGAGTGAGCCAAAGGAGACCGTCTGCCACGGTGAAGACCGGGTTGTCGCGTATCTCCGACTCGGAGTACTCCCCGATCAAAAACGTCGTGGCCTCCCAACTCGTCAGGAGCAGCGCCAGACGTTGGATGAAGCCCTGCAGCTCCAACTGGCTTTCCGCACTAAGCACTTTGCGCGCAACGCTCCGAAAGGAATCCACCACCACCAAACTGGGCTGGAAGGCTTCGACCTCCTGCGTGATCGCCGCCAGCACGCCGCCCAAATCATTTTCGACGACCTCGTGGGTGAGATTGACGAACCGGATGGCCTGGCCCACGCTCGCGGGATCGAAAAAGGAATACTGCTGCTGGTAGCGCAGCATCTTCAAGGGCGGTTCCCCGAGCACGGTGAAGTAGAGCGCGGGTTTCGTTATGGTCGCGTTCGCAAAGACGATTTGATGCGCGAGCGTAGTCTTGCCGCAGCCCGGCGCCCCCGCGATGATGTTGAAGGAAAACTCCGGCAACCCTCCGCCCATGATATCGTCGAGGCCGCGTACGCCGGTCGGGAGTTGGCGGATTTTCACCTTATCGAGTGGACTCGCGGTCTTTCTCGGCACGGGCGGCGCGGGAGTACTTTTTTTCATGGTGTTAATTCTTCCCAAGGTTCAGATCGACGAGGGCGCCTTCGGCCACGTTTCCCGCACAAGCCCAAGCGCGAGAGACGGGCCGATGAAGGTCACCAACAGCCCAAGCAACTGCGCGACGAGCGCGACTTCGCCCTCGGTGAATTCGTTCGAATGGGATTCCGTCGAAAGCGCGGCAAAGCCCGCCAGGGAGCCGTCTTCCTCGATGAGCAGGTGGCTCAGCCAGGGATGGTCCGCGCGGGCGAGGGCGAGGGCCCGGGCGAGCAGCGCACGAAAACCGCCCAGACCCAATAATCTGCCAAGGGGTCCGCGCAGTTTCTCACAAACCCGAAACGCCACGAACTCTTCGGCGGGGGACTCGCTCGCGGCCGACTCGAAACTCACCAGGTGTCTGGCAATGTCTTTCTGCTTGGGGGTGGCGCTATTTGGCATGTGAGCACGCAGACCGACTCATCGGTTGAGGACCGGGCGTTGCCACCGGCAAGCGCGAGAATCCCCCAGCGTGGGGCCTTGCCTGAATTCGCGCGGCAGGGACGATTTGGCCGTACGCCGCACCGATTGGGAGTCGTGGCGCTTTGGAAGGAGACGATCAGGGGGGAAATTCTTCCGATCCCTTCGTAATTGCGGGGGTCCCAAATGCGGCGCAATTTGCGCGCAAGGATCGCAGACGGGCAGAGCCGCATGGTCACCAGTCCTCAGGTGGTGACCTCTTGAGGCGGCAGGGTAAAACGAAAAGTTGAGCCAGAGCCTACGGTGCTCTCTACGGTCACCACGCCGCCGTGGGCTTCCACAAACGTTTTGACGATGGCGAGACCCAGGCCCAGGCCACCTGTCTTTTCCGGATCTGTCTCCAATTTGTCGAAGATCTTTTCCCGGCGATCCGCGGGAATTCCCGCGCCGTTGTCGCTCACCCAGCATTCGATCCCTCCTTCCGCTTGCTTCGCCCCGATGATCACTTCGCCGCGCGGAGTGTACTCAATCGCATTCGCGATCAAGTTTTGCATGATCCGGCGCAAGAGAGATGCATCTCCGAAGACCGTGAGGTCGAAGGGAATCTGATTCGCCAAGCGCGTGCTGCTGGTTCCGGCCACAGGATGGAGATCATGAATCAAGGCTTCCACGAGAGGCCAGAGTTCGAAGGTGCGTTTCTCGATCTTGACGCCCACCTCGGAAAGCAGGCTGCTGTTTTCCTTGATTACATTGTCGACGAGCGCAGCAAGATTTTCGACATTCCGCCGCAAGGTTTTCAGCATTTGCGCGCAGTCGGGGCCCGCGGCGGGCTCGGTCATCGAACTTTCCAGGATGCCGGTGGCGAGTGCAATGGCGTTGAGCGGAGTGTGCAGATCGTGCGCCACGAAGGAAAGATACTCCTCGCGACGCCGGTCCACCTCCAGCGCCTTTGCGACCGCGTAAGCCTGCACCGCGAGCCCGACCGCGCTCGACAGCAGGCGGTTGAGAATGTGAAAGGGCTTCCCCTGCAGCCGGATCCCCTGCGCATCTGCGAGATCGTGGATGCATCCGCGTAAAATATCGTATTCCGCGACAACTTCCCCGAGGTCGAATCCGTCTCGCAGCCGTTGCACGCCGTGGGCAGGCGGCGTCCCTGTCTCGAGCGCGGCTGGGATGGTAGCTTCGGAATCCGCGTAGAGAGCGGCCACCAACTCATTCAGCAGCGCTGGGATGTGATCCGTCAGCGTGGGGGTATCGAGACTCTGGGCGGAGGGAAGCTCGCGCACTTGGTCGCGCCATTTCGAAAGTAACGATTCCCGTTCTCGCGTGATCAGAGCGGCGAGGTCATCGACGGTGGAGCTTGGCGTGGGTTTGGGCCCCCCTTCGTCGCGTTCGGGAACGGGCAAGTCACCGGGCTGAGGTCGTGTGTTCGCTTTCATAATCGGGTTGGGCACGCGCGCTTCCGTGTGGCGGCTCGCGCAACGCGACGCTGGCGAAATGCCAACCCGGCCGAGCTGCGCGGGTTCCTGCGGCGTTTGCCTTTTCCGCTAGTCGCGGCCGTGGCAGGGGAATTCGCGAGTTCCTGGCGGAATGACTATTCAAGACTTGAGGCAAGCCGACTTTCTTTTTGTCCTTCGGATCGGGGCGGAGCCTTGGCCGGGCCCAGTTCCATAATTCTCCGCCGCTTCCCGATGGGCGGAAAGAGGATGCGGCAGCTCGACAACGCACCCGTGCCGCCAGGATTGGCCGAAATCTTGGCGAGATCCTAGCCCGGCCGCAGCGTAAACAGCGTCACTTCGGGGCGCACGTTGAAGCGCACCTCCAGGAGATGACCGACGCCGCGGCTGATGTAGAGGCGGCGGTGGGCATCGATAGCAAATTCGCCCGCGGTGTACCGCTTATTCAGCACGGGGAGCAGCGGCGGTGGCAGGAAGGGCGGTTTGCATTGTCCGCCGTGGGTATGGCCCGCAAACACCCAGCCGCGGAAGCCTTCCCAACCCAGCAAGTCCAAGGTATCCGGGTTGTGCGTGAGCGCGACCGCGGCTACGGACGGATCGAGGTGGGCGAAGGTTGCGTGCGGCTGAAACCTTCCGGCCCAGAGATCGTCGAGACCCGCGATTTGGAGGCCTTCGACCGACACGACCTCATTGCGCAAGACCCGGATGCCGACGTCGGAAAGGCGCTTGGCCAGCTCCGAGGCGAGTGCGGGCTCGGCCCAGTCGTACCCATAGTCGTGGTTGCCCAGGATGCCGATCGTGGCCAGACGGCCGTGCGGACCGTTCGCGAAGACGCGCGCAGCGTGCGCGACGACGCCAGCCTCGCGATCGATGAAATCCCCCGCGTAGCAAACGAGATCCGGGCGCAGCGCAGAAACACGCGCGAAGACATCCAGCACATACGCGTCTGCGACCCGCGGGCCCACGTGAACGTCCGCAAGGAGCGCGAGGGTGGCGCCGTGCAGCGCGGCCGGCAGGCCTTCGATCGACAGCGGCCGACGCACCAGTTCGAGCCAATGCGGCTCCACGCGCCACGTGTAAAGCCCGGCCGCGAGAGCGGACCCGCCAAGCGTGAGCGAGGAATAGCGCAGAAACTCGCGTCGGGTCATTCCCCCAGATACTGGAAGGCCGGGGTGGAGGCGACAAGTCAGAGGTCGGGGCGAATTCCCTCGCGCGAAACGGGATGCTGCCGGGTGGCAGGCAAAGTCCTACCCCGCACGCGGCATCGCCCCACGCGCGTTTCCATTGCCCTTGGCGCGTCAGTAGGACTATAACTGCTAGAACAAGCCGCATGACTCCCGATTCTCCCGGACATCCCGAACTGCACACCTTGCTCCGCCGGCAGATCGACACCCATGGTCCGGTCTCGTTCAAGTGGTTCATGGAGCAGGTGCTCTACAATCCAAAGTGCGGCTACTACGCCTCGGGGCGCGCCTTGGTGGGACGGCGCGGCGATTTTTTCACCAACGTCACGGTGGGGAAGATCTTTGGCGAGCTCATGGCGGCGCAGATCGAGGAGATGTGGGTGCGCATGGGCCAGCCGCTGACTTTCGCGATCGTGGAACAGGGCGCGAACGACGGACGATTTGCGGATGACGTGCTGCTCTGGCTCCGGGAAAGGGCGCCGCGCCTTTACGCGGTGGTGACGTACTGGATCGTGGAGCCCTCAGCGGTGCTCATGCAGCGGCAGCAGGCGACCTTGAGTGGCTGGCCGCGCAACAAGGTGCGCTGGCACGCCTCGCTGGCCGACTTCGAAGTGGGCTCGCTTTGTGGTGTCCATTTCTCGAACGAGCTCCTCGATTCGTTCCCGGTCCATCTCGTGATGTACGATGGGGTGCAATGGGAGGAGGTCTTCGTGGATTCCACGATGAAAGGCGCGCTCCGTTTCGTGCAAGGGCCGCTCTCGAATGGCCGCCTGCGCGACCACCTGCGCAAGATCGCCACGCCGCCGGCCGATTCCGTGCCCTATCGCACCGAAGTGAATCTCAAAGCGCTTTCCTGGATGGAGGATATCGCTCGCATCTTGCGCCAGGGTTACGTGCTCGCGGTCGATTACGGCTACTCGCGTGAGCAATACTACGGTCCGGGGCGGTTCATGGGCACGCTGGCGGTTTACCAGCAGCACAAACGCGGCACCGATCCCCTGCAAAATGTCGGCGATTGCGATATCACGGCGCACGTCGATTTCACCAGCCTCGCCGAAGTGGGTGAAGAGCATAGTCTCAAGCTTACCGGCTTCTGCGACCAGCATCACTTCCTCGTCGGAATCGGCGAGGAACGACTGATGGAGATCGAATATCACGCGAAGCAAACGGGCCTGCTCACGCGCGACGTGCAGGACGCGATCCGCCAATTCCGCACGCTGATGCATCCGTCCTCGATGGGATTGGCCTTCAAGTTCATCGGCTTTCAAAAAGGCATGCAACCAGGCGAGCCGCTCTCCGGCTTCCGCCATGCCGGCGACCCGCACGCCGCCCTCGCCATGACGCCGCCGGTGAAGGACGACAAGAAGTCCGAATTCGATTCTTTCTACGACGCGTTCTAAGGCCAGGAAAGCGGAACCGATTTGCTTGCGTGGGGGGATTCGAGCGATAAGTCGCGGGGCCCGTTCCCGCCTCGCCATCCGCCGCTTCCCTCCGCATGACCGCCTCCGAAATCACCCGCCTGGTCTCGGGCCGACTCCTGGCCGGCTCGCCAGGCACGGTGGTGACGGGTGTCGCAGCGCTCGACGATGCCACCGCCTCGGACGCCACGTTTTTCGGCAACGCGCTCTATCTGCCGGCGCTGCGCGTCTCCCAGGCCGGCGTCGCACTGGTGCCAGAGGATTTCTCCGAGCCGCTCCCGCAAGTCGGCGCGGTCGTGGGAGTCGCCCATCCTTCGTTGGCCTTCGCGCAGGTGGTCGCCGTCCTCCAGCCTCCACTTCCCCCAGCAGCCGCCGGCATTCACGCCACCGCGGTCATCGACCCTGCGGCTACGGTCGGACGGGATGTCTGCATCCAGGCCTACGTGGTCATCGAGTCCGGAGCCCGGATCGCCGATGGGGTTCACCTGGGCGCACACGCCTTTGTGGGCCGCGAGAGCGCGATCGGCGCGCACTCGCTGATCCACCCGCACGTTACCATCCGGGAGCGCGTCCAGATCGGCGAACGCTGCATCGTCCATAGCGGTTCGGTCCTGGGCGGCGACGGCTTTGGCTTTGAGACGGTCAATGGCAAACACGTCAAGATCCCGCAAGTGGGCGGAGTCGAGATCGGAAACGACGTCGAAATCGGCGCCTGCGTGGCCATCGACCGCGCCCGCTTTGGCATGACGCGCATCGGTGACGGCACGAAAATCGACAATCTCGTGCAGATCGCCCACAACGTCGTCATCGGCCCAGGCTGCCTCGTCGTCGCCCAGGTCGGCATCAGCGGCAGCACGCACCTCGGCAAATACGTGGTGCTCGCGGGCCAGGTCGGCGTGGTCGGCCACATCAAGATCGGCGACGGCGCCATCGTGGGCGCGCAAAGTGGTGTTTCGAAGAATGTCGCCGCCGGCGAAAAAGTCTTCGGCTCGCCGGCGGAACCGATGCGGACCGCGACCGAAACTCTCGCGCGCGTGCGGCGGCTGCCCAAGCTGATGGAACGCGTCAAGGCCCTTGAGGCCGAACTCGCGGCGTTGAAAGCCCGCGCGTAAACGCTGCCGCGCCAGAGCTCTCGTCTCCTCCCCATGTCCCTTCCCCTTCTTCGCCGTCCCCGCCGTCTGCGCCAATCCCCCGCCCTGCGGGAAATGGTGCGCGAAACCCACCTGCGCGCTTCCGATCTCGTCCTGCCGTTTTTTGTCAGCGAGAAAGTCAGCGCGAAACAGCCGGTTTCCTCCATGCCGGGCGTGGCGCAGATCACCGTGGCGGAGTGTGTCGCGGAATCGGTCGAAGCGTATGCGCTCGGAATTCCCGCGGTGCTCCTTTTCGGCATCCCGGCGGTGAAGGACGAAACCGCGAGCGGCGCGTACGCCGTCGAAGGCATCGTGCAGCGCACCGTGCGGGCCTTGAAAAAGCGGTTGCCTGAACTCGTCGTCATCACCGACGTTTGCCTCTGCGAGTACACCAGCCACGGCCACTGTGGCGTGACCCATCGCGACGAGCGGGGGCACGCCCACGTGGTCAACGACGCCTCGGTGGAATTGATCGTGCGCACGGCCGTCTCGCACGCGGAAGCGGGAGCCGACATCGTGGCTCCGAGCGACATGATGGACGGACGCATCGGGGCGGTGCGGCGCGCGCTTGATGCCGCCGGGTACGAGAACACCGTCCTGCTTAGCTACGCGGCGAAGTTCGCCTCGGCTTTCTACGGTCCGTTTCGCGAGGCCGCGGAAAGCACGCCGCAATTTGGCGATCGGCGCACCTATCAGATGGACCCGGCGAATGCGGACGAAGCCCTGCGCGAGGTGGCGCTCGATCTGGAGGAAGGGGCGGACATCGTTTTGATCAAACCCGGCCTGCCGTATCTCGACATCGTGCGCCGGGTCCGGGAGAAATTCGCCGTCCCGACTGCGGTCTACCACGTGAGCGGCGAGTATTCGATGCTCAAGGCCGCCGCCGCGAACGGTTGGATCGACGAGCGGGCCGCGACGCTGGAGGTGATGACCGCCTTCAAACGGGCCGGAGCCGATCTGATCTGCACGTATGCGGCAAGGGACGTGGCGCGCTGGCTACGGGAGTGAGGGCCCCTTTGGGGAAGAATCAAGGATCACGAATCAAGTGCCAAGGGGAATCAAGGATCAGGAAGCGAATCCGGCACGGGGAAGAATCGAAAACACAAGCGCGGATGGCCGTCTTCTGCTCTCGAATCCTGGATCCCCTTGGCTCTTGATTCTTGATTCCTGATTCTTGCCCGGAGAGCCCCCTGATTCTTTCCCGGAGGGCCCCTACCTTTCCGGATTCTGAATCTCGGTGGGCGAAGCGCGGAAGCCGGGTGGGAAGATCGAGGGCGGATTCGAATTCACGAGGTCGAAATTCGTGGCCCGAAATTCCGGGTAGAACCGGTTGCTCGCGGGCTCATAAACCTGCTGGCCGGTGAAGCCGCCGCGAATGCGGTACTCGCTGTTGTTGTCGATCCCGAGCTGGGAGATGACCCGGTCGGGGTTGAGTTTGGCGCTTTCGTGCATGACCACGAGTTGAGCGGTGCCCCAAGGCTGGCCGGGTTTGCGCACGTAACCCCAGAACTTGTAGTTCGCGTTGTAGTAGCGCCGCCCGACCCAATAATCCCCGGGGGCCTCTGCGGCGATGGAGTTTCGCATCGCGACGCGGGCGGCGATTTCGCCGGCGCTCAGGCCGGCGGCCCCACTCTCACAACCGGCCAAAGCGAGGGCGCAAAGGGCGGCGAACAAGGCGGCGAAAACAGCGAGGGGACGGATTCTCCAACGGGACATCCGCGGACTAGTGGAGAGCGCGCGCCCATTGTCGAAAGATTTCACGTGCCCGCCTGCGTCTGCGCGAGTCGGTGCGCCTGTTCACGCGCTATCCGCCGGAAAGTCGCCTGCGCCTGAAATACGGGTGTGCCATTCGCCGGACGGGGATGCGCGTAGCGGCCATCGGGCTGGAGCAGGTGCGCCTTCATGTTGTCCTTCAGGAAGGCGGGCAGAATCTCATCGGTTATGCGTGCGCGCAGCGCCGGATCCTCGACCGGGAAGACCACCTCGACCCGGCGGTCGAAATTTCGCGCCATCCAGTCCGCACTCCCGAGGTAAAGAAGCGGCTGGCCAGCGTTGCCGAAGTAGTAAATCCGGCTGTGCTCGAGAAATCGTCCCACAATGCTGCGCACCCGGATGTTTTCGCTCACCCCGGCGATGCCCGGACGCAGACAGCAAATTCCCCGCACGATGAGATCGATCTGCACGCCGGCGGAAGCCGCTTCGTAGAGCGCTGCGATGACGATCTCGTCCACCAGCGAATTCAGCTTCACGATGATCCGGCCCTGCTCGCCGAGCTCGCGCTCGCGCGCGATCAGGGCGAGGAAGCGCTCGCGCATTTCAAAGGGCGCGAGGATGAGCTTCTTGCCCCCGTGAAATTCGCTCAGCCCGGTCAAATTGTTGAAGACCGCACCCACCTCCGCCGTGATTTCGGGGTTCGCCGTGAGGAGCCCGAGATCGGTGTAAAATCGCGCGGTGCTGGTGTTGTAATTTCCGGTGCCGAGATGCGCGTACAGCCGCACGCGGTCGTCGTCGCGCCGCACCACCAGCATCATCTTCGAATGCGTCTTCAGTCCGACCATGCCGTAGACGACATGCACCCCCGCCTCCGCCAGCGCACGCGCCCAGCGGATGTTGTTCTCTTCGTCAAAACGCGCCTTCAATTCGACGAGCACCGCCACCTGCTTGTGATGTTCCTCCGCGGCGCGGGCGAGGGCGCGGACGATCGGTGAGCCCACATTGGTGCGGTAAAGCGTGAGCTTGATGGCCAGGACTTGCGGATCGTCGGCGGCGCGCTCGACAAAATCCACCACGCTGCCAAAACCTTCGTACGGGTGATGCAGCAGCACATCCTGCCGACGCAGCACTTCGAAGATGTCCACGCCGCCGGCGAGCGCGCGCGCCACGGCGGGGGTGAACGGCGCATCCTTGAGCTTGGGAAAATCGGCTGCGGCGTAGAGCGGCTCGAGGTGGAGGAAATTGATCGGTCCCGGCAGGCGATAGAGGTCGTCTTTCGTCAGGCTGAAGTTCTCGAGCAGGAAGCGCGCAATTTCGTCCGGGCAGGAATCGGCGATCTCCAGCCGGACCGCATTCCCCTTGTTTCGCTGGCGCAACTCATCCTCGATCGTCTCGAGCAGATTTTCGGCTTCTTCCTCATCGATGTAGAGATCGCTATTCCGCGTCATGCGGAAAGCGTGGCTCTCCTTCACCACGATTCCCGGGAAGAGCAGCGCGAGATGCTGGCGGATGATTCCCTGGAGGAAGACGTAGTGACGCCCTGGCCCAAGCGCAGCCGCCACGGCATCAGGCAGCCGCTGGAGGCGCGGAAAGAGCTTCGGGATCTGCACGATCGCGTAGGCCGGAATGTCCTCGGATCGCTGCAGCGCCACGATGAGGTTGTGGCTTTTGTTCGAGAGTTGCGGGAAGGGATGGCTGGGGTCGACCGCCAGCGGCGTGAGCGTGGGAAAGATCTCCTCGCGAAAGTACTTTTCGCTCCACGCGATTACGTCCGGCGGGAGTTCTGCCACCTTGTAAAAACGGATGTTCTCCTGCGCGAGCGCGGGGATGAGTTCCTCGTTCCAGACTCGGTAAGCTTCGGCCACGAGTTCGTGGGCCCGGGCCTCGGCCGCCTCAAAGATCTCCCGGGCCGTCAGGTGGTCCCGGCCCACGACGGAACTCTTGCTTTCGATCTGCTGTTTCACACCCGAGATCCGGATCTCGAAAAACTCATCGAGGTTCGAGCCAAAGATGCTGAGGAAACGCACCCGCTCGAGCAGGGGTTGGGAGGCATCCGCGGCTTCGCCGAGGACCCGCGCATTGAACTCCAGCCAACTCAGTTCGCGATTGAGGTAAAAATCAGGGTTCGAGTAGTCCGTCGCCGGAATGGTTTTGCTCATGGTTGGGAAGTCAAAACGTCCACCTTACCGTGAGGGGGCGGCTGTCGCCAAGGACGACGTGTGAAGCAGTCGTCACATCGGCCGCGGCCAGGTCGGCCGACGCGGTTCAGAGGGCGATCCGCATGATCGTGACGTCGTGGCTGTAATAGGACGTCCGTTCATGCAGTTCCCAGCCTAGGCGCGCATAAAGGGCCATTTGGTCCTCCGTGTAGAGGTAGAGAATGCGGTAGCCAAGCTCAGCCGCCTTGGCGACAACCGCTTGCACCAGGGCGGAGCCCACTCCGCGCCCCCGCGCCGTGGGCGTGACAAGCACGCTGGCCAGCCAGGGTTTTAGCTCCGGTCGCGTCTCCATGTCATCCGCCGTGAGCGAAGCTGTGCCAATGGGCTCGCCCTGCTCAAGTGCGACAAAAGTCAGCGGAATTCCGTCGTCGCGCAGACGGCCGGAAAGCTCACCAAAGCGGCGTTCCACGGAATCGCGTTCGTGGTAGTACCCCCACTCGGCATGCAGCCAGCGGGCGAGGATCGGAATCGCAAAAGGCGCCGCGGCGAGGGGAAGGATCTGCATCGAAACGCGGAGGATGCAGAACAAACGATCGAAAAGGCAAGCACTCCGCTCCCCCGCGGCTTACTCCTGCTTCAGCCGCAGGTGCATGATCGTTACCTCATCCTCGAAGTATTTGGTTCGCTCCAGAACTTCCCAGCCGAGTCCGGAATAGAGTGCCATTTGCTCCGCCGTGAATAGGTAAAGGGTGTCGAAGCCGAGTGCGGCTGCTCTCGCGACGACCGCGCGAACCAGCGCGGAACCCACGCCGCGGCCGCGCGCAGCGGGCGAAACGAGCACGCTGGCGAGCCAGGGAGTCAGCTCCGGCCGCGTCTCCATGTCATCGGTGGTGAGCGACGCGGTCCCGATGGGCTGGCCAGCTTCGAGCGCCACGAGCGTGAGGGGGATTCTGTCCGCTTGCCGGCGCCCGGCAAGTTCGCGGACCCACGCGCGTTCGCTGTAGTAGTCCCACTCGCGATGGAGCCACTGCGCGAGGACCGGGATCGAGAAGGGAACCGCCGCGAGAGGAACGATCTGCATGAAACAGCATCAATCGGTCATTGGCCGAAGACAGAAGAAACAGCCACGAGCCAATCCGTTCTTCGATACGCCTATTTCCGCACCCACGTGATCAGCCGCAATTCGTGCGCCTGGATCATGTTTGGATGCGTCGGGATCACGCGGACGCTATACCCGAAGGCTCCGCTTTCGGCGCTCGGGATGTGGCCCCGGTAGAGGTAATTTCCGTTCAAGGCATTCGGCTGATCCTGATCGAGGGTGAGATCGAGAATCTGCGGTGCGCAGATCTCATTTTCGCGGCTCTCCCCGTAGTACACCTGCACGCGCACATGCTCGGGGCCGACTTCCCCAAGGAAAACTTTCGCCATGATCTCGAGTGGATCGCCGACGTGGATGCGTTGCTGGTCGTGATGCTGCAACGCCACGTCGTAGATATTGATCGGCGCCCATTTCGAGCGCATCCAATTCTTCCAATCCGCCAGCTGGGTGGCGGGTTTTCCATTCTGGGCCGCGAGCTTCGCGTGGGCGGCAGCCGAAGGCGCATACATCCGCTCGTGATACTCCTTCACCATGCGGTGCGTGTTGTAGACCGGCGTCACGCTGCGGATCGACTCCCGCATGAGCTGAATCCACGCGAGTGGGAGTTTGCCGTCCGGCTTGGCGTAGTAGAGCGGAATGATCTGCGTCTCGAGCACGTGGAACAGGCTGTCGATATCCACTTCGTTCTGGAAGGCGGTCGGTCCTTCCTTGATCTCCGGTCCGATGGCCCAGCCGTTCTTGCCGTTGTAGCCTTCGCACCACCAGCCATCGAGCACGCTGAGATTGAGCCCGCCGCTGGGCGGGAGCTTCATCCCGCTGGTCCCACTAGCCTCGAGCGGACGCAGCGGATTGTTCAGCCAGAGATCGACTCCCTGATACATCCGCCGCCCGACGTGAGCGTCGTAGTCCTCGAGGAACACGACGCGTCCGCCGAACTCCGGATTGCGGGTGAACTGGTAGACTTCCTGGATGACCTTCTTGCCCGGCTCATCCTTCGGATGCGACTTGCCGGCGAAGATGAACTGCACGGGCCGGTCGGTGTCGCGGAGCATGGCGAGGAGCCGCTCCGGGTTTTTGAATAGAAGATTGCCGCGCTTGTAGGTCGCGAAGCGGCGGGCGAATCCGATCGTGAGGACTTCCGGATTGAGCAGACCATTCACCTCGCGGAGCTGAGCGGGCGTTTCGCCGAGCCGCTCGCGCTGGTCGCGCACCCGTTCACGGGCAAACTCGATCAGGCGCTTCTTCAGCATCTGGTGCGTTTCCCAAATGACGTCGTCCGGGATGTCCATGACGCGCCGCCAGAAATCCTTGTCGGTGAGAAAATCCTCCCAATCCGCCCCGAGGTGCTCGGCGTAGAGATCCATGAATTCCGGCGCCGCCCAGGTCTTCGTGTGGATGCCATTCGTGATGCTGGTGATCGGCACCTCGTGACGCGGCACCCCGGCCCAGACGTGTTCCCAAAGGCCTTTGCTGACGTCGCCATGCAACGCGCTCACTCCGTTCGAATGCCGGCTCGAACGCAACGCCAGGATCGTCATCGAAAAGTCATCCGTCTTCAGCGACGGAGCCTGCCCAAACGACATCAGCTCCTCGAAAGGGATGCCGACTTCGGCCGTGTAGCCGCCGAAGTACCGCTTCATCAAGGCAGAGGAAAAGGCGTCGTTGCCAGCCGGAACGGGCGTGTGCGTCGTGAAGACACTGCTGGCGGCGACCACCTGCCAGGCGGCGCGGAAGGAAAGGTTCTTGGCTTTGACCAGGTCGCGCACGCGCTCGAGCCCGAGAAAGGCGGCGTGGCCTTCGTTCATGTGGAAGACGGCCGGCTGCAGACCCAACGCCGCCAGGGCCCGCGCCCCGCCGATGCCGAGCACGATCTCCTGCCGGATGCGCATCTCGGTGTCGCCGCCGTAGAGCTGCTCGGTGATGCCGCGGTCTTCCTCACTGTTTTCGAGGAGGTCGGTATCGAGCAGGTAAAGATTGATGCGCCCGACCGCCAGACGCCAGACGCGGGCCCAGACCGTGCGCCCGAGCATTTCGACGCCAATGCGGAGCGGCTTGCCTTCCTTGTCCTCGGCTTCGACGACCGGGAGGTGAAAGAAATTCTGGTTGAGCTGCACCGCTTCCTGCACGCCGTCGCGGTTGATCTGCTGCTTAAAATAGCCATGCCGGTAGAGCAGGCTCACCGCGACGAAGTTCAGGTCGAGATCGCTGGCCGACTTGCAATGATCGCCGGCGAGGATGCCGAGGCCGCCGGAATAATTCGGAACCGATTCGTGGAAGCCGAACTCGGCGGAGAAGTACGCGATGAGACCGCCGGCCGCAGCGCCCTTGAAGCCAGAGCCGTAAGTCTTCTTCTTGCGCGCCATATAATCGCGAAACTGCCCGTGCACGGCAATCATCTCGCGGAGGAAGTCGTCATCGGCGCCGATCTCTTCCAGGCGTGCCTGGGTGGACTGCTGGAGCATCCGGAGCGGGCTATGATTCGTCCGATCCCAGAGCGCGGTATCGATATCCCGAAACAGCTTGCGCGCCTTGGGCTCCCAGCTCCACCACAGGTTGTAAACGATTTCGCGGAGCGGCTCGAGTGTCTTGGGGAGCTTGGGAGAAACGTGAAAGGTCTGAATTGGCTGCATGATAACTCGTTTATGAAGAGACTTTTATGATACCCCGTCCAGGGCCCTGATCCCGTCCGGAGGCGCGGAGTCTAGCCAGCTTTCGCCCCGGGTCCATTCCTGGGCGGGGGAGGATTTTCGCTCTTCTCACGGCTTTCGTCCAAGGCGGAATGCAGGTATCGCGACCGATGCTTCGTTCCGCCTTTGTGGCGCTCCTCCTCGCCGTTTCAGTCTGCGCCGCCGAGCCGCCGCGCTACCCGCAGCCCACGTCTTTGAATGCGCTCGTGCTGCGCGCTTGTGCGACGATGCCGGGCGGCGGCGGCTACGATACCACCCCGGCCACCACCGCCCGGCTCGGGGCCGCGATCTCCTCCGGCCCTGGCACCCGTCTCAGTTTAATGCCGGATCGCGCCCGGCCCAGCTATTGCTCGGGTGCGACCTATCTCGTCTTCCTCGAGGTCGTGAAGGTGCTGCGCGAGCGCGGCCAGCTCGATTTGCCGGCCGCGGCGGTGGATTCGCTCCTGGTGCGCGACAACCCCACGCGGCCGGACCGACGCCCAAACGAATGGGGTCCGCGCGATGGGGAAGGATTCTGGGGTCGCTGGAATGCGAATGGCCCCGGCACGGCCCGGCTCTTTCGTGAACTGCGACTCGGGCGCAATTTCGAGCAGTTTTCCGAGGCTCATCCGGGCGATTTCCTGAAGATCTGGTGGAACGACAAGATCGGCGCGAGCGAACGCGGACATTCGGTTGTCTTTCTCGGGTCGAGCACACGCGGCGGGGTGGGGTACGTCCGTTTTTGGTCGAGCAACCAGGGCGCCGGTTACGGGGAAAAGGAAGTGCCGCGCAGCGACATTAAGCGGGCGCTCTTCTCCCGCTTCGAGCACCCATCGGCGCTCCGGCGCGCCCCCTCCCTGCCGCCGGTGGATCAATATCTGTACGATCTCGCGGTGAAGGATTCCACGCCGGCGGAAATGCGCGCAAAGTGCGGAGTGGCCGCCGAGTAGACGGCTGCGCCCGTCTCGAAAGCGGGATGCGTCCATTCCGCAATCGGCGCAGGAGCGATCGACGCCGCCGAACTTGCGTCTCGCCCTCCCGGGTGGCGAACGCGCAGAATCGATGTGGCATGTCGTTTGCACAGAGGGGCAGGGAGCGACAGCATCGCCGCTTCCGATTCTCAAACTCGCGCATGTCCCGCTCGCTTCGATCCCTGTTGAAGTCGCCGCTGTTCTTCGGCTCGGCCGTGGCCACGCTGGCCCTCGGCATCGGGGCGAGCACGACGGTCTTCACCGTCTTGCATTCTGTGGCACTGAGACCGCTCGCCTTCGCGCAGTCTCAGGAACTGGTACTGGTGCGCGCCTGGAAGAAGAGTTCGGAAATGGAGACGGGCGTCGGTCCCACCGGCGCGTTTCTGGCCGGCGCGGAATTCTCGGAGTTTGCCCGGCGTGCGACTTCGTACTCGATGCTGGCGGCGATGCGTTACGACTACGCAAACCTGACCAAGATCGATGCGCCGACGCAAATTACGATCGGTCCCGCCACGGCCGATTTTTTTACACTCCTGGGAGTGCCAGCCAAGTTGGGTCGCACCTGGAGCGCGCCGGATTGCCAGCCGGGCGCGCCGCCGGTGGTCGTCTTTTCGCATCCCCTCTGGGAAACGAAATTCGGCTCCGAGCCCGGCATCGTCGGCAAGACGGTCACGCTGAATGACACGTCGCGGACGGTCATCGGGGTGATGCCGAAAGCCTTCAAGGATCCCTTTGGCGGACTCGCCGTCGCGTGGGTCCCCATTGCGGCAGACAGCTCGATGCTTTCGGATCGGGTCATTCGGTGGTTTGCCACGATTGGACGACTTAAGCACGGCGTAAGCCAGCGCTCCGCCTCGGATGAAGCCGCCGCATTTGCCGAGACCTTGGGGAATGAGCAACCCGATATGACGGCGGACTGGCGCTGGACCACAACTCCGCTGCAAAGTATCCTGACCGAGAGAACCAGCGGAGGATTCGTCGCTGCCAGCGTGGCCGCGCTCGCACTCCTCCTCATCACCTGCGCAAACGTCGCGGCGCTGATGGTGGCACGCGCCCAGCAGCGCCGGCGCGAAACCGCCATTCGCAGTGCGCTGGGGGCAACCTTTCGCGACCTTACCCGTGAGTCGCTCCGGGAGGGCTCGTGGATCGCCTTGTTCGGCGGGGTTCTGGGTATCACCCTGGCGTATTGGGGAGTGGAGTTAACGAAGATCGAGGTGCTCCCCTCCTGGTTCCCGCGCCTGGACGAAATTCAAATTCGTCCCATCGCCCTTGGCTTCGTGGTCTCGGTCGGCGTCCTCACGGCGTTGGCCTGCGGGCTGGTTCCCCTCCTCTACCGCAAAGAAGACGTCTCCCCTGATTTGCGCGCCGGAGGCGCTGGACTGAGCGCGGTGCCTGCGGCCGCCCGGGTCCGGCAATTTCTCGTCATCTTCCAGATCGCGCTCGCCGTGGCCCTCCTTTCGATCGCCGGTCTGGCGCTGCGCAGTTTTTCCGCGCTTCGCACCACGGATCTCGGAGCACGCACCGAAGGGATCCTCGCTCTCACGCTCAACGTGCGCGATCCGCGCTTGAAGGAGATCGCGCAGTATTCCGGCTACTACGAGAGCATCATCGAGGAAATCCGGGGGATGCCGGGCATCACGCAAGTCGGGATCTCCAGCACGACCCCTTTTCTCTTTTTCGGGATCCAATTGCCTTTCACGATTGAAGGTCGCGCCAGCGAGCGCGGGCGCGAACCCAACGCTTACATGGATGCGGTGAATGCCGACTACTTCAGCGCACTCGGCATCAGCGCGCGGTCCGGGCGCCTGCTCCAGGAAATGGACGATTCAGGCGCCGCTCCCGTCTGCGTGGTCAACGAGACCTTCGCCCGCCTCTATTTTCCCGATGGACGCGCGATTGGCCGGCAGATGCGCCTGCTGGCCTGGGATTCGAAGGTTCCCGCCGAAATCGTTGGCGTCGTCGGCGACTTCCGGCGCTTCGGCGCGCAGAGCGCACCAGCCGCGCAAGTCTATGTGCCGTACCAGCAAAAGCCGTGGAATTTCTCCACCCTCCTCGTTCGCTCCTCGCTCCCGGCGGATTCCCTCCAGAAATCGGTTCAGAAGGCGATTTGGAACGTCAATCCAAACCAACCGGTGAACGACGTGCGTTCCCTTGACGCTCTGGTGGACAACTGGATGGAATTGCCGCGCGTCCTCTTGCGCCTCTTTACGACTTTCGCCGTGCTCGCGGTCACGCTCGCCGGAGTGGGAGTCTATGGGTTGATGGCGTTCGTCGTGACCCAGCGCACCCGTGAATTTGGAATCCGGCTGGCGCTGGGGGCCAAGCGCTCCGACATCCTGGCGCGCGTGCTGCGCGAAGGCGGTTTGCTGGTGGCCATCGGCGCCTTGCTGGGCCTCGGTTCGGCTGTTCTGGTCGCGCAATCCCTGCGCAGCCTCATTTTCGGCGTTACGACGTATGATCCCGTCTGCCTCATGGGCGGCGCCCTCGCCATTGCCTTGGTCGCGCTGGCGGCCGCCGCCCTGCCCGCCCGGCGCGCCACCAGGGTCGATCCGGTCAAGGCGCTGCGCGCGGAGTAGCAGTCTTAGCAGTCAGGCCGGACCGCCGAGCTAGATGAGGTGGCCGAGCTTGTCTTTCTTTGTCTGCAGGTACACCGCGTTGTCGGCGTGCGGGGTGAAATGGATCGGTACCCGCTCGAGCATCGTGAGTCCGAGGCTCTCCAGACCGACAACTTTGCGGGGATTGTTCGTGAGAAACCGGAATTCCTTTACGCCCAAGTCGAGCAGAATCTGCGCGCCCAGGCCGTAGTCGCGCAAATCGGGACCGAAGCCGAGTTTGGCGTTTGCCTCCACCGTATCGAGGCCTTGTTCCTGCAGCTTGTAGGCGTGAATCTTCGCCGGCAGACCGATCCCGCGTCCCTCCTGGCGAAGATAAACCAGCACGCCGCAGCCGGAGTCGGCGATCTGGGCGAGCGCGGCATGGAGCTGGTTGCCGCAATCGCACCGGCGCGAGCCAAAGACATCGCCGGTGAGGCATTCGCTGTGCACGCGGACAAGTGCCTGCTTTTCCGCGCACAGCTCGCCCTTGACGAGGGCGAGGTGATGTCCGCCGTCCAGGATCGAGCGGTACATATGCAGCGTGAACTCGCCGTAGTCCGTCGGCAGCCTGATCGTCTCCTCCCGCACCACCAGCTTCTCCTGTTTCTTTCGCGACGCGATCAGGTCCGCGATCGAGCCGATGCGCAGGCCGTACTTCGCCTTGAACTCGAGCAACTGCGGCAGCCGCGCCATCGTGCCATCCTCGTTCACGATTTCGCAGATCACCCCCACCGGTCGCAAGCCGGCGAGACGGGCCAGATCGACCGCCGCCTCGGTGTGCCCGGCGCGGCGCAGAACCCCGCCTTCGCGGGCCCGCAAGGGAAAGACGTGCCCCGGACGCGAGAAGTCGCGCGCTGCGGACTTCTCATCGGCCAGCAGGCGAATGGTGCGCGCGCGGTCCGCAGCCGAAATGCCGGTCGCGATTCCTTCCGCTGCATCGACCGAGACGGTGTACGCGGTGCGCATCCGCTCCTGGTTCGTGATCGTCATCAGCGGGATGTCGAGTCGATCGAGATCGGGACCGGTTATCGGCACACAAATCACCCCGGAGGTGTGCCGCACCATGAAGGCCAGCATTTCCGGCGTGGCCCGTTCCGCCGCGAAAATGAGGTCGCCCTCGTTTTCCCGGTCCTCGTCGTCCACGAGGATGACCATCCGGCCGGCGCGGATGTCTGCGATAATATCGTCGATCGAATCGAAAGGGTGCTCCATGCGAACGCGGAGCATGGCGCGAAGTCGGCCTCTCGACAACGCACAGGCGAGTCAGTGCCGCGCGACCGCCGAAAGCCTACGCGAGGGCAGCCACCTGCACTCCGGCCCGCGCAAACTCCTCCCGCAGGCGGCGCGCAAATGAAACGGCCTGGGCGCCATCCCCATGCAGGCAAATGGTGTCGGCGCGGAGCGCAACCTCGGAGCCGTCCGTGGCCCGCACCTTGCCCTCGATGACCAGCCGGAGGGCCTGCTCCACGCAGCG
Source organism: Chthoniobacterales bacterium (assembly GCA_038226705.1). GTDB lineage: Bacteria > Verrucomicrobiota > Verrucomicrobiia > Chthoniobacterales > SZAS-18 > SZAS-18. The sequence goes on along the minus strand of JBBRQH010000053.1, from coordinate 9,944 downwards.
CTCCTCGTCTTCGATCAACGCGTCCGGCCGCGCGCGCGGCGTAAGCGAACCATCCGGCTGGTAGGTGCGATCCGCGAAGACCTCGTGCGCCACCCGCAGTCCGATCGACTCCGACGCGGACAACAACACGCTGCCCGCGAGCCCGTAGACCAGCAGCGATGGGTCGAAGGCCTGGATCGCCCGCGCGATCTCCGCCGAAAGTCCCGGAGCGCGCGCGGCTTGATTGTAAAGCGCGCCATGCGGCTTCACGTGCCGCATCGGCGTGTGTTGGCCGAGTGCCAGGAGCTGGCTGAAGACCAGTTCAAAGGCTTGCCCAGGCGAATCGAACGAGATCTCGAGTCTCCCGAAATTTTCACGGTCGCGGAAGCCGGGATGGGCGCCGATGACGACTCCGCATTCACGGGCGAGCCGGGCCGTCTCCCGCATCGTGCCGGTATCGCCGGCATGCGCGCCACAAGCGATGTTCGCCGAGGTCACGAAGGGCAGAATCGCGGCATCGTTGCCGATGCCTTCGCCGCAGTCACAATTGAGATCGATCTGGCGCATTCAACGCAGGCTAGTTACGAAATGACCACCCTGTAGCAACGCTCCGCCATCTGCCGAACTCCGGAACGATTTGACCTACTCTTTCTGTGCCTTCAGCGGCTCCGCGCCCTCGAAGAACGGCAGCAGGTCGATTGCTTCATTCGCTGCCCCGCGCAACGCGCTTGCCATGGCGTGCGCCGCCGCCGCGACTTCGACGCGAATCCCGCGGCGTCGCAGGCGGATGGCGAGATGCGCGAAATCGGCGTCGCCGGTTACCAGCACGACGACATCCGGCCGCATTTCCAGCGCGAGTTCCATGGCGTCAATGGCCATGAGGACATCGACGTTTGCCTTGTAGCGGGCTTCCTCCGCCGGCGCGCCCTCCGCGACCACCACCAAGAAGCCATGGGCCCGCAGCCAATGGAGAAATTTGTTCTTTTTGTCGCGTTCAACCTGCCAGTCGAGCATGGCAGGCGGCAAACCCGCGTAGACCACCATCTCAACCAGCACGCGCCCCTCGTCGGCCTTGACGAGATGATCGCGCAATTTCAGCCAGTCGAGGCTGCGGCTGATCAGCCGCACCGACGAGACCACGTTCGACTCGTCGACCAGCACGAGCACGCGCAACGCCGCGCCAGGCGGGCGCGCCGGGCTCTTCGCCTTCTTCACGTCGCCTCGGCCGGGGGCGCCGTCGTCGCCTCGGCCTCGTCCGTCGCCGGGGCATCACCGGCCTCGATCTTGCGGAGTTTTTTGGCCTCCTTCTTGGCCTTTTTTTCGTTTTCGCGTTTCCGCTTTTCAAATTGGTAGTTCGGTTTTGGCACGATGAATGATTCTCCTTGGGGGTTGAGCGCTACTGGCTGGATGCTGCTGCGCGGCGCTGAAATGACAAGTGCAAAGCGGGATTCCGTCCCGGAGGCTGAGCGAGATCGCTCGGCTGGGCTGGATCGGTCGCATTCGTCCTCTTCTTCCCAGTCAGCCCATCCACCTCACCCGCGCCGCGACATTCCGCGTTGCACGGAATCCGCCCGAAGGCCATCCATGTGGGACGATGCCCTCCCCTTTCGAACTGCTGCGCCGCGACCCGTCCTCGCTCGCGCGGCGGGGACGACTCACCACCGCGCGAGGGGCAATCGAAACTCCCATCTTCATGCCGGTGGGCACGCAGGGCGCGGTCAAAGGCGCGGGTCCAGACGAGCTCCGGGCCATGAACGCGCAGATCATCCTGGGGAACACCTACCACCTCTTTATTCGTCCCGGACTCGAGGTGATTCGCCATTTCGGCGGACTGAACGCCTTTAATAGTTGGGACCGGCCCATTCTGACCGACAGCGGGGGCTTCCAGGTTTTCTCCCTGGCGAAGATCCGCCGGATCAAGGAGGAAGGCGTCTACTTTCAGAGTCACCTCGATGGCTCGAAGCTCTTCATCGGGCCGGAAACCTCGATGGAGATCCAGGCGACACTGGGCTCGGACATCGCGATGGCATTCGACGAATGTCCGCCCTATCCGTGCACCGAGGACTACGCGGCAAAGAGTTTGACGCTCACGCTGCGCTGGGCGCGTCGCTGCCGGGAATGGATCGCAGCGCAGGGGCCCGTCGGGCAACTGCATTTCGGGATCGTGCAAGGCTCGACGTATGCCGCGCTCCGGGAGGAATCGGCGCGCGCGATCGTCGAGATGGGCTGGGACGGCTATGCGGTCGGAGGAGTGAGCGTAGGGGAGCCGGTTCCGGAAATGATGCTGGCGGCCGAGCACAGCGTGCCGTTTCTCCCGGAAGACCGGCCGCGCTACTGCATGGGCCTGGGCACGCCGCCGCAGATCGTGGAATTGGTCGCGCGCGGAATCGACATGTTCGATTGCGTGCTCCCGACGCGGCTGGCCCGGCACGGCTCGGTCTTTACGGACGATGGGACGCTGAACATCAAGAACAAGCGCTTCGAGCTGGACAAGGGTCCGCTCATGGAAGGCTGCGGTTGCTATTGCTGCCAGAATTTCAGCCGGGGCTACGTGCGGCACTTGATCCGGGCAGAAGAGATCCTCGGCCTGCGTCTTCTGACCCTGCATAACCTTTTTTACTACCTCGAGCTGACCCGGCGAATTCGCGACGCGATCGACGCCGGGACCTTCGGCGAATTTCGCGCGGCCTTCGCGGCGCGCTACCAGACAAGGACTGCAGCCGCGCGCGGGGAATCCCCGCCCAGCGACGTCCCGGTGAACGAGAGTTTTTGAATTCGGGCGCGTCCCGGTGCATCGTCCTCCCCCCGCACCGACCGTGCGGGCTTTTTTACCGCCATGACTTCCGCCGAGATCCGCCAGTCGTTCCTCGATTTTTTCCGGGAAAAGGAGCACACCATCGTGCCGTCGAGCAGCCTGCTGCCCACGACGCCAAACCTCCTCTTCACGAACGCCGGCATGAACCAGTTCGTGCCGTATTTCCTCGGCGAACTGGCCACGCCATATAAGCCGGCGCGGGCGGCCGACACGCAGAAGTGCATTCGCGCCGGCGGCAAGCACAACGATCTCGACGATGTCGGGCTCGATACGTATCACCACACGTTCTTCGAGATGCTCGGGAACTGGTCGTTTGGCGATTACTTCAAGAAGGAAGCGATCGCCTGGGCGTGGGAACTCGTCGTCGACCGCTGGAAATTCCCGCCCAATCGCGTCTATGCCACCGTCTATTCGCCGGGGCCGGGCGATCCCTCGGAGTTCGATCAGGAAGCGCATGACCATTGGGCAGCGCTTTTCGTGCAAGCGGGGCTCGATCCAAAGGTCCACATCGTCAACGGCAACAAGAAGGACAACTTCTGGATGATGGGTGAGACCGGTCCCTGCGGCCCGTGCTCTGAGTTGCACATTGACCTCACGCCGGAGGACCGCACGCCCGAGTTGGAGGAACGCGGTTCGAAACTGGTGAACAGCGGCGATGCGCGTTGCATCGAGATCTGGAATCTCGTTTTCATTCAATTCAACGCGAACCCCGATGGCACATTCTCGCCCCTGCCGGCGCAGCATGTCGATACGGGGCTCGGCCTCGAACGCGTGGTCTCGATCATGCAGGGCACGAAGGGCTTCGCGGACTTCGCCCACGCGCAGATCTCGAACTACGAGACGGATATCTTTCGGCCTCTTTTCGACCGGCTCGAAGAGCTGGGCGGGAAAAAATATACCTCCACGCTGCCGAAAGCGGGCAGCACGGGCGAGACCGAACAGGAGAAGATCGACATCGCCTTCCGCGTGATCGCGGATCACATCCGCACCCTCAGCTTCTCCATCGCCGACGGGATCGAGCCGGGGAACACGGACCGAAACTACGTGCTGCGGCGGATTCTCCGCCGGGCGGTTCGCTATGGGCGCACGCTCGGATTTCGCGAACCGTTCTTCTTCAAGCTGGTCGGCGTCCTCACGGAAAAGATGGGCGACGTCTTCCCGGAGTTGCGGAAGGAGCGCGAGCGGATCGAGAAGGTTCTCCGGACGGAGGAGGAGTCGTTCAACAAGACCCTCGACAAGGGCATCTCACTTTTCGAAGCGGAAGTGGCGCGGCCCTTTGGGGAAGCGTCCCAGCGGACGCAGATCCTGACGGGTGACTTCGTTTTTCGACTCTACGACGAACAGGGTTTCCCGCTCGACCTCACCCAGGTCATGGCCCGCGAGCGCGGGCTTGACGTCGATGTTGCCGGGTTCGAGAAACTCATGGAAGAGCAGAAGGAACGGGGACGCTCGGCGCAGAAGAAAACCGTGGTCGTCGCGGGCGAAGAAGATGCCACGCCCACGGAATTCGTCGGCTTCGAGATGGACCACTGCAAGACGACGGTCACCGGTCTGCGCCCCGGTCCGAAAGGCGAGACCTTCGCGCTGGTGAACCGCTCACCGCTTTACGCCGAGATGGGCGGACAGGTGGGAGACACGGGCCTGCTCCTGCTCAAGGACGAGAAGATCGCCGTGGTGGATACGATCAAACGCGGCCCAACCTTCTTCCTGAAGCTGGAACGCGCGCCGCAAACCGCGGTGACGGAAACGCAGCCCGCCATCCTGCAAGTCGACGAGCCGCGCCGGCGCGCGATCGAAGCCCACCACACGGCCACGCATCTGCTCCATTGGGCTCTGCATGAGGTCGTGGACAAAAAGATCGAGCAGAAAGGCTCGTTCGTCGGCCCCGATCGTCTGCGCTTCGATTTCAATTCGCACGCGCTCGCCCCCGCCCAGCTCCTGGCGATGGAAGAACTCATCAATCGCCACACTCTCGCGAATGAGCCCGTTTCCTGGGTGGAACTCCCCTATGCAGAGGTGAAACAGCGGCCGAACATCATGCAGTTCTTCGGCGACAAATACGGCGACACCGTCCGGGTCGTCCAGATCGGGGGCGAACGCGGGGCCCTGAACGGCTATTCGATGGAACTCTGCGGCGGCACCCACGTCCGTGCGACGGGTCAGTGCGGGGCGTTCGCCATCGTAAGCGAAGGCGCGATCGCGGCGGGCATTCGCCGCATCGAAGCCGTCACCGGACTGGCGGCACTGGCCTTCTTCCGGGACCGCGCGGCGGGTGCCGAGGCCAAATCGAAAGAACTCGAGACGAAGCTGCACGAGCTCTCCAAGTCGCTGGAAAAGGAACGCGCTGCCCAGGTGGCGCGGGAAGCGAGCGCCATCGCCGACCGCCAGCTCGCCGCGGCGGACAACTCCGGCGCCGCGCCTCGCGCCATCGCGAAGCTCGACCTGTCGGAAACCGGCCCAGACCTTTTGCCCGCGGTGCTGAACTCGCTCAAGTCGCGCGGTTTCGCCGGTGTGGCGATCCTGGTCGGCGTGCACGATGGCACCGCCCATCTGGCCGTGTCCGTGTCGCCCGAATTCACGACGAAGTTCCAGGCTGGGAAACTCGTGGGCGTGCTGGCGCCATTGGTCGGCGGCAAAGGCGGTGGCCGGCCGGATCTCGCGCGTGGCGCCGGTCGCGACACTGGCGCTCTCGATGCCCTCCTGGCAAAGGCGCGTGAATTGACGGCTTAGCGGAGGCGGAGAGGCGGTCGGGACAAGTTCCAGCGCCCAGCCGCGTCGACTCCGTGCACGGAGATTTGCGGCCATCCGTGACCGCCGCTACAGCAGGCGGGCGCGCCGCGCTCTCCGATGCCGTTCCGTTTCAGCCAGCCCGCTTTTCTGCTTCTCGCGCTGCCTGTGGCGCTGGCTCTGGCCTGGGGAATCCGCCGGTCCCTGACCGGCATGCGCAAGCCGCAGCGGCGCGCCACCCTGGCCCTCCGCATCACCTGGATCCTCTGCCTTCTCCTTGCGCTGGCGGGTTTGCGCTGGCGCCATGACTCGGACGCCCTGGGCGTTTTGTTTTTGGTCGATGACTCCGCGAGCATTTCCGCGGAAGCGGGCGCGCAGGCCCGCCGTTTCGTTGAACAAAGTCTGAATTCCCGCGGCAGCGCAGATGCCGCTGGAGTCATCGGCTTCGCCACCCGCGCCCATGTCTGGCAGGCCGCCGCCCTTTCCTCGGTGCTGCTTCCGAAGTGGCCGGAGACGCCCGAGGCGGAGCGGGGCGGCACGGATTTTTCCCGCGCCTTCGACTTTGCCGGGGCGGCTTTGGCCGATGACTCGATCCGCCGCGTGGTGTTGCTCTCGGACGGAAACGATACCTCCGGCCAGGGGAGCGAGGCGGCGGCCCGTCTCGCCTCGGCGGGTGTGGAATTGCTTGTGGTCCCGCTGCGCAATCCCGACACGCCGGAAGTCCTCATCGGCGAAGTAAACGTGCCGCGTGCGGTCAAGAGCGGCCAGCCCTTCGACGTGCGCGTGAGCATCGAGAGCAACGTGCAAACGGGCTCGCGGGTGAATCTCTACCAGGATTCCCTTCTCCTGGGCGGACGCGATGTCGCCCTCGAGCCGGGTCGCACCGAGATCACGTTTCCGAGCCTGACCGTGGGCGGGAGCTTTGCGACCTTCGAAGTCGAAGTCGTCCCCGAAAAGGACACCCGCATCGAGAACAACCGCCAACGCGTGAGCGTGACCTCCGGGGGCGAGCCGCGGGTGCTGCTGGTCGATGGCGACGAGGCGCGCGCGCAACCGCTCGCCAACGCTCTGCGCGCGGGTCGCATCGCGGTGGAATTGCGCGGTCCCAGCGGCCTGCCCCGCACGTTGGAGGAATTGCAGGCCTTCGACCTCTTCATCCTGAGCGACGTCTCGGCGCTTTTGCTCTCGCGTGACCAGATGGAACTCTACCGCACTTGGGTGCAGGATTTCGGCGGGGGTTTCGTCATGGCCGGGGGCGAAAACAGCTACGGCGTCGGCGGCTGGTATCGCACCCCCGTCGAGCAACTCCTCCCGGTACGCATGGAGCACGATGACCGGCAGGATACGCCCACGGTCGCGCTGCTCGTCTCGCTCGATCGCTCCGGCTCGATGAGCGCGCAGGTGCAGGGTCAGACCAAGATTTCACTCGCGAATCAAGGTGCGGCCCTCGCCCTCGGCGTGCTCCAATCGAAGGACCAGTTCGGGCTCACCGCCGTGGATACGAAAGTGAACTTGATCGTCCCGCTCGGCCGGGTCAGCGGGCGCCAGGCCGTGGAGCAGAAGATCCTCGGCATCACCGCGGGCGGCGGCGGCATCTACGTTTACACCGCGCTGGTCGATGCGTTCCAGCGCCTGCGCGACGTCAACGCGAAGATCAAGCACGTCATCCTTTTCTCGGACGCCGCCGACGCCGAGGAGAAGTTTGCCGGGGAGATGGCCGATGGCACCAAGACCGGCGGCTCAGCGCTCGATCTCGTGGGCCAGATGCTCCAAGCCAGGATCACGACTTCCGTGGTGGGGCTCGGTTTCGACCGCGACAAGGATGTGAACTTTCTGCGCCTGCTGGCCGAGCGCGGAAACGGACGATTTTATCTCACGAACGACGCCTTCAACCTGCCACAGATTTTCACGACGGAGACGATGAAGGTGGCGCAATCGAGCCTGGTGGAGGAACCGTTTCAAGTTCGCGCCGTCGGGCGGTCGCCCATCCTGGCTGGCCTGAACTGGGGCGCCGCGCCGCTGCTGCTCGGATACAATTCGACGAAACTCAAACCCACCGCCGAGCTGCAACTCGCGACCGAGATCGGCGAACCGCTGCTCGCGACCTGGCGCTACGGACTCGGGCAGACCGCGGCGTTCACGAGCGACACCAAGGCGCGCTGGGCCTCGGAATGGCTCGGCTGGGCGGGCTTCGGAAAATTTTGGCAGCAACTCGTGCGCGGAGTCATGCGGCCCGGAGACAGTTCCAACTTTCAAGTTCGCACTGAGGAACGCGGCGACCGGCTCGTCCTCGAGATGGATGCGATTCTGCCCGACGGCTCGTTCCGCAATGGACTAACCGTCGCCGCTACTTCGACGACCCCCGACGGTACGAGCGAATCGCGTCCAGCCGAGCAGATCGCGCCGGGCCGCTACCGGGTGGAATTTCCGCTCCCAGCGCCTGGGGAAGGCGCGACGCTCTTTGCGGTGAGTGCGCCGGAGGCCCTGGAGCGCCCGTATGTTTTCGGCTTCACGCGCAGTTTTGCGCGGGAATTTCTGCGCTCCGCGACGAATGAGGATGCGCTCCGCCAAATCGCCACCGAGGCGCACGGGAAATACGATGCGAAGCCCGATGCGGTGTTCCAGCGGCCTGGGAGGTTCCTCGCGCAGTGGCGCGATCTGACGAATGTCTTCCTCGCTGCGGCCCTCCTGCTTTTGCCGCTCGATATTTATTTGCGTCGCCGCGACTGGAAGACGTGACAGTGCGACGGGTTGCACAGCGGGCGCCGCGCCCTACCATTAGCTAACCTTATGACCCCGACGCTGCTGGAGGATGCGCCCGTGCGCGCGGCAAAGAGTGCGCCCCGCACCCAGCTCGAGCCCGCGCTGCTCGAAAAAGTTCTGGGCGGTGCGCGCATCACGGAAGCGGAGGCACTGGCCCTCTATCGGAACACGGAACTTTCCGACCTGGGCGCGCTCGCCGATCACCGGCGAAATCTTGCGCGTGCGGCAGCGTTTGGCGGAAGGGGCAACGAGATCGTCACGTACATCATCGACCGCAACATCAACTACACGAACGTCTGCAACGTTTACTGTAAGTTCTGCGCGTTTTACCGCACGGAAAAGGATGCGGATCACTACGTGCTCTCTTTCGAGCAAATCGACCAAAAGCTCGATGAGCTGACGGCGGTAGGCGGCATTCAAATCCTGATGCAGGGCGGGCACCACCCGAAGCTCGGGCTCGATTGGTACCTCGCGCTCCTCCACCACATCCGGGAAAAGTATCCGCACATCAACATCCACGGCTTCAGTCCGCCGGAGTTCAATCATTTCGCGGAGGTTTTCAGGATGCCCTTGCGGGAAGTGATCGCGAAATTCAAGGAAGCCGGGCTCGGCTCCATTCCGGGCGGTGGCGGGGAGATTTTGGTCGATGCGGTGCGCAACCGCATTGCCCCGTTGAAGTGCGATTCCGACCATTGGCTCGAGGTCATGGACATCGCGCACGATCTCGGTTTGAGCTCGAGTGCCACGATGATGTTCGGCCACGTCGAGACGGTGGATGACCGAATCGAGCACCTGCGCCGGCTGCGGGTGCAGCAGGATCGGAGTAAAGGCTTCACCGCATTCATCTGCTGGACGTTTCAGCCGGAGAACGTGGTCCTGAAAGCGCAGCCGGTCGGCTCCGCCGAGTATCTGCGCATGCAGGCTCTCTCCCGCATCTACCTCGACAATTTTCCGAATGTGCAAAGTTCCTGGGTGACCCAGGGTCCGAAAATCGGTCAGCTTGCGCTGCGCTACGGTGCAAACGACTTCGGCAGCGTGATGATGGAGGAGAATGTTGTCAGCCAGGCCGGCACGAGTTTCCGCATCGATGCCCCGGAAATCGAGCGTCTCGTGAGCGAGATGGGCTACGAGCCGCGGAAACGGAATAATTGGTACGAGCTCGTGTAGGGGAGTGAAGGCGAGGAGCGGAGGAAAAGCGGTTCGAACGTTTGGGTCGAGCGGGCGAAGTCCGCTCGAAGCGCAGTTTGAGTCGAACGCCTCCGCGACAGTGGACAGTGGGGGCGGGTGCCCCTTGGGCGTCCCTCCGTCATGCGGCTGCGCCGTCGTTTGTCGGCGATTCTTGAAATCGCCGCTCCTTGGCCGTGCGCGAACTCATTGGCTTAGGCGCGAGTGGACGGCGACGCCGCTTCCCGCCTTTGCCGCGCACTTGTTTTCGAAATGCGTAAAGCGCGTTCTTGTGTCCTGCCGCAACATGCTCGAGCGCGCAAATCAGCAACGATCTGCAAACGGCCAGGGAGGGGCGATTTTAAGAATCGCCCGCCGTAAAACGGCGAAGCCGCAGTTTGGTCGCTCGGCACGGGAGAGCACGGAGGAACTCCTTTTCATCACTGGAGTGCAAGCGCGCTTCGCACGTCCTTCCGTCATGCGGCTGCGCCGTCGT
>JBBRQH010000052.1:0-39093 GCA_038226705.1 Chthoniobacterales bacterium | reverse complement strand
CTTTCGGCCGTGAATTCGTCCGGGGCAGCGTGCACCGGGTGCGTCAGTCGATCGAGCCAGTACCCTGCGTGCAATGGCCGCAGGTTCCACTCCCGAAAATTGCGGCAGTCGTGCGCGGTGTAGTAGTGGCAGACGAGCGATTGGCGCGTGGCCGCAGGATCCTCTATGCGCGATCCGCCGTGCACGAGATCCGAATGCCAGATGAATACGTCGCCCTTCCGCGCGAGGAAAGTCTCCTTCCGCAGGCCAAGCCGCGCGATCTCGGCGTCGATGTAGGCGTGCCACGCCGGCATTTCCGCCTCACAGGCGTGATGCGTGCCATCGGCGAAGCGGTAGAGCGGAATCTGATGGCTCCCGGGATAATACTCGAGCGGGCCCGCTTCCGGCGCCACGTCCTCGAAGGCGATCCAGGTCGCGGTGAGATGCCGCGGGGTCTGCGGCGTCATGAAGAGAGAATCGATATGCATCGGCTGCCCGCTCCCCTTTTGGAAAGTGAGACTGTTGCACAGCACCGGCTCGTGATCGCCCAGGAGGGCGCGAAGCAATTTCCCCAAGTGCGGCTCGAGCGCGAGTTCGCGCACCTCCGGCATGGAGAGGTAAAGGTCGTTAAACTTGAAAAGGCGAGCATCCGGCTCATTGGCGAGGGCGTAGAAAGTCCGCTTCCCATTGGAAAGACTATCCACCACGATATCCATCGGACGTTCGCGCAGCGTTTGCGCACTGGCCGCCGCCACTGCGTCAATCTCAGCCGGGGTAAAATACCCGCGCAGGGCCAGGAACCCGTCGCGCTCGAACTGCGGTTGCAGCGTTTCGATTTCCGGAAGCAAAGAAAGATTCGGCATGGAGCCGGAATCTTGCGGCAGCGGGCGCATTTGCCAAAGCGGATTTGTGCGGGGACCGGATTCCGAAATTGGGAAAGCGCCGTCCCACGACCGGCGTGGCGGGCGGCTCCCGGGCCGGCGTCAGATTCGAGGGCGCCTGATTTTGCAGAGACACGGACAGGAAACGCGGTCCCCGCGCGCCTCTGGCACAGGCCCTGCAAAGAAAATGAGTGACGCAGTGACCGGCCGATCGCGTTTCCGCGGGTGAAAGCCCGACCAACCCGCTGCAATCCCTTTCCAGCCCCCGTTTTCATGTTCAAAACTCTCCGCTCGCTCGCCAAGTCCCCGCTCTTCACCGTCGCCTCCATTGCCACGCTCGCCCTCGGGATCGGCGCGAATACCGCGGTCTTCAGCGTGCTGCATTCCGTCGTGCTCGCGCCGCTCCGCTATCCGGAGGCTGACCGGATCGTCGCCCTCCTGGCGGATAACCAGGCGAAGGGAATCACCGGAAGCAGCGTCTCCACCGAGGATCTCCGCGAATGGCAGAACCAGAGCCACAGCCTCTATGCCTTGAGTGGGTTTCAGTACGATTATTCCAATATCACGAAACTCGAGACGCCCGTGCAGGTGACCTCGGGGCGGACGACCGAGGAGTATTTCAAGGTGCTCGGCGTGCGGCCGTTCCTGGGACGCACGTGGGAGCCGCGCGATTGCCGGCCGGAATCGGCGCGGGTGGTGGTCATCGGCCACTCTCTGTGGACGAACCACTTCGGGGCCGATCCCAAGGTGATCGGGCGCAGCATCGTGGTGGACGACAAGCCCGCCGAAGTGATCGGAGTGATGCCGGCCGGCTTTCTGGATTTTCAAGGCGTGAGCGACCTCTGGCTGCCCGTCGCGCTGGACGGTCCGGAAGCAACCACGCGGGGCGCCCGCTCCTGGCTGGCTTACGGCAGGCTGCAGCCCGGAACCTCCCTGGCGCAGGCCCAGGCGGAGATCCGGACTCTTGCCTCCGCCCAGGCCAAGGCGCGCCCGGAAACCAATGATGGCTGGACCGTAAGGGCCTCAACCGCGCGCGACGCGATGGTGCAGGGAATCGATACCGGACTCGCGCTGCTCGGTGGCGCGGCCGCCTGCCTGCTTCTCATCACTTGCGCCAATGTCGCTGGCCTCGTTCTGGCGCGGGCGCAATCGCGCCGCCGCGAGGTGGCGATCCGTACGGCGCTCGGGGCGACGCGACTCGACCTCTTTCGGCAGTTCCTGGGCGAAGGGCTTTGGCTTGGCGTCGCCGGAGGCGTTTTGGGATGCGTGATCGCGCGCCTCGGCGTTCCCCTGCTTGTGCAGGTGCTCCCCAGCTGGTTTCCGCGCGCAGATGAGATCGCCGTGAACGGCACAACGCTGGCCATCACCGCCGGGATTTCGATCCTGACTGGCCTGCTTTTCGGCGTGCTCCCCGTCTTCGGCGGGAAGGTGTCAAACGAACCCATCCACAACTTGAGCGCGCGCGGCAGCGAGACGCCGGGAGCCGGCCGGGCCCGTGCCGGGCTCATGGTGGCGGAGATCGCCTTAAGTGTTGTGCTCCTGGCCGGAGCCGGCTTGATGATGCGCAGCTTCCTCCAGATTCGGGCGGTCTCCCCGGGCATTCGCGCAGAGGGCCTGTCGACGCTGGTGCTCAGCTTGAGCGAGACGCGGTACCCGGACCGCGCGTCGCGGCGGATGTATTATGACGCCTTGCTGGAACGCGTACGCGCCGTGCCGGGTCTGGCGAGCGCCAGCCTGGCGCGGACCACTCCCTTTACATGGGGAACTTCGATCGGATTCGAAATCAACGGGGTTCCTGCGGCACCCGGGGAGAGCAACGTGGCCTTCTACGACGCGATCGACGCAGACTACCTGCGCACGATGGGAATGAGCTTGCGGAGTGGTCGAACCTTCGCCCCAACGGATGAAGCCAACGCGCCCCGAGTGGCACTCATTAGCGACGCGATGGCGAAGAAATACTTCCCCAACATAAACCCCCTCGGCCAAACGCTTCGGCTCCCAGACTTCTCCGACCAGCCCACGTTGGAGATTGTGGGCATCGTCGCAGACGTGAAACGCCTGGGTTTGACCGTAACGACGCCGCTCCAGTTCTATCTCAGCTACAAGCAGTTTCCGCCGCCTTTTGCCACCGTCATGATCCGAGCCGCGACCTCTGATTCCGGGACGATCGTAAAGGCAGTGCAGCGTGCCATTTGGTCGGTGAATCCGGACCAACCGATTGGCCAGGCGCAGGAGATGCAGGCCCTGGTGGCGAATTCGGTCGCGGTTCCGCGCTTGAGTTTGATTCTCTTTGGCACCTTCGCCGGAGTGGCCCTGCTGCTTGCCGCCGTGGGACTTTACGGCCTGATCGCGTATTCGGTCGGGGCGCGCACCCGTGAAATCGGCATTCGCATGGCGCTCGGTGCCCAGACGCGGCAGGTCTTCGGGATGATTCTCCGGGAAGGTGCGGCGCTGGTCGCTCTCGGCCTAGCCGTGGGGCTGCTCGCGTCGCTGGCCTTGTCCCGCCTCATGTCCGGACTCGTCTTTGGCATCTCCGCGACCGACCCGCTGAGCTTCGCCCTGGTGATCCCGGTGCTCGGCGCCATCGCTTTGGCGGCGGCTGCTCTCCCCGCGCGCCGGGCCACGCGCATCGACCCCAATACCGCGCTCCGCGCCGAATGAGACGGAGATTCGCTTCGCTCGCCGGAGTTTGCCGATTGGCCGGAGCGACCGGCGCAGCTAACGTTAGGAATTGAACGATGTGGCTCGACCTTAAATTCGCCCTCCGGCTCCTGCTGAAGAATCCGTCGTACGCGCTGATCTCCATCGCGGCAATCGCGGTGGGCGTGAGCACGGCGACCTCCCAGTTCGCGTTTTTCAGCGGGATCCTCCTGCGGCCGCTTCCGCAGATCCGGGATGAGAATCGCGTGGTGAAGGTGAAGTGTTTTCGGGAGGCAGATCCGGCCAACGAGTTTGGCGTCTCGCAACCCACTTTTCTCGACATCCGGGAGCGCGCGCAGACGCTAGAGGGGCTGACGATCGTCGACCGGCGCACCATGATCATCTCGGGGGGCGAGCAGGCGGAGCGCGTACTCGGCAGCTGGATCTCTGCGACCGGATTTCAGATGCTCGGCGCGCTGCCCGTACTCGGGCGCAACTTCCGCCCGGAGGAGGACAGCGACGAAGCCCCGGCGGTCGCAATTCTTAGCCATGGCCTGTGGCAGCGGAGCTTCGGCGGGGCGGCTGGCATCATCGGACAAAGCATTACATTGAATGGCGAACCGGTGACGGTGGTGGGGGTCATGCCGGAAGGATTCCGATTCCCGGACGTGATCGAACTCTGGATGCCGTTCCGCTACGCCCGCAAGGAAACCGCGCGGGCCGACTTCAACTGGCAGATCTACGCGCGGATTCGCGACGGCGTTTCGCTGGCGCGGACTCAGACGGAACTCTCGACTCTCGCCAGCCAGTTCGCGAAGGAATTCCCCATCCTCCACACCGGCTTGAGCCTGCGCGTTACGCCCCTGCGTTTCGATGAGACGCGGGACGTTCGCACGCTGATGTTTCTCATGCTCGGGAGCGTCTTCGCCGTCATGCTGATTGCCTGCGGAAATGTCGCCAACCTGATGCTGGCCAAGAGTGCCTCGCGCTCGCGCGAAATCGCCGTCCGCCTCGCGCTCGGGGCGACGCGCGGGGCGATCGCGCGGCAGGTCATCCTGGAAAGCATGCTGCTTTGTCTGATCGGTGGTGGCCTCGGTATTCTGCTCGCCATGTGGAAAATCGACGTGGTCCTCGCGATGCTTCCCACGAACCTTCCGTACTGGATCAGGTTCGACATGGATTGGCGGGTCGTGGCTTTCTCCCTCACCCTTGCCCTGCTCTCCAGCTTGGTTGCCGGATTTCTCCCCGCGCTCCAAACCTCGCGCGCCGATCTGAGCACGGAACTCAAGGAGGGCGCCCGGGGCTCGACCGCCACGCGTGAAACCACGCGGCTGCGGAGCATCCTGGTCGTCGCCCAGCTCGCCATCGCCCTCGTGCTCCTCGTGGGCGCGGGGCTGCTAGTGCGTTCTTTTCTCAAGCTCCAGTCCTCCGATCCCGGCTGCGATCCGGAAAACGTGCTGACCTTTCGCGTGGGCCTGCCGCCGACGCAGTTCAAGGATACCGACTTCGTACGTCGTTTTTGGAGCCGCGCCCTGGCGCGTCTCGGCGAGATCCCGGGCGTGGAGGCGAGCGGCTTCATCAGTGCGCTGCCCGGCACGCGAAGCGCCAGCTTTGGCGCGATCTATGTGGAGGGCCGCCCCCTGCCCAAGACAGTCATGGAAGCGATCGGCTCCTATCGGCGCAATGCCTCGCCGGGCGTGTTTCCGGCGCTGCGCATTCCCCTCGTCAAAGGCCGGCTCTTCACGGACGAGGACACGGCGGAGTCGCCGCGCGTCGCCCTCGTGGACGCGGCTTTCGCCGAGCAGGTGTTTCCCGGCGAGGATCCCCTGGGCAAGCGCGTGTCGTTTGGCACCCCCGATGAGCCCAAACGCGTCTGGTGCACCATTGTCGGCATCGTGGGGAATGTGCGGCAGGTCGTGGAACGCATTCTCCCTGAGCGCTCCGTCTGGCTGCCGCTCGCGCAGGATGACGACAACCATTTCTCCTCCGGCGTCGTGCGGGTGAAGGGCGGCGATCCGAATGCCTTCGCCCGCTATGCCCAGGATGCGGTCTTCGCGGCCCAGGAAAACATCCCGATCTACGATGTCCTGCCGATGACCGAAGTCCTGCGGCAATCGATGTGGCAAAAGCGATTCTTCGCCCGGCTCTTCATTTCCTTCGCCGTCACCGCGCTCTTCCTCGCCGCCATCGGCGTGTACGGCGTGATGTCGTACGCGGTGGTGCAGCGCACCTCGGAGATCGGGGTCCGCATGGCTTTGGGCGCGCAGCCCGGCGACGTGGTGCGCATGATCCTGCGGCAGGGACTCTGGCTTGTGGCGGGCGGCATTCTCGTCGGGCTCGCCGCGTCCTTCGCGGTGGCGCACCTGCTCGCGGCCTATCTTTATCGCATCAATCCCTACGACCCGCCGACGTTCGCTTTTGTGCCGATTCTCCTCGGTGCGGTGGCCATCCTCGCCTGCTGGATCCCCAGCCGTAGGGCCACGCGCATTCTGCCGATCGTGGCGTTGCGCTCGGAATAGCCAATTCTTCCCGCCTTGCCCTGCGGGAACCCGCGCGGATGCTGGGCGCCGCGCCGCCGATGAAAGCCGATCTTCACCTCCACTCGCGCCACAGCGATCGCGCCGCGGAGTGGCTTTTTCGGCGCTTCGATTTTCCCGAGAGCTACTCCGATCCGCTCCAGCTCTACAAGCTCCTGCGGGAGCGCGGGATGGACTACGTGACCATCACAGATCACGACAGTATCGCAGGCGCACTCGCCATCGCGGACCAGCCGCGGGTGATCATCGGCGAGCAGGTCACGGCCAGCTTCCCGGCGGACCGCTGCCGCGTGCACGTGCTCGTCTGGGGCCTGAATGAAGCTCAGCATGCGGAGATCGCCCGCCTGCGGGAGAATATTTTTGAACTGCAGCCGTATCTCGCCGGACAGAAATTGGCGCACGCCGTGGCGCATCCGCTCTTCGATCCGGACCACCGGCTCACCCCTGCGCACTTCGAGCAACTGGTGCTGCTCTTCCGGCACTTCGAGGGCCTCAACGGGCTGCGCGACGACCTCTATAATCGCGTTGCGCGCGAGATTCTGGGCACGCTCACGCCGGAGCGCATCGAGGAGTTTTCCAATCGTCGCGGCCTGGCGCCCACCCATGCCGAAGCCTGGCGCAAGGTCTTCATCGCCGGCTCCGATGACCACGGGGGAATCTTTCCCGCGCGGGCGTGGACCGAGACGCCGGCGGCGGCCAGCGCCACCGAGTTCCTCGAGCACATCCGCGCCGGCCGAGTGGAATGCGGGGGCGAAGGCGGCTCGCCCCTTACGCTCTCGCACAGCCTCTACAACATCATCTGGCAATTTGCGAAAGACCGCTTCGGGGAACAGCACGGCCCCGCTCCCGCGCTTTTCGAGAAGGCCATCTCCCGTTTTTTGGAGGGGCGCGATCCGACGGAATTCTCGCTCACCGACAAGCTCGGCTTCCTCGCCCAAAGCGTGCTCGATGGCCGGATCTTCGACATCGTGAAGCCCGGCAATGTCTCGCTCTGGCGCGATCTGGCCGGCTGTTTCAACGAGCCCTCGGTCAAGGAAAGCATCGCGCGCGAAACCGCCGGCATCGAGGCGCCCGAGCAGCGCGCCTTCGTCATTGCCAATCTGTTCACCAACCAACTGGCCTATCGCTTTTTCGTGAAGTGCCTCCAGCAACTCTCCGGGGGAAACGTCGTCGAATCGCTGCAGGCAGTCAGCGCGGTTGCCCCTGTGGCGTTGCTGCTCGGGCCCTACATCTACGGACTCGTCAGCCAGGCGCCCAACCGGCAAGCCATGCGGGCCTTGGCCGAGGGCGTCACCGGGTCGGTCCCGGCGCTGCTGCAGAACTCGAAACGCGCGTGGTTCACCGACACGCTGGAGGACGTCAATGGGGTCGCGACGACCATTCAGCGCATGGTCGAGGCCGGACACAAAAGCGGGCACGACATCCGGATTGTGACCTCGCGTCCGCCGCTCGATTTCGGCCCGGACATCCCCATCCAAAATTTCAAGCCAATCGGCGAGTTCGAGATCCCGGAGTACGAGCTGCAAAAGCTCACCTTCCCGCCGGTGCTCGAGATGATCGCATACATCCAGCGCGAAGGCTTCACCGAGCTGATCATCAGCACGCCTGGCCCGATCGGCCTCACCGCACTGCTCGCGGCCCGGATGCTGGGCTTGCCCACGAGCGGCATCTATCACACGGACATCCCGTCCTACGTGCAGATCCTGACCGACGATCACTTCATGGAGACGCTGAGCTGGCGCTACATGTCCTGGTTCTATCAGCAGTTTGACGTGGTCTACGTGAATTCCGAACGGTATCGCCAGATCTGGCAGGACCGCGGGATTCCGGCCGAGCGCCTGAAAACCCTGCCGCGCGGCGTGGCCACCGATCTCTTCCATCCGAAGCGCCGCGACCCCCGCTGGTGGCTCGACCGCGGGGCCAAGGCCGGCGAATTGATCGTGCTCTACGTGGGCCGCATCTCCGTCGAGAAACAGCTCGACCTCTTCGCCGCCTCGCTCAAGCGCCTGCGGAAAACCGGCCTGCCGGTCCGCGCCGCTGTCGTCGGGGACGGCGTGTATCGGGCCGAATTGGAACGCGCGCTGCCTGACGCCATCTTTACCGGTATTCTCTCGGGCGAGGATCTCGCGCGCTCCTACGCCTCGGCGGATATCTTCCTCTTCCCCAGCGTGACCGACACTTACGGAAATGTCGTCGTCGAGGCGCAGTCGAGCGGATTGCCGATCGTCGTCTCGGATCAAGGCGGCCCGCGTGAACTCGTCGACCACGGCCGGACCGGGCTCATCACCCGCGGACTGGACGTGGCGGATCTCACGGCGGCGGCGGAACGTTTGCTGCGCGATCCCACCTTGCGCGCAGAGCTCGCCCGCAATGGACGGACAGCCGTCGAGCTCCGTGGCTGGGATGTCGCCTTTAGGCAGTTTTGGACGGGTGCGCTTGGCTAGTCCGGTCTTGCTGAGCGCCAGGGGGTTATGGTATTTCTACAGGCCATGAAAGCATCACGTCTCCAATTGGTCGTGGGTATCGCTGGCATCCTCGGGTTGGTGCCTGCCGTCGTTCAAGCCTTTGAGCCGTCCATCGGCGCTTCCTTCAGCGAGCAACGGGAGCGCTTCCGCAAGGCGAATGGGGCGTGGAAAACTCCGGCACCAATCTATCCCGCCGCGACGGTGCAGGCGCGCATTGTCGGACAAGGGGAGGTTTGCGTCACGACGGACCGCAAGGGCTTCGTCCGCGAGGCCTACATGACCCGGAGCACTGGGTCCTCGATCCTCGATGACTATACGATCACCTTTGCCCGGGCGGCCTGGCGCGGACCCTCCATTGCGACCACGACATTCCAGGTCTTCTATCGCTATCGCGATGGCGAACCGGTCGGCACCGCGGCCCTCGTCCGCGTCACGACCGACGCTACTGGACATCCGGTCAGGATTGAAAACGCCGGCACGAAGAATGCCGTTAGCGCGGAGATCGCGCGGACCGTGCAGGAAAAATGGGCGGGGGCGCCAAACTCGAACGCGATCGTGCCGATTGCCGTCGCCATCGCACGCTAAGCTTCTCGACGTCACAGACCGCAGCAGCCTGGCGCGGCGGAGAATCTTCGTTTGGCGAAGCGGGCGGAGCGCCGTTAAAAGAAGTGCGCTTTGTATCGCGGACGCCTCGCCCCCTCGCCGACCGGATTTCTACATCTCGGCCACGCCACGACTTTCCATGTGGCACAGCGGCGCGCCCGCGCGGCCGGAGGTGCGCTGGTGCTGCGCATTGAGGATCTCGACCGGCAGCGTTGCAAACCGGAGTTTGAGTCCGCGCTCTGCGAGGATCTAAAATGGGCCGGGCTCGCGTGGGACGAAGGTCCGTTTCGCCAGACCGAGCGCCTGACCGGCTACGAAGCCGCCTGGCGCCAACTCGCGCAAGCCGGAGCGATCTACCCCTGCCAATGTACGCGGCGGGATGTCACGCTCGCCCTGAGTGCCCCGCACGTGCACGAAGCCGAGGGCGAACCGCTCTATCCGGGGACCTGCCGCCCGCCGACCATCATCGCGCGCGCAGAAAGTGCGCCGGGCGCGCGGAACTGGCGCTTTCGTGTTCCGCCGGGAGAGGAGATCCGCTTCCTCGATGCTTGCGCGGGTGAACAGTCGTTTGTCGCCGGGCGCGACTTCGGAGACTTCCTGATCTGGCGCAAGGATGGCTGGCCGGCCTATCACCTCGCGGTCGTGGTGGACGATGCCGCGATGCAGATCACCGAGGTCGTACGTGGCGCGGATCTCCTGGAAGCGACAGCGCAACAGATGCTCCTTTATCGCGCGCTCGGCCTTCGCGCGCCGTCCTTCCACCATTGCCCGCTCGTAACCGGTCCGGATGGACGACGCCTGGCGAAACGGGCCGGGGCGCTCAGTCTTCGCGCGCAGCGGGAAGCGGGCGCCCGCCCGGCGTGGTAGGCTCGTGGCCGAGCCGAGATGTCTGACGAACTTTTCCCCGTTCCTGAACCGGAGAGCCCCGGGCCGGTCGTGGCCGCGGATGCGCCTCTGGCGACGCGCATGCGCCCGCGCACGCTCGAGGAATACGTAGGCCAGGAGCACTTGCTGGGTCCCGGTCGACTCCTGCGCCGCGCCATCGAAGCGGACCGCCTCGCCTCCGCGATCCTGCACGGACCGCCGGGCGTGGGGAAAACGAGTCTCGCGGAGGTCATCGCGCATGCCACGAAGGCGCGTTTCGTCCGCCTGAGCGGAGTGGGGGGAAGTGTGGCGGACATCCGGCGCGCGGTTGCGCTGGCGGAGGATTGGCGATGCCGCTACAACGCGCGCACGATCCTTTTCATCGACGAGATCCACCGCTTCAACCGCGCCCAGCAGGATGCGTTGTTGCCCGACGTCGAGCGGGGGGTGATTCGACTGCTCGGGGCAACGACCGAGAATCCGATGTTTGCGGTGAATGGACCGCTCAATTCGCGTTCACAGCTTTTCGCGCTCGAGCCCTTGCGGGTCGAGCATCTGGTGGAGATCCAGCGCCGCGCGCTCGCGGATGCCGAGCGCGGACTGGGCAATCTGCGGGTGGAACTGGCGGCCGATGCCGCCGAGCACCTCGCCACCATTTCCGATGGCGATGCCCGGAAATGCCTCAATGCCCTGGAGATTGGCGCGCGCACCACGCCGGCCGATCCCGATGGAATCATTCGGATTACGCGGGCGGTGGCGGAGGAAAGCATTCAGCGCAAGGCACTCGTTTACGATCCCACCGGGGATGGACACTACGATACCATCAGCGCCTTCATCAAGAGCGTGCGCGGCTCGGATCCCGATGCCGCGCTCTACTGGCTGGCGAAAATGCTGCACGCCGGGGAGGATCCGCGCTTCATCGCCCGGCGGCTCGTCATCCTCGCGAGTGAGGACATCGGCATGGCGGATTCCCGCGGCCTCCTGGTCGCCGAGGCCGCCCACCGAGCGGTGGAATTTATTGGGCTGCCGGAAGGAAAGATCAGCCTGGCACACGCGACAGTCTATCTGGCGACGGCGCCCAAGAGCAACCGGAGCCACGCCGCGTTCGGAGCCGCCGAGGCCGACATGAAGGCAGGCGTGACTCTCGCCGTGCCGACCCATCTGCGCGGCGCGGGCTACTCCGGGGCGAAACGCCTGGGGAGCGGCCAGGGTTACCAGTACTCGCACGATTATGACGGCGCTTTCGTCCCGCAGGCCTACCTTCCCAAAGGCCGCCGCTACTACGAGCCCGGCTCAAACGGCGAAGAGAAGCGGGTCGCGGAACGTCTCGAATTCTGGCGGTCGCAGTTCGAGACCGCAGAGGAGCCCCCCGCTTTCGAATAACACTATTCCACCGGCCCGATCTTGTGACCAGGAACAGAACGAAGAGTTGGACTTCGGAATTCACGCCGATCTTGCCGAGGTGCAAAGTTGCGCGTTTTGCGTGGGCCGGGACGACCGCCGCGGAGTATGCCCGCTGACCCACCCCCACTATGCATATGCGCTTCTTTCAATTCCTGTTTGCCGCCGGGTTCGCACTCTCGCTCGCCGCTCAGACTCCGGCTCCGTCGCCCGCGGCTCCTCCGCCTCCTGCGCCGGTGAACCACGACTTCGATTTCTGGATCGGCGAATGGGTCGTCACGACTCCAGACGGCAAGCCGGCCGGAACGAGCCGAATCGAACGCGTCTCCGGCGGCCACGGCCTGCTCGAAAACTGGCAGGGGGCACCTCCTCCCGGCGGCGCGCCCGGGAGTGGGGGCGACGGCAAAAGCTTGAACGCCTACAACGCAGCGAAGAAACAATGGCAACAGTTTTGGATCGGCAGCGGTGGCGGAGTTCTGGAACTGGCGGGCGGGCTGCAAGAAGGAAAGATGATCCTCTCCGCCGACCACGCGGTGCGGGGTAAACAAACACTCGAGCGCATTACTTGGACGCCGAACGCCGACGGCTCGGTCCGCCAGCATTGGGAGCAATCGACCGATGCGGGGAAGACGTGGACAACAGCCTTCGATGGGCTCTACCGGAAAAAGGCGTAGTCGGCCGCCAGGCGGTACCTCCGGCCGATCCGCGCGGGTGTTTCGGCCTTTTGTGCGATCGCGCTTGCCACGCTTCGGTCCATCGCGTCTCAATCCGCGATGCAATGCTACTACTCGCGTGAAGGAGTCGCGTCGGCGCCCGTTTCCGCGCAGGATCTGATCGATTTGCGGAACCAGGGAGTGCTGGGTGACGACACGCTCGTCTGGTCGGAGGGGATGCCAGCCTGGATTCCCTTTGCGGAATGGCGGGCGGCACGCGCCCCGCGCCCGCCCACGATGCCCAAAAAGACCAACCTCCCCGACCGTCTCGAGACATCGCCGCAACTCCCCTCCTCCGTGGAGATGGTCCGTTGCGCGGTCTGTCAGCAGTCTTGGGCGAAACCGCTGGTTCTAACCACCCCGGCGGGGATCATTTGCAAGGCTTGCCACGCGCGCAATATCCGCGGGGAATCCATGGCTCCCTCGGACGACACCGTCTATCGGGTGAAGAGCAGCAATCGCTACTACTTCGCGCTCTTTTTTCTCTGCCTGACCGCCTCGCTCGTCTACCTCTTCGTCCTCCGGCGCCCGGGTCGGCACTTTCTTTTTGGGGCAGCCACGACCGCGCCCGGGATGCGGGCGCCCGGCACGAGCGAAAAATGGCGGGACAAGGCTTTCGAGAAATGGCCGCGGATCGCCCTGGCCAATCGAATCGCCTTCCAGGATGGCAGCAGCCTCCCGCCTTCGACTGCGTTCCTGGTGAAAGTCTCGCCCTACCTCACCGTGGGAGTGACTGCGGGCTCCCTGTTCCGCGGCGACAGCCCCTACGATAACTTGAGCTGGCAGGGAGTTCCGCGTTCGCAGGTGGCGCCTCTCCTCGGCGGCAAGACTCTGCCCGAGCGGCAGCCCGAAGCACTCAACGCCGCGCTCACTTCGTGGACTGGAGTCGCAGGGGGCGATAAGGTCACGCCGATCAAATTTACCGGGGTGAATCTGCGGGGAGCGCGGCTGATGGGGGCACAGGTTTTGGATTTTCCGCCCGGCCAGGGCGCTTTGCCTTGCATCGAACTCCAGCCGCGCTGGGATCCCGTTATCGGCGGCGCGCCTCTCGCCATCGTGGGCGCCTCGCCCGACGATGGCGGCGTCACGCAAATTCGCGTTATGGGCAAGACCTGGGGGAAGGGTTTCGTCGACCACTTTACCCCGGTCGATCTCGATCAACCGGCCGTACCCGCCGGGCTCATCGGTGCGCCCGCCCTTGACCCGTTCGGGCGTTGGGCGGGGACGGTGGTGGCCGCGGTCGGCGAAGCCGATGCCAACGGGAAGATTTCCCGCGTGCTGATCGAATGCTCACTGCGGACCGCCGAGCACGCCGAGTGGGCCCGCCCTGGTGAACAGTGAGCCCCAAGGGCACAAAGAAAGCAAAAGGATCCGAGACCTGACAGTCCGCGGCGAAGTTCTGGTCGGCCGTCTCTCTCGCTGCTCCTCGCCTGCGCCGAAGCCCTCCCGCGCCTGCCTCGCTAGGCCAAAAAACTATTGTGCTTTTTGAGCCTCTTCGCGGCAAACGGTAGGGCGCGATTTGCGCCCTCCGTTCCCAAGTTCCTGGCCTATTCCGTAATGATATCCTTGTACGTCCCACCGCTGGGGATCATCGGCAGAACGTGCTCGGTGTAGGGCGTCATCACGTCAAGGACGTACGCTTCATCGGAAGCCAGCATGCGCTCGATAGCGGCGCGCAGATCGGCCTTCCGTTCCACGCGCTCGCATTTCACGCCAAAGCCGGCGCAGATCTTCACGTAGTCCGGATAAATCTCCTGCGGCTCGGCGGGGTCGGCGAGGTAAGTATGCCCCCGGTTGCTCTTGAAGAACCGGTCCTCCCACTGCACGACCATGCCGAGGTGCTGGTTGTTAAGGATGATGGTCTTGACCGGGATCCGCTCCACCTTGGCGCAAGCCAGTTCCTGCACATTCATCAGGAAGGAACCGTCGCCGTCAATATTCACCACCTGCAGATCGGGCCGAGCCACCTTCGCGCCCATGGCGGACGGAAAGCCAAAACCCATCGCCCCCAATCCCGCGGAGGTGAGGAAAGTGCGTGGCCGCGTGAAGTCGTAGTACTGCCCGGCCCACATTTGATGCTGGCCCACGCCGGTCGTGATCAACGCCTCGCCGTGAGTGAGCTCATAAAGCAGGCGCACGGCGTACTGCGGCTGAATGGCATCCTCGCTGTCACGGAAAACAAACGGATGCGCGTTCGGGCCACCCTTCCAAGTGTTGATCTGTTCGTACCAGTCGGGAAAGCGCGTATATCCGCTGGCGACGCGTTCCCGCCCGGAGCGCTCAAGCAGGAGATTGAGCCCCTGGAGGGCATCCCGCACATCCGCCACGATGGGCAGGCGCACCAGCCGGTTCTTGTTCAGTTCCGACTCATCGATGTCGATATGGACGATGACTCCGTGCTCGCAGAATTTCTCGACTTTCCCGGTGACGCGATCGTCGAAACGCACGCCGATGGCGAGCAGGAGGTCGGCTTCGTTGGCGGCATTGTTCGCCACCAAGCTGCCGTGCATGCCCAGCCACTTCAGCGCGAGCGGATGCGTCTCGGGAAATCCGCCGATGCCCATGATCGTCGTCGTCACGGGAATCTGCGCGCGCTCGGCAAACTCGATCAGCTCGGCGTGGGCGGCGCCGGAGATGATGCCGCCTCCCGCGTAGATCATCGGCTTTTTCGCGTGCTCGATCAGTCCGATGATTTCGTTCAGCGCCACGGGATCGGGCGCCGGACGACCCGGACTGTAACCGCGCAAGTTCACCTCGGTCGGAAAGACCGGCTGGGTGCGCTGATTTTGGATGTTTTTCGGCACGTCGATCACCACCGGACCGGGACGGCCCGTCTGTGCGATGTGGAAGGCCTCCTTCACGATGCGCGGAATGTCCGCGATGTTCCACACGAGATAGGAGTGCTTCACGATCGGCAGCGTCATGCCGAAGAAGTCGGTCTCCTGAAAGGCGCCCTTTCCGATCATGTCCTGCGGCACCTGGCCTGTGATCGCGACCAGCGGGATGGAATCCATGTACGCATCGGCGATGCCGGAAATCAGGTTCGTCGCGCCCGGGCCGCTCGTGGCCATGCAAACCCCGGCCCGGCCCGTGGCGCGGGCGTAACCTTCCGCGGCAAAGACGCCGCCCTGCTCGTGGCGGGGCAGAATTGTGCGAATCAACTGCGAGCGGGTCAGCGCCTGGTGGATGGGCATCGACGCCCCACCCGGATAGGCAAAAATCGTGTCGACCCCTTCCCGCTCGAGACACGCGACTAGAATCTCCGCGCCATTCATGACCGGGCCGAGGGAAGCGGCGGCGGTGGAGGCGGCAGGAGTGGTCGCGAGAGCGGGTGTTGAGGGCATTTGGGAATTGCGGATTGCGGATTGATCGATTGGAAAAGGCGAAGACAAAGTTTGTCGATTTGCCCCGATTCTTGGAGAGATTCTCACGGGGCTATCTGCGCTTCGCTTTGGTTGTCTCGCTTCGTTCGGCTGCGGATTTGCGGTGGCGTTGTTGCCGGTTGTCTTCGTTTCTGTTTTTCGTGTTTTGAGAGGCAGACGACGCCGCTGGGCTATTGGCTATCACCGGCGACAAGCTTCGCGACGGCACGCCTTCCCCCGAGGGAAGTGATGAAGTCAGGCACAACGCGAGACGTTGCGCGGACGAAGCGATTACCGTGGAACTGCTGAAAGCCCGAGTGCCGTGTTTGACTCCTTGCCTTCTTCCCTACTAGCACATTCGTCGGGTCGGCAAAGCAAAATTTGTGGCACCCAGCCTCCACGAAAGTTCACGTCTCCCGGCAAAACAAGCGGCGGGGAACGCCTCCCAGCGCTCCCCGCCGCAACTAACCAGCACCAGTTTTTTCGCTCAGCAGTTTACTGCCAATCCGTCTCGTAGACCTCCACGAGCGCGATGCCCGTGCCCTGTCCGTCCGAGCTCGTCACCACCGAGGTGTAGGGCCCGGGCTCAAGCGTCGTGAGGATCACGGAGTCCTTCGGGTCGAGCGTGCTCGTGAAGACAATGCCGCGCATCGTGGAAACATTCGCGCTCGTCTGCCAGTCGTCGTTTGTGGCAATGACGGTTTGCCCGCGGAAGAGCTGCACCTTGGGATCGGCCAGGACGGGGCTGACACCGAACTGCGCGAGGGACGGGCCGCGCACGATGATCAGGACCTGCTTGGGGCCGCCTTCAATGACAAAGCCGCCGATGAGCTGGCCCTGTCCCGTGGTCACGAAGCCGCGGGTCGAGATGTTGACCAGACGATTGGCGAAGCGGCCGCGAAAGACGTCAAACGCCTGGGTCGAGCCGCCATTAACGGCATACGTGCCCTCGAGCTCGCCGCCGTCCTTCGTGAAGGAACCGGTCGTGGAACTGCCGCTCGTGCTGTTCGTCACCGTGAAGTTGTAAGTCGTCGCGTCGCCTGTGCCCGTGGCGGTCACCGTGCCCGTTCCGCCCGCGTAGGTGGGCGTGCCCGTCCCGGTCAGCGTCGTCTCGACGAAGGCGATGCGATTGTCGAGATCGATGGCGAACCAGAGCAGGCGCTGCGGGAGCGTGAGCCCTGGCTGGTTCCCGTCGCGCTCCGGATGCGAGCGCCCGGTATAGATTCCTGCGATGGAGGATCCGTTCGACTTGAAGGGAATGAGCGCAGCCGAGTAGGCTTGGGCATTCCCGCTCGCGGTGTAGTTGCCCGTCAAGGCTCCGCCGGCGGCGGCCGGCGCTGTCCCGGTGACGGTCGCACCGTTGCTGAGGTTGAGCGAGAAGACACCGGAGACAAGGGCGCCGCGGGCGACACCAATTTTCTGCGCCGCGGCGTCGAAGGCGAAGACTTGCACCGCGAAATTGTTTTCGATGGCGACAAAGAGCGTAGGGCCGCTGTTCGGCACCGTGCCTTTGTAGAGACCGCTGGCACTGACTTGGGCGGAGACGGCCGGAGCGGCGATCGCGGCAAGGGCGAAGGCGGCAACCACGCCGGGGAAACGAAATGTTTTCATGATCGAACGAACTGAATCGAAGGAAGGGTGGACGGTTGGAGTGAAAGGGCGGTGCGCACCGTCGTGACGCGTTAAACGCGCTGCGGAACGAAAAGGTTTCAGGATTTGTCGAACAATTTTTAGGGGCGCCATGGGGGCAGCCGTGCGAATCCGCTTTTCGTTGGGGCTGGCGGCTGTTATGCGCTGCCGATTCCTCCCGCGATGAAACGCGTCCTCCTGCTCCTCCTCGGCGCGCTGATTCTCTATATCGGCGCGAGCGGCGGCGGCATCGCGTTGAACGATTACCGCAACCGCGCGAACCCGCGCGAACGCTTCGTGACCGACAACCCGCCGCCGCTCCTCCCCGGGGTCGTGGCGACTGCGTACGATAGCGTGGGCATGACCTGCCGCACGCGGAAATGGACTCTCGCGCATTCCCCCGAAGACTTGAAAAAGTGGCTGGGCTCGGCGGATTTCAAGCTGGCCGATCAGCGCCTCGCCGGGGTGCGGCAAAAGCTCGACCCCTCCGCCCGTCCGCCTTTCCGCGACAAAAAGTATATCGCCACCTACATGCGGACCGGAGCGGACCGGGTTGGCCATTTTCTTCTCATCATGGATGGCGGCCGCACCAGCGACTACGTCGTGGTGGATCAGCCGTTTCGCGACGGCCTGATGCAGCTCGCGAATGGAAATTGAGCGCGCTTAGCGCGAACGAATCGCGAAGACGTAAGACGTCCAGTAGCTCTGCCATTCGGGTTGGTGAAAATCGTCGCTCACGATCTGCGCCCGCCGCATGTGGACGAGCCGCAGCACATGCAAACCGGCGCCGCGCACGGTGAATTCTGCGCGGCCCCCGGCATCGGTGTTCGCCCGCTCCGACTCCACTTTTTTCCCGCGCGTGCGGCGGGAAAGCAACACGCTCGCGTTCGGCAGGGGCGCCCCTTCAAAACTGACGAGCGCGGCCAGCTTCTTGCCGGCGCGCAGGCGCGTCGGGTCGGACTCGGGGACGATCTCGAGCGTCTGCCCGATCTTCCGGGTGGCCAGGTCGCCGCTGGCGGAGCCAGGAAGGAGAAGCTTGAGAAAGCGGGTATATTCCTCCCGCCCCGCCCGTTTCGTCTCGTTGGTGCGCGCCCGCTCGCGCAGGACCGACTCGAGTCCCTCGCTCTGGAGATAGGCGTTGAATTTGACGTTATCGAGAATGATCCGCGCCGCGTTCCGATCCATCGCGATAAGGGCGCCGTCCTGCGTTTCGCTGGCCGGGAGTTCAAGGGCGGGTTTGCGTCCATCGACCACCTCCGGGCGCAGGTCGCGCGTGCTCTCCGCTCCAATTCGTTCCAGACGCGAGAGCCGGCGGACTTGGAGCGGTTTTTCTTCGCCCGCGCCGAAGTCCGTCCCGAGCTGCAGGGTGATTGCGACGGTCTTGCTGCCCTTGCGCTTGGGCGCCGGCTCCAGCCAATAATCGTGCGCGGCCGCGTTCGCCGCGAAGATGGCCAGGAGGAGCATCTTGGTCAGTTTCCGCATCGCAGCCGATTAGGGCCTGGCGCCGGTGGAGGCGAGAGGAATCTGCCGTATGCCTCGCGCCTGCCTTGCTGTGCCGGTGGAATCCCGCATGCTCCCGGTCTCGTCCGCATGAACTCTGCCATTCGCGTTCTTTTCCTGGCCCTGACTGCCTTCGTGCCCGCCGCCCCGGGCGCCGATCTTGCCGCGCTCGTTGCCGATCGCGCCGCCATCGAACGCGTCTACTACGAGCACCGTCTCGGCACCAAGCCGCCTTTCGAGGAGACGCTTCCCGCCGCCACGCTCGAAAAACTCGTCCGGGCCGACTTGAAAAAGGAGGTCGTGCTCAAGCGTACTTACGGAGTCGAAATCACCCCGGAATTGGTGGCCGCCGAGGTGCAACGCATTGATGGGACGACGCGCGCGCCGGAAATTCTTCTGGAACTGAAAAAAGCGCTGGGCGGGGATCCGGTGCGTTTTGCGCGCAGCCTGGCGCGTCCCATCGTGGCCGAGCGGGTGCTTCGGGCGCGTTTCGAAAACGATGACGCGCTTCATCTCGAAGTGCGAAAATCCGGGGAGGCCGCGCGCGCCGCGGCGATCGCGGCGCGGACGGCTGGCCTCGAACTCCAGAAAACCGCGCTCAAGGCGCCGCCGAATGCGGCCTTCACCGAAACGAACTGGCAACTCCATTCGCGCCCGGAAGGAACCGCCGCGCCCGCGCCTGCCACCGCGCCGGTCCAAACAAAGGAATCGCCGAAGAGCACCAGCTATTCGATCGAAGCCACTGCCCAAATCGCGCAAGTGCTCGGGGGCGGTCCGGAAAAAGCGGGTTCCGAACGGGAGAAAGCCTACCTCGAGGATTTTCCGCCGGACCTCCAGAACCTGATCCGCTTGCAACTCAAGAAGCCCGGCGATGTCAGCGCGCTAGTGGAAATGCCAAACCACTTCCTCATTCTCCTCGCCCTCGAACGCACCGAGTCGTCGCTCCGCGCCGCCTCGATGTCCCTGCCAAAACGCAGCTACGATGACTGGCTGGCCGGGCAGCCGGACTGACGCACAGCAAAGGAATAAGGCCTCGTTTTCGTACTCGCACCCTCGCCGGGACGTAATCTGTCCGGTGTTCCCATCGTTCCATGACTTCCCGTTCCATCGAATCTCTCGTCCGCCGCACCCTGCAGCTCACCCTGCTCGCTCTTTGCCTCGGCACCTCCCTTGTCTTCCCCCAGCGGCTCACCGCCGGCGAACCGCAGAAAGCCACGCTGGGAGCGGGCTGCTTTTGGTGCGTGGAAGCCATCTACGAGCGGGTGGATGGCGTGCTCGATGTCGTTTCCGGTTACGCGGGCGGGAAAGAACAGAATCCCACCTACGAGAATCACGGGGGCCACGCCGAGGCGGTGCAGATCACCTTCGACCCCGACAAAGTGAGCTTCGAGAAACTGCTCGAGCTCTTTTGGAAGTCGCATGATCCCACGAATGGCACCGGCGTGGCGCCGGATTTCGGGCGGTCTTATCGCCCGATTTTATTCTATCACAACGACGCCCAGCGGATGTCGATCGCGAAGGTCAAGGGCGAGGTGCAGAAGACCCTGAGCAAGCCGATCGCGACCGAAATCGTTCCCTTCGAAGCGTTCTGGCCCGCCGAGGACTACCACCAGGATTTTGTCTTCAAGAACCCCAACTACCCCTACGTACTGGCACATTCCGTACGCCGGTTGAAAATGGTCGGACTGTTCGACCACCCGCGCGTCGTCGGAAAGAAATAGCGACTGCGCCGGCCCGCGGTCTATTGCCGTGGTTTCGCATTCCAGATCGCCAGCGTATCCGGGGATCCCTGCGAGCGGACGCCATTATCCGTGAGAATTTCATCCGTTGCCGCCAGCATTTCGGCGCGGGCAAAAACATACGTTTCGCCCACCCGCTGATCGAAGGCGATGGAGACGAACTCGTCGCGGCAGTCCCGCAACAATTCGACGAGATGCGCAAGGTTCCGGACCGGTCGCTGATTCACGCTCTTCACCACCGGAAGACCGGGGCCGCTATAACCCTTCGTCAGGCGATGGGGAAAAAACGGCGACGACACCACGACCAGTGCCTCGCCCTCGAACTTGGGCGCATCCCCCAAACGGCTCACCATCGGATTGCCCACGAAAGCGAGGGTTGAGACTAAATTCGGGGTCTGCGGGTTGCGCGAAAAACCCCAATAGAATTCCGACGAGACCTCGGAGAAAACCATCGGTCCGTAGACGAAGTAGGAGGGATAGGCTCCCTCGAGGGCCGAAATAACCTGCGGCCGTTTGGCCGTGACCGGCAGTTCGATCGCCAGCGACTTTCCCGCGCGCACAATGGTGAGCGGAACCTTTCCGTCGCGCGCGATCTGCTGGACCGCGTAGCGGAAGCCCACCCGCAAATTGCCGCCGAGCTTGATCATCCCCTGGTTGTCCACGGCGGCGTCGCCGATCTTCGTGATGATATCCCATTCCTTTAGTGGATAGGCCGCATCCGTGCGGAAAGGACGGTGCACCACGGTGCCCTCGACGGCTTTGTCGGGCTTCAAAAAGGCTCGCAGCGCAATATTTTCGAGCGTCTGCACCTCATCGAACATGGCGGGCTTGCCGTCATAGCGGCCATCCTGCACATCCTGCAGGAAGAGCGCGATTTCTTCGCACGGGATGATGTATCCGATCTTCTCCGACTTCCCGAGATGGCTGAAGGCCAGGCCGATCACCTTGTCGTCCACTACCACCGGGCCACCGCTGTTGCCCGGATTGATGGCGGCATCGATCTGGATGCGCAGCCCGGTGGTGGAGGCACTGTAGGAAGTGAATTCGATGCGGGAGACGATCCCCTTGGTAATTGAGAGGCTCGTACCGCCTTCCGGAAAGCCGTAGGCGAGGACAGTATCTTTGATCGAGGGCAGGATCTTCGCGAGTTTTGGCGCGGGATGCGTGTCGAAGAATGTCTCGTCATCGAGCTTGAGCACGGCGAGGTCGATGCCGGGGGCGATCGATTCCACGGTGGCGGAGAGCTTGTCGCCGGAACCGTTGGCCTGCACCTGGATCTGGCTGGCATAGAGCACGACATGGGCGTTCGTTAGAATTCGCTTTCCGTCGATCACCACGCCGCTGCCCGTGATGTCTTTGGGTGCCTGTTTCGTCCACGGTTTGTAGGGATCAGGAAATCGGACCGAAGAGAAGATCTTGACCACAGAATTCTCCAGCGCACTGGGATTGGCGGTTTCGGGCGCAGACGCCGGTACGTCGGCGGGTGGGGTTGGCGCCGACACTTCCGCGCCGGAGAGAAGGAACGGAGGCGCGAGCAGAAGGGCCGCGAGGGAACGAAGACAGGCGCGCCTGCCCGAGAACAGAGAAGTCATAGCGTGGCGAGACAACACCAGCCGCTGGGAAAGCCAAACCCCATTTCCGCACGTTTCGCGCCAATTCAGGGTCCGGGATCGCTCCGTTGGGAAGTCCCCTCTGGCCGTCTGAAATGTCATTGAGACAGGGCGCGGGAATGCCGTATCTATGATTTCGCCCCCGATGACTGACGCCCCGTTGAAGCCGCTCGGACACGATCATTTCGAGCTCCGCGCCGAACTGGGCACCGCCCTCTTCGCGCTGCTCACGACCGCGCAGGAGATGGGCCTGGATTCCCCGGGCATGGCCGAGCTGCACCGCTCGATCACGGATTTTCGCGCGCCTTTCATGTTCGTCGTGGCGGGCGAGGTGAAGGCAGGCAAATCGGCGTTTCTCAACGCCCTCTTCGGAGCGGAGGTCTGCCGGAGCGACCCACTTCCCACCACGGACCGCGTCCATAAATTCAAGTATGCGCTTGAAGCCAAGGACGCGCCCTCTGGCCTCGCGCTCATCGATCACTACCGCCCGGTCAACTTTCTGCGCGACTTCCACCTGGTCGATACGCCGGGAACGAACTCGATCGAGACCGGGCACACCCACCTCGCCGAGGGCTTCATTCCGCTTTGCGATCTCGTCTTCTTCATCTTTCCGGTGACGAATCCGTGGGGCGCGTCCGCCTGGGAGCTGCTTGAGCGCATCCAAAAAAAATGGCTCCGGCACGTGGTGCTGATCGTGCAGCAATGCGACCTCCGGGATCCCGCGGAGATCGAACTCATCACCACCCACCTGCGCCAGGTTTGCCGCCAGCGGCTGGGCAGTGTCCTGCCGCTCTTCGCCGTTTCGGCCAAGAAAGCCTTGCTCGCCAAGACCACGGGGCTGGACAAGGAACGCCTCTGGCGGGAAAGCGGCTTCGCGCCCGTCGAGGACTGCATCAATGCCTTCCTCGAAAGCGATCCCATGCGGATCCAGCGCCTGAGTCGCGGCGCGCTCTCCGCCCGGCTGGAATTGGGGGGGTTGCGGGAATATTCCCTGAAGGCGCTTCACCTCGTGGCCGACGATCGCACCGAAATTCTCGCCAGCGTCCAGCAACTGCAGGAGAAGCAGCACGATCAGCTCCAGGCCGTCGACCACATCCATTTCGATTTCGATCGGGCGCTCTCGCGCTGCTGGCTGCGCGGCGAGCAAATGCTGGAGGAACGGCTGCGTCCCTGGCGGGCGGTCCGGATCGCGCTGGGCCGGGATCGCACCTGGCGGAACTCCTTTCGCGCGGCGCTGGAGCCCGTGCTGCGTTCCACCTTGAGCCGGCAGGTGGCGAGCGCGCTCACGGCGATGGAGGCGGAGATGCGCACCAGCCGCACCCAACTCGCCCACACCCTCCGCACCTGGCTGGGCGCGATGCGCCGGGAGCGGGGCGACGCCCGGGCCAAGGGCTGGCGCGAGCAACGCGAAAAACATCTCGAGCAGGCGCTCGCGGAAACCACGGCCGCCCTGCAAAGCGACGTCCTGACCCGGGAGATCCGCGAACTCTTCGATGCGGCGGCCGGCGAGTATCTCATGGGGCACGCGGAACCCGGCGAATCGGTCGCGGCCACCTTCACCCGCCGGCTCACGGAGCTCGGCCTCGAATCTTGCGTGGCCGCGCTGGAGGAGATTCCGGGGGGCATGGGCATCGGGGCGGTGAGCCGGCGCGCCAAGATCATCGATGCCTATCATGTCGGAATGTCGGATCGCGGCGCGGCCCTCGCCCGCACGGTGCGGACGGTTTTCGAGCGGCTGGTCGAGCATTACTACGACCGGTTGTTGCGCACTTTCGCGCCGCTGGAGGAATTTCGCGCCACCGAGGAAGTGCGCTGGAAGAGCATCGACAATCGACTCGCGGCGCTTGAAACCCGGCTCCAGGACGTCAGCCGGAAGCTCACTTAAACGGAGCGACTTTCGCGATGGACAGATCACGGGCTGGCGCGAATGGATAGGGCTTCCGCTTTGTCCTCCCAGATGACCGATCCCACCACCGCCGCTGCGGCGCCTCCGTGTCCCGGTGCCTCGCGGGCCTCCGTCCTGCGCAAACGCACGTTCAGCACGCTCGCGCTTTGGGCTGCGGTCGTCGGCACGCTCGCGACTGGCTTCGCGCCCGGCATCCTCTTCTTCAATGCCGTCGTGTCCCTCGCGGGGCTCTACGAGTTTTATCGCATGCTCGAATGCGGCGGCCTCGCGTGTGACCGCCGCTCCGGGATGATCGCGGGCCTCGCCTTCTTCGCGCTCGGCTCGCCACTTCTCTACTTCTACCCGGCCGTCCGCTCGGACGAATTCGAACTCGCGTTTCTCTCGCTCGCCCTGCTCGCCCTCGGCATTCGTCAACTCGCGCTAACCGCCGCCCCGCACCCCGGCATCATGGTTTCGCTGGCCCACACGATTTTTGGACTGCTCTACGTGCCGTGGCTGATGAATTATCTCGCGAAGATCTTTTTTCTCGCACCCCAGCCGGCGCCAGCGGGAGGCCCGAGCGGTGTCTTCTATGTCTTCTACCTCCTGCTCGTCACAAAATTCTCCGATATGGGCGCCTACCTCGTCGGCAGCGCCATCGGCCGGCACAAAATGATTCCGCGCATCAGCCCGGGCAAAACCTGGGAAGGATTTGCGGGTGCATTGGTGGCCAGCGCGTTGATTTCCCTGCTCGCGGTTTGGCTTTTCCCCACCCAGCTCGCGCCCATTGGCGGCTGGAATGCGCTCGTGCTGGGTTTCAGCCTGGGGCTCGTTGCCGTGCTGGGCGATCTCGTGGAATCGCTTCTCAAACGCGCCACCTGCATCAAGGACTCCGGCGCGCTCCTGCCCGGCATCGGCGGAATCCTGGACCTGATCGACAGCGTGCTCTTCACGGCGCCGCTGCTCTATCTCTATCTGCGCTTCACCATTCCATGACGAAACGTCGCGTGGTCGTGCTCGGCGCGACCGGTTCCATCGGGGAAAGCGCCGCGAAAGTCGCGGCCGATCTCCCGGAGCGCATCCAGCTCACCGGACTGTCCGCGCATCGCAATGCGGCCAGTCTGGCCGTCCAGGCCAACCGTTTTCGACCGGAGGCGCTTTGCCTGGTCGACGAATCCGGCTTAGCCGATCTCCGGGCCGCCCTCGCACCCGGCTACACGCCGAAGATCCTGACCGGCGAAGACGGTCTCGTCGAATTGGCCGCCACCACCCCGGCGGACATCGTTCTGATTGCGATTGTCGGCACCGGCGGTCTGCGCCCGGCGCTGGCCGCCATCGAGCAGGGGCGCGATCTCGCGGTGGCGAGCAAGGAGATTCTCGTCATGGCCGGCGAGGCGGTCATGGGCGCCGCAGCCCGCAAAGGCGTGCGCGTGCTCCCCGTGGACAGCGAGCACAACGCCATCTTCCAATGCCTTGAGGGGAAGAAACCGGCCGAGGTGAAACGCTTGATCCTGACGGCTTCGGGCGGACCTTTCCGCACCGCCAGCATTGAGACGATCGCCAGCGCCACGCGCGCGCAGGCGTTGAAGCATCCTACTTGGTCAATGGGGGCGAAAATCAGCATCGATTCGGCCACGCTCTTCAACAAGGGCCTCGAAATGATCGAGGCGCGCTGGCTTTTCGACGTCGAAATGAATCGCGTGGATGTGGTCGTGCATCCCCAGAGTATCGTGCATTCGATGGTCGAATTCGTGGATGGCTCCGTGCTCGCGCAGCTCAGCCACTCGGATATGTGCTTCCCAATCCAGTACGCCGTCTGCTGGCCGGAACGCGTGCCCAACCGGCTCAAGCCGCTCGATTTTGCGGCCCTGGGGAAGCTCGACTTCGAAGCCCCCCGGCGGGACGTATTTCCGGCCCTCGATCTGGCCATGCACGCCGGGCGCACCGGCGGCACCCTGCCCGCCGTGCTGAACGCGGCCAACGAGGTCGCCGTGGCGGCTTTCCTGGCCGAGCGGATCAAATTCGCGGAAATCTGGCGCATCGTCGCTGACACGATGTCGCAGCATCGGGTGATTGAGCATGCGCCGCTCGATGCGATCATTGCGGCCGACGCCGAAGCCCGCGAACGAGCCAAAGCGCTCCTCTAGTCAATTTTCCTTGTAACTCCCGGCAAACCAACCGCGCCCGCAACCAAGCAGGCCTGCCCGGTTTCCATTCGTCTCCCTCCCCGCTCCCCACTCTCCCTTTCGATTTCGAGTCTTACCCATGGACGCCCTCCCCGGTCTCTTGCGCAACGCGATCATCCTCATCGAGGTCATCGTGCTCTTCAATCTGCTCATCATCGTCCATGAGCTCGGGCATTTTTTGGCGGCCCGCTGGCGTGGTTTGGTGGTGGAGAAGTTCGGCATCTGGTTCGGCAAGCCGATCTGGAAAAAGACGATTAATGGGGTCGAATACAGCTTGGGCAGCATTCCAGCGGGTGGGTTTGTTGCGCTGCCGCAAATGGCCCCTATGGAAGCCATCGAGGGCAAGGGCGAGACCGATCGCGCCGCGCTCCCGCCCGTCTCCTGGCTCGACAAGATCATTGTCGCCTTCGCCGGTCCCCTCTTCAGCTTTCTGCTCGCGGTCGCTTTTGCCGTCATCGTGATGATCGTGGGCAAGCCGGTGCGCGAGAGCGACAGCAGTCTCGAAATCGGCTGGGTGGCCAAGGATTCGTCCGCTTACAAAGTGGGTCTCCGACCCGGCGATGTGATCAAGGAAGTCGACGGCCGTCCGGTCAAGACGTTCAACGGGATGAGCGAAAGTGTGGTTTGGAATGTCGTCAGCAGCGAAGGGAAGACGATCCCGGTCAAGGTCGTGCGCGACGGACAGGAGATGGTCTTCGAGCCGGAACCCTTCCGCAGTGAACAAAAAGGTTTCGGGCGGGCGCCTAAGCGGCTGCTCCTCCTCGAGGCCGCCGCAACTCCGGTGGTGGGCGAGGTCAAGCCAGGCAGCGCGGCGGAACGCGCCGGTTTCAAGGCCAACGACCTGCTCCTCGAGGTCGAAGGACGCCGCGTGCGCAGTCTGGCCGACCTCGGCGAAGCGCAAGACACCAAGCCGGGCGAGGCCCTCTCGGTCGTCGTGCAGCGCGGTAAGGATCGGGTTCCATTGCAGTTTCCACCCACCCCGCGCCGCGTCGGCTCCGTCACTCCCAAATCCCCGGCCGAACTCGCCGGGATCAAGAAGGACGACGTCATCGTTAGCGCCGATGGCGAACCGGTTACGAGCGGACGCTTTGCGAAGCTGGCCACGGAGCGCCTCAATCAGCCAGTCAAACTCGTCCTCAAGCGCAATGAGCAAACCGTCGAGACGAGCGTAACGCCGCTCATGGAACTCACCAACAAGCGCGCCATGATCGGCATCGGCTGGGCCGCGGACGACGACCTGCGCTGGGACGATTGGGGGCTGCTGAAGCTGACCTACCCCAAGCTGACCGATCAAATCGTTCAGCCGGTCCAGACGATGGTAAATACGTTCTCCGCCCTGGTGTCCTCGAAGTCCGAACTCAGCGTGCGCGACCTCAGCGGCCCGGTCGGCATCGGGCGCATCTACTTCCATTTGCTCAGCGGCGAGCAGGGCTGGCGCCTCGCACTCTGGTTCAGCGTTTTCATGAATGTGAACCTGGCGCTGATGAATTTGCTCCCGATTCCCGTGCTCGACGGCGGGCATATCGTCCTGGCGCTGGTCGAGGCGGCGCGACGCAAGCCGATGAGCCTGCGCGTGCTGGAGTGGGTGCAGACTTCCTGCGCCCTCGTCATCATCGGCTTCATGCTTTACGTCACGGTCTTCGATGTGCTCGACATCCCGTTCCTTAAGCGTCGCCAGCCTGCCGCCGAGTTGAAATTCGCGCCTGCGGACGCGACCAGCACCGCCGCCAACGGCTGAGTTTTATGCGCCTACCAACGCGCGCTGCCGCAGCGCGTGATCGATCAGGACGAGTGCCGTCATGGCCTCGACCATCGGCACCGCCCGGGGCAGCACGCAGGGATCGTGACGCCCCCGCGCCTTGAGTTCGACCTCGGCCGTGGCTGCCGCGTTCACCGTTCGCTGGGACTGCGCAATAGTGGCGGTCGGCTTGAAGGCGACGCGGAAAACCAAATCCTCGCCGTTGCTGATTCCGCCCTGCACGCCGCCGCTGCGGTTCGTGACGGTGCGTACGTGTCCGTCGCGCATTTCAAAGGCGTCGTTGTGCTCGCTCCCGCGCTGATACGTGCCGGCAAAGCCACTGCCGATTTCGAAGCCCTTCGTCGCCGGAAGGCTGAGCATTCCCTTGGCGAGATCGGCCTCCAGGCGATCGAAGACCGGTTCCCCCAACCCGGTGGGGACCCCGCGAACCACACATTCAATCAGGCCGCCCACCGAATCGCCTGCGCTCCGCACCTGCTTGATGCGCTCGATCATGCGCTCCGCCATGGCGGCATCCGGACAACGCACGGCGTTCGCTTCGACATCCGCGAAACGGACCGCCGAGACTTCGATCGGCGTTTCCAGATCATGGATGCGGCGCACCCAGGCGATGATTTCGAGCGCGGGGTAAAGCTTTGTGAGGGCGACCTTGGCCACCGCGGCCGCGGCCACCCGCCCGATGGTTTCGCGCGCCGAAGAGCGACCGCCGCCTTCCCAATTCCGCAGCCCATACTTCGCCTGATAAGTGTAATCGGCGTGCGAGGGGCGGAAGGCGTGTTCCATCTCGCTGTAAGCCTCCGGACGGGCATCCTCGTTTGGCACGAGGATGGAGATCGGCGTGCCCAGCGTGAGCCCGCGAAAAACACCGGAGAGAATCCGGCAGCGATCGGATTCCTTCCGCGGGGTCACGATGTCGCTCTGCCCCGGCCGCCGACGATCAAGATCGCGCTGGATGATCTCTTCCCCCAAGGCCAGCCCCGGCGGACAGCCATCGATGACCACGCCGACGCCCCCGCCATGCGATTCACCCCAGGTGGAGATGCGAAAGAGGTGACCGAAGGTGCTGGCCATGTGGAGGTGATGATGACCGACACCACCCGCGCGCTCAAGTAGCGCGGCCCGGTTTCTCGCGTCCTCGAAGCGAGCGATCTCCTCGGGAGGAAACTTCCCTGCCGCTACATGATCGTCTTCAGCGCCTCGCGCACAATCCCCCGCGTAAACTCTGCTCCCTCCGAGGGCCGCTCGTCGGTGGAAAATTCGCTCCAGAGGCTGGTCAGCAAATGCCGCGCGTTTGCGTTGCGGTGCAGCTTCTCCACCTCGGGTTTCTCGGGAACCTTCGCTTCGCCGAGCACTCCTTGAATCCAGACGCGGAGCGCCTCGCGGTCGAGATCGGCCCGGCGCGCAATCGAGATCACCACCCGGGCCAGGCGTTCGTCCTCCCCGTTCGCGAAGACGTCGGGCACACGGCGCAACTTGGACAAAAGACTCTCCAGAATCCGCGTTTGCCCGGCCGGGGTCAGGTGCCGACTCCGGGCCAGGAACTTCAGAAAATCCGCCGTGTGCGCCACGCTGTGGATCCAGCTCTTTTGCGGATCGAAGCCCC
Source organism: Chthoniobacterales bacterium (assembly GCA_038226705.1). GTDB lineage: Bacteria > Verrucomicrobiota > Verrucomicrobiia > Chthoniobacterales > SZAS-18 > SZAS-18. Next base: position 9,737 of record JBBRQH010000052.1, on the reverse strand, counting down.
GGAGATCGCGCTCCGCTTCCAAATACCCAAGGGCGCCCTCCAGGAGGGCGCGAAACTCTTCGACCGTGAGAAACGGCGCTTCTTCGTTGTCCCGCGCGATCACGGCCGCCAGCGTCAACGCGGAGAAAGAACGGAGGAACACGGTATCCGACTCTGGTTGTCCCACGCCTTCGCGCAGATTCGCCAGCAGCTTCGCCATGAGCGGCCGCACCTCTTCCGGCGTGAGGACGCGTTTGTAGATCCACGTTTGGAGAATGCTGATCGCGAGCTCGTCGCGCAGCTCTCCGTCCGGCGAACCGAGCAGAGCGAGGAGTTCGGGAACCAGCGCGGCCGGCTTCGTTCCAGCGGCCGGAGCGGCGAATTTGTTCGTGACGATGGCCTGCCAGTATTCCTTGCCGTGGACCGGTTCGGCCGACGCGGGCTGCGGGAGAACCAGAAGGTTGGCGGCGAGGACGAGAGCGGCGAAAAGCTTCACGGCGACCTGCTTGGACGGCGCCGCGGGGAGCGTCAACGCGCAAGGAACCAACGATTCGAGAAAGGCAGCTTCGGAAGAGTGACAGCGATCGGTCGCGACTCCGCCTCGCTCGAAAGTTGCGTGAGTTCGTGCGACCCGCTCTGCTCGGCCCCAGAAGTAAAGGAATCGCAGCCGTCCTCGCCTGCGAACGCCATAGCGCGAAGCGCCATTTCAAGCGGCCACGCCGCTCCGAATCACCCTCCCAAAAAACCGGAAGCAACGCGGTGCAAAGAAACGCTTCGACCGGGATTCGAAAGGGCGTTTCAGGGTCGAGCGCCATTAATATCGGCGCTACGCGCAACAGGGTTCGCAGGCGAGGACGGCTGCGATTCCTTTCCGTCAGGGGTGGCTTCGAATTGAACCTCCCTCTAGCTCGTCGTCCCAGGACCGTCGTCCGGTCGGAACGTCAGCGACGCGGAATTCAGGCAATAGCGCTGTCCGGTCGGCGGCGGGCCATCCGGAAACACGTGTCCGAGATGCCCATCGCACCGCGCGCATACGACCTCTTCGCGCCGCATGCCGTGGCTGTTATCCACCCGCACCTCGACATTCTCCGCCGCGACCGGCCGCAGGAAACTTGGCCAACCCGTTCCGCTCTCAAACTTCGCGTCGGAGGAAAACAGCGGCAGCCCGCAGCACACGCAATCGTACTGACCGCGCTGGTGATGGTCGTAAAACACGCCGCAAAACGCGCGCTCTGTGCCAGCGGTGCGCGTGACCCGAAATTGCTCCGGCGTGAGCTGTTTCCGCCATTCGTCGTCTGACTTGTGGATTTTTTCCATTCGCCCGTTGTCGGCGAGGGAAGGTCTCCAAGCAACGCTGACGAAAGTCATAGCGCGCCAGAACCGCCTCCGGCTCGCGGCTGCCCCGGAGCCTGTGGCCGGGATCACTACCTGACAGTCAGTTGCACCGCCGGCAGTTCTACAATGGCGATACCATTACCGTCGAGCCCTTCGCACCCGCGCCTTCCCGATCAAACGCGACCTCAAGGTCGATCGCTCCGCCTTTGATCGCATCATTCAGTCCGGTGGCTACACCTCCGCCGCGACCGGCCCGGCTCCCGAGGCGAATTCGATTCCGATTTCCCATCCCGACGCCGAATCCGCCTTCGATTCCGCCGCCTGCATCGGCTGCGGCGCCTGCGTGGCAACCTGCAAAAACGCCAGCGCCGTGCTGTTCACGTCGGCGAAGGTCGCGCATCTCGCAAAACTCCCCCAACGCCGCGTCGAGGCCGACACCCGCGTGCTGAAAATGGTGCGCCGCATGGACCAGGAAGGCTTCGGCCACTGCTCAAACACGGAGACTTGCGAGGTCGAATGCCCGCAAGACATCAGCGTGAACATCGCGCGGATGAACTGGGAGTATCAGCGGGCGCTAGTGCTGGGGTGATACATTGACGGTCGATGTTCTACTCGCCTTTTCTTTGTCAGAAGAGTGCTTCAAAATCGGCCCGCCCGATTTCGACGTCCTTGAGGATTTTGTTAAACAGGCCAGGTCCGAGTGTCTCCCCGGCGTGCATAGGAACGACAGTCGCGCGACCGTCAGGATGGCGAAGAAAGTGATGGCTGCCCTTGGCGCGAATGAGAACGAAGCCCGCTTTCTGAAGCGCTCTCAAAACCTGCCGACCCGTGACTCGACGCAGACGAGTCATACCTCGACCGCGACACGCTGAACCCCGATAAACTCTGGCCCCGCGGCGCCGGAGCCTTCGACTTCGACGCAGAGTTCAATTGCTTCCTTGATTCGGCTGAGGAGCTTATCCAAGGAGCGCGCTTGCGTATGGCAGCCGCGCAATTCGGGCACACTGGCGACATAGAACCCGTCGGCATCACGTTCGATGACGACGTTGAACTCGCGTTTCATATCGGGACTCTTGCAGTGATTCGTCCATTCGGCGAGGGCCGAATCCGCCTTCGATTCCGCCGCCTGCATCGGCTGCGGCCCCTGCGTCGCGACCTGCAAGAACGCCAGCGCCGCGCTGTTACGTCGGCGAAGGACACAATGCGGTGCGCAGAAAGGAATGCGGGCTTCATCCGAGGAGCGCGGCAACTTGCTGGGGTATGGCAGTCCCACAGAACGGGACTGCGCGCAGTCCACGGCATCGATTTCGCGCTCGGCGTCAATTATCCACCGCTAACGCATGTCGGAGCGCCCCCCAGGGCGATGGTGTACCGCGCGCGGCGGAATCGACCCGCGAGCGCAGGACCTTTACGCTGCCTGGTCGACTGAAGCATTTTTAGGCATCGCGCTTTCCGAGCACACTATTTCGATACTCATGCCAGCTCGCCAAGCTCACGGCGGCCCGCGAGACTTCAAAAACGCCGGACTCTACCGCGGGATCCAAGGCGCGGAGTTGAAGCAGTTCGAGCAGGTCCGCAACTACGCACCACCGTGAATATGAAAAGCGGTGCTGTCGAGGTAGGCGCGCAGCTTCTCCGTGTGCTCCGCTGAAACGAAGTCCCAGCCTTCGTCGTCAAACCTGGCGAGCGCCTCGCAAATTCTTGCCTCCAAGCGCTCCCGCTCTCCGGCCTCACGTGCGCCTATCTCCGCTCCGAATTCTCGCGCTTCTACGTCCCGCCAGAACTGATCGTGCTCGTCCGGCGAAAGAATTCTCGAATGACGCGGGCCCATGTTTTGGATGTGGTTTCTTCGCTCACAAGCTGGATTTCGCCGGACTTCACAAGTTTATCGGCCGCCGGTAGTTGGCATGTAAACAATAGCGGCCGCAGAGTCGCTTCGCTCCTCCCGTGCCGGTGACGCTTCCAGTCACGCTTTCTTCTTCTTCGCCTTTGGAACAGGGAGTTCATCTGCGGTGCACATAGCCAACTGAACCATCCATTCACTCTCACTCCACTTCGCTTTCGGAACCAGGAAGCACGGTTTCGCACCCGGATAGGGCGCAGCCTCCTTGACTGTGGTAAACAGGGCCCGTCCCCGCTGGGTAGGCTTAAAAAACAACTGATCGTCTCCGACAATTGCGATCATCTTTCCCTCGAGAAAGAGTCCATATTCTCCAAACATTTTCTTCGCGGAAATATCACCCGCTCCGGCCAGCTGAGTCAGGAGGAAATCGATCGTGGTTTGCTTGGTTGGCATGGGTGTTGGACGACTAGCGCAGCAAGGCAATCAGGAAGAGCAGGATCCCCGTCAGCGCCGTGTTGAAGCACACGATCGAGCGCACGCGCCCAAAGCCGGCGGCGGCGGCCAGCACATAGCCCACGCGTCCCCAAAAGTAGAGGTGCGCGCCCCAGATGGTGAGCGCGTCGTGGCGGTCGACAAGATGGGCTGCGAGGACCACGGCGACGAAGAACGGAAACGTCTCCATGAAGTTGGTGTAAGCCTGGTCCACGCGGTTGGCCACGCCGCGCAGCGGCGGCACAGGCTCCTCGCGGCTGCTGGCCGTCCAGCGATAGCCGTATTGGAAGCTGATCAGGTGGGAATCCGCGATCAAATGCGCCAAGCCCAACCCCACGCTGGCAGCCAGAAATCGCAGCTCGGTGGTCATGATTTGGGAAGCCACTTGGTCCGAAAGGTCGTCCTACATTTCATAAACATGAATTCCCCGGCGACTGAACCGCTCAAGGCGGGAGCCGCCACCAGCACTCTGGCGCTTTTCTGGATAGCACAACGCAAATTCCACAAGCCGCGTATCGTTCGCGACGCTCTCCCCTCGGAGGATTGCCTTCGCGTCCTCGTCTCGCAGCTGTCCCGACAAACGAAAATAAATGACCCACGGACTCCATTGCTTATTCATTTCCACTGGAAACAGATGGATGCAGAAAACTGTATCGCCGAGCGCCATCTCGACTGGGACCCAGCCACCTAGAACTCGGACTCCGTAGAGATTTGTCTCCTTGAGCCAAGTCGTATTCGCAAGAGCGCGATGAACCTCAGTCGTCGAAGCGCCCGGACGGATGTGATCAGCGAAAAGCGTGAAAATGGCGCGCGCCCTTTTTGCGCGTCCAGCGGCTGCCGTGTTCGCCATCGCGTTCAGAGATTCGACGCTCTCACCATGCGGCAAAATGGTGCGGTCACTCCAACTCAACATTTCACGTCGATCATGAGCACATCCGAAAAAAGAAACTCCAACGAGAACGCAGACGATGAAAAGATGCACGTGGCGAAGCGGCTGATTGAACTCGTGTCGCCTCGGGATACGGGCGCGAACCTGCTCACAAGCTTCTTTTCGCTGTGGTGGAACCTGCCTCATGCGTGAAATGGCCATCATCAGCTCTCCATCGCGATTCCAGAAACTTTTCCCGCCTCGCCAAAACTGACACTGATGACATAATCAGTGACATCCTCCGGGAGCGCGAAGTCAAAAGTTTCAATCTTGTCATCTCCGGCCCAGTGAGAGCGGAGCACCAGCGAATCAAGAATCAGATGTGGATTAGGAGTCTCTGTAGAAAACAGCCGCTCCCAATAGCTGGCATTTAACTCCTCCAAGTGGTGCGAGACAAAGAGTGTCGCGCCAAACTGGTCGTCGGCTGTGTCGAAAGCTCTCTTTATTCCAGCTCTCGCGGCAGCCTCGCGTTTTTTGATTTCGTCTGGATGAGCAAGCATCAAGTTGTTCAGAGCGACCATTCGAGCCAGTGGAATTGATTGATCACCGGCACGCCTTGGGTGCGACAGACCGCATCGTGTGACCTGTGCCGCCGCGGTCGGGGTCGGCGGCGTAAACGTAGAAAATACCGGCGACGGGCGGAGGCATCGTTTCCGTGCCAATAACTTTTGGTGGTCTGTCACCGATGAAATGACGGATCCGCGAAGCGCAAAATCGCCCGCCGCCACGGCGCAAAGAGGGAGTGGGTTCCAAGGCAGCCCCATGACCGACGAGAAACACCGGCGCCGGGCGGTTTTCCGCCTCGCCCAGGGCCGCGGTCCTTTTGGCGGCTGGCAGCGTTGCTCGCTCGGTGCGTATCCATCTCGGATATGCCCCTTCGCTCGCGCCTTGCCAGCCGCCAAAAATCCTCGCGACGGATCTGCCATTTCAGCGGTAACAGACCAAAAGTATCGCGGAGAATCAGTCGGGCGGTGGCGCGCTGCCGGGGATGGTATTTGCGCTCGCGGTAGTTGACGGCGACGCGCTGATACTGCGGAGAGACTTCCAAGGTGGCGGCCACGACTTCTTGGACGCGCGCTGCGGAAATATCGTCAGAGCCTTTCGCGTTGCCCGTGCGAAAGCGCGCGTGCAGAAAGGTCCGTGCCAGGTGAGCGGCGAGCGAAGAAAGAAACGGAGCCTGCAGGGCGTGCAACACCCGCGTGCCCTCGAGGAGCACGACTGGTGAACTCGCGCCCAGAAGGAGATCGTTAAACGCGGCGTAGTTCATGGAGACTATTTTCGAACCTCGTAACGAAGCGCCACCGTGCCGCTCTTGTAGGCTTTCACCTCCGCCAAGTGCAGGGCGACGTCTTGAGCAAGCGCCTCGAAGAATTGGATCCCTTCACCAATCAAGATGGGCACAATCGAATAGCGAACTTCGTCGGCCAGGCCGAGACGAAGGCATTCGGCGGAGAGTACTCCGCCTCCCACAAACCAGATGCTGCGGAACTTCGGTCGCAGCCGCTCATTCACGAACTGCCCGAGATCGCCCGAGTGGAACGCGACCGTATCCCGGGTCCGCGGCAGTTCGCGATTCGTGAGGACGAAGGTGGGCTTGTCGCCGTACGCCCACCCCGCCCCTTTGGCTTCGAAATTTGTCGCCGTCTCATAGGTGCGCGAGCCCATGACGTAGCAGTCGATCGTCTTGAGGAACGCCTCGACGAATCCTGGGTCCAGGGTGTCCCCGCCCGCGAATTCGTCGGAAATCTCCATCCAGTCGACCCGCCCGTCTGTTCGGGCGATGAAGCCGTCCAAGCTCGCCGCCATGTGGATTGTTACGCGAGAATTAGGGATCTCCATGGCATCAATCGGCGACCCTCAGCCTGACGACGATATCGCGGTAGGCTGCGGCGATAAGCAGCTTGAGCGACACCTCATCGATGTCACGGCCGGGCTTGAGATTCACATGACGCATGAACTTTCCCATCCCCTCCAACAGACCTGCCGGGTCTGGCAGCGCGGCGCCGTGGAAGAAGCCGACATTCACGTGCGCCTTGAAGACGTTCACATAGGCGAACGGTGCTTCGTCAACGCACGCAGTGGGGCACTCGTCGTGCATGAGTTCTCGAACGTCGGTGCTGCATTCGCGCATCGCGGTGAACCAGGTGCGCGCGATCAAGCCCAACTCGCTGGGCTGCGCGTCGAGCCATTTGTCGATGGCGGGCTCGCATTCGACCGTTCCCGAGAAGGTGAGAAGTGCGGGCATGGCGGAATCCACCACAGTCAAGCGGCGGCGAGTTCGGGCGATTCGGCGCCGAATCCAATTGTGCCGCCCGACGACGCAAGTTGAGCGACGCGGAGCGGCTGGCAAGCATTTGAAAGAGCGACCCCAGTGCCGTTCGCTCCAGCGCGAGGACTGTTGCCGCACGGGCAAAGTGTTACCCCCCGTTTAAACGCTCCAGGGAAGCTCGGGTCAAGCGGGAGCTTGACCGTACCGGTGCATACAAGGCACTACACCACAAAAAACCGGCGCGATGTCCGGAAGCCTCCAACGGCTTCGCGGTGCATCGCGCCGGTTGTGACTTTATCTTCGGCTTGCGCGCCTTCCTACGCAGCGCGCCCGCTCAGTCGCTTACCAGCGGCGTCCGCCACCGAAACGGAAACCAACCGAAACGTTTGGGCCATAGCCATACCCATAGCCCGGATATCCGTAACCGTAGGAGGGATACCCGTAATAGCGGGGATACGCGTAGCCGTAGGAGGGATAGGCGTACCAGATGCCGCCAGAGTAGTAGCCGCGATGCCAGCAGCCCCCGTAGTAACGGCGAGCGTAGACGCGGCGCCCGCCATAGTAGCGGCGGTGGTAGTTGACCCGAACGTCTCCGGCGAACTTCTCCATGCTGGCGAGAGGGGCGGACGTTGGGGATGAGACAGGTGCAGGTGAGCTTTCGGCACCGGCTAAGGCCGATCCCGAAAGGGCGATCGCAAGGGCAGTTACGAGGAGTGATTTCATGGCTGTAGAGGTGAGACGGAGCAAGCCGTCACAGTATTTAACAAACTTTTCGCCGCTGAGTTGCGAAGCGGATGCAGGCTGATGCGTCAGACTCCTTCGCGCTCTTAGCGCGTCGTTCCCTCCCACCGGTTTCCGCCGCGGACGGCCCGACGATTCTTCCCTTCTCCAGCGAACTCACGAATCGATTTCATCGCGCATTCCGCCGAAAGCGAACAACTTTTGCGAGGTCGATGATTGCCAAGGCCGTTGCAGAACGGGTGACGCGGCGAATCGTGCGAAGGTCAAGTCTCCTTAGGCACGTGGCGCGTTCCTCTGGGCATGCAAGCGGAAGGGCAGAAACACGACGCTCCAAGTCCCCGGATCCACTCTCGCCGGGAGGAAGGCCCCCAACCCCAAATGCGGACGACCCGCCATCCAGGCAAGCACCCAAGTGCGAGCGAAAACAGACAAACGTTTGTATGGCCAACCGGCATGCCGGCTCGTCTTCGATGCGACGCGGCGACGCAGCCGCCGATGTTGCCGATGGCGACCACGGCCGAGAGCCCGAGCAGAAACAGTGTAAGGATCAGCATTTACGAGGGCCGGAGGACTGCAAACTGGGTGAAAGTGAATTTTTAAGCAGCAAGTGAGAAGGGCGGACTAAGAGCCGTTCGCTCCCTGTTCTCCGCGCAGCCAAGGGACGAAAACGCAATCTCGACCCGGCCTGAAAGGCCACCATTCCTTAGCCCAGTCCAGCGGGCTGGGTTCTCGGCAAACGCCGTCATGCGGCCTGAAGGGACGCGATGCGTTTGCATCGGCGGGTTGCATTGAGTGTTCGACGTCGGACCGTAACGCCCCCTTTCCGGGGGCAAAAATGCGGGATGTGTTCCCAGCCCGCTGGGCTGGGCTAAGGGATTTCGACCCTTCGGGCCTAATTTTCGCGCGGACAAAAAGATGCGGGCACGCGGATCGGCCTGAATCTGGACCGCGAACACTTACGTCGTATCGATTCAAGCGGGCCGGGTGGAGCTGCGACAAACTTCCCTTACTCCCGACTGGGCGTACTTTTCTTCGCCGAATAACGCAGGCGTGCATCGCCGCTGATCGCGAGCTTGCCTTTTTCGCCGTCACGCAGTCGCAGGCTTACGGCGGCACCTTTCTCGCGGTCCTGCACGGTTTGATCCGCGCGGATAATCCTCTCAAGCCGGGCGATCCGCGCGGCCATGGCCTCATCGTAGGGGTCGCCTGCTGCACAAGACGAGACCAGCGCAAAGGCGCAGGCGAGCGGGAGGCAGCGGCGCAGAAGCATGGCTGAAAGCATGAGGCGAAACCGGCGGCTGACAAGCGGGTACAGATGGATCCGCGCAATTCGCTGAGTTGACTGGTCCCTTCACACGTCGATCACTGGCGGCAGCCGGATTTCGCAGAGACGCTGGAAGTAATATTGCAAGGCGAAGTGCTCGACGTTTCGTTCGAGGGAAATGACGAGCTGGAGGCGCAGCGCCCCGGCATGTTTGCCTTCGGTGTCCTCCTGCCAACCCGTCCCGTCCCAGACGCGCACGGATTCGAGTTGGCCCACCTCGTCGTCGGTGGGGTCGCTCGTCGGGCTCGCTTTGGAGTCGGCCGCCACGACGAGGATCTCCGTCGGGTCCCACAACGCGAAGGCGCCGTCTTCAGTTGCCTGGGGCGTGATTTCGAGTTCCACGCGGTAGCAAAGGCGCGGCTCGGGCTCCTGCTCGTTTTCGCTCGGATCGGGGAGCATTGTCTCCACGAACTCGGAGCTGAAGACCTGCACTTCGGCGCCGTCCAGCACGCGGCCTTTCAGTTCGAACGGACGACGAAGCAGGCCGGTAAGGGCGCGTTTTCCGCGGTACCAGGCGTAGAGGGCGACGGCCAGCGGGACGAGCAGGACGAACCAGCCGAACTTCGCGAAGGCCACCGCGAACAGGATGACCAATGCGGCCGTCGCGAGCAGGATCAATCCGGCAAGGCGCGAGCAGTTGATCGTCATGCCGCGAAACATGGCAGCAGGCGGCGCGGCTGGCGAGCAGGTCGGAGCGCCGGAGCGTCGGAGCGTCGGAGCGTCGGAGCGTCGGAGCGTCGGAGCGTCGGAGCGTCGGAGCGTCGGAGCGTCGGAGCGTCGGAGCGTCGGAGCGTCGGAGCGTCGGAGCGTCGGAGCGTCGGAGCGT
>JBBRQH010000051.1:0-40305 GCA_038226705.1 Chthoniobacterales bacterium | reverse complement strand
TCCTTTGGCGGCCGCGCGTCTTCGCGCGCGATTACTGGTCCGCCACGACTTCGCGGCGGCTGGGATCCGTGATCGGAGAGTGCCCGTCTCGAAGGAGCAACTCGAGCAAGGCCGGGCCGCCGTGCGCGCGGGCATAGGCGGCCTCGAGCGTGCTGATTCCGATCACTTGAGTGAAGATGAACGATCCCGACTCCAAGGTAATTTCGCGCGGGAAGTGGGGAGGAGGGGCTAGCAGCAGATAACGGAGCGGGGAGTTTCCCGCACAAATCGCCGCGCCCAAGGGAATTCGATGAAAATCGTCGAGCGGCCCCCATTCCGGATAACGGCCGTGACAGAGCAGGATCTGAAAGGTCATCAGGTGGAGCAGCCGCAGGATGGCCCACTCGGATTGCTGCGTGGTCTCGAAAATGAACTCGCAACCGATCCCCGAGGGTGTGGTCGCATCGGGATGATCTGCCTCCCAATCATTGGACATCCCCGAGGTCACGTAGAGCCAGGACGCACGTTCGGGTGTCGGGGCGAATTCGAAGACTCCGGAATACAGCCAGCGGGGATCGAACGACGTCTGGCGAAATGTCTCCGTCAGGATGTCCGCCTCGATGGGAAAGATGCCGCGAACCGTGGGACCGAAGAGCGAGGGGTAAAGAACCTCTTCGCGCTGCTCCCAGACGCGCTCGAACCATTTGTACTCACCGGCGTCGGTGGGGTCGGGCGGCATGGAATCAGGAGAACGGGAGCGAAAACGAAAGCGGAAACGGGAAAGACGGGGAAGACTCACACAAGGGCATGAAGGCACCAAAGAAAGAAAGAAAATGCCTCGCGCAGCAACGCGGAATCTCACGCGAAGGTGCGAAGGTCGGAAAAACTTAGGAAGGGTCTCACACGAAGCCACAAAGGCACAAAGGGAGAGGACCGGAACTGACTCAAATATTCGAATGCTCGTCGTGACGTGGAGACTGGCAGATTGGACCCACGCCGGAACCGAGGAATAGCCCGGCGCGTGCCCGTTTCGAGTTCTTCGGGACGAAGCGGGTGATAATTGGAGCAACGCCTTCGACACGCCTTGGCGGATCCGGCGCGAGTCCAATTCGCCAACACACCACAACACAACGCCGCATCTGCGTCTTCGCGGCGTCTAGTAGTCTTCCCCGTTTGTGGCTTTGTGGCTTCGTGTGAGACCCATGGCCAAAGGCTTGCAGACGGAACGCCGTTCATTCAACCGACCGGACCGTGCCGTTGGAGCAAGACCGCCGCTTCTCCGAAAGCAGGGAAGCTGATCCGCCCGCTACTCGACCGTCACGCTTTTCGCGAGATTTCGCGGCTTGTCGACGTCGCAGCCGAGCAGCACGGCGATGTGATAGGCGAAGAGCTGCAGGGGAATCACCGTCAGCACCGGCGAGAGGAAATCGAGCGTACGCGGGACGGCGATGACGTCATCGCAAATATGCTCGAGGGGTCCGGTCGCGCCTTCGGTGCCGATGGCGATGACGGGGCCTTTGCGCGCCTTGACCTGCTCGATGTTGTTCATGTTCTTCTCGAACACGACGTCGTCGGGCGCGATGAACACGCAGGGAAAATCCTCTTTGATGAGCGCGATGATGCCGTGCTTGAGCTCACCGCTCGGATGTCCCGCGGCATTGATGTAAGAGATTTCCTTGAGTTTGAGCGCGCCCTCCATGGCGACCGGATAGTTGTACTGCCGCCCGAGAAAGAGCATGCCCTGGGCATGCGCGTATTTCTCGGCGATCGCCTTGATGCGGTCATTCAGCTCGAGGCAGCGCTGCACCTGCTCCGGCAGGGCTTCGAGCGCACGAATGATCTGCTGGCCTTCGCCAAAGGAAAGATGCCGGATGCGGCCGAGCAACAGCGAGAGCAGGGCGAGAATCACGACCTGGCTGGTAAAGGACTTGGTGGCCGCGACTCCGATTTCCGGGCCGGCATGCATGTAGACCCCGCCGCCGCTCTCTCGCGCGATCGTACTGGCCACATTATTGCAGACGCCCCGCACGCGGTGTCCGCGTCGGATGCCTTCGCGTAAGGCGGCCAGCGTATCGGCGGTCTCGCCGCTTTGGCTGACGGCGAGGATGAGCGTGTCCTTGTTCAACGGCTGATTCCGCCAGCGCCATTCGCTCGCGTAATCCACTTCGGCCGGGACGCGCGCAATCATTTCGAGGATGTATTCGCCCACCAGCGCCGCGTGGCAGGCGCTGCCGCAGGCCGTGAGGATGATCCGATCGACGTCGCGCATTTCCTGCGGCGTCATGTTCATGCCGCCGAGGCGCGCAGTGGCTTCCTCATGCGAGAGCCGGCCGCGCATCGCATCGCGCACCGTGTTCGGCTGCTCATAGATTTCCTTGAGCATGAAGTGCGGGTAATCGCCCTTCTTGACCGTGTCGCCGGTGTATTCGAACTCGCTGATCTCGTAGCGTCCGGGCCCGCCGCCGAGGAGGGAGCTGATCTCGAATTGGCCCCGCTCGACCACGGCCATGTCGAAATCTTTGAGGTAAACCACCTCGCGGGTGTGCTGCGCAAAGGCGGTGGGATCGCTCGCGAGAAAATGTTCGCCTTTGCCGAGCCCTACGGCGAGCGGGCTGCCCCGCCGCACGCCGATCATGACGTCGGGGAGGTCGGCATGAATGATGGCGAGGCCGTAGGCGCCGATGGTCTTGTTCAGGGTCGAACGCACCGCATCGATGAGCCGCGCTTTCGAAGGCAGGCCACCGGCCCGGTCGTAAAGCATCCCAATGTAGTGCGCGAGCACCTCGGTGTCGGTCTGCGACCGGAAGGTGTGGCCCTGCTCGACGAGTTCCTCGCGCAGTTGCTGGTAGTTTTCGATGACACCGTTGTGGACAATGGCGAGCTTGCCGCTGGCATCGAAGTGCGGATGCGCGTTATCGTCCGTGACCGCGCCGTGCGTGGCCCAGCGCGTGTGGCTGATCCCGAGGGAGCCGCCGACGCCTTCGCGTCCGACGAGATCGGCGAGGTTTTGAATGCGGCCGACGGTCTTGCGAATCTCGAGCCCGTGGCCGTTCAAGGTGGCGAGCCCGGCCGAATCATAGCCCCGGTATTCAAGACGGTGGAGGCCGTCCAACAGGATGGGGGCTGCGGGAGATTTGCCGATGTAACCAACAATGCCGCACATAAATAGGAAGGAAGAAGATGGAATCCGCGAACCAGTAAGGTCGCCCTAAACCTCTGGGACAGCAAGGGGATAGGGGACCACTAGGGCGACGATTGATGGATTGATGGACGTAGGGCGTGTGGCAAAATTCGAGGAATCGCGAAGGGAGGGGAAGAGCCTGAGTGCACGGGCTGGCGGATTCCTGATGCTTGCTCGTTTCTCTCTCTCTTGGATCGCCTTGGCCCTTGATTCTTGATTCTTGATTCCTGAATCTTCCTGCACATCACCCGCGCATTTCCACGAGGCGCGCGTTCAACCACTTGGCCGACTGTTCCGCAGTTCCCGCGTCATCGGCCATGAGAACGGGGGCGGTGCGGGACGCGGCCGTGTCGGCGTCGTTCCATTCCACCAAGGTCAGATGAACGAGGCGCGGCGGCAGCTTGCGGCGCTCCTGTTCGTAGGCCTCGGCCCGGAAGCCCGAGACTTGGGCGAGGGGAAGCGAGGCGGGCGCCTCGCCATCGCGCGTGGCGCGATCAGGCAGGCAGACTTCGCCGGCCACCCGGTCGATCGTGACCCGCCAATGGCGCGAACGCAGCCACTTGGCCGCGGCGCGCCCAAGGAGGACGACGAGACCGATCACGGCGCCCCAGAGCGGCCAGCCGAGATCGACGAGGCGTCCGGCGCGAAAAGCCGTCTCGGCCAGTCCGAGCGCGACGACCGCGGCGATGGGCACGGCGACCATGAGCGCGCCGAAGACGAGCCACGGCTCGAGCGGGGTGACAAAGAGAGTGGCGCGATCCGGCGAGGATTCGGAGAGGAGTCCACCCGTTTCGGGTCGCTTGCGGGTGGCGAGCACCGGCACGATTCCACTCGCCGGGATGAGGACCGCCATGACGCCCAGAGGAACCAGCACGAGCCACATGAGCGCGTCCTCGCTGGTCCACCCCCGCTCGAGCACGGAGAGTGCGGGCTGGTCGGCCTGATAAAACACCGGGAGCGTGCGACCGGGTGGATAACGCAGCTCCAGCCACTCGGCGTATAACTGACCTTGCGAAGCGCCCGGCCCCAGCCGGTAGGTCGTGGATTCGTATTCGCGGTCACCGATCTTGTAGCGATACCGCAATGCGAAGGGGGTTTTGAGTGGCTCCCAACCTTCGTCCGTGGCCGTCAGCACGCGGCTGCTCACGATCGTGCCGGTCGTTTCCGGCCACAACCACGTCAGGGCCTGGGGAATGGCGCTGGGGAAATAGCCGCGTCCGGCCAGTGCCAGCGTATAACAGGTGGCGGCGATTCCGACCGAGCGCCCGAAAAGCGATTTGAGCGTCACGGTCGCGGGAAGGGCGCCGCGTTATTTCAGCGCGGCCAGCGCCTTAAGATCGATCTTTTTGAGCCACTCGCGGGCGACTTCAGGCTTCTCGCCCGTGACCTCGAGATGCACCCAATAGCGATCCGCGACCATGACGAAGACTTCGGTCTTCTTATCGGATTCGTTCCAGGTCTCAAAGCCCTTCAGGCCGTCGACGGTGAACGATTTCTGGTAGCCGTCGGTGCTCTCGTTCGAGAACTGCCACATGGCGGTCATGCCCTGGATGATTTCGCGCTGCAGGCTGTAATCGATGATCTGAATCTGACTGGTGTTCTCGCCTTTTTTGTAGTCCCGGCTCACGGTCGTGAGTTCGACGGCCCCCATGCGCATCGTGTTGCCTTCGGGTTTTCCGGCGGTCCAGCCGGACAGATCCGAGGGCAGGAACGGGAGCAATTGCTTGAAATTCACCACCGGCTCCCCTTTCGGCGGGGCATCCTCCGCGCCCAGTGGGGCGGTGGCGAGAAGCGCGAGGAGGACGAGGGAAGTGCGGACGAAGCGAAGCATGACGACATATCGCGCCGTGAGCGGCGCGCGCGCAAGCGTGGTGCGCGGAATTAATTAGTTCGCGGACAGGCGCTTCTTCCGGGCGGCGGGTTTCCGCGACTCGCCGATGCGGAGCTGAAGAAAAAGGCGCGCGCCTTGCGGCACGCGCCTTTTTCGAGGAGGAAACCAAACGGGCTGCGCCGCCTTAGCGGCGGGCACCACGATCTTCAAACCGGCGCCGGGGCGGCCGATCGCCACGATCCTCGCGGGGCGGGCGATCTTCGCCGACGTGGCCTTCGGGATAACCGCCGGCGGCATAGGTGCCGGTGGCGCCCTGGGCCGCGTCATCGCGTTCCTTCATCGCGGCCTTGCGGCTGAGGCGGACCTTGCCGTTCGCTTCGATGCCAACGCACTTGACCCAGATTTGATCGCCAACGCGGACCACGTCCTCGGTGCGATTGACGCGGAAATCCGCGAGCTCGCTGATGTGGACGAGTCCTTCCTTGCCGGGCAGACATTCCACAAAGGCGCCGAAGTCTTTGATGCTTACCACGCGGGCGTGATACACCTCGTCGATCTCGAGTTCCTTCGTCATGCCGAGGATGATCTCCTTGGCGCGCTGCATCGCGTCGGCGTTGTTCGAGTAGATGTTGACCGAGCCATCGTCCTCGATGTTGATCTCGGCGCCCGTTTCCGCGACGATGCCTTTGATCGTCTTGCCGCCAGGGCCGATGATGAGGCCGATCTTGTCCTGCGGGATGCGGACCGTCTCGATGCGAGGCGCATATTGAGACATCTCGGTCCGGGGACCGGCCAGAATAGTGCCCATGATGTCGAGAATCTTCATCCGGGCTTCCTTCGCCTGGTGAATCGACCGCGCCATGAGCTCGTGACTGATGCCAGTGAGCTTCAGATCGAGCTGGAAGCCGGTGACCCCGTCGGCAGTGCCGCAGAGCTTGAAGTCCATGTCGCCGAAATGATCCTCACTGCCGATGATGTCGACGAGGGTGGTGTGGCGTCCGAGTTTGCCCGCCTCATCGAATTCCGTCACGAGGCCGACCGAGATGCCCGCGACGGGCTTCTTGATCGGGACGCCGGCGTCCATGAGGGCGAGACAGCCGGCGCAAACGCTGGCCATCGAGGAGGAGCCATTCGACTCCATGATTTCGCTGCTGACGCGCAGCGAGTAGGGGAACTCGGCCTCTGGCGGGATGACGGCGGCCAGGCTGCGCTCGGCGAGCGCACCGTGACCGATTTCGCGGCGTCCGGGGGAACCGGTGCGGCCCGTCTCGCCCACCGAGAAGGGCGGGAAGTTGTAGTGCAGGATGAAGTGCTTTTTCTTTTCGCCGCCGGTGTAGCCGTCGAGCTCCTGGCCGTCCTTGAGCGTGCCGAGCGTTGCAAGAGCGACGGCTTGGGTCTCACCGCGGGTGAAGAGCGAACTGCCGTGCGAGCGGGGGAGAAGACCGACTTCGCCGCTGATGTCGCGCAGGTCGAAGAGACCACGGCCATCGGCGCGCTTGGACTTGTCGAGGATGCTCTTGCGGAAGGCTTTCTTCTGCAGGTAGTCGAAAGATTGGCTGATCTCGAATTTCCCAGCGGTCGGGAACTTGGCGACGATGGCGGCGCTGACTTCTTCCTTCAAGGCGCCGACCGCTTTGGCACGGGCGGTTTTGCTCGGGGTGTAGATGGCGCCTTCGATGCGATCGCCCGCGACCTGGTAGGCGACTTCCATCAATTCCTCGGAAACCTGGAAGAGCGTGGGAGTGCGTTTCACCGGCGCGACTTTCGCCGCGAGTTCCTTCTGGGCCGCGATGAGCGGCTGGATCGAATCGTGGGCGAACTTGAGGGCAGCGATGAAGTCGTCCTCGGGAATCTCGAGCGCCTCGCCCTCGATCATGACGACGTCCGTCTCGTTGCCGACGTAGACGAGGTCGAGATCGCTGTGGAGACGCTGGGGATGCGTTGGATTGGCGACAAACTGGCCATCCACGCGTCCGACGCGCACGGCGGCGACGGGGCCGGCAAACGGGATATCGGAGATGCATAACGCCGCCGAGGCGCCATTGATGCAGAGCATGTCGGGATCATTCTCGCCATCGGCGCTGAGGAGCACGGCGATGATCTGGGTGTCGTAGAGATAGCCCTTTGGGAAGAGCGGACGCAGCGGGCGATCCGTCATGCGGCAGGTGAGGATTTCCTTCTCGCTTGGGCGGCCTTCGCGACGGAAGAAGCCGCCGGGAAACTTGCCGACGGCGGCCGCTTTTTCGCGGTAGTCGACGCTGAGGGGGAACCAATCCTGGCCCTCCTTGATGGTGGTCGCCGAGACAGCGGAGACGAGAAGAATGGTTTCGCCGCAGCGGACCGTGACGGCTCCGTCGGCCAGCTTGGCGAGCTTGCCGGTTTCGAAGGTGATGGGAGTGGCGCCGACGTGGGCGCTGGAATTATGGATCATACGAACGGGTGGGAATGGCCACAGCCCGCCGGAGGCGACCGACCCGGAACTCCATCTTTAGGTTTCAACGCTTGGCGCGAGCGGATCGGGCAAGCGCTGAAACCTAGGGATGAAGTTGCGTGGGGAAGGCCGAGCGGACCGGGGAGTGACGCGGGGGTTTTCTTTTTTTGCTTGAGGTTGAAAAGCGGACGGGGCGGCTTCGTGCCGCCCCGTCACACTTAAATCGGGTTACTTGCGCAGACCGAGCTTGGCGAGAATCGCTTTGTAACGCTCGTTGGCAGTGCGCTGGAGGTAGTCGAGCAAACTCCGGCGACGCGCGACCATCATGAGCAGACCACGGCGGGACGCATGGTCCTTCATGTGGCTCTTGAGATGCTCGGTGAGGTGGGCGATGCGCTCGGTCAAGAGCGCGATCTGGACATCGGCGCTGCCGGTGTCTTTGTCGTGGAGGCGAAGTTCGGCGGAAGCAGGAACGGGAGCTGGAGCAGTTTCAGTAGACATGTTTGGCTGGTTGGACGTGGCCACCCGAGGTGTGGCGTTGTCCGCGATGGCGAGCGACAGCCTGGCGCTGCCAGAGGATTTTTAGTTGTTGTGGCTGCCCCGCTAGGATTCGAACCTAGAAAAGCTGATCCAAAGTCAGCTGTGTTACCATTACACCACAGGGCATCTCGGAGGAAAGACTGTAGCGGGGATTCGAGCGCGCGCAAGATTTGGGGCGTGGAAGTGGACTGGCCGGGGAGGGTGGCGATGTTCGCCGCATGACCAGGAAGGAACGTGCTGTCCAACTCGTGGAAGACCTGCCGCGCATCTATCCAGACGCGCACTGCGAGCTGAATTTCCGCAATCCACTCGAGCTCCTCGTCGCGACAATCCTTTCAGCCCAGTGCACCGATGTTCGGGTCAACCTGGTGACGGAAACCCTTTTCCGAAGGTTCAAGACCGCGGCGGACTATGCGGATGCACCTGCTGGAGAGATTGAAGAGTTGGTGAAGTCGACCGGGTTTTTTCGCAACAAGGCAAAGAATATCCAGGCGGCATGCCGGGAAATCGTCGCCCGACACGGCGGCGAGGTGCCGCAAAGCATGGAAGCCCTCCACGCGCTCGCCGGGGTGGGGCGCAAGACGGCCAATGTCGTCCTCGGCAATGCGTTTGGCATCAATGTGGGCGTGGTGGTCGATACGCACGTCGGACGGCTTTCGAACCGCCTCGGGCTCACGCGCGAGATGGATCCGGTCAAGGTCGAGCAGGAATTGATGCGACTCGTGCCGCGCGCTCGCTGGACGCTGTTCTCCCACTGGCTGATTTTTCACGGCCGCCGCCGCTGCAAAGCGCAGAACCCGGATTGTCCCGGCTGCGAATTGCGGACGTATTGCCCGAGTGCGGGCAGCGGAGGCGGATCGGGGAAAAAGAAGTCGAAGTCGGGTGTTCAGCTCAGCCCACGCTCAGGTCCTTGAGGTAGTCCGCGAGTTCCTTGCGCTGGGCCTCCTGTTTCTTCCGGAGGGAATTTGTCTCGGCCTGGAGCTTCTCGATCTGCGTCTCCTGTTCGTTCAGCTTGCGCAGGAGGCGCACGCCGTACTCGCTCCGCTCCCCGGCGGTTTTCACGTTCTCGCGCAGGCGTTCCTGTTCGGTAGTGATGCTTTCGATTTGGGCACCACGGGCCTCGATCTCGTGTTCCGAGTCGACGATGGCCCGTTGGAAGCGCGCCGCTTTGTTGAGCGCCTCGCGCACCGGCGCGGGAAACTCGCCCTCCTGCACAAAGGCGAGAATGTTGCCTTCCGCCGCGTTCACCAGTGCGATGCGCTCGCTCTCCACGCGCTCTTCCTTTACGTCGATGCGTTCCGTCTTGCCCGCTTCCACCCGGAAATCGAAACGGTAAAGCGACTCGGTCGTCTCCCCAGGCTGGGCGGAATCGACCAGCTTCCAATCCGCGCCGGAGCGGGGGTGTTCGACGACGATCTTCTTGTCGCGCTTGGATTTGTTTTCGGCCGCGTAAGTCCGCGACGAGACGAGTTTGCGGCTGAGTTCGAGGACTCCGCCGACGATTTTCCCGGCCGTGATCCGGCGCGAAGACCTTTCGTTTTCAACCATGACCGGCAATTGCAAATCCATTCCGTAGCTCAACAGCCGGGTCTGACCGGGCGGCACGTCGCCGATGCGCGCGTCACCGGCGTAGCGGCCTTCGTCGAAGACAGTGACGGGTCCGGCCAGGAAATGCAGGTCGGTGCTGTTCGTGAGTCGGGCGCCGTTGAGCGGAAACTTTGGATTGGTGGCACGATTGAAGATCGAGAGTTTTTCCGCGTGGATCAGGTCATTCACGATCGGGATCATGGCGGAGCGCTGCCGCGGCAAGCTGACGCCGCTGACCGTGTATTGGAAGAGTTCGCCGACTTCGCCGGCCACCGCACTGGCGACCACGGAAGCCGTCGCATCGAACGGTTGGGCGTCCTCTGGGGCCGGCGTTGCGGGAGCACCCGCCGGCACTTTGCGCGCGGCGATTTCCGAGCGGGCCTTGTCCAGGCCCCGGCTCATGCCGCCAATCGCCATGCGCGTGGCCGGCATTTCCTTCGGGGCGCCCTGCAGCACGTTGAACCCGGCCTCATAGCGTTGCGGGGCGACGCCGGCGCGCACTTCGTTCTGCACGATGGGACGCTGGACGTAGAGCGGCTGATAGAGGTCCTGAACAAACGAAATCGGACGCCCGCTGACCAGGCTGAGTTTCACGTCGTTCCAATCGTTTTCCGTTTGGTTTTCGACCAGCGCCCAACCCTGGAGCATCGGTTTGCCGTCCGCCTTGGCCCCGAAGACGAGGCGATAGGTGGTTTTCCAAACGGGCGTTTCGACGACGTAGCCGAGTCGCACCGTGCGATCGCCCTTGCCGTTGAAGGCAAGGCCGACTGTCTTTTTGTCCTTGTCGCGCGCGGCGGAGAGAGCGGTCAGGGCTTTCTCCAGCTCCGCCTGCAACGCGGGGTCGTCGAATTGCAGCGCACGCAGCTCGCTGATGGGGAGGGAGCGAATTCCGGCGGCGGTGATGACATTGAGAAATGCGGCTTTGAGCGGAGTGCTCTTCTCCCCGCTGGAGACTTCGCGGATCTCGACCCCTAGCACGGTGCCGGGCTGTTTCTCCGTGCCCCAGGTAAACGTGATCTTGGCGCCGCGCAGTTGGTTGAGGAGATCGCCCAGCGAGGGGTTTCCGGTGATATCGACCTGAAAGCTGCGCAGCGTTTTCTCGATGGGATCGAGCGAGGGATACGTGACGGCACCGATCGTGCCGCCGTTGAGATCCATAAGCACCAGGCTTTTGAGCAGGTCATTGATCTGCTCGGTCTTGAACTGCAGTTCGGCGCGCGCGTTGTCGCGGACCGGACCTTCGTGTTGAAAGTAGCCGACCCCGCTCGAAAAGAGCGCGATCTCGCGCACGGGCAGGTCGGTGGCAGCATTGGGTGCGGCGGAGGCAGTGAGAGCAAAAGTGGCGAGGGCGAGCGGAGGAACGAGGCGTGATTTCATGGGGATGCGTAAGCAGAGGTACAATTGGACGGCAGGTCCGCGAAAATGCTCCCGCGCGCGCTCCAGCCCCCGCGCGAATTCCCGCACAGGCCTTCTCCCGGCCCGGCGACGTCCAGACTTATTCCTGGGTCAGAAAGTCACCCATTTCTCGCGCGACCTGGGGGAGGCGCGTGAACATGAACAAATGTCCGCAATCGTAGGTCACGAGGCGGGACTTCGGGATGAGTTTCGCCATCAGCTTCGCGTTGATGAGCGGCACGAGAGGATCCTCCGTGCCGGCCAGCAGCAGGGTGGGCTGGCGCAGGCGATGGAGCCAATGGATGCTCGTCCAGCCCCAGCCGGCAAAGAGTTGCCAAAAATAGCCCAAGGGAGTGACCGCCCGCACGAGCCGGGTGAAGTCGGCAATCTTTTCCGGGTGCTTCTTGAAGTCGCCGCCGTAAATGATCGGCGCGATTTCGCGCATGTACGAAGGGCGGATATAACGCAAAGGGCTCACCATGCGCAGGAGCACCTTGGGGCTGGCGGGAACCATTGCCGCGCCCGCGGAGGTCGCGGCCAGAATCAACCGCCGGCAGCGCTTCGGATATTGGCGGGCGAATTGCTGGGCAACCGCCCCGCCCCACGAGATGCCGAAGACGTCGACCGTTTCGTAGCCCAACTTGTCACAGATTTCCGCCACAAGCCGCGCCAGCCCGGAGAAGCGATAGGGAAACAGTGACGTGGGCGACCCGCCCGTGCCCGGCACGTCGAAGCGCAGGCTGGGAATCCGGGGATCGAGCATATCGAGAAAGGGCTCGAACAACTCGAGGTTCGCGCCGATGCCATTGAACATCACCAGCGGCGGCTGTCCGGGTGCGCCCGCGCGCTGCGCAATGCGGATGGTGTAGCCATCCACTTCGACCGAGCTCGTCACAGTTTGCTCCGGGAGCATCTCCGGACCCAGCGGGATTTCTGTGAGGACAGTGGTCATGGGTCGGAAGGGTGGGGATCAGGGGGAGGCCAGCGGCGGGGCCGAAAGGGAGCAAACGCCGTAGGCCGCGTGCGTTAGGAAAGCCGCCCGCCCCGTCGCGCCGGTTCTTGTGCCGACGATCCCGTCGCGACCGATGACGACATCGGACGTCGCAACCGGGCAAGAAGCGGCGAGCATTGGGGGGAATGCCAAAGCGCTACGAATCCGGGGATTCGCAGCGAGGCAGGGGGATGGCGGAGTGTGACGAAAGAAATAAGTTTGTCACCTGGGAATTGTTTCCGCTCCGAGGAAAGCGTTCCGCCTTTACATGTGCGACGGAGAGAATCACGGTGCCCGGTCTTCACCCCCCAAGACCCAATGGAACAAAAACCGGAACAAAAACCCGACGAGGCCGGGCGTAATCTGACCTCTACGCTCCAGGACATGACGAAGAGCGCCTTCCAGGCGCAGGCCGATCTGAGCGAGGCGATGGTCAGTGCGCTGACCAGCATTCAGGGTATGCCCAAGCCGGCCGTGGAAGCCGTGCAGCGATTCCATGAAATGAGCAAGAAACTGCGCGCAACGCAGGCGAGCATGTTCGACTCGTACTTCAGCGTGGTGAAGAAATTCGATCCCACGGGGGCCCTGGGTTCTCTGACCGGAAAGACGGCGGCACCGATTCAAATGGTGCAGGAGATCGCGCGGAAAGCCGTGAAAGCGCAGGTCGACTTGATCAAGACGTTCGGAGGCATGCTGAGTGGCGTGGTCGGCACTGTTACCGGCAAGAAAAAAGACGCGAAGAAGCCGTAGTTTTCGGACGCGCGCGCCATGGATTTTAAAGGACTGCAGGCGCTGCTAGGCATGATGTCCGAAGCGGTGCGTGGCTCCGCGGAGGCAAAGAAGGCGTTCGACGCCTTGACGAAACGTCCCGGTAGCGCGCAGGACGTGCTGGCGTGGATCCGGCGTTTTGTGCCGATGGGGGGCAATCCTCTCCGGCCCGAATTGCTGGGTCAGCAGATCGAGGATGCGGCCCGTGTGCTGGGCTTTGTCCCGCGCTCGCGCTACGTCGATCTCCTCGAGCAAAACGAAATTCTTCGACACAAGCTCGCCGATGCCGAGCAGGCCGCGCAACGCCTCCAAGCCATGGTGGCAACGGGCGGGAACGAGGGCACGGCCAAAAAGCTCCTCGATGGAATCAGTGCGACCGTCGATGGCACGCTCAAGATCCAGGCGGAGTTGTTTCGCTCGATTACCGACATTTTCACCAAACCCGAGGTGAAACCGGCGACGGAGGCGAAGCCGGCGGAAGACGCGAAGCCAGCGAAAGACGCCAAGCCCGCGGTCGAACCGAAGAAAACTCCGGAGACCAGTTCGAAAAAGAAGTCTTCCTCCGCGGCGGGCGAACGCGGGAGCTGACCACGCGCTCGCTGGCGCCTTCGGATCAGGTCGACTCGTCCTTTTTCGGGTCGAAATAGGAAGCGAGGTACAGGCCGAGCATCCGCTTCACCTCCCGTCGCATCATGTCCTGGGTCGCGACATCCAGATGCTTCGCGTTTGCAAGCATGACTTTGCTGGTTTCCGCCAGCATGCGTAGGCAAACGCGGCGCTGGTTCTCAGGCACGTCGGGATACGCCTCCGCCAAAAGCTTGTCGAGCGGCTCCATGATCTCCCGCTCGAGTTGCTGCGCTGCTTCCTCGGCCGTGGGATCGTCGAGTCGGGCCGCGGAAAACAGATAGCTGAATCCGGGGGTGCGCTTCTGCACTTCCTCGATCCCGTCGATGAACAGGTTCACGAGGTCGAGCATCGAGCGCCGGGCCGTCTGGATATTGAAGACGCGTCCGAGCGTGCGGGTGACGTCCTGGCGAAACGAATCGGCCAGCTTAACGAGCACGGCGGCTTTGTTGGGGAAAAACTGGTAGAGCGACCCGATCGAGGTCCCCGCCTTCTGCGCAATTGCATTCGTCGTCAGAGCTCCCGCGCCCACTTCTTCCAGCAGCTGCGCGGCCGCTTGCAGGATCGACGCCACTCGTTTTTGGCTCCGCTCCTGGCGCGGGGTGCGGCGACTGGAGGAGACGGATTCAGGGTTTTCGACGGGCTCACTCATGGGACGGGGGCTTCCATGCGTTGCGGGGGAGAAGACGCAAGCAGGGAAAGCCGATGGGAAGGATTCGGGAGGCGAAAACGAAGCAAATTCGGGGTTTGAAGACGACGTTGCGAAGCAAACTTTTGTGGCGTCGACCGCAATTCCGGAAGAATTCTCAGCGCTCTTTACTCTGGAATACGAACATTTTCAAAGAATCTTGAGCAAATACTCACTTTTTATTTTGACAATGTGAGCAAATGCTCGAATAGTCAGACCATGAGCAAAAGCTCATGATTAAGCAGTAACCGGCGTCCGCCCTACCGGAACTGCTGGAAAAAAACCAACCGCGAATTCAGCCAACCAAAAAAATCAAAATGAACAACCTGACCACCACCCAAGCCGTCATCGAAGACGTAGTTAACGCCCAGAAAAGCTTCCTTGACGGAGTCGTCGAAAGCGCCAAGAAATTTACCTCCGGCAGCGACCGCACGCCCCTCCGGGCTGGCTTCGACGCCACCGAGAGCATTCTCCTGGCGGGCATCAAGGCTCAGACGAGCCTCGCCAACGCGCTCACTTCGACCCTGACGAACTCCGAGTCCGTCCCGCCCATGGCCGTCAACGCGACCAAGCGCGTGCAGGGCATCGCCCAGAAGGTCTATGGCTTCGAAGAGAAGCTCGTGAAGAACACCTTCGCCACCCTCGACCGCTACATCCCCGCGAACGGCGAGAGCCTCTTCGGTGGTGCGTTCCAGTCGCCGGTCCAGACCGTGCTCGACTTGACCAAGAAGGCGTTCGAATTCCCGGTGAACCTCGTCAAGAAGTACACGGCGAAGGCCGAAGTTGCCGCGACGGAAGCTGCTGACAAGACCGAAGCCGCCGTGAAAAAGACCGAAGGCGTCGTGAAAGACGCAGCCGCGAAGGTCGAAAAGAAGACCGCGAAGTAATCCGGTCGAAAAGATTTAGCTGGTCCAGCCAACCGGAATCGCGCGAGCGATTCCGGTTGTTTCTTTCTTAGGCTCAGACTTTGCCGCCGAGTTTCTGGACGATGGCAACGTATTCCTTCATTGCGTCCTCCGCGCCCAGGCTTTTGATCTTGTCCCAGGCATCGTATTTGGCCCGTCCCGCCAAATCGAAGAAGCCGGGGCGCGAGCCGCTCACGTCACCGGCGGTCGCCTGCTTGTAGTGCGCGTAAAGCTGCAGCAGTTGATCGTTGTCGGGACGCTCCGGCAGGTCTTTGACAACTTTTGTGGCGGCTTCGAATTGGGTCTTGAGGTCGGACATGGGAGGGGAGGGAAGTTGGGACTTCCGATTGCATAACATTGCTGGGACAACTCTCGCAAGCCCCACCCGGGCGCTGCGACTGGATCGTTCTGCCTTCCAGCTTAGCGCTCCGACTCCTTGATCACGACAAACGTCTTGCCGCCATCGGTCTTTCCACCTCGGGCGACGTAGAGCAGCACGCCCCGCTTGAGGTCGGAACCCTTCATGGCTTCCTTGAATGAAGCGACGTCCGTAACCGGCTTGTCGCCCACTTCCGTGATCACGTCCTTGACGCGCAACTGCGCGCCAGCCGCGGGCGAGCCGTCATCGACATTCGTGACGACCACGCCCTTTTCCTCTTTCAGCCCCATGGTCGCAGCGACTTCCGGCGTGAGCGCTTGGATTTCCAAGCCGTAGTAGCTCGCCTTTTCCTCCTCACCCGGCACTTTTTTCTTCTCTTTCGGATTGGGATTCGAGGCGCGCACCGGCCGCTCGCTGCCGGGGAGTTCGGCGGTCGTCACCGTAATTTGCATCGGCTTGCCTTTCCGCACGACACTGAGCGTGACCTTGGCGCCGACCTTCTTCCCCAGGATCGCCTTTTGCAAATCCTGGGACGTCCGCACTTCCTTGCCGTCCACCTCGGTGATGACATCCGCAGGACGGAGTTCCGATTTGTACGCGGGCGTATCGGGATCGATCGAACGCACAATCACGCCGCTCTTCACTCCGTCGATTTTCAGGGAATCCGACTGCTTCAGATAATCCTCGAGGGACTCGATGCGAATGCCCAGGTAAGGGCGGACGACACGGCCGGTCTCGAGGAGTTGTCCGCCAACATCGCGCAGCATGGCGGCGGGAATGGCAAAGCCGAGCCCGCGATTGAGCCCGTTGATCAAGGTGTTCATGCCGATGACCTGGCCATCGAGATTGACCAGCGGTCCGCCGCTGTTGCCGGGATTGATGGAAGCGTCGGTCTGAATGTAATCCTCGTAGCCTCCACGGGTCATGCCGAGTTGATTGCGGCCTTTGGCGCTGACCACGCCGCTGGTAAACGTGTAGGCGAGTTGGAACGGCGCCCCGATGGCGAAGACGATTTCGCCCACGCGGAGCGCGTCACTGTCGCCCAGTGCGATCGTCGGCAGGCCGGTGGCATCGATCTTGATTACGGCGATATCCGTCTTCTCGTCCGCGCCGACCATCGTGGCGGTAAAAACCCGCCCATCCTTCAGGCGCACCGAGATCTTATCGCCGCCTTCGACGACGTGGTTGTTCGTGTAAATGAATCCGTCGGCGCGCACGATGAAGCCGCTGCCTTCGCTTTGTTCGGGGCGGGGCGTGGGGGCGGTGCGCGGAGTGGTGCGGCGATTGCGCGGGGACGGGGTGGACTCGTCATCGCCCGAGTTCGGGCCATTGGGTCCGTGGAAAAAATCCTGGAAAAAATCCATCGGGTTCGAACCATTCCCGCGCGATGGCTTCTTGGAGACCTCGATCACCACGACCGCCGGGGCCACGCGCTCGAAGACACTGACATAGGCTTCGTTCAGCGCCCTGGCCATGGCCATGCCAGTGCTGGGAGAGGCGGGCGGAACGGACGGCTTTTCCTCGGCCCGCGCCAAAGGGAGAACCGCGAGGGCAAGGGAGGCCGCGAGCGAAACGGAGACGATTTTCGAACGGAACATGGGAATCATGGAGTGACGCGATAGACTCGCGGGCCCGGTGGGTTGTTCAAATGGAACCTCGTCTCCCGGTGGCAGTCGCAACTCCGGCAGGGCAGCCAGAGCCTGTCATACGAACGGAGCGCTCTATATGTAAGTTTGACTATTACGTATTCGGCTGAATTCTTTGCGCTCGCATTCGTCTTATCTGCACGCAATGAATACCTCCGCGCCGAGCGAAATCGCTCCGGCCCCCCATCCTGAAGCCGCCTCGGGCGGCCTCCTTTCCACCGCTTTCCGCTCGCACGCCCCCGGTCATTGGCCGGAAGTCAGCGAGGCGGATTGGAACAACTGGCGCTGGCAGCTCAAGAACCGCGTCACGACCCTCGAACAGCTCGAGCAATTGGTCGAACTGACCGATTCCGAGCGGGCAGGCGTCGCCGTGGCCGGCACGAAGCTGGCGCTCGCGGTCACGCCGCATTTCTTCAATCTCATCGACCCGAAGGACCCGAATTGCCCGATTCGCCGGCAGGTGTTGCCGCGTTTCGAGGAGTCGCTCGTCATGCCGCACGAGATGGCCGATCCAGTGGGCGAGGATTCGCACATGCCGGTTCCGGGACTGGTGCATCGCTATCCGGACCGCGTGCTCTTTCTCGTCACGGACCGCTGTGCCGCGTACTGCCGCTATTGCACGCGGAGCCGGGTGGTAAGTGGCGTCGGCGAGCAGGAACTGCGCACGAACTTCGAGGAGATCTACGCCTATCTCGCAGCCCACACCGAAGTGCGCGATGTCCTTCTCTCCGGGGGCGACCCGCTCCTTTTCTCGGACGACAAGCTGGAAAAAATCCTCCAGCGCCTCCGCGCCATCGAGCACATCGAGTTTGTACGGATCGGCACGCGCGTGCCGATTTTCCTGCCGCAGCGCATCACGCCCGAGTTGTGCGCGATGCTGCAGAAGTATCATCCGCTCTGGATGAGCGTGCACGTCAATCATCCGAAGGAACTCACCACCGAGGTGCGCGATGCGCTCGGACGCCTCGCCAATGCGGGCATTCCCCTCGGCAATCAGAGCGTCCTGCTGCGCGGGGTGAACGACGATCTGCCGACGATGAAATGCCTGGTGCAGAAACTTCTGCGCTGCCGGGTGCGCCCGTATTACATTTACCAGCTTGATCTGATCACCGGCTCCTCGCATCTGCAGGTCAGCGTCCGCAAGGGTCTCGAAATCATGGATGGGCTGCGCGGCCACACCACCGGTTACGCCGTGCCGCAATACGTGATCGATGCCCCGGGCGGCGGCGGCAAGGTGCCGATCAACCCGAATTACATCCTGCATCACGACCGCGAGCGCGTCGTCATCCGGAACTACGAGGGTGGCGTCTACGAATATCCCGAGCCGCGCGACTATCCCGGAACCGCCAAGGTGCCGAAGGCGATGCCGGCGGTGGCGGCAGCCTGATCAGACCTTCACTTCGCTCTGCGTGCTGCGCAGGCGAATGACCTTCGTCTCGAGATTGTGGTAGGTCGTGATGTAGCGCACGGTCTGCGTGGCGGCGCGCATCAGCACCGAATGCGTGACGGCGGTGCCGTTTCGAACCGAGACACCTTTGAGCAGCGGGCTGTCGCTGATCCCGGTGGCGAGAAAAAGGATGTTCTTTCCGTGCGCGAGGTCATCGGCGTAGTAGACCTTGTCGAGCTTTTCACCGTAGCCGTCGGCCACGAGTTTTTCGCGTTCCGCGTTGTCCCGGGGCCACATCACGCACTGCAGATCGCCGCCCAGGCACTTTACGCCGGCGGCGGCCAGCACCGCCTCGGGCGAACCGCCGACGCCGATGTAGAGATCCACGCCGCTCTCAGGCAGCGAGGGCGCGATGGCGGCCGCGATGTCGCCATCGCCAAACATCCGCAAGGAAGCGCCGAGCCGGCGGATTTCCTGCACGAGGGTTTCGTGGCGGGGCCGGTCCATGATCAGCACCACCACATCCTTGATTGGCTTCTCCAGGATCCGCGCCACGGCGGTGAGGATCTCCTCGACCGGGTTTTGGACCTTCACCGTTTCCAAGCCCGTGCGGCGCATGTAGCGCGCGACCTTCGGACCATAGGCGAGCTTCATCATGTAAAAGCTCGGGATATCCTCCATGGAAGTGACCTGGCCGGCTTGAGGGCTCGCCGCCGCCAGGCAGGAAATGGAATTGGGCGCGCCCTTCGAGCAATTTGTCGTGCCGTCGACGGGATCGAGGGCGATCTCGAAACGAATCGAGCCCGGCTTCCAGGTTCCGAGATGCTCGCCCTTGAAAATGCCGGGAGCATTGTCCTTGATGCCTTCGCCGATCACGACTTCGCCCTGGATGTCCATCAGATCGAACATCCCCCGAATCGCATCGCAGGCCGCCTCGTCGGCTGCCTCCTTGTTGCCGCGGCCGAGCCATTGCAGCGTGTTGAGGGCCGCGGCCTCGGTCGCGCGGACGAAATCGAGTTCGATGATTCGCTCAATGGCGAAGTACTTTTCAGCAGCGGAGAGCATCGGGGGAATACAGCCGGAGAGGGAGGGTCTCTCAGCGCGGCGGCAGGGTGACAGGTTTAAGGGAAAGAATAACGCAGATTTTTTTCGGCGGAGGAGGCAGGAACCCAAACTCAGTGGTCGGCGGCGTCGCGGGTCACGCCGCGTTTCGTCGTCGCGACGAACTCGACGAGTTCCGCGACTTCGGGACAGGCGTCGAGCTGGGCCTCGCGCACGCGCTCGAGCGCTTGTTGGGCGTTGAGTTCCGAGCGGAAAAGCAGCTCATACGCTTCCTTGAGCTGGCGAATCGTTTCGGCGGGAAAATTGTGCCGGCGCAGTCCGATCAAATTCAGCCCGTGGAGAAGCGCGGGATTCCCATCGGCCAGGCAGAAGGGCGGGACGTCCTGGACCAGCTTGGAGCAGCCGCCGATCATGGCCAGCCGGCCGAGACGGCAAAACTGATGCGCGGCCGCGAAGCCGCCCAGGATGACATCGTTTCCCATCTGGACGTGGCCCCCCAGCGTGCCGTTGTTTGAGAAGACCACCCGGTCCCCCACGATGCAGTCGTGGGCGATGTGGGAGTAAGCGAGGAAGTTGTTCGCGCTGCCGATGCGCGTGGTCGCACCCGGCGCTGTTCCCCGATTCACTGTAGTGAACTCGCGAAAGGTGTTGCCCGAACCGATTTCGAGACGCGTCGGCTCTCCGGCATATTTGAGGTCCTGCGTGCGCTGGCCAATGGACGTGAAAGCGTAGAAAACATTATCCGAGCCGACGACGGAGGGACCGTCGAGGACGACGTTGGCTTGGAGCTGGCAGCGCTCGCCGAGCGTCACTTCGGGACCGACGAGACAGAAGGGCCCGATATAGGTGCCCGAGCCGACTTTGGCCTGCGCATCGACAATCGCCGTGGGATGGATCTGCGGGGGCGGGGAATCGGACATCGGCGAAGGAGATGCGATTTACACGCTTCGTCGCGCAAACGAAAGCGCGGCTTTCGTACGTGTCGTTGTTGCGAGATTTTCACGGCCGCACTGGCACGGAACGAACACGACGGCGATACTCGTCGCCCTCATGCGTTCCCCTGCCCCGTCCCATTCTTCTCCCCGTTCCCCCGCCGCCTCCCTATTTTCCGCGGCCGCCGGGACGCTTCTCCTCACGGCTTTCTGCGCCGCGCCGCTGCCTGCCGCAGAAGAAGAGTCTTCCCCCATGCCCGCCAATCCCCTGCTCACCGAGAGCACACTGCCCTACTTTCTGCCGCCCTTCGATCGCATCAAGGACGACGATTTTGCACCGGCCTTCGACCAGGGCATGGCGGAGCAACTCAAGGAAGTGGACGCGATTGCGAGCAAGCGCGAGGCCGCTACTTTCGACAATACGGTGGTCGCGCTGGAACGCGCCGGGCAATTGCTCGCGCGGGTAAATCGCATCTTTTCGAATCTGGCGGGGGCCAACACGAACCCGACCCTGCAGAAGCTGGAGGCGGTGATCGCCCCAAAGCTTTCCGCCCAGCGCGATGCCATTCAGTTGAATAGCGCGCTCTTTGCCCGGATCCAGGGCTTGTATGACCAGCGGGAGAAACTGGGCTTGGAGGCGGAATCGAAGCGGCTGCTCGAGCGGTACTACAAGGATTTCGTGCGCGCCGGCGCCAAGCTTTCCGAGGCGGACAAGACCAAGCTCAAGGCGATGAACGCAGAGCTGGCCACCTTGCAGACGAAATTTACGCAGAACGTCTTGAAGGAGAAGAATGCGTCCTCGCTCGTGCTCGACACGAAGGAAGAGCTCGCCGGGCTGCCCGAAAACGAGATCGCGGCGGCCGCGGCGGCCGCAAAGGCCGACGGGAAAGACGGCAAGTACGTGCTCCGCCTGCTGAACACGAGCGGACAGCCCTCGCTCGCCTCCCTGCAAAATCGCGCGCTCCGGGAGCGCATCATGCAAGCTTCGCTCACCCGTAACAGCCACGGGGGCGAGTTCGACAACCGCGAGATCGTGCTGCGGATCGTCAAACTACGCGCCGAGCGCGCCACTCTCCTGGGCTACGCAAATCACGCCGCGTATCAGCTCGAGGACCAAACGGCGCGGACCGTGGAGACCGTGAACAAACTCCTCTCCGAACTGGCGCCGGCGGCCGTGGCGAATGCCCGCCGCGAAGCCGCCGACATGCAGGTCATCATCGACCAGGAAAAGGGCGGATTCCAACTGGCGGCCGGCGATTGGGATTTCTATTCCGAGAAGGTTCGGCGCGCCCGCTACGCTTTCGACGCCGCGCAGTTGAAGCCGTATTTCGAAGTGAACCACGTCCTGATCGACGGCGTCTTTTTCGCGGCCGGGAAGTTCTACGGGCTCACGTTCAAGGAGCGCAAGGATCTGCCCGTTTATCAGCCCGACGTGCGGGTCTTCGAAGTCTTCGATGCCGATGGCAAGCCGCTCGCGCTCTTCCTGGCCGATCTTTACGCGCGTCCTTCCAAGCGGGGCGGGGCGTGGATGAATGCTTATGTCCCGCAGGCCGGACTCTTCGGGACGAAGCCGGTCGTGGCAAATCATCTCAACATTCCCAAGCCGCCGGCGGGCGAACCCACGCTTCTCACTCATGACGAGGTGCGCACGATGTTCCATGAGTTCGGCCACGCGCTGCACGGCATGTTCTCACAGGTGAAATATCCCCGCTTCAGTGGCACCAGCGTCCCGCGCGACTTTGTCGAATACCCTTCCCAAGTGAACGAAATGTGGGCGGTCTGGCCGGAGGTCTTGCAGAATTACGCGCGCCATTACCAGACGGGCGAACCGATGCCGGCGGCGTTGCTCGAGAAAATGAAGGCGGCCGAAAAATTCAACCAGGGGTTCCTGACGACGGAGTATCTCGCCGCCACCCTGCTGGATCAGGCCTGGCATCAGTTCAAGCCCGACGAAGTTCCCACGGACACGCTGGCTTTCGAGGCCGCGGCGCTGAAGAAGGCGGGCGTGGATTTTGCGCCGGTGCCACCGCGCTATCGCAGCGCTTATTTTTCGCACACCTTCTCCGGCGGATATTCGGCCGGTTACTATTCCTACATCTGGAGTGAAGTGCTCGATGCGCAGAGCGTCGAATGGATCGAGAAGCACGGCGGACTGACCCGCGAAAACGGCGATCGTTTCCGGAAGACCCTGCTTTCACGCGGCGGCAGCGATGAGGCGATGAACCTCTTCCACAACTTCACGGGCGCCGATCCCCAAATCGCGCCGCTCCTCAAGCGCCGCGGTCTGGATCAAGCCAAGCTGAAGTGAGGCGCGAGCCATCCATCCGCTTCGGCGGGTGGATGCGGTGCTCCGGGCCTACGCAGCCTTGTTTTGCAGATACCACTGATAGGTCTCGGCAATGCCCTGGCGCAGCGGAACGCGGGCAGACCAGCCCAGCGCGTGCAAACGCGAGACATCGAGAAGTTTGCGCGGAGTGCCGTCCGGCTGGGTGCTGTCCCACGCCAGCTCGCCTTCGTAACCGACGATTTCCCGGATCATTTCCGCCAGCGCGCGGATCGTGCTGTCCTCGCCCGCCCCGATATTGATCGGATCGGCGGAGTTGTAGCGATCGAGGAGAAGCGCGCAGCCTTCGGCAAGATCGTCGACATGCAGGAACTCACGTCGCGGGGTGCCGGAACCCCAAAGCGTAACCGAAGGCGATCCGGCCGCTTTCGCCCGATGAAACTTGAAGATCAGGGCGGGGAGAACGTGCGACGTGATCGGGTCAAAATTGTCGTGCGGGCCGTAGAGATTCGTCGGCATTGCGCTGATAAAGTCCGCGCCGTATTGCCGACGATACGCCTGGCAAAGCTTGATCCCCGCGATTTTCGCGATGGCATAAGGCTCGTTCGTCGGCTCCAGCGTCCCGGTCAGAAGCGATTCCTCGTGGATCGGCTGGGGGGCAAACTTGGGATAAATGCAGGAACTGCCGAGAAAAAGCAGCTTGCCCACCCCGGCCCGGTGCGCGCCCTCGATGACGTGATTTTGAATCTTGAGATTCTCGAGGAGAAACTCGACCGGGAAATCGTGGTTCGCCTTGATCCCGCCGACTTTCGCCGCGGCCAGCACGACTTGCGTCGGTTTTTCCTCGCCGAGAAAGCGATGGACCGCCGCCTCGTCGAGCAAGTCCACTTCGGCGCGGGTCCGCGTCAGGATCTCCCAGGGCTCGCCCGCCGCCCGCCGGCGTTCGAAGGCGCGGACCAGCGCGCTGCCCACCAGGCCGCGGTGGCCGGCGATGTAGATGCGCTGGGCAGGCATGATGCAGGGGGAAAAGAGCCGCGCGTCGACGCTCGCGTGCTCCGTGCGCGACTCAACCGCGAATTCGTTCGCCGCTCATTTCCGCCCGCAAAGACTCTACGTCGGCATCCACCATGATCTGGGCGAGTTCGCGGAAAGTCACCTTGGGAGACCAGCCCAACTGCTTCCTCGCCTTCGAGGCATCGCCAATCAGGAGATCGACCTCTGTGGGGCGCAGGTATCGGGGATCGAGTTCCACGTATTTTTGCCAGTCCAGGCCCACGCGTTCGAAGGCGACTTCGAGAAACTCGCGCACGGTGTGGGTCTCCCCGGTCGCAATCACGAAATCTTCCGGCTTCTCCTGTTGCAGCATCAGCCACATCGCCTCG
The DNA here is from genome assembly GCA_038226705.1 of Chthoniobacterales bacterium. GTDB lineage: Bacteria > Verrucomicrobiota > Verrucomicrobiia > Chthoniobacterales > SZAS-18 > SZAS-18. Next base: position 16,313 of record JBBRQH010000051.1, on the reverse strand, counting down.
ACGTATTCCGGCGCGTAGCCCCAGTCGCGCCTGGCGTCCAGGTTTCCCATGTAGAGCTTTTCCTGCAGGCCCGCTTTGATGCGGGCCACGGCCCGGGTGATTTTGCGGGTGACGAAAGTCTCGCCCCGCCGAGGCGATTCGTGATTGAAAAGAATGCCGTTGCTCGCGTGCAACCCGTAGCTTTCCCGATAGTTCACCGTGACCCAGAAGGCATAAACCTTGGCTGCTCCATAAGGGCTGCGCGGGTAGAACGGGGTCGATTCGCGTTGCGGTACCTCCTGCACCAGCCCGTACATTTCACTGCTCGACGCCTGATAGAACCGGGCGTGCGGCGCGCACTCCCGCATCGCCTCGAGAATTCGCACCGTCGCCACGCCGGTGACGTCACCCGTGTATTCCGGGATATCGAAGCTCACGCGCACGTGGCTTTGCGCGCCCAGGTGATAGATCTCGTCGGGCTGAATGGAGTCGATCGCCTTGTAGGTCGCCACGCTATCGGACAAATCGCCGAAGTGCAGGAACAGCCGGGCGTCGGAGCGATGCGGATCCTTGTAGAGATGATCGATGCGCTCGGTGTTGAAGGTCGAAGCGCGCCGGATCAACCCGTGCACTTCGTAGCCTTTGTCGAGGAGGAGCTCCGCGAGATAGGAGCCATCCTGGCCAGTGATACCGGTAACGAGCGCTTTTTTGGGCATGGGTAACGAAATGGGACGGGTGCGATACGGACGAATGGCCCAAGCGTCCAGTTTTTTGTGGGCCGGGTCGCAGCCCTTTCCGGTGCGTCACGACAAAATCCGGTCGCGCAACCCGCACATCTCGCTACCAATGCGCGCTCATGCTCTCGCACTGGCTCGTCGTCGCGCTCCTCGGCATCATCGAGGGAATCACCGAATTCCTGCCGATCTCCTCGACGGGGCACCTCCTGATTGCGGAACAACTGCTGGGGGTGCGCGAAAGCGATCTCTTCAATGTCGTCATCCAGGCCGGGGCCGTTCTGGCCGTGATTCCGCTGTTCTGGGGACGCATCGAGCAGCTTTTTACCGGACTCGGCCGACCCGAGGTGCGCGACTATTGGATCAAGCTCCTTACGGCGTTTGTCATTACGGGCAGCGGCGGCCTGGTGCTGGAAAAAATGCACTTCAAATTGCCGGAAGCCGCGCTGCCAGTTGGTCTCGCGCTGCTCATTGGCGGCTTGCTCTTTGTTGCCGTCGAGTGGTTCCTGCGCGATCGCGCCCCGTCGGAACAGATCACTTGGACGATCGTCATCGCCATGGGGCTGGGACAGCTGGTTGCGGCGATCTTTCCGGGTTCCTCACGTTCGGGCACCACGATCCTGCTCGCTCTCGTGCTGGGCTTGGGCCGGCCGGCCGCCACCGAATTCTCGTTTTTGCTCGGCATCCCCACGATGCTCGCCGCCAGCGGCCTGAAGATTTTCAAGGCCTTGCGGCACCCCGAAGCTGGAGCGGTGGCTGAGGACTGGAGTCTCGTGGCCCTCGGATTTGTCGTGGCTGCGTTCGTTTCCTTCATCGTGGTCCGCTGGCTCTTGGGCTACGTGCGCACGCACACGTTCAGTGCCTTCGGCTGGTATCGCATTGCCGTCGGCGGGGCGGTTCTGGGGTTGGTCGCGAAGGGGTGGATGCACTAAACCCCGGCCGTCTCCGCTCGAATGAGAGCGCTTTCTGGAGGGAGCTGGCGGGGCATGAGACTGACACGCCTTTTCGTTGCATCCAACCGCACTCCAAACAACGGATTGGGATGAAAATGCGCTCGATCGTCCCTCTCGTCGTCACTGCCGCGCTTTGTCTCGCGCTGGGCCAACTCCTCGGTGGCGAGGCGAAGGCGCCGGCTGCCCCCGGCGCGAAAAGCGAGACGGAGTGGCAAAAGATTCTTACCCCTCAGCAGTTCAACGTCCTCGTCCACCATGGCACGGAGCGTCCGTTTACGAGCGAACTGCTCCATGAAACGCGCGAGGGGACTTTCGTGTGCGCCGCCGCGCCGGACCACACCCTGTTCCGGTCGGCGGATAAGTTTGAGAGCGGGACGGGCTGGCCCAGCTTCACGCAGGCCATCGCGCCCGAGGCCGTCATCCTCCGGTCCGATACCAGCTACGGAATGACCCGCGTCGAAGTGCTCTGCGCCAGAACCGGCCTGCATCTCGGGCATGTCTTCGACGACGGCCCGCCGCCCACCGGCAAGCGTTACTGCATGAACGGCGTCGCCTTGAAGTTCGTGCCGAAGGATGGCGCCGCGGTGGCGAAGCCTGCTCCGGTGGCGCCAAAAACGGAGGAGAAGAAATAGCTTTCGAAAGAACGAAAAAATTCCCGTCTGGGAGGTGGTGAAAGGGCGTAGGCCGCGAGGTCTGCGCCCTTTCTTTTGTCACGTCCGAAAACGGCGAGCACGTTGCGCGCGGCGAGCCTAATCTGCGCGCATGACGCTCGACCCCGATGTTTGCCACCGCGCCCTCGTGGCCCACGACCGCCGCTTCGATGGCGTTTTCTTTGTCGGCGTCACCAGCACGCGCATTTACTGTCGGCCGGTCTGCACAGTACGCGCCCCGAAGCGCGCGAATTGCCGCTTCTATCCCAGCGCCGCGCACGCCGAGGGCGCCGGCTTTCGGCCCTGTTTGCGCTGCCGGCCGGAGACGGCCCCGGGCGGCGCGCTCGTCGATGCGGTGGACAAGCTGACCCGCACGGCGGTGGCGCGCATTGAGGCCGGCGCGCTCGACGACGGTCAGTCGCTCGAAGATCTCGCCCGGGGCCTCGGCGTCACTTCCCGGCATTTGCGCCGCGCGATGCACACCGTGCTCGGCGTCACCCCGGTGGCGCTTGTGCAGACGCGGCGACTCCTGCACGCCAAGCGGCTTCTGACCGAAACCGATCTGCCCGTCATCGAGATCGCCTTCTCCAGCGGCTTCCGCAGCTTGCGCCGTTTCAACGCGCTCTTTCTCGAGCGGTACGGGTTTCCACCCACGCGTCTGCGGGATCGCGTGCGTCCCCAGCGCGGGGTGCGGGTCCCGAGCGACGCCTTGGCGCTCACGCTTTCTTATCGGCCGCCTTTGCCTTGGGACACCATGCTGACCTACCTCGCGGCTCGGCGGGTTCCCGGCGTGGAATGGATCGACGGCGGCAGCTACGCGCGCACGATCCGGGTGCGGGATCGTGTGGGCTGGTTTCGCGTGACGCCGGAGCCGGCGACGGTGCGCGTTCGGGTCGAGGTTGATCCGGCCCTCACCCCGGTGCTTCCGGTGGTGCTGGCGCGGGTCCGCGCCATCTTCGATCTCGATGCCCGGCCTGATCTGATCGACGCGCACCTGGCGCAGGATCCGACTTTGCGCGCCGCCGTGGAGGCACTGCCCGGCCTGCGGGTGCCGGGGACGGCGGACGGTTTCGAGACGGCGGTGCGCACGATCGCGGGCCAGCAGGTCTCAGTGGCCGGCGCGACCACTTTGATGGCGCGCCTCGTGGCGGTCGGAGCGGAGAAATTTGAGACCCCGTTGCCCGAATTGTATCGCCTCCCACTGAACCCGCGCGGGCTCGGAGCGCTGTCCTTGGAAAAGATTCGCGCCTGCGGATTCACCTCAGCCCGTGCGGCCGCCCTGCTCGCCCTGGCCGAGGCGGCGCGGAAGGGGGCAGTGCCCTTCGAGGCCGGTCTGGACCCGGAGGCGGACGCTGCTCGTTGGCGTGCAGTGCCGGGAATTGGCGATTGGACCGCCGCTTACCTCGCCATGCGCGTGCTCCGCTGGCCGGATACCTTTCTGTCCGGCGACCTCGCGGTCCGGCGGGCGCTCGGCGGCCTGAGCATTCGCGAGGCCGAGGCGCGTTCCGCCTCCTGGCGACCCTGGCGCTCCTATGCCGTTCTCCACCTTTGGCACTCTTCCACTCCATTAATCCCATGAACTCCGAACCGACCCGCTTCACCACCTTTCCTTCGCCCCTTGGCGATCTCACCCTCACCCTGGATGGCTCCGATCATCTGACTGGGCTCTGGCGCAACCGCTCGGCCGAGCCTTCCTGGGAACGCGACGACTCCGCCTTTGCCAAAGTGTGCGCGCAAATGGACGCCTACTTCGCGGGCACGCGCCACAACTTCGATCTTCCGTTGAATCTGCAGGGGACCGAATTTCAGCGCTCGGTCTGGCACGGACTCTGCGAGATCCCGTTTGGGGAGACGATTTCCTACGGCGAACTCGCGCGCCGTCTTGGCAATCCCAAGGCGATGCGAGCCGTCGGCTTGGCGAATGGACGCAATCCCATCTCCATTATCGTGCCATGCCACCGCGTCATCGGGGCCGACGGTTCGTTGACCGGCTACGGTGGCGGACTCCCGATGAAGAAGTGGCTCCTGGAACACGAAGCCCAGTACGTCCCACTGCTGCGCGCGTGAACGCGGAATTCTAAAATTCGGCCCGCAGATGCTCTTCCGCACCGACCACTTCTGAAACACCGTCGAGCGCGGAGGCCACCCGCGCCGTAAATTCCTCCCGCTCCGGTTCGAGCTCCGGGCCGAAATGCGTCAGGAACACGCGCGGCACTCGCTGCTTCCGCAAGAATTCGATCAGGTTCGCTTCGGTGATGTGCGTCGCCTCACATATGAGTACGTCGGTGGGCTCGCGCAGGGGATCCTCCAGGTCCTCCAGGTTTCCCACGTCACCAGAGTAGACGATGCGCCGGCCGGATAGTCTCAGGTCGAGAGCATAGGCGCGGAATCGGTCCGTCGCGCCCGGCGCGAGCTGGCGCCGCGTCGAGTCGAGGTGGGACGTCGGCCACGTCCGCACTTCGGCCCCGCCGATCTGATGGACGGGCGCGGATTCCCAAGCAACGAAGGAGAGGGAGAACCCCAGGCGTGGCGCCTGCAGATAAATCGCCTCCAGCCACCCGCGCAGCGGCGCGATCAGTTCGCCTGGGAGGTAGATCGTCAGGGGAGCCGTCCGAGGAAAAATGGCGCAGCCTTGAAGAAGAAGCGGCAGACCGCCGGTATGGTCGGCATGGCCGTGGGTGATTAGCACGGCCGGAAACGCGTCGAGAGGCACGGCCAGCTCCGTGAGTTGCCGGGCACAGGGCTCGCCGGCATCCAGCAATAGCCGCTCGGTGCCGGTATCGAGGAGCATCGACGAATGGGCGCGGCGGGCGGTGGGCCGGCCGGAGGCGGTGCCGAGGAATGTGAGCGTCGTCACCACCCAGTATTCTCCGCCTTTTCGCTCGCAGCGACTTCCAATCGAGAAGAAGGGCTTCGTTTTTGGTTCCTTTGTTGGATGCCTCCGGGCCGGAAGTCCCGCAGCGCCCAGAGAAAATATTTCTTGCCAGCCCTTGGGAACGCCGCTACCAGCGGCTGCTCTGTGCGGCGTCCCGGCTGCCATTCCACGCCTGCCCTTTTCTATGCGACGTCCTTTTGCCCTGCTCTTTTCGCTTCCGCTCGCGCTGTGCGTCTTCGCCATCATGGCGATCGGCGAACCGAGCACCGCCTTCGTCAAGCTGGCCGATGGCTTCGATTTTCCCGTGGGCCGTCCGAATGGCGAGGGCTATCATGTGGCACGCGGATTCCGTCCGAATGGGCATCTGGGTGAGGATTGGAACGGCAATGGGGGCGGCGACACGGATCTGGGCGACCCCATTTATTCCATCGCGAATGGCATCGTCGTTTTCGCGAAGGACGTGCGGGCCGGCTGGGGCAATGTGATCATCGTGCGGCACAACTACCGCGAGAGCGATGGCAGCATCCGCACCGTGGATTCCCTCTACGGGCATCTGCAGGCGATCCTCGTGCGTGAGGGCCAGCAGGTGAAGCGCGGCGATACCATCGCGAAGATGGGCAACAACCGCGGCATGTACGACGCGCATCTCCATTTCGAGATGCACAAGAATCTTAACCTGGGCATCGATCGCTCCGCCTTCGCCCGCGATTTCTCGAATTACTACGACCCCCGCCAGTTCATCGGCTCGCATCGCGCGCTCCGCGGCGGTCTCGGCGGATATCCCGTTGCGATGAACACCTTCAACGCCCGTCCGGATCGCGCGTTCTATGCGCCGGTGGACGACTCCAAGCTTTCCCCGGATGAAGCCCGCGCCCTCCGGGCCGGTTATTCCCGCCCCGGCAAGCGCCACCGCGCCAAGTGGCGCGTGAGCCGCTACTGAGCCGAAAGGCGCACGGGAAGGGCGGGCGTGATTGCCCGCCCTTTTTGTTTGGCGTGGCGCCTCAGGCTCGGCATCATCCCGCCGTTCACCGCCTCTCGCGCCGCATGATATCCGTCATCATTGAAGGTCTCGTCAAACGCTTCGGCAGCCTGACGGCGCTCAACGGCATCGATCTGCGCATCGAACCCGGCGAACTCTTTTTCCTGCTCGGACCGAGCGGCTGCGGCAAGACCACGCTTCTGCGCAGCATCGCCGGTTTTTACATCCCGGAGGAAGGCAGCATCAAATTTGGCGACGAGGATGTGACGCGGCTGCCCCCGCACAAGCGAAATACCGGCATGATGTTCCAGAGCTATGCCCTCTGGCCGCACCTGAATGTGGCGGGAAACGTCGCCTTCGGACTCGAGGAGCGGAAAGTGCCGAAAGCGGAGATCAAGCGGCGGGTCGCCGAGGCGCTCGCCTCCGTGAAAATGGATCATCTGGCCGAGCGCAAGATCAACCAGCTTTCCGGCGGCCAGCAGCAACGGGTGGCGCTGGCCCGTGCGCTGGTCATTCGTCCCCGCTGCCTGCTGCTCGACGAGCCACTCTCCAATCTCGACGCCAAGCTGCGGCTCGAAATGCGGACGGAGATTCGCCGCGCCTGCAAGGAATCGGGACTAACCGCGGTCTACGTCACGCATGATCAGAAGGAGGCACTCTCGATTGCCGATCGTCTCGCCATCTTGGAAGGCGGCAAGATCGCGCAGATCGGGCCGCCCCGGGAGGTCTATCGCCGGCCCCGTTCCCGGCTGGTGGCCGACTTTATCAGTGAGACGAACTTCATTCCTGGCGAAGTGATGTCGACGGATCATCGGGAATGCCACGTGAAGACGGTGCACGGAGAGTTTGTCGGCTTCCTGACCGACCCGGGCTGGACCCCCGCCGCCGGCGAGAAGGCGATTATTTCCGTGCGTCCCGAAAGCTGGCGGCTGGAGCGCGCGAATTCGTACTCCGCCACAATCAATGCCATTCGCGGCGCGATCGGAACCGGCACCTACCTGGGAGAAGTAGCGCAATACGATTTCCAACCGAGCGCCGAAGGTTCCGCGCCCGTGAAAATGGTGGAACTCAATCCGCAGATCGTGGAGCACATTGGCAAGAAGATCGAGTACGCCGCCTGCGCGGATGCGACAGACGTTGTCGTACTACGCGCGTAGAAGATTGCGCCTTCGACGTACGGTGGCTTCGAGGACGAGGGGCGACTAGATTGCGCCTTCGGCGAGGGATTTCGAAGCGCCGGAGGCGCAGTTTCCTTTTTGGGTTTATGTTCCGCAAGAACCTGCACACGCTCCTCCCGCGCCTCCATGTTCAAGACTCTCGCTCTCTTCGCCGGACTGGCTGTCATCGTCGGCACGCCTTTTGCCCTTAAGCCGAAGGAGAATCTCGTCATCGCGGCGGACCGGTCGATCGTGGTCATCACGCCCCACAACGAAACGATTCGGGCCGAGTTCGCCCGCGCCTTTCGCCACTGGTTCCAGGCCCGGCACGGGCAGACGGTGCGGATCGACTGGCGGGTGATCGGAGGAACGACCGAGATCACCCGCTATCTCGCCAGCGAGTTCGAGGCGCCCTTTTCGAACTACTGGCGCAACACCCTCAAACGCGAGTGGACCCCGGAAGTGGCCAACGCGTACGCCAATCCGAACATCAAACTGCCCGCGGATGCGACGATGGACACTCCCGCACAGGCGGCCCGGCGTGCGTTCCTCGACTCGAATGTCGGCATCGGGCTCGATCTTTTCTTCGGCGGCGGAGCGTACGATTTCGAAGCCCAGGCCAAAGCCGGCCGGCTCGTGAATTGCGGCGTTTTGGAGCGGCACCCAGAATGGTTTGGCGACAACGCGATCCCCCAAATCCTCGGCGGCGAACCCTTCTGGGATCCGGATGGCCGCTGGGTCGGGACGGTTCTCTCCGGCTACGGGATCTGCTCAAACCTCGATGTCCTCAAGCAGATCGGTATCCGGGCTCCTCCCTCGCAGTGGCCGGAGCTCGCCCAGCCGCAGTTCCGTCGCCAGCTTGCGCTCGCGGACCCGACGAAATCGAGCTCGGTGAACAAGGCGTTCGAAATGCTGATCCAGCAACAGATGCAGGAGGCCCTCGCGGAGGCGACGGCGACGGCTCCCACCTCCGCGTCAGTTCGCGACATCGAAACCCGGGCGCGCGACGATGGCTGGCGGCGCGGGATGCAGCTCATGATCAAGCTCGGAGGCAATACTCGCTATTTTTCCGACTCTTCCCAGAAGCCGCCGATCGATGTGGGGAGCGGGGATGCTGCGTCGGCGATGAGCATCGACTATTACGCACGACAGGAGGTGGAATCTTCCGCCAACAGGGGTGACAAACCCCGGGTCGTCTTCATCTCGCCCAGCGGCGGAACCTCGTATGGGATCGATCCCATCGGGCTTTTGCGTGGGGCGCCGGAAGCGGAAATCGCGAAGGAATTCATCGATTTCGTGCTCAGCATCGAGGGGCAAAAAATTTGGAGTTACCGCCGCGGCACGCCCGGCGGACCGCAAAATTACTCGCTCCGTCGTTTGCCGATCCGGCCGGAACTCTACGGGCCGGAGCACGAGCAATTCGTCTCGGATCCCGGCGTGCGTCCGTTTGAAGACGCGAAAAATTTCGCCTACCGCCCGGCCTGGACCTCCGGCCTTTTTCGCACCACTGGATTCATTATCCGGGTGATGTGCCAGGACTCCCACGATGAGTTGCAGGAAGCTTGGCGCGAAATCATCGAAGCGGGATTTCCCAAACAGGCCACGGACACCCTGCTCGATGTCAGCCGGGTGGACTATGCCGCCGCGAGCGGACCGATCCGCGCGGCGCTCTCCTCCTCCAACAAGATCGACGAAGTGCTGCTCGCGAAGGAACTCGGGAATCATTTTCGCGCGCAGTTCCGGCGCGCTGCCGAATTGGCGCGGGAGCGAAAATGAGCGGGCGCTCTGTTGGGTGTGTGCCTGGATCGGTTGGATCGGTTCTGTTTCCTCACCCGAACACCGCATGAAACGCGATCGGCGTCCGGATCGCGCGTTCCTCGCGAAAGCCGAGCAGGAGGACGATCTCGCCGCCTTGGTGCGGGGAGTCGTGGCGGTGGCGCTGCATGATCCGGATGCGGAATTCGCGCTCGCCTTCTGCCGGCGCCTCACCACCCACTGGCACGCCAACGTCCGCGGAAATGCTTTGCAGGCGCTCGCGCAAATGATCCGCCTGGAGCGCTCCGGTGAGCGGGCGGCGCTCGCCGACGCCGCCGAACGTGGCCTGCACGACGAGTCGGAGTACGTTCGTTCGCAGGCGGAGGAATTGCTCGCGGAATGCCGCGCAAGCTGAGCACTACTCCGCGCCCAGTAGGAACACGACGCGGTAGCGATCGGCGGGGTCGCTCTCGTCCACCCGCTGGACCGGGTAGCCAAGGACGCGCTCGAAAAGCTCCCGCTCCAGCCGCGGGACGATGGGATAGTGGGCGAGCAAATCCGCGATGGGCGAGCGATGCTCGATGATCCGCAACGGACCCTCCGGCTCGGCTTCGGGAGATTCCGTTCCGAAGGGGAGCAGAGGTGCCTCGTCCGCTTCGCCGCCGCCCGCCAGCACGGCCTCGCGCAGCGCCCGGGTCGCCCGCGGGGAAATGCCTTCCACGTGGCTCAGGCAGCCTTCGTAGTCCCGCATCCGCGAGAACTCCAGCACCCGGGCCGCGTCGCCCGTGATGCCCGCATCGGAAAGAGCGGCCCGGTAAGTTTCCGCGCGGCGCTGGAAGACGGCGTACAGCAACTTCTCCGGGGCAGAGGGGCCGTAGACGCGCTGCACGGCCTCGAGCAACTCGAGGGTGAGATCGTTGGTGGCGGTGGGGAAGAGCGAATGCGCCTTGGGCGTAAGCCGGTAGACCAGCGTGGGCCGGCCGGTCTGACCCTCGCTTCGCGGCTCGCGGCGCACTTCGAGGAATCCCTGCTTTTCCAACTCCAGGCAGTACTGCTTCACCCCCATGTAACTCATGTCCATGCGCTCGGCCAAAGCCCGCACTGCGAGGCCGCCGGTCCGCTTGAGCAACGCGAGCACTTCCATCCGCTGACCGCGCGAGAGCGCGGCGGAGGAAGTGGCGGCGTCAGGCATGGCGGTACGCGCGGCGGGTGCGCACCCTAAGTCACCGCCACGCCGCGCACCGCGTCAATGGCGGAGCGACCCGCAGTTGCGCGGGAGCTGGCGAAAAATCGCTGCGGCACCAGCCCGAAAAACCGTTGCGCTCCCGCGTCGGCGGGAGCTAAATCAAACTGAGACGAAGCTTTCGACGCCCTTGGCCGCCTTGTGCGGCGAGGGCGTTTTCCTTCCGCCCGCCGTAATTCACCGACTTTCTCCGCGCCCCATGAGCAACGCTTCCCCCCTTCTTGCCTCCATCCCTGCTGACCTCGGCAAAACGAAGCCGACCGCGCATGCGCGCCTGATGCATTGGATCGAGCAATGCGTCGAGCACGGACAGCCGGACCAGATCTTCTTCTGCGACGGCTCGGAGGCGGAAAAGAAGTATCTCACCGCCGAGGCGGAGCGTCTGGGCGTACTGCAGGCGCTGAATCCCGCCAAGTTGCCCGGCAGCTACCTCTCGCGCTCCAATCCCAACGACGTCGCGCGCGTTGAGCAGTTCACCTTTATCTGCACCCCCACCGCGGATGAAGCCGGCCCCACCAACAACTGGACCGACCCGGCGGAAATGCGCGCGAAGCTCCTGGGGATGCTCAAAGGCGCGTTCAAGGGCCGCTGCATGTATGTGGTGCCCTACATGATGGGCCCGGCGGCGTCTCCCCTGACGCAGGTCGGCGTGGAAATCACCGACTCGATCTACGTGGTGTTGAACATGCGCATCATGTCGCGCATGGGCGGCGCGGCCTACCTGCGCCTGGGAGCCGATGGCGATTTCAACAAGGGCCTGCATTGCACGCTCGATTTGAACCCGGAACGGCGCTTCATCTGTCACTTTCCGCAGGATAACGAAATCATCAGCGTCGGATCCGGCTACGGCGGCAACGCGCTCCTCGGCAAGAAGTGCCTCGCCCTGCGCATCGGCTCCTACTTGGCGCGCAAGCAGGGCTGGATGGCGGAGCACATGCTCCTGCTCTGCGCGCAGGCGCCGGATGGCCGGAAGCATTACATCGCCGCGGCCTTCCCCAGCGCCTGCGGGAAGACGAATTTTTCCATGCTCATCCCGCCGGCGCACTTTGCCGGCTGGAAGATCACAACCATCGGCGACGACATCGCCTGGATGAAGCCCGGCTCCGATGGCCGGCTCTACGCGATCAACCCGGAGTTCGGTTATTTCGGGGTCGCCCCGGGCACGAATTACCAGACCAATCCCAATGCGATGCGCACGATCGAACGCGACACGATCTACACGAATGTCGCGCTTACGCCGGAGGGCGACGTCTGGTGGGAAGGGAAGGATGGCGAGCCGCCGGAGAATTGCACCGATTGGCTCGGGCGTCCGTGGACCCCGGCCAGCCCGGACAAGGCCGCCCACCCGAACAGCCGCTTCACCGCGCCCGCGACGAACAATCCCGCTCTCGCGCTGGAGTTCGACGATTCTGCCGGCGTGCCGATCAGTGCGATTATCTTCGGAGGGCGCCGGGCCTCGACCGTGCCGTTGGTGTTCCAGTCGAGGGATTGGAACCACGGCACCTTCGTCGGCGCGACGATGGGTTCCGAAATGACGGCCGCGGCGGCCGGCACGGTGGGTCAATTGCGGCTCGATCCGATGGCGATGCTGCCCTTCTGTGGCTATCACGTCGGCGACTACTTCGCGCACTGGATCGAGATGGGCGCGAAGCTCACGCATCCGCCGCTGATCTTCGGGGTGAACTGGTTCCGGAAGGACGAGGACGGGAAGTTCCTCTGGCCGGGATTCGGGGAGAACATGCGGGCGCTGAAGTGGATCATCGATCGTTGCGCCGGCGAGGTGGGCGGCAAGGAGACGCCCATTGGCACGCTGCCCGAGCAGAAGGATTTCGATCTCGCCGGTCTGGAGGGATTCAGTCCGGCCGATTTCGAGAAATGCGTCGCGTATGATGCCACCGGCTGGCGCCAGGATTACGCCGCCGCCGCCGAATTCTTCACCTCGCTGGGCTCGCATCTCCCGCCTTTGCTCAAGGCGGAACTCGAGACCCAGGTGGCAAAGGTGAGCTGAGTGAATCCTTACGAGACCGAAAAGCTCCTCTCGGAGTACCTGCTGTTTCATTACGGCAGCGCCGAGGAAGTGCTTCCTTACGAGTTCGGGCCCCATGAGGCGCTGGATTTTGCTGTCCGGGTAGTTTCTGAAACGCTCCGCACCTCCGAACTGTCGCCGCAGGCGCGCGCGCTCGATCTGGGCTGCGCGGTCGGGCGCTCCTCCTTTGAGTTGGCGCGCGTTTGCTCGTCCGTCATCGGGATCGATTTCTCGGCGAGTTTCATCCGAGCCGCGGAATCGCTTCGGGCCGGTGGAGAACTCGCGTATTCCCGGGTGGACGAAGGCGAATTGTGCACCCCGCTGGTGGCGCGACCGCCGTGCGGGGTCGATGGAACGCGCCTTAAATTCGAAACCGGCGACGCGTGCGACTTGCGCCCGGATCTCGGCACCTTCGCGGTCGTGCTCCTGGCCAACCTAATCGATCGGTTGCCTGAACCGAGGCGTTGTCTCATGCGTCTACCTCAACTCGTCGAACGCGGCGGTCAGCTCATTATCGCGTCGCCGTATACTTGGCTGAAGGAATACACGCCGCCGGTGCGCTGGCTGGGGGGGCGGCTTGATTCGACGGGTGATCCCGTGAGCACTTTTGGCACCCTGCGGGCCACTCTTGACCCGTTTTTCGAGCTTGGGGCTACCTGCGACCTGCCGTTCCTCATTCGCGAGCACGCGCGCAAGTTTCAGTGGAGCGTCTCGCAAGTGAGCGTGTGGCGCCGTCGTTGAAGCGATTACGAAGTCTAAACGATGGTTGGAGCGTTTGCATCCACGGTGTCCATGTCCCACAATTACTGAGTGCTTTCCAGCACTGCCTTGCAGATCACGTTACTGGCGTAAGCTGCTTAGCCCGGCGCCGTTTACGGAGGGACTCTACTGTTATCGCCACGCCAATAATGGCCGCCATCGTTAATCCCGGACTGATTTCAGGCAGGGAAATCATGGGCAGCGGGTTTGACGAAAAAACCCCAGTTCCGGATGCGAGGAAACTGTTGAAGAAGTTTCCAGGCGGCCCCTGAGCGAGAGCTGCACTTAAAGCCGTGAGGCTGATCGAGAATGCACGCAGGTTCGTATTGCTAAAATCGAGGAAATCGGACGTAAATGTGACGTTTGTAAGGGGAGGCGTGGATTGGCTGAAGGCAGCACTGGTCCCGCCGCTGGTTCCGCTCAAGATCAAGGGCGTAAATACCACGGTTAGAAGGTTCGTTTTTCCGTTTGAGCCTTCGGCCGCAGCTACGGTCCGAGTAAATGTGAGCGTGATTGCTCCAGCTCCAAAATTCTCCTGGAGTTGCGATCCATTTACGGTCGCAGGATTTGTCGTCGTCGCGGTAAACGCCATGTAAGCGTTCTGAAACCCTTGGAGATCCGCTGGAAGCGAACCGCCAAAATTATCGAACGCGAAGGCTACGACCGGGCCCGGATTCGTACCATTCGGAATGGTGCCGAACGTCGCGCTCGTTCCGCTGTTGTTCACATATTGGAAGTCTTGAGCGCCAGAAGTGGTAAATTCCGCGAACTGTACTTGTGCGTAAGTGCTGGATGACAAAATGCAACCCGCCCCAAACAAAACGGCCGCCCAAAGAATGCGAATTTTCATGAGATGGTTCGACAAAGAATCGGGTGAGCTTGGAGTTCCCGAGATTCTTGTCAACGCAATTCCCACGGGCAATTCACTTTGAGCTTGGATCGGGAGGCCTTGCGACGCGCCTCAGAGCCGCGTCGATCATGGCGGTCTGCTCCGGAAAAAGGACCTGCCCACGAATCGCCGAAAGCGTCACTGCGCCTTCCGCCCCCTGGCCTGCGGCGACTTGAAGTAGTCCGAGAGGGTATTGGACTGCAACAGCGTTGCGCTCCGCTGCTGGAAGGGGGGCCAATGCTGCGAGTCCCTCGAGATTGCGACCTTTCACGAAGCACGCGTAGGCATACGTAGCGGCAAACCTGGCATCCAACGGCTGCCGCTTGAACAACGTTTGCGCGACTTGGTCGGCGCGATCGATGTTTTTGTTCAGGAGGAGCGAGTAGAAGGCGAAGTTCGTCTCGGTCATGGAACCGCCGATATTTCGGCTCAGCATCTCGGAAAAAACGCGCTGGAGCCCGGATGCGTCGCGGGCCTGTTCAAGTTCTGCGAACAGCGCAGCCAAAACCGCAGGCGTTTGCGGGTGGTTCGCCGCGACCATCCGCCACAAAAGGTCGCGCCGCCGCTCGACCCAGCCCCAACTCAGCGCTAGTCGCGCCAACTTTTCAGGTGCTCCCTTGATTCGAAGTGCAAGAGTTACAGCTTTGGACCACTGGGCGTCTCCCTGCACGATTTTTGAGGGCGACACAAACGCTCTTGCCCTCAAGGCAGAGCGCAGAAAATCATAGGTTCCCCAATCGTATCCCGGTGCCTCCACCAAGGCGAGCACGCCTTCCCATTCGTTGACACTCGCGAGGGCGAGTGCCCTCTGCGCAAGAACGTCGGGGATTCCGGCAACCGCAGGTGCGATCCGACTCATCCATTCTGGAACACGCGATCCCAGGTGATGATCTGTCATCCATGCAATCATGGGCGCGACTGCGAGCGTCTGACGCTCACATTCGTCTTCGGCGAGACGGAGTGATCCCTCGAATTCGATGGGGCTGGAGCGCAACAAGAGCGCCAAGTGAGCGAAGCGATCGGTCCAGTCAGCGTTTTGATCCGCCATGATCAAGCGTGATGAGTCCAACGCTGCTTCAGAATCGGCAGCGGAATTGTCGCGCAATATCCGTAGCGCCATCAAGCGGAGCAAGCCCGTGGAAGCCTGGGCAAAAAGACGTACCTCCGCGAGCGTATCGGATCTTGCCTGGGCGGTCGAAGCCTTTAGGAATCGGCACTTGAGTGCGTTTAATCGATGCTCTTCATTTGCGGGCTCGAGACGTTGCGCCTCCAAAAAAAGCCGCTGCGCTTCGTCAAATCGCCCCTTCGACGCTGCGATCGCAGCGGTCAGCCCAAAGTATTCTGCGCCGCTTTTCTCTTCCTCGACGATCTCGGAGAGCGCAGCTTCCGCGATATCAAATTTTCGAAATCGTAACGCTGCCCTTGCAAGGGCCAGCCGCCGTTTGGTGGAGCGCGGGGTCAGTTCGACTACACGTTGCCACCACGGAATGGCTTCGATCATGCCGAGATCCTCATATAGAATCGCAGCAGTCTCGCAGACCTCGATGTTATCGGTGGTGAGCTGCAGCGCGCGGGCAAGGAAAAGTGACGCACCGCGCGTGTCGCCTTTGTCCATTGCTGCGCGAGCTTTCTTCGATAAGAGCACAGGTTGGAGGCGCCGATACAAGGACCAACCTGCCATCGCAAAGAAAAGGAGCAGAAGTATCCCCCCGATCCAAAAAAGCGTGATTCGCCAAGGTTTGGGCTTCGCGCGGGGCCGGATGAGATGATCAGTGGAATCCACGAAGAAGGGCACACCCGCCGCGAGTTGCGACCCGATGCTAGCTTTGATCTCCATCGACGCAATTCAGGCGACGCTCGAAAGAAAACGTGAGCACGAAAGATCTCGACCTTTACCTCAATGACCACCTCGCGGGTTCTGTGGGTGCCCGTGAACTCCTGAGCCACTTGATGAAGACGTACCACGGAGGCCCATGGGAAACGTTTTTTGCGGAGATGGATCGCGAAATCGAAACGAAGCAAGAGACGCTCCGCGATTTGATGCGCAGAATCGGCGTGACCGAAAGTTCCGTGCGGCAGACCGCCGCGTGGGTTGCGGAAAAAATCAGCCGTTTAAAGTTGGGTCTCGGCGTGAGCGAGACCGATCCCATGGGGCTTTTCGAGTCGCTCGAAAGCCTCGTCCTCGGGACGTTCGGACAGCACGCGCTCTGGGTGGCCTTGGGCAAGGTCGCGCCCCGGATTCCGAGCTGGGCGGGAGTGGATTTCGAGCGATTGAGTCGCGAGGCGAAGGCCCTCTCGGACCGCGTGGAGGACC
>JBBRQH010000050.1:0-40918 GCA_038226705.1 Chthoniobacterales bacterium | reverse complement strand
GCCTCGTCCTCGGGACGTTCGGACAGCACGCGCTCTGGGTGGCCTTGGGCAAGGTCGCGCCCCGGATTCCGAGCTGGGCGGGAGTGGATTTCGAGCGATTGAGTCGCGAGGCGAAGGCCCTCTCGGACCGCGTGGAGGACCGCCGCCTGGAACTGGCCGGGCAGGTGCTCGCCGCCGATCCGGAAATCGCGGCGAAGTCTTGATCAAGCGCAGCGCGGAGTAACTCCATGTTCGACGCGAGCGTCATCGGTTCCGGCCCAAACGGACTGGCCGCCGCGTTGACCTTGGCGCGCGCCGGACGCAGCGTCATCCTCTACGAAGGTCAGCCGACGCTCGGGGGAGGAGTCAGCTCCGCCGCCCTGACGCTCCCGGGCTTTCTGCATGACCGCTGCTCCGCGATCCATCCTCTAGGATTGGCTTCACCGGTGTTTCGCGGCTTCGATCTCGGACGGAAGGGCCTCGAATGGATCCAACCGGAAATCCATCTGGCGCATCCGCTCGACGATGGATCGGCGGCCTTTCTCGTTCGCTCGCTCGACGAGACCTCCAAGTCGCTGGGGGCGGATGGGGCGGCGTATCGAAAGCTGGTGGAGCCCTTCTTGCGGCAATGGGAGGTACTCACCGAGGAGATACTTCAGCCCATGCTCCACCTGCCGCGGCATCCGTTTTTGCTGGCGCGCTTCGGCTTGCTGGCGCTGCGTTCGGCCGCCGGCCTTGCCCGCCATACCTTTCAGAGTGAGCGGGGGCGCGCGCTTTTTGCCGGGCTGGCGGCTCATTCCTTTCTTCCCCTCGATTCCCTGGCTTCGGCCAGCATCGGGCTCGTCCTCGCGGTGATGGCGCACGCCGTCGGCTGGCCGATCCCGCGCGGCGGCTCCCAGAAAATCACCGATGCTCTCGCGGCGCACTTTCGCGACGCCGGCGGCACGATCGAAGTCAATCGTCCTGTGCGGGACGTGGCGGAACTGGAACGAACTCGCGCGGTCTTTCTCGACCTCACCGCCTGGCCGGCGGCGCGCGTGGGCGCGAGTCGACTACCCAAATCCTATGTGCAACGCCTGGAGCGTTTCCCGCATGGGCCCGCCATTTTCAAAATCGATTACGCGCTGGATGCTCCGATTCCTTGGACGGCGGAACCGTGTCGACGCGCCGGGACCGTTCATCTGGGCGGGACTTTAGCGGAGATCGCGTCGGCGGAGAGAGCGGTGGGGCAGGGAGAAATGCCGGCCCGGCCCTTTGTACTGCTCGCGCAGCAAAGTTTGTTCGATCCCACGCGTGCTCCCGCGGGCAAGCACACCGCGTGGGCGTACTGTCACATTCCGCGTGGCTGCACGGCGGATTGCTCAGAAATCCTCGAAAAGCAGATCGAGCGCTTCGCCCCGGGTTTCCGGGAGCGCGTGCTTGCGCGCCATGTCAGCAGCCCCGCTTCGATCGAGGCGCACAATGCGAACCTTTTGGGCGGCGATATCACCGGCGGCGCCAACGATCTTTGGCACCTGCTGGCGCGTCCCACGCTCGGCGCGGTTCCCTACCGCATGCCCTCGCCGGGAATGTATTTGTGTTCGGCGTCCACGCCCCCCGGAGGGGGTGTGCATGGAATGTGCGGATTTCACGCGGCGCTGGCCGCACTTCGCGTTGAACTCCGCTAAGCAAGCGCCGCATCCAGACGAATCGATCGGCGCGTTCCGTGTCGTAAAACAAACCGATGAGCGTCATCCTCGCGGCTTCCTGGCTTTCGCTGAATTCCGCTCGAAGAGCTCGATGAGGGCATCGCGCTGGCCCAGGCGCAGCGTTTACTGCCGAAGTTCGAGCACCCCGACTTACGGTGGGAACGAGGGGAATTCGAAAGAAGGGACGTTCATTTTCAGTCCGTCAGGCGGGTAAAACTCATTTCCCAATTGGTTTCCCACGTTTTCCCCTCATCCGGCGAGAACGCTTGTTCCCACCGCGGGTTTTCCGGCGAGGTCTTGCTCCACCGAAAGCGCATCCGAATGGGCCGGCCTTCGAATTGATCGGCACATTCGAAGAGACCGATTCCGTTCTCGAATCGTCCCACCACGGCGGGATCCAGGAGACCCTCCTGGTTGAGCCCGCCCGTGCGATTGGTGAGCCAGTAAATGCTCCAGCATTGTGTGAGGGGATTGAAGACGCGCAGCGTCATCCCCACGAAACCGGGCCGCCAGGTGGGCGCGATGAAGTCATCGTAGTTTCCGATTCCGCCCGGAAGCGGCCTTACATGTTGCGTCGCCTCGAACGTTTCCCAATCGTCGGCGTCCTGGAGCAGCTTGAGCCGTTTGCGGTTTTGAAGGTGCCAGCGGCCGTGCAGGAAATCGAAGTCGTGGCTGGCGGGGAGATCGGAGTTTGGGGAGGGAGGGTTCATGGTTGGTGGGGCGAGTCTCGAACTCCATGGTATGCTCGCCAAGACCAGTTGAAGCCGAAGCAACCAGACCAGTTGAAGCATGCGCCGAGGGCGGTGGCGTCGCTTTTGCTGCACGTCGACGACGGCGCTGAGGTTCCGCTGCATCGGCAGATTTTCGACGGAATCCGAAACCGGATTTTGGCGGGCGAGGTCGCCGCCGGGGTGCGACTGCCCTCGTCCCGGCAGCTTGCGATCGAGCTCGGCGTCGCGCGCAGCACGGTGCTCCAGGCGCTCGACGCCTTGATCGCGGAGGGATTTCTCGTATCCCGGGCGGCGTCATCCGTGTGCGTGGCCCCGGAACTTCCCGTGGCGCGGGAATTCGCGGCGGTGCGCCGCGTCGCGGCCACCGGACGGATGCCCCGGCTTTCCGCGGTCGCGCGCTTGTTGCTCGCGACTCCCACCGGCGCACCGCGGCTCGGCGCCGCCCCGCGCGCGTTTCGGCCGGGTATTCCCGCCCTCGACTTGTTTCCGGCCGCACTCTGGGCGCGAATTGCCGCCCGGACCCATGCGCGTGCGGGCTTCGCTTTGCTCGAGGGTGGCGATCCGGCGGGGCACCGAGACTTTCGCGCGGCGGTGGCGGCACATGTTTCCGCGGCGCGCGGGGTTCGCTGTACCAGCGAGCAGGTTTTTGTTACCGCGGGGACGCAGCCTGCGCTCGAGGAAATCCTGCGGCTGGTCCTCGATCCCGGCGCGGCCGCGTGGATCGAAAATCCGGGCTATCTCGGGACGCGTCGCGCGGTGCTCACCGCCCGAGGCAGAGCGATTCCCATCCGAGTGGATGCGGAGGGACTCGACGTCGGGGAAGGGGTGCGGCGCGCGCCGGATGCGCGCATCGCACTCGTGGCGCCCTCCCATCAATATCCGCTCGGCGTAACCATGAGCCTGGCCCGGCGAATGGCGCTCCTGGCGTGGGCGGCGCGCGCCCGTGCGGTGGTGGTGGAAGACGATTACGACTGCGAATTCCGGCATCGAGGCCGGCCGCTCACCGCGCTGCAGGGCCTGGATGAGGCGGGCTGCGTGATCTACGTGGGCACCTTCAGCAAGACGATGTTTCCCGGCCTGCGCATTGGGTTCCTGGTGGCGCCGCCGGCGCTGCTCAAGGTGTTCGCGGCGGCGCGGGCGGATGGGTTTGCCCCCGCTTCCGCGCTCGAGCAGGAGGCACTCGCCGCCTTCATCGAGGAAGGGCACTTTGCGACGCATCTGCGCCGCATGCGAGTGGCGTATCGGGAACGGAGCGCGGCCTTGCTCGCGGCTTTGCAAAGCGATTGCGGCGGCGTGCTTACGCCGCGGTCCGGCGACGCCGGGATGCAGCTCACGGCGGAACTTGATCCGGCGATTTCCGATCGGGCAGTGCGGGCGGCCGCCGCCCAGCGAGGCGTGGAGGTGGCGGCGCTCTCCGAATACTGCCTCGGGGCGGAACGGCGAAATGGGCTCGTCTTCGGTTTTGGCTGCGTGCGACCGGCGGAGATGCGGGCGGGCACGCGTTTACTGGCGGAGGCGATTGCGGCGGTGCGGCGAAGGTGAGGCGCGCGGGCGCGACCGGGATGGACAGAGTGGATCCGCGCCTCGCCGGGAGAATCACACGGGGATTTCTGCGCCCTGGTCGCTCAAAGGCGTTCCCTTGGCGCAGAGCGGACATTCCTCCGGGGTCCAGAGGGGATTTGGGAGCCGCGCGAGGGTTTGGAGGGTGAGTCCGTGGTCGCGGGCGAGTTGATCGGCGGCGGTGCCGAGCACGACGAGTGTCCCGATGACGGTTGGGTGCGCGCCGAAAGCGAGCAGGTCGGCCAGGGTGCCGCGCACGGCGGAGCCGGCATTGGTGACGTCATTGATGACGGCGACGCGCCGGCCCTTTACCTCGCCACGAAGCGCGCGCGGCAGGCGGTAATCGACAGGAAAGAGCCCTTCTTTGCCCGGATTCTCGAACCGTTCGGAGTACGCGAATGGCACCCCCAATTCCAGCGCCACCTGAAGGGCGACGAAGGCGCCTTCCACCAGCGGACCGCAAACCATTTCGACGCGATAACGGAGGAGCTTCCGGGCCAGTTTGAGCGCACAACGGACCAGCGGGGCGGGCTCCAGGAACAGACGCTCCAAGTCGAGCCACTGCTCGCCGTGGTGGCCGGATTCGTACCGGAAATGGCCGGGGCGGAGCGGGAGGCTGCGAATGAGTTCTTGATCCATCAGCTCACACGCTCGCCCGGTCTTTTCGGAAAAGCAGGAGCAAAGGGATGGCCCCCATGTCATCGAACAGACGAAGACATACCTCGACCGCACCTTTTCGACCTGCGGCGAGGCAACCGTGCCTCAGCTGCACCTTTTCAACCTGCGGTGATGGCTAGCGAACCTCGGCCGCACCTTTTGAACCTGCGGCGAGGGCAAGCTTACCTCGGCCGCGCCTTTTGAACCTGCGGCGAAGGCAAGCTTACCTCGGCTGCACCTTTTCAACCTGCGGCGAAGGCAATCTTACCTCGGCTGCACCTTTTGAACCTGCGGCGAGGGCAAGCTTACCTCGGCTGCACCTTTTGAACCTACGGCGAGGGCAAGCTTACCTCGGCTGCACCTTTTCAACCTGCGGCGAAGGCAAGCTTACCTCGGCCGCACCTTTTGAACCTGCGGTGAGGGCAAGGTTACTTTCGGCCGCACCCGTTTCGCGGGTTCGACTTGGGCTCTCGAGTGTCGCGCCGTTGGCGCTTGGATCGTGGGGGAAGTGTAGAGGAAATTTTGACGCACCGAAACTATCCCCAAAACCTTCACTTTCCCAGCATTCGCACGGAACTGGGTCGCTTGCGGTCCCTTAGCGCTTCCAGCGCCTCACTCCGGCGAGAGCCAGTGCGCCCAATGCGATCAAGGCATACGTTCCCGGCTCCGGCACGCCGGCGACGGGGGCGAGCAGGCCGCCATCGGGCAACGCATAAGTGCCCCAGGCGAGATACGAATTCTCGGCGAGTCCGCCGTCGTAATAGATGTTCAAGCCGTTCGAGTGGATATTCGCGAGCTGGCCGAGTCCGCCCTCGAGCGCGAGCGTGTGCACGTAGAGTGCATTGGCTCCGAAGGCGGAATACGCGCCCAGCAGGCTCATGGTCGCACCGGTTCGGAGTTCGAAGGTGCCGACCACGAAATTATCGGTGAAGCCGGCCGTGGTGGGACCGCGATCGGCGGCGCTCCAGGTAACGTCGTGCGCGCCGGAGGCGAGCGTGATCTGCGCTTGCGCGATATCGAAGCTCGCGTGCGCCAGGCTCATATTGGTCAGGTTTCCGTTGATCACGAAGACGTCGCCCACGCCGCCTTGCAGCGCACCGGCCGACCCGATCGAAAGATTGCCGAAATACTGCGTGGCGGGATCGCTCACAAAGGTGCCGTTATTCGTGAACGTGCCGGCAAAAGTCGTGGTGGTGGAGGTGGTCTTGAAGATGCCGTTGTTGACGACGTTGCCCGTGAAGGTGGCCGGGTTGTAGCTGACGCGGATCATCTGGCCGACATTGTTCGTGACGTTGCCGTTCACGGTCGTGACGCCGCCGGTGAAGGTGACGCTGCCGGCATTAGTCAAGCCGGTGCCGCCGGTGCGGAACGTGCCGTAACCACTGATCTGCCCGGCGTTGGTCAGCGCATGATTGTTGTTGTCGAAGGTGCCACCGGTCAGGTTGATGAGGCCGCTGTTGGTCGTGAGGCCAGGGCTGACGATCAGCTTGTTGCCGGTGCTCGCCGCGAGCGTGCCGGGGATGGAGTTCGTGACGTTGCCGCCCAGCGCGAGCGTGCCGCCGAGGGCCTCGATCACGCCGCTCGTATTATTGATGGCCGAGCCAATGTTGCCGACACCCTGAATGGAACCGGTGTTGGTAATGGTGCCGCCGACGAGGTTCGAGGTGATGCCGCCCAATTCCACGAGGCCGGTGTTCGTCCACGCCCCGGAGATGTTGAGCGTCCCGCTGCCGGGCGCAATCACGCCGCTGTTGACGAGGGGTGCGCTGATGGTGCCCGGTCCGCTGATGGTGCCGCCGGGGCTATTCGTGAGCGTGCCCGCCCCGGTGACTCCGCCGCTATTAAGGTTGAGGGTGGCGGCATTGGTGAGGGCGGTCACGAGCTGAACCTGGCGGGCCGGGGCGAGGGTAATGGTGCCATTGTTCACGTTCGCGCCGGAGTTCGAAAGCACGAGCAAGCCCGCGCCCTGAGCGACCGAGAAATTGTTCGTGAATCCGCCCGTGCCACCGATCGTGCCGAACCCCGTGAGGCTGCCGTTGTTGACGATCTGGCCGGCCCCGCTCAGCGCCCCGCCCGCAAGCACGAGGGCGTTTTCGTTGTCGAGAACGACGCCCACTCCGGCGCCGAGACTACCGCCGGGGGTGATGGTGATCGTGCCGTTGTTGAGCACGCCGGCGCCGGCGGCAAAGGCGCCGCTCAGGTTCACGATGCCGGCGACCGTGTTTTCTAGCGTGCCGTTGAAGGCACCGCCGCTGTAGGCAAAGGTGCCGCTGTTCGTCACGTAGCCGTTCAGCGTGCCGCCGCTTTGGTTGAGCGTTCCGCCTGGGACGGTCATGACGCCGCCGCTCGTGGCGCGGCCATTCAAGGTGCCGCCGGTGAGATTGAATAGGCCAGTGCCGGCACCACCGATGGTGATCACGTTCGCCGCTTGATTGACGTTCAAAATCCCACTGCCACTCAGATTGTAGGTGCCATTCGAGCCCGCCAACGCTCCCACCGTCAGCAAGTTCGAGGTATTCGTGCCGCCCGATTGATTGAAGGTTCCGCCGCCGGCGTAGCCCACGACCTCCGTTCCCGAGCCGAGGGCACCGCCCGTCTGGTTGAAGGTGCCGGTGCTCCCGCCGCCATAGCCAACCCAAAGGGTGCTTTGCACGGTGTGGGTCGTGCCCGCCGCCTGGCTCACGGTGCCAGTGCCGAAGAAACCGATGACTTCCGCATTGGCCGTCAGCACGGCGGCCCCGTTGGTGCTGTTCAGCGTGAACGACCCGGTCGAGCCCCCGTTCGAGCCGACGATCAGGGCATTGGTGCCATTGACGATGTGGGTTCCGCCCGTCTGAACGAACGAACCGTTTCCTCCATTCCCGACGAATTCGTAAGTCGTGGTGAGGGTTCCGCCGCTCTGGTTGTAGGTGCCAGAAAAGCCGAGGGTATTCGCCACGACGAGTCCGCCGCTTCCGATATTTGTGCCGGTGATACTGACCGCACCGCCGGTTTGGTTGAAGGTGCCATTGATGCCCCCGCCGCCCACAACGAGCACGCCCTGGGGTCCGCCAGTGCCGATGTTGAGATTGCCCCCGCCGAGCGTGTAGGTGCCGGAGGAGCCGCCGTTCCGGGCGATGGTGATGCCGAAGGCTGCGTTGTGCGTGCCGCCATTCTGGGTGAATACGCCGGTGCCACCCTCGCCGACGCGCACGGCGTAGGTATTCAAGGTGCTCGCCCCGTTGGAGGCGTCGAGGAAGTACGAGCCATTGGAGGCGCCGTTCACGCCAAGGCTGAGAACGCCTGTGCCGGTGACCGTGTTGCTGCCGCCGGTCTGCACGAACGCCGCCATGTTTCCGCCGGAATTGTTCACGCCCATGTTCTCGTTCGGAGCCGAGATCGAGCCGCCGCTGAGGTTGTAGGCTCCGCTGCTGCCGCCATTCACGCCCACCTGGAGCAAGCCCGTCAGCGTGTTCGTGCCGCCCGATTGGTTGACGACCCCGGTCGCGCCCGAATTGAACCCGACGTTGATGCTGCCCGCATTCAACTGGCCGCTGCCGCTCAGGTTGTAAGTGCCGCTGGCGGTGAAGCCGCTCACGCTCGTCGCGACCGTGAGGAGGGAGAAATTGGCGTTACCGGCGCTTTGGGTGAAGACCGCGGTGCCGATTCCGCCGATTGTGCCCGTGGCGGTGCCGCCAACATTGAGGGTGCCGCCGGTGAGGGTGTAGGCGCCCGAGCTGCCGGGATTGCTCGCCAGATTGAAGGTGTTCGCGACCGTGAGGGAGCCGCCGCTTTGATTAAAGGCGCCCGTGCCGGCATTTCCGATCGTGACGTTGTCCGTGGCGATGCTGCCGGTGCCGGTGGTCGCGCTCAGGTTGTAGGTGCCGTTGCTCGAGGCCTGATCGCCGACAAAGAGGTTGCCTGTATTGGAAGCGTTCCCGAGGGAGATCGTGCCGCCTGTCTGGGTGAAAGTGGCGGTGCCCGCTTGGCCGACAGTCAACTTGGAGGGGTTCGTGATCTGGCCGGTGCCGGCGAGGGTGTAGGTGTTGTTGTTGGTGCCAAGGCCCGCCGCGAGAATGAGGGAACCCGGGGTGGCGCCGGTGAAATTCATCGTGCCGGCACTCTGGGAAAAAGAGGCGCGCCCGGTGTTGCCGACAGAAACACTGGCGCCGCTGGCGAGCGTGAGGGTGCCACCGCTCAAAGTGTAGGTGCTGGCGGTCGTGGTATTCGAGTTGCCAATCAGAAGCGACCCGCCGTTGATCGTGTTCGTGCCGGCCGATTGGGTGAAAGCACCTGTCCCGGCACTTCCGATCGTCTCATTTACGGCGGAGAGAATACCGGTACCGCTCAGGTTATAGGTGCCGGAACCGGCGGAGAGTCCAAGCGTCAAAGTGTTCGTGACCGAGTTTGTGCCGGCACTCTGCGTGTAGACGTTGCCCGAGATGCTCGACCCGATCGTCTCGTTCACCGCGATCATGGTGCTGGCGACGGTCTGCGAGAGCGTGAAGGTGCCGGTGATGCCGGTGGAATTGATCAGGAGCGAGTTCAATCCGGCCCCGGTCAACGTGACGTTGAAGTTTGCCGTCACGCTCGCGGTCGCGGCGGATTGGGTCCCCAGCACGACATCGTCCCCAATCACGGGGAGACCGCCGGACCAGTTCAACCCCGCGGCCCAAAATCCGCCGTCGGCGCCCGTCCAAGTTTTGGTGGCGCCGCTTGCCCGGGAGGCGAGGGCGGTGATGAGAAGGGCCAGGGCGAGCAGGCGGGGGAAGACAAACGAGGAGGATTTCATGGCAGGCGCGAAAGGCGGTCTGCCGAGCGATGACGACTGGGATGGCGAGGATTTCGGAAAATTCTCGCGGGGTGCGATTTTTCGCGAGGCGGCGGACGGCTCATACGAGCCCATGTGCTGCGATAGGCGTCAGAAATGGACGCGGCCCTGCGGGTCCCAGATCCCGGCCCGAAGGGTCGACATCCCTTAGCCCGGGTCAACGGCCTGGGTAAACAGCCAAAATTTCGTGCGGCCTGAAAGGTCGCGATAACGGGTTCCGAGCCTGTTTCCGAATTGCGGCCCTTCAGGCCGCCGGAGCTTGAACTCCCATTCCCAGGCCGCTGGCCGGCCGCTGGCCTGGGCTAAGGAATCCTGGCCCTTCGGGCCTGCTCCTGGATGCCAGACCGAAGCACCGGCACGCGAGCATATCGGTCTTTCGACTTTCCACACGTCCGGATGCTCGTCAGGCGCTTGATCGAACTCACGCGCGAGTCTGCTGTAGTAGGCGAGCCACTCGCAATGTTCCAAACCAATCGCCTCCGTAAAGATTCGGGCGGCGTCGCATTCGTGGACGTCGTCTAATCGCTCTCGCTGAATTCGCTCATGGATTCTCCCAAGCAATTCTGAACCGCGACGCTTTCCGCTCGCACTCACCGCATCGGCCGAAACATCGCCGGCACGAACGAGAGATCGCTCGCCTCCGCGACCGCGAGACCGATCTGAAACTGCATGATCTCGGCGGCGACCGGCGGCTGGTAGTCGCTCAGCGCGTGCGCCACGGCGTCGATCGCTTCGCCGCCGCGCGTCTGCACGGTGCGGTAAATCTTCACCGCGAGTGCCTCGGCGGCGCCGGGAGTGAGGAGGATGGGAATGTGCTCGCGGACCTTTTCGAGTTGGGCGTCGTCGAGCGCGAGGCCGCGACGTTTGCAGAGCGCGCGGATGAGCGCCCAGCTTTCTTCGGGTGTCGTGGTGGGAAAGATCGGAATCTTTACGTCGAGGCGGCCGGGGCGCTTGAGGTCCACCTCGATGAGATCCGGGCGACTCGAGGCGAGAATCCAGACCAGACGACCGCGGTTATCCGGATTGCTCATTTCCTTCGCGAACATCGAATAGATGCGGCCGGAAAGGCCGCCGTCGTTGCCGCCGCTGTCGCGCTTGCCGAGCGCCTGGTCGGCCTCGTCGATGAAGACGAAGCAGCGTCCGAGGCCTTGCAGCAGCCGGAAGATTTTCTCGAGATTGCCCTCGGTGCTCCCGACCCACTTGTCGCGGAAGTTCTTGATCTTCACGACGGGGATGCCCGCTTCGCCCGCCAGGCATTCGACCAGATACGTCTTGCCGGTACCGACCGGGCCGCAGAGCAGGTAACCCATCGGCACGGCGCCGATGTCGCCCTTTTTCCACAGCGCGATGTCGTCGCGCAGCCAATGCTTGAGCGCCTCCTGCGCGTGCAGGTCGTCGAGCGTGCGCTTCGGATCGATGAACTCGATGAGGTCGCTCGCCTCGCGTTCGACGAGTTCCTTCTTCAAGCGCGCCAGATCGTTCGCGCGAATGGGCTCGTGCCGATACTCCTTGAGCTTGAGCAGATTCTCGACGGATCCCAGCGTCGCGCCGGCGAGGGACGCGGCCACCTCGGCAATCTTCTCGCCGGCAAACTCGGCGAGCGCCTCCGGGTATTTCGGCTGGAGGGTGGTGAGCGCCGCCCGGAGTGTGGCGGAGTCGGGGAAAGGAATCTTGAGCTGCGCGGCGCGCGGATTGAGCACGAGCAGCGGGTGCAGGTCGTTGAAATTGTCCGCGAGCAGCACAGTGCAGACGCGCAGGGCGTCGAGCATGGGCTCGCTCGACCAATCTCGGATCAACAAGGCGAGCGCGTTGAGCTCCGGGCTGGGCGCGCCGGGCAGGGCGGGAATGACGAGATGCGCGGAGCGTACCCAGATGCCGATCTGTGGAGTGGTCTTGCCGAGCCGGCCCAGGTTGGCGTTGTAGCGGAGATAACGCGTGAGCGACTCGATCG
This sequence comes from Chthoniobacterales bacterium, assembly GCA_038226705.1. Classification (GTDB taxonomy): domain Bacteria; phylum Verrucomicrobiota; class Verrucomicrobiia; order Chthoniobacterales; family SZAS-18; genus SZAS-18. Next base: position 29,542 of record JBBRQH010000050.1, on the reverse strand, counting down.
CGGCGCGCGGTTGTTTCGGCAGCTCCGGCGCATCCTTCATCGCGGGCCATTCCGCGAAGAGTTCCTTCCCCTTTTCGACGCGCAGGCCATTGCCCAAATCGTAGCTGAGGATGACATCGAAGCGCGCCATGAGCACGCGGACGAGAAACTCCGTCACGCCGCCGAGCGGGCGCTCCGCCTCGGCCAGTGGGAGGAGGAACCGGTCGTTGAGATTTCCGCTCAGGATGAACTGCGAGGCCGCGTGCGATTCATAATGCGCCGCCATTTCCGCGGCCCAGGAGGGCAATTGCGAATTGCGGATGGCGGATTGTCTAAACGCGCCGCCTTCGCCCTTCGGGCTGCCTTCGGCAGTCTGTCTCGCTCCGCCCGGCTGCGGATTGGCCGGTGCGGGATCCAACGGACCTTTTTTGCCGGGCGTGTCGGACGGTACGGAAGCCATGGGAATTGGATTTGATCTTGGTCCCCCTGGAGTCTCGCGCGGTAGCGCAAACGGCCGAGGAAAGGCAAAAGAGCGCGGAGACTCTGCGTATTTAGCTCCGAGCCCGCTCAATCCGCAATTCGCAATCCGCAATTCTCGTCACCCCATCGTCTTCTGCGCCGGGGCGGGCGCGGGCGTTGCAGCCTCCGTCGCAGCGGGGGCGGGAGCGACATCGAGGACGATGCCTTCCTTCGCGGCGAAGTCGGCGAGGGCTTGATCGGCCAGGGCACGCTGCTCGGATTCCTTGATGTTGACGTCGCTCATGTCGAGCGAGTCCTTCGCGACGCGGGCCCGGCCGGTCGCCTTCTCGCGTTCCTCGTCGACCATTTCCGTGAGGCGGTTGAGCGTGTCGCCGGCGCCGCCGATCTGGCCGATCATGCCGCTCGCCATCTCGTTCAGCTCGGCGGTGGCCTTCTTCACCTTCAAATCGCCGAGAGCAGCCTTAAGCTTTTCGATTTTATCGGTCGCGGCCCGGACGGCGACTTCGCGTGCCCGGATGAGGTTCTGATAGGTGCCTTCGGCTTGCTCCGCCTGGGTTTTGTTTTCGGTGAGTTGCTGGGTGATCGTCTGCAGGCGCACCGCAAGTTGCCCCGCGGCCTCGCGGTTGCCCGCGCGCAGATTCGCGGCGGTCTTGGCGCGCAGGTCCTTTTCCTCCGCCTCGAGCTTGCGCACTTGGGAGATGAGGCGCTCGCAAAGCCCGGCATGGGAGGCGAGGCCCTGGTTGTATTGCCCGATCTGCTTGCGGAGGTTTTCTTTTTCGACCTCCATCAACGCCTCGGGGTTCTGCTTTTCGATCCCGGAAATGAACAGACCAAAGAAGCCGCGAAAGATATTGGAGATGCGCTTGAACATGGTGGGATGGTTTTGGCGGAGGCTACCGGTTTTGGATGGCGCGGCAATCTTCAGTTGCGCGGGGGTTAGTCTGGCGGCGCGGCGCCTACTCCTTTTCGACCGTTCCGATCCACCGCAGGGTGCGCGCGCTCCAGACGGCGGCGGCGGCCAGCCAGAGCACGGCGGCGACGATCAAATGCTCGGCGCGCGCTGAGCCGAATTCCGCGGCGATGCGGGTGAGCAGGGCGAGAAAAATCAGGACATGCACCACGATCAAAAACGGCAGGCGGCCGGCGAAGAGATGCGATTGACCACTGTGACCGTAAATGACGCGGGTGCCGACGGTAAAGACCAGCACGGTGAATCCGCCGAGAAAGAGAATATGCTCGCCGGCCAGCGGGCGAAAGGGATCCAGGGCGAGCGTGAGCGCTGCCAGCACGGCGGAAGCGAGTCCCAGACGAAGAGAGTTCGCGAGAAATGGGCCCGGCCACCCCCAAAACGGCATGGCCGTAGAGAGGTACCCGGCGATGAGGCCAGCGCGCACTAAACCGGCCGGGCGGGGCCACCCCAAGACCTCGAGCGCATAAGTCCCTATGATCATGAGGGCGAGGGCCGCGAATCGCCTCGCGCTGGCGCGCCACGTGTCGGTGGCTTCAGCCCGTGGGAGGGCGTCGGGGTCCGACTCCAAGTCGAGAAACTTCCGCAGAAGAAATGCTCCCGCCCCCAGCGCCGGGAAAAGCACAAAGCCTTGCTGCAGGAGCGCGGCGCCGAAGCGCGCGAGGCGCGGCCAGCCGCCAAGGGCTTCGGTCCAGGCCAGCAGCGCGCTGCCGGCGACGCCACAGGCCAGACCGAGCGCGACGAGCACGAACTGGGGGGGCGGCAGATCGCCGCGTGCGCGAAAGCGCCGGCCGAGCGCCAGGGCGAAGCAGAGCAAGGCGGCGAGAAAGAAGGCGTCGCCCGCCGCATGCGCGGACGCGAGATGCAGCAGACAGGCGGCGGCTTGGCAGGCCAGCAGCAAGCCGCCTTCCGTGCGGGAGAAGGGCGACGTCTCCGTGAGGCGTGGCCCCGCGGTGCCGAGGAAGCCGAAGATGAACGCCGCCATCATGCCCTCGAGCATGAGGCGGGCGTGAATGATCGAGGGATAGGTCGCAATGGCCTCCGCGAAATACAGCGGCCACAGCGCGACGCCCATTGCTCCGAGAAGCGCACCAAAGGGGAAAAACACTCGAAACGGCTCCGCCCGGGCGATCCGGAGGAACGAAAGCCGGGCGGACGTAACGGACATGGGGACTCTCAATGGCCGGCGAGGTGCCGATCGAGCAGCCGCATCAATTCCAGCGGGTCGGTCACAGTAAGTTCGTGGCCCTCGACGTGCAGCATGCCTTGGTCGCGCAACTTGGCGAGCGCGCGCGAAAAGGTCTCGCTCGTGGCACCCATTTCGGCGGCCAGGACTTTCTTGCTCTGGTCGAGCGAAACGATCGCGGGGGCCTTGGTGAGTGGCTGCGGACAACGACGGAGCAGCCAGTTCGCCAGCCGCGTCTCCATATCCTTGAGGGTTAGGTCATCAACGAGGGCCACTAAAATGCGCAGATGCTGGCTCATGGAGGCGAGCATGCGGAGGGCCAGCTCCGGCCGGGCCCGCAGCATGCCCAGAAACGGCGCTTTCGGGACCATCACCACGGTCGTGGACTCGGTCGCGCGCGCGTTTGCCGGGTAGCCAGTTTCCGAGGCGAGCGCGGCTTCGGCGAATGCTTCGCCGCTGCGAAAGACGTGCAAGACCTGCTCCCGCCCGGCGGCGTTGGTACGATGCACATTCACGGCGCCCTTTTGCACGACATAGAATCCCTCGGCAGCGCCGCCTTCGTGAAAGAGGTACTCGTCTTTCGCGAGCGAGCGGAGGATCGAGAATGCGGTGATCGCTTCGAGGTCCGACGGCGGAAGCCCCTTGAAGAACCGGCAGGTGCGCAAGGTGTTTTCCATCACGGCCAGCCGGAAGGTGCTTCGGTTTGTCGCCATGTTGACTGGCGTAGCGGATTTGGCCGCGGCGGTCCCGCCAAAAAGCGCGGGTGGGGCGGTCAATGCGTGGCGAGGTGCAGATCGAGCAGCTGCAGCAAATCCAGCGGCCGGGTCACGGTGAGTTCGGTCCCTTCCACGCGGAGGAGCCCCTGATCGCGCAATCTCGCGAGGGCCCGCGAATAGGTCTCGCTCGTCGCGCCCATTTCAGCCGCAAGCACCTTTTTGGTCTGCTCGAGCGAGATGGCTGTGGGCGCGTTGGTGAGGGGGCGGGGACATTGGCGGAGGAGCCAGTTGGCGAGCCGTGTCTCCATGTCCTTGAGCATGAGGTCGTCAACCAGCGTCGACAGAATGCGCACATACCGGCTCATGGCGGCGAGGAGACGGAGCGCGAATTCCGGATGAGCCCGGAGCATGCCCAAGAAGGGCGCTTTCGGGACCACGACCACCGTGCTGGGCTCGGTCGCGCGCGCATCGGCGCCATAGCCGTCCTCCATCGTGAGCGCAGCTTCGGCAAACGCATCACCGGCCCGGAAGACGTGCAGCACCTGCTCTTTTCCAGCGTCGTTGGTGCGATGCATCGTGACGGCGCCCTTCTGCACGACGTAAAATCCTTCGACCGTGGCCCCTTCGTGAAAGAGAAATTCGTCCTTGGCGAGCGACCGCAGCACGGAAATGGCGGCGACCTCGTCGATCTCCGCTTGGGGAAGCCCCTTGAAAACCCGGCAGCCTTGCAGCGTGTTCGTGATCACGGCCAGCTTGAAGGAGTTGCGATCCAGCGCCATTTCCCCTGCCTCTTAGCGGAAGTGGGCACGAGGGTCCCGTCAAAAAGCGCGTGCATGGCGAACCCCTATTCCTCCCAGCGAGCCAGACGCGATCCGGTGCTGCGCAGCAGCGCACCGATCCATCCGACGCAGAGCAGCCCGAACCAAGTGCCGGGATGCCCGAGCCACCACTGCGTGAGGGGCGATTTGCCGGCTGCTTCGGCGGGGATCTGCTCCAGCGAAAAGAGCGCGTGAATGCGAAAGGCGTCGAGCGGATTGAGCATCAGCCCCGCGACCCAGACATCCGGGAAGCGCTGCATGGCAGGCCAATGCGCGGCAAAGAGGGCCAGCAGATCGAGCCCGCAAAGCAGCAGGAGCCACAGGCCGAGCCCGAGCATGAGCGCCTGTACGCCATCCCTCGCGGCGAAGCCCGCCCAGAGGCCAAGTCCGCCGAAGCAGCCGGCGAGGGCAAGGCTCTGCCACGCGAGTTGCGCCAGTCCGCGCCAAGGCGATCCGGTCACCAACGCGGGCAGGAAAAGCGGCAGGAGCACCACCGCGAACATCGCGGCCAGCGCGGCAAATTTGCCGACGACGAAAGCGCTGCGCGGCACGGGTTGACTGAAGAGCATCGCCCACTCCTCCTGCTCGGCCCGGGCAGCGGTGACGCCGACGAGCAACGCGAAGAGGGGCACAAGATAGAGCACCAGCTGGAGGAGGAAAAATACACTCGCCTCCGGGCCTTCCGAAAAGGCGGCGGCACTCAATCCACCCAGCAGGGCGAGCGCCGCGAAGACCTGGAAGTAGCGATTCAAGCGGGCGCTGCGGAACTCGCGGATGAGCACGGCGCGGAACGGTTGAGCCGCTGGCTGCGGCGGGATCATGCGCCCACCTCCACTTCGGGAGGAAAGGCCGCGGGTTGTGCCACGGAAGTCGCAAAGTCCTCCGCATCGACCGGCAGATTGGCGGGATCCGCCTCGCGCGCGATCTGTCCGTCGCGGCAAAGCAGGCAGCGATGCGCCACGCCGTTCCACTCCGCGATCAGATGAGTGGTGACGAGGATCGTTTTCCCGGCCCGGGCTTCGCCGTGCAGGATATCCTGCAGGCGTCGCCGCCAGGAGGGATCGAGACTCAACCCGGGCTCGTCGAGCAGGAGCACCGGAGCATCGGGAAGCAGCAGGACGGCGAGCCCCAGGCGCTGCCGCATGCCGCCGGAGAGTGCGCCGGCGCGCTCAGTCGTGCATTCCTGCAAACCCGTGCTCTCGAGGGCGAAACCGATGCGGTCCCGGCCTGTGCCGCGGAGGCTGGCATAGAACTCCAGAATCTGCCGGCAGGTGAAATGCGGATGAAACGCGGGATTCTGCGGCAGATACGCGAGGGCGCGCTGGACCGCGAGCCGGTCGTGCAACAAATCGTGGCCAGAGACGCGCACGCCGCCGCCATCCGGCCGCACCAGACCGGCGAGGATCTTCAGCGTGGTGCTTTTGCCGGCGCCGTTTGGGCCGACGAGCAGCGTGATCTCCCGCGGGGCGACGCGCAGCGAGAGCCCGCGCAGGACCGGCTTGCGGCCATAGCTCTTTTGCAGGCCCACGGCTTCGATCATGGGGCGGCGGGTGGAGAGCGAAAGGCCTCCGCAGCACGGCGCGCGCGGATTTGCCAGAAGGTGGGGGCGAGCGGGGCGGGGTCCACGAGTACCGCCACGCCGGGCAGCGTGGCGCGCGCGTGGGCGAAACGGAGCATTTTCACGCCGGGACTTTCGGAAAGCAGCGCGATGGGCGGGAAGTCACGCCGCAACACCCCGAACAGATCGAGTTCGCGGTGCGGCAGATCGTTGATGCCGTCGCCATCGAGATCGAGCCCGGCGGCGTCGCCCCAGAGATTGCCCACTCCCGCAATACTCCACTGGTTGCCGGACGTTTCGCCGCCGAGTTCCACCGGGTGGAGATTCTTCACGAGCACGTTTTCGGAGAATCGGTTGCTGTCGGAATTCGAGCCCAGGCGCAGACCGATGTAGTTTTCCGTGATGCGATTGCCGGTGATGGTGTTGCCGTTGCACTGGTTGAAGGAGAGGCCCACCGCATTTTGTCGGACCTCGTTGTGATCGAGCAACGTGGTATCGGTGGACTGCAGGATGATTCCGTAACCGCGCAGGCCGCGGTTGGAGACGAAGCGATTGCGGCGCACGATGATTTGCTTCGAGAACATGATCGCCGCTCCCGCGGCGCTTTCCGTGAAGACGTTGTCCTCGAAGACGTTCTCGTCGGAATACATGTAGTGCAGTCCGTAGCGCACATCGTGGACCAGGTTGCGCTCCACACGGCACTGGTTGGTGAAGGAAAAATAAATCCCGTCGCGCGTGTCGCTGATCTCGTTGCCCGCGACGTAAGTGTGCTCGCAGTTCCACTGGTGGAGACCGTTCCCGCGCCGATTCGCGACCAGTTCGCCCGTGTCGCAGTCCTCCGCGGAGCGCCCGAGTCCGGCCTCGACCGGACCGCTCGGGGCGGTGAGCTGCGTCTTGCCCCGGATGCGATTGCCTACGACACGGCACGAATCGACCTTTTTGAGGTAGATACCGTGAAGGGAGTCCTCGATGACGCAGTCCTCGATGACGGCGCGATCGCCCGTGACATGGACGGCGGCATCGTCATCGAATAGGCTGAGCCCGGACCCCGCGATGCGGAAGCCGCGCAGCGTGACGTCGGGGGCGGTAATCCGGACGACCTTGCCCTTGCCACCGCCGCGGATCTCCGGGATTCCGTCTCCGATCAGCGTGAGCCCCTTGTTGACTACGATGGGCCCGAACACACCGGACGGGACATGCAGGGTATCGCCGGGCCGGGCGGCATCGATTTGCGCCTGGAGATCGGGCTCCGCTGCCGCGGCAAGCGTGAGCAGGCAAGCGAAGAAGCCGGCTGCGGCTCCCGCGGCGCGATGGCGCGGACGAGTCTTCATGCCGGCGTTTCCTGGCGCGAGACCCAGCCCGCGAGAACGATCAGTGCAACCGAGGCGATGAGGAGATACGCGCCCGCCTGGGGGAAACTGTATTCGGTGAAGTTGGCGATTTTCTTCACGCCGATAAGGAGCGGAGTGAACGGCTGAATCCGCATCGGCGCGGTGGGATCGAGGTTATGCCCGTAAGTGTAAAGGCGGTAGTAAAACGACCCGATCGAGAAGACGCCGAAGTACGAATAGACCGCGAACAGGTCGACCAGATTACCCATCTCGCCAAAGACGGCGGCACGCAGAATGAGCAGGATGATGAGGCCGAAGACGAAAGGCATCCAGCGCATCTCGGAAAAGTCCGCTGCCGCGAGCGAATGCATGCCGATGTAGTGGTTGAGATTGTTGATCTCCTGGAGGTGCTGACCGTTCAGGCCGCCACCCTCGATCTTGTAGCAGTAGATATAGAGATCGAGCCCTTCTGCGTACTGCGGCGCGACGAGATGCATCTTCCACAGCGGAAAGAAGAGCGCAGTGGCGATGACTGCTGCGCTGGCCAGGAGCAGGAGCCGCGAGCGGGGGTTGAGGGGTTTGTGCAGGAAGACAAACTCCTGGCGGAGCAACTTGAACATGGGTCGGCTCCCTGCGTCAGCGCGCCGCCACGGGATTCGCCGCCGGCAGAGCCGCGGTCTGTCCAACGGGCCGCACGACGAGATAGCCTTGCATCTCCTGGTGCAGGGCGGAGCAGAAATTCGTGCAGTAGAAGGCGAACACGCCTGGCTTCTTCAGCGTGATCGTGAAGGTTTTCGTCTCGCCGGGGTCGACCGTCACGTTGATGTTGTGCTCATTTAGGCCGAAGCCGTGAATCATGTCGACGGTCTGCTCCACGTTTGTCACATGGACGACGAGCGTATCACCCACTTGGGCGTCGATCCGATCCGGCGTGAAGCGACTGCGGATCGCGATCACTTTCGCCGTCACGGTCGTGCCCGTGCGCACCACGCCCGCGTCCTTCTTCTCCCAGACGGCATTGGGGTCCTTGTTTTCGTCCTTCGGATAGACCTCGATGGGCGCGCAGTCGGTGACTTTCAGGATCTGCGCAAAGTGCGGTTCGGGCTCCGTGTAAGCCTCCGCGACCATCTTCATTTTCTCCCCGCTGATGTCGATGAGCTGACTCGATTCCGGCTGGGCGGGACCCACGACCACGTGGCGGCCCTTCGAGAGTTTGTTCATCGCGACCAGCCACTTGCCATACGGAGCTTTTGTATCGCTGCCGGCGACCACGAGATGACCGGTGCTGAAATGGGTGGAGACCTTGTCGAGCACCGCTTTGGTGAGGTCTTTCTGCTCTTCCGGCGTCCACGGCGGGAGCTTCCATTTCACGATGCACGAATCGATGAACAACGACGTGTAGGCATTGCCCCGGCCGTCGTATTGCGTATGCAGCGGTCCCAATCCCACGGGCACTTCGCCTTCGACGACGCTGGCGTATTTCAAGATCGGAATGCCGCGCGCTTCGCCCTCAAAATCCTTTTGGGCGATCGCGGCCTGAATCTTCGCGAAATTCAGGACGGTGGTCGTGGGTTGGAGCTTGCCTCCGGCGACGATCCACTTTCCGCTCGGGTCCACATCCATGCCATGCGGCGATTTGCCGATCGCCACGAAATAAACAATCCCGGGCACCTTCGCCGGATCGAGCATCGGCACGCCATCGAGAAGCGGCGCCTTGCCTTCCGCCACGGCCTGCGCGGCCGCCTTCCAATTTACGATCGGACAGAGATCGCGGTCGAGCTGCGAAGCGTTCACCTCGAGCAGCTCATGCGCCATTTCCGTATTGTAAGACGTGAAGAAAACCCAGCCGCTGCTCGGGCCTTTGCCCGTCGAGGCGAGGTCGTAGTCGAACGGCGGCATGAGGATCTGGAAGCCCACGCCCATCTCGCCCGATTTCGGTTCGATCTTGATGCCGGTGATGGCCCCGTTGAACTCCGTCTTGTAATCCTTGGGATCGGCCACGCGGCCTTTCGGCAGCGGGGTGGAAAAGCGGGTGGCAACGAAGAGGTACTCGCTGTTTTCCGTAATGAAAGACGAGCCGTGGCTTCCGCTGGAGTTCGGCAACGGACCGAGAATTTGTTTCGTTTTGAAATCGCGCAGGTCGATGCGCGCCACGCGGTTGTTGGCGTTGTCATTCACGAAAAGCCAGCGTCCGTCGTATTTGGAATCGGTCTGCGAAAGCGCGGGGTGGTGCACATCGCCCCACGTGAAATCGCCCAGCATTTTGCGCGAAACGTCGTCAAAACCGTAGCCGGTTCCGGGATACGGCGCGAAGACCGGAATGGTGCTGATGTGGCGCAGCGACGGGAGACCGGCGACGAAGACCTGGCCGGAATGCCCGCCGGAGTAGAAGAGGTAATACTCGTCCTTCTCGCCGGGCGCGACGTAGGAGGCGACCGCATTGGTCGTGCGCTCATTTTTGGCCGTGCTGGCTTTTTGGTCGCAGCCCGCGAGAGCCAGCAGACAAAGGGCGGCCGGCAGCACGAAGCCGGAGCCATGGGTAAGATAAAATGCTTTCATAATTTCACGAGGTTTGGGAGCGGGAGAAATCATTGCTCGACTACGAGCTTTCCCTTCATGCCCACAGGGGCATGGCCGGGGAAGGTGCAGACGAAATCGTACTCCCCGGGAAGCGTCGGCGCCCGAAAGGAGATGGTTTCGCTCTCGCCGGGGCCGAGGAGTTGGGTGAAAGCGATGACGTTCCCTTTCAGCGCCGGCGCGATATAGCCGGCGCTCGCGAACTCGGAGCCGGCCGCGACGAACTTCATCAAGTCGGTTCCCTTGTTCAGCACGATGAAGTTGTGGCCCATCGAAAATTTGGGTGCCGTGCCGACGTTCTTCAGCGTGACGATCAATTTTTGGCCGGGCTTTGCCTCGATCCGATCTGTGTCGTATTTCATGTCGTCGTTCGCGGAGATCGTGATCGATTTGTCCGGCACCGGCGGCAGCGCGGGTTTGTTTTCTCCGCAACCGCTGAGCAGACAGGCGAAAACGAGCGCGATGGTGGCGATGGGGGGAAAGAGGGACGGATTCAGCGGAGGGAGTCGGGTTGCTTTCACCCGCCAAAATAAGGAGCCCGTCGCCCGTCCGCCTTGATTCAGATCAAGGCGCGGCATCGATTCCGCGCGGAAGGTCGGGTCGTTATCCCCCGTGTATGAGAACTCTTCGCCAACTGGGCCGTTTCGTTTGTCCGGTCATTCTCCCCTTCGTGCTTCTCACCACGGCAGGCTGCGGGAAACGATCCCCGGCGGCGGTGCTCCCGGCGGACGCACGTACCTTCGCGATGCGCGGAAGGGTCGTCGAGATTTCCCCGGCGCGCGATACCGTCACGATCGAGCACGAAGAGGTGGCCGACTTCATGCCGGCCATGACGATGCCGTTTGCACTTCGCGAACCCGCGCTGCTCGCCGCCTCGAAACCTGGTGACGCGGTGGCATTTCGCTTTGTCGTCACCGACCGCGAATCGTGGATCGACCGGCTGGAGAAGGTCGATGCCGCCAGCTTGCATCTGGCCGCAGCGAAACCGCCGGTGCGGAACTCCGAGGCGCCAGCGAGAGCAAGGGACCGGCTGCGCGAAGGCGATCGGCTGCCAGATTTCACGCTCACTGATCAGGACGGACGCGCCATTACCCGGGAGGATTTCGCCGGCGGGCCGCTGGTGCTCACTTTCATTTTCACGCGCTGTCCTGTGCCGGATTTTTGTCCGCGCCTGACGAATCATTTTGCGGAGTTGCAGCGCCGGCTTGGAGAAGTGCACGCGCCCGGCACGAAGCTGCTTTCCATTTCATTCGATCCGGAGTTCGACCGCCAGCCGGTCCTCAAGGCTTACGCCGAGGCGCATGGGGCGAAAACAGGAGTGTGGAGCGTGGCGACAGGCGATGCCGAAACCGTGCAGAAACTCACCGCGGCGTTCGCGGTGCGTCTTCAACCGGAAAACGGCACGATCTCGCACGGACTTTGCACGGCGCTTGTGGGTGCCGATGGCATCATTCGCGTGCTCTGGCGCGGAAACGGGTGGTCACCGGACGAGGTGCTCGTGAAACTGGGAGCGGAGGCCGCCAACGAACGGCGCGTGGTCCTGCGAAGCCAATAGGGCGCATGCATCTTTGGGGCGGGCGAGAGCGCGGCGCCAGGAGGGTTTGGACGCCGAGAGTGTGCCGATTTTTGCGGGATCTTGCGATTTCGACGCGGATCGTCGTTGACGAAACGGCGATCCCGCTAACTATTAGTTTTTCTAATCCATCGCGATTCCCAGCGATGCTCTGACGGAAAATGCGGGCGATGAAACGTCCCGGTTGACCGATTGGCGCTGGCCGGGTATCACGGACGCTCTTAGACCTTTTCTCGCAGCGCACGTTCAAAGTTTCCGCCATGGCGAACATCTTCCCAAAATGGACTAACAAGCTACCGCTGAGGGTATTGCTTGGCGCGGCAGTGACAGTGACGGCGATTGCGGGAGGCATGACATACTATTTCACGCCAAAGTACACGCGGGCTGGCTACATGCCGACGCAGCCGATTCCGTTTAGCCATGCGATTCACGCGGGCCAGCTGGCGCTCGATTGCCGCTATTGTCACAGCTTTGTGGAGCAGGCGGCGCACTCCAATGTGCCGGCGACGCAGACCTGCATGAACTGCCATTCGCAGATCAAGCAGAACAGCCCGCGCCTCGCCACCGTGCGCGACAGCTACACGACGGGAAAGCCGATCGAATGGATCCAGATTCACGAGGCGCCCGACTACGTGTATTTCAATCATTCGGCGCATGTGAATCGGGGCGTCAGTTGCGTGGAGTGCCACGGTCGGGTCGACGAAATGGCGGTGGTCTGGCACGATCAGCCGCACAGCATGAGTTGGTGTCTTGATTGTCATCGCGCCCCTGAAAACGCGCTCCGCCCGGTCCAGTATGTCACCAAATTGAGTTGGAAGCCGCAGGACATCGGCCGCGAGCAAAAGGAACTGGGCACCGAGTTGAAGGCCGCCTGGAACGTCAATCCGCCCGTGACCTGCGTGGCCTGCCACCGCTGAGAACCCGCACCCCTTTCACCACCTGCAATGAAGCGCGTTTTTCAGCACCCGACGACGGCCGCCAATCCCACCGGACGCACCTATTGGCGCACGATGGGCGAATTGAATGACACGCCGGATTTCCGCGATTTCCTCTCGCGCGAATTTCCCGCCGGCGCGGCGGAAATGGAGACGGACGGCCTTTCGCGCCGGAATTTTCTGCAGCTCATGGGGGCCTCGATGGCGCTTGCGGGCTTCGGTCTAAGCGGCTGCCGCCGGCCGGAAGCGCATCTCGTGCCGTTCACCAAAGCGGCGGAGTGGCAGATTCCGGGACGGCGCCTTCTCTATGCGACCTCGATGCCGCGGCGCGTGGGGGCCATGCCGCTGGTCGCCTCCACGACGGATGGCCGCCCGATCAAGAACGAAGGCAATCCGCTGCACCCGGCCAGCAATGGCGCGAGCGACGGATTTGCGCAGGCCTCGATCCTCGATTTGTACGATCCGGACCGTTCCCGCGGATTGCTTTTCGGGGGCAAGCTGGCGGACAAGGCGAAGTTCACCGAGTGGATCAAAGCGCTGCGCACGGAAGCGGCGGCGGATCGTGGCGCCAGCCTCGCGTTTCTGGTTGGAGAATCGCATTCCCCCACGCGTGAGCGGATGCGCGAAGAAGTCGCGAAGCAATTTCCGAGTTTGACCTGGGCCGTCTACGAAGCCCTGCAGGCGGAAAACGAGCGCGCCGCGACCGAGGCCAGTTTTGGCTCGAAGACCGTGAAAGTCGTGCCGCGCTTCGCCAAGGCGGATTGCATTCTCGCCCTCGATTGCGACTTCCTCCACGTCGAAGACTTCGGGCTCGAGCCGTCCCGCGATTTCTCGGCCCGCCGCCGGGTGGAGAAGCCGACGGACACGATGAACCGCCTGTACGTGGTGGAAAATCGGTTTACGCTGACGGGCGGACAGTCCGATCACCGTTTGCGCTGCCCCGCAAGCCAGGTGGGGGCGATGGCCATGGCGCTGGCCCGGGCGATCCAGACTGCGACCGGAAATGCCGGGGTGGCGGACGCGTTGGGCGCAATTTCTACGAACGAGGCGCAGGCGTTGGAGAAGAGTTTGCCCTGGATTAATGAATGCGCGAAGGATCTGGTCGCGCACAATGGGACGGCTCTCGTCGTCGTGGGGCCCTATCAACCGGCTTGGGTGCATGCCCTTGCGTTCGCGATCAACGGCGCGCTCGGTTCCTACGGGAAAACGCTCGCGGTCATGCAGACGCAGGCGCGTCCCGCCGAGTCGATTGTGACCCTGGCGGAGAAGATCAAGGCCGGCACCATCAAGACGCTCTTCATTTCCGGCTCGAATCCGGCTTACGATGCGCCGAGCGATCTCGGGTTTGCCGAGTTGCTGAAAAAGGTGCCGGTGGTGGTGCATCTGGGATCCCACGCGGATGAGACGGCCGCGCTCGCGAAATGGCATGTGCCCGCCGCGCACTTTCTCGAGGCCTGGGGCGATGATCGTTCCACGGACGGAACGTATGTCGCGGTGCAGCCGATGATTCTCCCGCTGCACGGCGGGATTTCGGAAATCGAATTGCTGGCGCACCTCGCGGGGCAGGATGCGGTTGAGGGACCGGCCCTCGTGAAGGAGACCTTTAAGGCGCAGGCCAAAAATCCAGCCGATGAGGCGAAGGCTTGGAACGATTTTCTGCGCGATGGATTTCTCGCCGGTTCGGCCGCACTGGACGCTAGTTCCGCCTTTGCCTCCGGCTCGGCCAAGGCGTTCATCCAGGCAAATTACAAGGTGGAACCGCCCCCGAGCGAGAGCGCGCTCGAAGTGGCGCTAATCCCAGATTATTCCGTGCATGACGGGCGCTACGCGAACAACGGCTGGCTGCAGGAGATGCCGGATCCAATCACGAAGCTGACCTGGGACAACGCCGCGCTCATGAGCATGGCGACAGCGAAGAAGCTGAAAATCAGGACCTCGGAGCAGGCCGAAGGCCTGGAAGGGGCGAAAACGCGCACGAAAGAATATCAGCCGCGCGACGGCCAGGGCACGGGGGTGTGGGGTGACATGATCGAGATCACGGTTGATGGCCGCAAAATCAAGGCTGCCGCCATGATTTCGCCGGGGCACGCCGACAACTGCATCAGCATCGCCCTCGGTTACGGACGCACGCACGCCGGCAAAGTGGGCAAGGACAAGGGCTTCAACGCCTATCCCCTGCGCACGACCAAGGCGATGTATTTCCTGGCCGGCGCGAAGGCGGTGAAAACCGCCGACGAGGCGTATTTGCTCGCGACGACACAACAGTATTTCAACATGGAAGGCCGCGCGCTCGTGCGCGAACTTCCGCTCGAGACGTATCGGGCCAACGCTGGCTTCGACCACGAAAATAAGAGCTTCGTGCAGAAGTTTGGCATGGATGGCCACATTCCGCCGGGGGTCAGCCTTTACCCGAATCCGCCGCTCACCGCCAGCCAGCAGTGGGGCATGTCCATCGATCTCAACACCTGCACGGGGTGCAATGCGTGTGTCGTGGCTTGCCAGGGTGAAAACAACATTCCGATTGTCGGGAAGGAGCAGGTCCGCCGCGGTCGCGTGATGCAGTGGATCCGGCTCGACCGCTATTATTCCAGCGAGAACGCCGACGACGCCGATCCTCAGGTCGTCATGCAGCCAGTGACTTGTCACCACTGCGAAAACGCGCCTTGTGAGACGGTCTGCCCGGTCAACGCCACCATCCATACCGAGGAAGGCCTCAATGCGATGGCCTACAACCGCTGCATCGGGACCCGGTATTGCGCGAATAATTGTCCCTACAAGGTTCGCCGCTTCAATTATTTCGACTACAATGAGCGTCCGCTCGACAAACTGCGCCTCGGACCGTTTGCCGAAAAAGGGATGGCCGAGACGCTCAAGCTCTCGAAGAATCCAAACGTCACCGTGCGCATGCGCGGTGTGATGGAGAAATGCACCTTCTGTGTGCAGCGCATCGAGGAAGCCAAGATCGCGCAACTCCGCGTCGCCAAGGGTTCGAATAATACGAAGGTCCCGACCGACACCATCAAGACGGCCTGCCAGCAGGTCTGTCCGACCGAGTCTATCGTTTTCGGCGACATCCATGATCCGGAGAGCCGCGTTTCAAAGCTCAAGGCGCTCGATCGCGATTACAAGATGCTGGAGTACCTCTTCGTGAAGCCGCGGCTGAGCTACCTCGCCCGCCTGCGCAATCCGAACATGGCGATGCCAGGGGCGAAGGACATCGGCCAGACCTCGCTGAAAGACATGCATCACCAGGACAAACACGACGAGCCTGCGAAGCACTAGCCCTCCCGCGTCCACCCTTTCCCGCTGCATTCTATGGCCGAAACCGCCGCTCTCGAGAAAGCGCCCCAAACGCATTTCGACCCTGCTCTCGTCGCGCAAGTGACGAAGAAGCCCTTGGTGTTGAATGAGCATACCCACCATTGGATCACCGAAAAGATCTGCGGGATCGTCGAGGTGAAGACGAACAAATGGTGGTGGGCGCTATTCATCCCGTCCTTCTTCCTGATGCTTGGGGTGCCCATTGGCTTCACCTACCTCATCATTACCGGGGTTGGCGTCTGGGGTCAAAACGCGCCGGTCATGTGGGCGTGGGACATCACCAACTTCGTGTTCTGGATCGGTATCGGACACGCCGGCACGCTGATTTCAGCCATCTTGTTCCTCACGCGCCAGAAGTGGCGGACGTCCATCAATCGCGCCGCGGAAGCGATGACGATCTTCGCGGTTATTTGCGCGGGTCTTTATCCTGCCCTGCACGTCGGCCGCGTCTGGATGGCGTGGTTTCTGGCGCCTCTGCCGAACCAAAACGGTATTTGGCAAAACTTCCGCAGCCCGCTGCTTTGGGACGTCTTTGCGGTCTCGACGTATTTCACGGTTTCCCTGCTCTTTTGGTACATGGGTCTGATCCCGGATCTCGCGACCCTGCGCGACCGGTCCAAATCCTCGATCAAACGATTCCTTTACGGCCTTTTCGCGCTGGGCTGGCGCGGCGGAAACCGGCAGTGGCGGAACTACGAGATGGCTTATCTCATCCTGGCGGGCATTTCGACCCCGCTGGTGCTCTCGGTCCACACGATCGTTTCGTTCGACTTTGCCACGTCCGTGGTCCCCGGCTGGCACACCACGATCTTCCCGCCCTACTTTGTGGCGGGCGCGATTTTCGGCGGCTTCGCCATGGTGCTCACGCTCATGTTGCCCGCGCGCTACATGTTGGGGCTGCACGATCTCATCACGAAGCGCCACATCGATGTGATGGCGAAGATCATCCTGCTGACAGGATCGATCGTCGGGTACGCCTACATCATGGAGTTCTTTATCGCGTGGTATTCGCAGAACCCCTTTGAGCAGTGGGCATTTCTGCGCAACCGCATTTCGGATCCCTACATTTTCTCCAAGGTCTTTGAGGTTCCGCCCGCGCCTTACTGGTGGGCGTATTGGGCGATGATGAGTTGCAACGTTCTCTCGCCGCAGATTTTTTGGTCCAAGCGCGCCCGGAACAATGTCTATGTGGTCTTCACGGTTTCCATGTTCGTGAACTGTGGGATGTGGTTCGAGCGCTTCGTCATCATCGTGACTTCCATCGCGCGTGATTTCCTCCCCGGTAGCTGGGGCATGTATTCCCCCACTTGGGTGGACATCATGACCTTCGCGGGGAGCTTTGGGCTTTTCCTTACACTCTTCCTCCTGTTCTGCCGTTTCCTGCCCATTATCGCGAGGGCGGAGGTGAAGGGGGTTCTGCCGGAATCGGACCCCCATTTCCACGGTGATTCGCACGCTCCCACCCACGGCGATGCCGCCGTGGGAACCGCCGCCGGGTTGCCCGCCAATACACCAGCCGCCTAGGCCTCAACGAAGACCTCCATGAGCGCCACTCTTACCGCCCCACCTTCCGGCTCCGGCACCACCCAGGCCGAGGAGCCGCAGCGCGTTTTCGGCATTGCCGCCGAATGCGGCAGCGCGGCCGAACTCTATCACCTGGCTGAGAAATGCCGGGACTACGGCTTCAAGAAATGGGACGTGCATACTGCGTTTCCCGTCCACGGGATGGATGAGGCCATGGGTCTGGGCCGTTCGAAAGTCAGTCTCATCGCCCTCAGCGCCGCACTCACCGGGACCGTCACGGCCCTGGTTCTCGAATTCTATCCGTCCATCTGGGAGTATCCCCTCATCGTGCACGGTAAGCCAATTACCTGGCACACGGTTCCCGCCTTCTTTCCGATCATCTTCGAGCTTACCGTCCTATTTTGCGCCTTCGGCGCGGTCTTCGGCATGCTCGCGTTGAATCGCCTGCCCCGTTGGAACCATCCCCTGTTCAACTGGGAGCGTTTTGCTCGCTTCAGCGACGACGCATTCATCGTTTGCATCGAAGCCGATGACCCCAAGTTCCAGGAGACACGCACGCGCGAGTTCCTGGAAAGCGCCGGGGCGAAAAACATCACGCTGATCTACGAGTAAGCGCCGCGCTGACCCCTTCGCCATGCGTTATTTCTTCCTTACTTTCTTCGCGGTTGCCCTGGCGATCGTGCTCATTGCCGGCCCGCAGGGGCGGCGTAATGAGAATCGCCCGTTCGAGTTTTTCCCGGACATGGATCACCAGCCCAAAGTGAAAGCCCAGCACGCGAGCGCCTTCTTCGCCGATGGCGTCGGCGCGCGCGTCGCGGTTTCCGGCACCGTGCCCTTGGGCTTCGATCATCCCGTGAAGCGGGAGGGCGCCTTCAAGCCGGTAGCCAACGGATTCTCCGGTGGACCCGACTACTACAACAGTGGCAAGATGGGTGACCGTTGGGGCGATGGCATGCCCGACGAAGTCACGGTGGACCGTGCCTTCCTCCTGCGCGGCAAAGAACGTTACGAAATCAATTGTGCGGTTTGTCACGGGGTCAGCGGGCACGGCAATGGGGTAACCTCGAAATACGGCTGGAATGGCATCGGAAACTATCACGATCAGCGCCTCGTCGAGATGGCGGACGGCGAGATCTACCACACGGTGACGAACGGCAAGAACACCATGCTGGGCTACGGCGGAAACATCACCGTAAGTGACCGCTGGGCCATCGTTGCCTATGTCCGCGTCCTCCAGCGCGCCCAGTTGGGCAAGGTGGGCGATCTCACCCCCGAAGAGCAAGCGAAGCTCCCGAAATAAGCGGCGCATTCCTCCCCAATTCTTTTTCCCATGAGCGCAGTCGCCACGACGCCAACCAAAGGTCCGAAGGTCGAGTATTTTCAGACCAATAATCTCGGCCCCGTCTTTTTCGGACTCCTCGTGGCCGGAGGAATCGCGGCGCTCGTTCTGATCGTGGGAATCTTCATGCAGGGGAACCAGCGGCAACTGCTCTTCTCGCTGCTCTTCGCGTTTGCCTACTTCTTTACGCTGAGCTCGGGCACTTTATTCTGGATTCTCGTTCACTACGGAACAGACGCCGAGTGGTCCGTGGTCGTGCGTCGTATTCTCGAAGCCTTTGCCCAGTCGCTTCGCTATGTTTGGGTCTTTTTCATCCCTTTGCTGATTTGGGCCCCGATGGTTTATGCCTGGCTGGATATTGCGCCGGGCAAGGATGTAAATCTCGACGCCAAGCGCGGGATGCTCAACTACACGTTCTGGAACGCGCGGTTCTTCCTGATTGTCGTTGTCTTCGCCTTTCTCGCGTACGTTTTGCGCCGAAATTCGACCAAGCAGGATGCCGACGGCGATCCGCGTTGCACGATCAGCAACCGGAAGTGGGCCTTTGCGGGACTTCCGCTCTTCGCTCTCGGCCTGACCTTTGCGGCGATCGATTGGCTCAAGACACTTGACCACAACTGGTCCTCCACCATGTGGGGCGTCTATATTTTCGCGGGTGCGGGTGGTGCCGCGATGGCGCTGCTCATCGCGACGACTGCCACCCTTCGGAAAGGGGGCTACCTCGAAGGAGTGGTCAACGAGGAACACTTTCACATCATGGGGAAGCTGCTGCTCGCCTTCACCATTTTCTGGGCCTACATCGGGTTTGGTCAGTACTTCCTGATTTGGTACGCCAACATTCCGGAGGAAACTTCCTACTTCATTCGCCGGAATACGGAGGGCTGGAACTTGCTTAGCGGCGCCCTCGTGGTCGGCCGATTTTTCATCCCCTTCGTGCTGCTGCTGAGCGCTCCGTTGAAGCGAAATCTCAGCTACATCCGGGGACTGGGCATCTACGTCCTCTGCATCCACGCGCTCGATATGTACGTCGTGGTGCTGCCCGCCCTCCATTGGGACGATGTCCATTTCAGCATCTTCGACCTGGCCACCTTTGTTCTCATCGGCTCGACGCTGGCGTTCTTCTTCCTGAAGAATCTCAGCAAGTTCCCGCTCTACCCGCTGCGCGATCCCCGCTTGCCGAACTCGCTCGGTCTCAAGAACTAGCCGCACTCCCGACTTCCCATGTCCACTGCGCACGCCGCTCACGAACTCGCGCCCGCGAAACAGCCGTCCCTTTTCCTGACGGTGGTGGGCGGGTTTGCTCTGCTCGCTCTCTTCCTCGGAGTCGGGCTCCTCTTCCTTGGGAAGAGTGCGGCTGCCTTCAAGGACGTGGATGCACAGCGCGAGACGGAACGCTGGAAAATTCTGGAAGACGTCAACGCCGCCGTGAAGAAAACGCAGGAGGAAGGCCCCGTCTGGGTGAGCAAGGAAAAGGGCCTTGTGCGTATCTCGGTGGAAAAGGCGATGCAACTCGAAATGGAGCGACTCAAAGGCCGCAAGCCGCACCCGGCCAACGCCATTGAAGCAGCGCCCGCCGCTGCGGCCGTGCCCGCCGCCGCTTCAGCGCCGGCGACACCGAAGCCCGCTTCTTCTGCGCCAGCGCCGACAACCGCCCCGGCGGCTCCTGGATCAGCGCCAGCCGCCCCGACAGCGTCACCCGCACCTGCTCCGACACCTGTTCCCGCTCCCTCAGGCAATTGAGCATGCCCATGGACATCACCACCTACCTCTTCATTGCCAGTGCGATCGTGGCCGCGCTCGGACTTGCGTTGGGTGCGCTCTTCTACGCTGCCCGGACGGCGAACCTTTCCAACTTCGAAGCCGGTTCCGCCGTCATCTTTGATGAACGCGAACCAATCGGACAGCCGACCGACGCCTTCCCCGGCACGCCGGGGGTGTTCCGATCCCGCTAACTGCGCGCCGTTAATCCAGCTAACCCATGAGTTCCGCTGTCGCTGAAGCCCCGCTGCCCAAGCCCTCTCTGATCCAGTCGCTTTCCGTCGCCCGGAGCGAGAGCGTGGATGAGAGGGCCGAGCGCGCGCAGATCGACCACTCCATGCGTGGGCCGGTGCTGCTCTTTATTGGCGCCGCCATCGCCTGGTTGCTCATTGGTTCCCTGCTCGCCCTCGTCGCGGCGCTCAAGTTCAATCTGCCGAACTTCCTCAGCGATGGCGCCTGGCTAACATTTGGGCGGGTGCGTCCCGCCCATCTGAACGCGGTTGCCTACGGCTGGGCGGCGCAGGTTGGGGCCGCTGTCGCACTTTGGATGATGGCCCGCCTCTCCCGCGTGGCGGCGCGTCATGGCGGTTTGCTTTACGTGGCCTGCGGCGTCTACAACTTCGGCGTTCTGATCGGGATCGCGGGCATTCTCTCCGGACACAGCACTTCGGTCGAGTGGCTGGAGTTTCCGCGCTACGCGTCCATCGTTCTCTTCGCGGGATTTTCCCTCATCGGCATCTGGTCGGTCATCATGTTCCGCTTTCGCCGGACCGGGCATGTGTATGTCTCGATGTGGTATATCCTCGCGGCGTTTGTCTGGTTTCCCTGGCTTTACGCTTCGGCGAACCTGATCATTTTTTACCTGCCGGTGCAGGCGGCCGTGCAAGGACCCGTGAATTGGTGGTACGGCCACAGCTTCCTTGGCCTTTACTTCACCCCGATCGGTCTCGGGGCCGCGTATTACTTCATTCCCAAAGTGATCGGCCGGCCGGTGCACAGCTATTACCTCTCTATTCTGGGCTTTTGGTCCCTCGCCTTGTTTTATCCCTGGATCGGAATGCAGCATTTGATCGGCGGCCCATTTCCCGCCTGGATGATCAGTGTCAGCATCGTCGCAAGCTTCATGATGGTCGTCCCGGTCATCACGACGAGCATCAATCATCACTTCACGATGAAGGGATATTTCGATGCCTTGCGCTGGAGCCCGACGCTGCGCTTCGTCGTGTTCGGCGCCCTTGCCTATACGCTCGCGAGCGTGCAAGGCAGCCTGATGGCGGTGCGTTCAATCAACGAAATCACCCACTTCACGCACTACACCGTGGGCCACGCCCATTTGGGACTCTACGGGTTTTTCAGCATGACGATGTTTGGTGCGGTCTACTACATCGTGCCCCGGTTGGTGGATTGGGAATGGCCTTCCTCCACCCTGATTCGCTGGCATTTCTGGCTTTCCGGCATCGGCGTTATCGGGATGTTCTCCGTCCTGACTTTCGCTGGGATCGTGCAGGGTCTCGCCCTCAACGATGCAAAGATCAGCTTCCTCGCGAGCACCAATTTCACGTTGCCTTTCCTTTGGCTGCGCAGTTTGTCCGGCCTCGCCATGACGGCCGGTCACGTCGCCTTCGCGGCGTCGTTTGTCCTCGTTCTTCTCCGCTCGGGCGCCCGTCAGGCTCAGCCAACGCTCCTCGGCAGCGCCGAAATCGATCCGACCCCGGCCTAAGCCCTGTTACCCTTTCACTGTCACCTTCATGAACCGGATGCCGCTGCTTTTGGTTGGGATTTTCCTCACCTTCCTTTTCTCCTGGATCGGATTGGTGGCGATGCCGTATTTTCAGATTGGGAGATACGTTCCGGAGATTGACGACATCACGAAGGATCAGACTCCGCCTGCGTTTACCGGCCTGGCGAATCAAGGTGCGGCCATTTATGCCGCCAATGGGTGCATCTACTGCCACAGCCAGCAGGTGCGTCCGCTGGAGGCGGGGGCAGACTTGGAGCGGGGATGGGGTGCCCGGCGCACGGTCGCGCGCGACTACATGCACGATCGGATCGCCTTTTTCGGCACCATGCGCACGGGGCCGGATCTTTCGAACATCGGGGCACGCCAGCCCAGCGTCGAATGGCACCTCCAGCATCTCTATCAGCCGCAGGTAGTGGCCCCCGGTTCCATCATGCCGCCCTTCCGCTTCCTCTTCGAGAAGCGGAAGATTGCCGATCAACCTTCGGCCGATGCAGTCAAACTTCTCCCGCCGGATGCTCCCGAGGCCGGCTATGAGATCATCCCGACCAAGGATGCCAAAGTTCTTGTGCAGTATCTTATCTCTCTGAAACGCAGCACCTATCCGCTGCCCGAAGCTCCCGAAGAAACGCCGCGCCCATGAGCCAATCTTCTTTCGAAACCACGCCGCCGATCCCAAACGCGGATCTCGCGGAAGAAGCCTTCCGCGAGTCTCGTCGCGACCGGAACATCGACGTCACGCGGCTCCATGGCGCCATCCTGCGCGAAATGGACGAACCGGCTGATGGCTACGAGCCCATTCCTTTGTGGATGCTCGGATTCCTCGGAGCTTTCGCGGTTTTCAGCGGGATTTATCTCGGCTTGTATTCGGGCGGGTTTAGCCCAAAGCAGTTTTTCTTTACCCCGATCACGGAGCGCGGCAGCACGGGTCCAGTGGGGCCGCCTGATCCAAAGGTCGTTGGCAAGAAGCTCTTCACCGCGAACTGCGTTTCCTGCCACCAAAGTACCGGGCTGGGGCAGGCCGGACAATTCCCGCCGTTGGCCGGGTCCGAATGGGTCACGAACGATGCGCCCAATCGGTTGGTGGCCATTTTGCTGCACGGCCTGCAAGGATCGGTCAAGGTCAAAGGCGCATCCTATAACGGAGCCATGGCCGCGTGGGAGAGCGTTTTCAAGGATGAGCAGATCGCCGCAATCCTGACATACATCCGCAGCGATTGGGGTAATGAGGCGGCACCCATCACCAAGGAAGCAGTGGCGGCCATGCGCGAAAAAACGGTCGCCCGGAAAGGTAGTCCCTGGAACGAAGCCGATCTGCTCGCCATGGCTCCAGACGCCTCGATTCTCACGCTGGGCGGAGGGGCACCTCCCGGTGCGCCCGCGCCTGCGTCTGCTCCCGGTGCACCTGTGCCAGCTCCGGCTCCACCCAAGAAATAGCCCCGACTTCCTTATCTGTCTGCCATGTACTCTGTGCGCCGCTTCGCTTTTCTCGGACTAATTTTGTTTCTCATCACCACCGGCACGATCTGTGCCGAGGTTCGGGAGACGAACCTCTGGTGGACCCCGGACGTGGTCACCAAGGGCGGCGAAAAAATTGACTTCCTGTTGCACCTGATCTTCTGGCTCACCGCCGTCGTGTTCCTTGTGACCCAGGGGGTTTTCATTTACTTCCTGATCAAATACCGCCGCCGGCGGGGCGTTCCCGCCTATTACAGCCACGGCAACAACAGCCTCGAAATCGTCTGGACCACGATTCCGGCCGTGATTTTCATTGCCCTTGCGGTCTACAGCAATCGTCTCTGGAACTCCGAACTTCGTCACCCGGCGCCCGAGGGCTCGATTCCGATCGACATCGTCGCCTACCAATATGGCTGGCATATCCGCAATCCCGGACGCGACGGGAAACTCGGCGATTTCAAACCGGTGGTCAGCCCAGACAACTGGTTTGGCCTCACCGATAGCACTCCGGGTGCTCAATCCAGCGAAGCCGGCAAAGACGACTACCAGTCGGAAAACCTTTTGACGGTTCCGGTGGGGAAACCGGTTGTGATCCATTTGCGTTCGCTCGATGTCATCCACGCCTTCTACGTGCCCGAATTTCGGATGTATCAGGACGTGGTCCCGGGCCGACAGATCGATTGGGTCTGGTTCGAGGCCACTAAGCCCGGGAATTTCGAGCTCGCGTGTTCGCAACTTTGTGGATCCGGCCACTACAATATGAAGGCGAAAATCGCCGTGGTTCCGATGGAAGACTACCAAAAACTCGTGGCGGAGAAAAGCAAAGCCGCCCTGATGGAACTCGAGAAAAAGAAGGCCACCTCGCTTCCGCCCGACCCGACTGTGCCCACTGTGGCAAGCTCCCGCTAAACCCTTTCCGAACCCCAAGCGCTACCTACGATGTCTACGATGGTTGTTCCACACGAAGTTCATGCGGGCGATCATGCCCATCATCAGCAGGGCATTTTCCGCACCTATATCTGGTCGCACGATCACAAGATGATCGCGAAGCAATATCTGCTCACCGCGCTCTTCTTCCTGATCATCGGCGGCTTGCTGGCGCTCGGCGTCCGATACAAGATCGCCTTCCCGGATACGGGCTTCCCGCTGCTCAAGTATTTGCTCCCCACCACGATGGTTTCGGAGGATGGGATAATCCAGCCGGGCATGTACAACATGCTCTTCACGATGCACGCCACCGTAATGGTGTTCCTCGTGGTCATGCCGCTCTTGATTGGCGTCTTCGGGAATTACTTGATTCCGCTGCAGATCGGCGCGCCGGACATGGCGTTCCCCTTTTATAACGCCCTCTCGTACTGGCTCTACGCCATCTCGGGCATGATGATTCTTTACAGTTTCTTCGTTCCGGGCGGCGCCGCGGCAGGCGGATGGACAAGCTATGCTCCGCTGTCGACCACGGAGGCCTACAACGGCACCCGCATGGGCCAATCGTTATGGGGCCTGGGCATTTTCGTCAACGGCCTGTCCTCCATTTCGGGAGCCGCCAATTACATCACCACGGTGATCAACATGCGCGCGCCGGGCATGACCATGATGCGCTTGCCGCTGACGGTCTGGTCGCTGTTCATCACGGCCCTCCTGCTCCTGCTCGCGGTGCCCGTGCTGGGTGCAGCCGCCGCGCTTTTGTTCATGGATTTGAACATTGGGACGCACTTCTTCACCTCGAGCAACGGCGGCGATCCGCTCCTCTGGCAACATCTTTTCTGGTTCTTCGGGCACCCCGAGGTTTACATCATGATCCTGCCCGCGATGGGCATCTCCTCCGAGATTCTGCCGGTCTTCTCGCGCAAGCCCGTTTTCGGCTACCGTGCGATGGTCTTCGCAATGGCGGCAATCGGGATCCTCGGATTCATCGTCTGGGGGCACCACATGTTCGTCTCGGGGATGAACCTGACCCTCTCGGCCACGTTCTCAATCTCCACGATGGTGATCGCCGTGCCGTCCGCGATCAAGACGTTCAACTGGCTCGGCACCGTCTGGCGAGGTTCGATCCGGTTTACGACGCCGATGCTCTTTGCCCTCGCGTTCATCTCCATGTTCGTCATCGGCGGTCTCTCGGGCATTTTCATGGCGTCCACCCCCGTCGATCTTTTTGTGCACCACACCTACTTCATCGTGGCGCACATCCACTACGTGCTCTTTGCCGGCTCGATCCTGAACATTTTCGCGGGAGTCTACTTTTGGTTTCCGAAGATGTTCGGCCGCTTCATGAACGATTTTTGGGGCAAGATTCACTTCGTGCTGACGTTCGTCTTCCTGAACCTGACGTTCTTCCCGATGCACAACCTCGGCCTGGCTGGCATGATGCGGCGCATTGCCGATCCCACGCAGTATGAGCATCTGCGCAACCTGCAGCCGCTCAATATCTTCATTACCCTCTCGGCCTTCGCGCTGGGCTTGAGCACGATCATCTTCTTCGTGAATTTCTTCCACTCGATGTTCCATGGCCTCAAGGCCCCGGCCAATCCCTGGCAGTCGAATACCCTGGAGTGGACGCTGCCTTCGCCGGTCACGCTGCACGGAAATTTCGAGAAGACGCCCACGGTGTACCACGGGCCCTACGAGTACAGCGTTCCCGGCATGGAATCGGATTTCCTGCCCCAAGACCAACCCGCCAAACCCGGCACCCGCGTAGCCGCTCATTAGCCCGGCGGAGCTGGCCTGCTCCCTCTCCTGGGACCAAGCGCGCCGCGCGAAGGCGGTCGCTGCGTCCCGCGAGTTAGATGGGGTCACTCCAAGTTTCGCAGCGCGAAGATTTCCGGTTCGTTCTGGCGTCCGCTGTGGCGGAAGCAAGATTGAGCCGATCCGGACACGTTCTCAAACCCACCCATGCGCCTTCTCTTCCGCTTTGCCTGTTTCACCGCCGGGGCGGTGGTCCTGCTGATTTGCAGCGGCGGACTGGTGACGAGCACAAACTCAGGTCTCGCCGTGCCCGACTGGCCGAACTCCTACGGCTACAACATGTTTACTTTCCCGTGGGCGCGCTGGGCCTCCGGCGGAGTGTTCCACGAGCATTCGCATCGCCTGATCGCCTCCGGCACCGGCTTGCTGACGGTTTGTCTCGCCCTGGCCATCTGGCGATACGATACGCGCCGCTGGCTCAGGTGGGTCGCCGCTTTTGCCGTAGCCGCTGTGAGTCTGCAGGGCATTCTGGGTGGCCTGCGCGTGGTCTGGCTAAAGGATGAGATCGGCATATTCCACGCGCTCCTCGCCCACGCTTTCCTTTGTCTGATTTGCTTCATCGCCTTCGCTCTCTCGCACTGGTGGAACACGCTCGGCACCGCCCCCCAGCTCGATCCGGAGGGGCGGAGCCGCCTGCGTTCCGTCGTCGTTTTTGCCGTTCTGGCGATTTACGGTCAGCTCTTCCTCGGCGCGACGATGCGGCACGCTCACGCCGATCTCTCTATCCGCGATTTCCCGCTGGCCTACGGGCAGATCCTTCCTCCGCTCGATGCTGCCGCCTTGGCGCGGATCAATGACGAGCGCGTCAACCAACTGCGGATTCCGCCGACCACCCGCGCGCAAATCATCCTGCAAATGCTGCACCGGGCGGGCGCCTTTCTGGCGGCGGCCGCCATCTTCCTCGCCCTCTTTCGCTCGAATCGTGTAGCGGGATTGCCCGGGTCGATTCGGCGACTCTTCCCGGTCTGGAGTGGGCTGATCCTCGCGCAGATCGCCCTCGGCATTTACACGATCTGGTCCAACAAGGCGGCGGATATCGCCACTGCGCACGTCGCCTTCGGCGCCGCCTCCTTGTCGTTGGGAGTCATTTTGGTCGCCGCCCTCTCGCGCTGGGGCGCAGCTTCCCCGTCGCCCCTGGTCTCACGCCGGACGGAGTCCAACCATTTATCTCTTGCTGCATGAAGTTGTTTGCCGCTGCCGCGAAAGTCGCCATCCCTCCCGTCGTGCCCCCGCGCGAAGAGAATACCGGCAGTCTGCCTTCGGAAATTCGCCGCGCGGATCCCGCCGCCCATTCGCTCTTCGCCGATCTGGCCGAACTCTTGAAGATGCGCCTGTCGGCGCTCGTCGTGCTGACCACGCTCCTGGGGTTCTATCTCGGGTGGCAGGGGGTGATGGATTGGTCGCTCCTGCTTCACACTGTCCTGGGCACGGCCCTGGCGGCGGGCGGGGCGGGTGCTTTGAACCAATTTCTGGAACGGGATTACGATGCCCGGATGCGGCGGACGCGGGAGCGGCCCTTGCCGGCGGGCCGGCTCACGCCTGATGCCGCGTTATTGATCGGCGTGGCTTTCTCGGTCGCGGGCTTCGCGGAGCTGGCGCTGTTCTCCAGTCTGCTCGGCGCCGTGCTGGCGGCGGCGACCACCACTCTTTATCTCTTCGCCTACACGCCGCTGAAGCGGCGCTCGACGCTCAACACGTTGGTGGGCGCGGTGCCCGGGGCCATTCCGCCACTGATCGGCTGGGTCGCGGCGACAGACCGACTGAATCTCGGGGGTTGGGTGCTCTTTGCGCTCATGTTCGCGTGGCAAATGCCGCACTTCCTCGCCATCGCGTGGATGTACCGCGATGACTACGCCCAGGCCGGTTTTGTCATGCTTCCCGGCAAGGACCCGGATGGCCGTGCCACTGGGCGGCAGGCGGTGAACTACGCGCTCATCACGTGGCTTCTCGGCATGACTCCATCGTTGATCGGGCTGACGAGCGTGCCGCACTTTGCGGTGGCTCTGCTGCTCGGGTTCGGTCTCAGCTTCGCCGCGTTGCGCTTTCACTTGAAACCGGAGCAGGCCCGCGCCCGGACCCTTTTCTTCGCTTCCATCATTTACCTGCCGCTGCTGCTCGGCAGCCTGGCCTTGTTCAAGAGGAACTGAAGCGTGATGGCGAACATTTCACCCGAGACCAGGCGCGCCAATCGCCGCCTTTGGCGGGCAATTTGGCTTTTCGCGTTAATTCTCGGCCTCGCCACGCTTGCAGGGATGTACGCTTACCACTATTTATCCAAGCACTGACCTTCACCTAACCCGCCCCATGTCATCTGCCCACGCTGCCCAGCTTCAAGGTCCCGGCCTCAATCCGATCGCGCCGAATCGGATTGTCCGGTTCGGAATGTTCACCTTCCTGGCCTCGGAGGTGATGCTCTTCGGAGGGTTGATCATGGCGTACGTGGTCCTCCGGGTCAGCCAAGGCGGGCACTACATCCCCGAAGGCGCTCCGAAGCTGCCTTTGCTCCAAACTGGCATCGCCACGGTCGTTCTGGTCTCGAGCAGCTTTACCGCGCATTGGGCCGAAGTGCGGGTCCGCAAAGGCAAACGCGCATCATGGCAGCTGTTCCTCACGATCATCCTTGGCACAGCCTTCCTCCTGAATCAGGCCTACGAGTGGAATCATCTTTACCACGAGCACATGTGGTTCAATACGTTCGGGACCTACGGCTCGACTTTCTTTGTGCTCACGGGCTTCCACGGCTTCCACGTGTTCGTCGGAATTCTGCTCCTGATCTTTAGCTGGCTGCTTTCGCTCGCGGGCAAGTTCGACGGTTCCAACCACAACTTCCTCGAGTGCACTTCGCTGTACTGGCACTTTGTCGATGTGGTTTGGATTTTGGTTTTCACGATCCTTTATTTGATCTGAGCGTCCGGGATGTCGGATTCGCCCGTCGCGCCTGCGCCTGCCGCGGGTACCACTTCCACGGTTCGAGCCATTGCTTGGGCAGCTCTCGTCCTGGCAGTACTGGCGGTCTTTGTCGCCTTCGCCCGCCAGCAATGGACGCAATCGATGCGCCGCGATGCGGTTGTGCTCGAGCGCTTCAACGCGCTCCCCGTATTTTCGCTCACCGAACGTTCCGCGCGCGAATTTGGCTCGCGTGAATTGAACGGGAAAATCTGGCTGGCCGATTTCATCTTCACAACTTGCCCGGGTCCCTGCCCGCAAATGAGCGAGCGCTTCTACGAGCTCCAGCAGGCTCTGAAACGGTCGCCCGACGTCAAACTGGTGTCCTTTACCGTCTGGCCGGAATACGACAAACCCGAGGTTCTGACGGCGTACGCAAAGCGATTCAATGCGGACGCCGAAAAGTGGCTCTTTTTGACTGGGGAGAAGCGCGTGATTTACGATCTCGCCCACAAAGGCTTCATGCTCGGCATCACCGACAAGGAATCGGGCCGCGAAATCCTCAAGGAGGGCGAGTTCGTGCACAGCACCAAGATCGCCCTGGTCGATCGGCGTGGTGTCGTGCGCGGTTACTACGACAGCACTGCACCCGAGGC
>JBBRQH010000049.1:0-41210 GCA_038226705.1 Chthoniobacterales bacterium | reverse complement strand
TGATCGAGAAAGGTGAGCGGGGTGCCCGTTGTGCCAGGCTGGGCCGGGCCGATATTCGCAAAGACATCGCTTTCCAGCGCAGCACTGCGCTGGAGCTGATAATTGCGTCCGCTGACACCGTTCACCACAAAAGTGGCGGTGGAGCCGGACTTTGTCGCGCTCGCGATCGCGACGATGCTGGCGTTTAAGATCAGGCCGTTGTTCACGAAGCCCGGCGGCGCCGTGAACGTGCCGCCCAGCACTTCGATCACGCCGCCCGCCGCATTCGTGAAGGAAGCGCCGGTTGAGCTCAGCGTGGCGCCGTTCCCGAGGGTGATGCGGCCGTTGTTCGTGACCGTCCCGGTGAAGGCAAGCGTGTTGCCCGCACCGTTCACCAGCAGGGTGCCGTTGTTTGTGACGGTGCCCCGCATCGTGCCCGGCCCCACCACCGTTCCGCCGGCCGCGATCGTGCTCGTGCAGGTCGTGGTGCCATACGTAAAGCCGCCGAGCGCGAGCGTGCCCCCGCTGTTCACGGCCAGGCTGGTCATGAGCGTTGCATTCGCCCCCAGCAGCAGCGTGCCCGCATTAAGCGTGGTGCCCCCCGCAAAGGTGGGTGCGGCCGCGAGCGTCGTGGTGCCGGAGCCATTCTTCACCACCGCGCCGTTGAAGCCGGTGATCGGGAGCGAGAAGGTGAATGGTCCCGTGTGATTGAATTCGACCGTGCCATTGCCGCTGTTTCCGGCGCTGGTGCGTCCGAGCTGCACCGACGTCGCATTCAAGGTGCCGGGCAGCGCCCCCGCGCCCAGCCGCAGCCGACCCGTCGCGCCGGTGTTGCGCGCGACGATCACCGTGGTTCCCGCCGCGTTCACGAGCCCACCATCGGCGATGGTCAGCGTGCCGTTGCCGAACGGACCGACACTCAAGCCAGGGCAATTCCAAACCGTCCCCACCCCGCTGATAATCACACTACCGATCGCTGTGCTCGTGTTCGAAATTGTGCCGGTGGAGTTGAGCGTCGCGCCCGCGCTCACGTTCAAATTACCCGTGCCGGCGTCCCCCACGCGCAATTCCGAGCCGCCGGTCGCGCCGACGCGCACCACTGATGTCGCGCCGCTCAAATTCAAGGTTCCATTGCCGCCGGAACTTCCGCCCAGGCGCACGAGCGCCTGGGTGAGCAATTGCCCGCCGTTCTGCACTGTGCCCGTTCCGGTGCCGCCACTGCCGATCGTCAGCATGTCCGCGCTATTCCAGGTGCCGGCGTCGAGCAGCACCGCGCCGTTCGCACCGGAAAAGGCACCCACCGAACCCACCACGTTCGAAAGGGTGGCGCCGTTGCGTACATTGAGCATGCCACGATTGCTGTTGCCCACGACGAGTCCGACGCCGGAGGAATTTTGCGAAGCCGTCACGCTCGCGCCCGCTCCATTCAATTCGAGCACCGAGGGCGGACTGGTGCTTGGATTCACATTGCCGGAGTTGTCCACGCTCACGGAAAATGTGTTCGCGAGCGCGCCCACTGAATCGAGGCCGATTCCCGGGGTTTTTCCGGACTGAGGCCGATTCCCCGAACTAACAAGACGGAGTGTTCCGGCCACGACGAAAGTCGATCCCGTATAGTCCTGCGATACGTCGATATCGATGGTGCCCGGGCCGGATTTAGTGAGGCTGGCACCGCCGGTCACACTGCTCGAGAACGTGGCTGGACTGGCCGGAAAGAGATCGACCGTCGCCCCGGCCGCAGTCGTGATCGTATTTGCGCCCACGGTGCCATTCGTCACTCCATCGCCGATCCGAAACGTCCCGGCGTTTACGTTGATGGCGACATTCGGACCAGTGCTTTTCGTGAGGGTCAACGTTCCGGTGGCGCCTGTCTTGTTGATCGTCCCCGTGCCCAGCACATCCGAGGCGAGCGTAAATTGGCTCGTCACGTTGATGGTGCCGATCCCAGCTCCGAAGATCAGTTGCGAGGCGTTCAAAGCTCCTCCCGCCAAGCCATCGCCCGCCACGCCGATGTTAACCGTACCGGTGGAACCGGCGCGCAGGGCGATATCCAAAATACCCGCTCCGGCAGAACCGATGGTAACAGTCGCGAGATTGCGGAGCGTCAACCCGCCATTGGCCAGATACCCGACCGTGCTGTCCGACGCACTCGAGGAAGTGAGAGTTGCTTGATCGACGGTCACGTCGCCCGTCGCTGCGGCATCCAGCGCGTCACCGATGCGCAGGATCTCACAGCTAACCACCGCGAGTGCGCTTACTTTCAACTTTCCAGGCCGGAGGCTGCCGATGCGAAGAAAGCTGCCAGCGGTACCCCTGGAGATTTGCAACGTGGAGTTCACGCCGGTGACATTGATCGTCCCGTCGGAGGTGGCATCGAGGCACGTGCCGTGACCCTGATTCTGGATGGTCAAAATGCCGGCCTGCGCCGGCGTGTCTGCCACCGTGAGAAGGCTTGTGACGACGCTGGCATCGCTGACCAGACCGGTTGCACCTGAAACAAAAAATGAATCGCTGGTCGAGAGCGTGGCGGCATCGGTCACTTGGAAGCTGCTCCCCGACCCCACCGTGACCGCGCGCGCACTCAAACTCAAGCCGGCGAACAGGCACGTGCCGCCATTTGCGATGACGGCATCGTCGCCGCTGATTGGTACGACGGCTGGGTTCCAATTCGAGGGAACGTCCCAGTTTCCACTGGCGACAACCCAATCGATGGCCTTGAGCCGGAGCGCGGAAAGTGGGACGAAAAGGATCCACGCGAGGCACGCGGCTCTTCGCGCGGTGGAGTGAAGAGATGTGATCATATTCGACGACTATTTCGGTCTGAGATATTCGCATTTCTGCTCTGGCTCAGGAACGGGCGGCACCGCGAGCGCGAGACGCCCACGCAAACCGGAGAGCGCCGGCGACGATGAGCAGCACCCAGGTCGATGGCTCGGGCACGGCATCGTTCAGCGCACGAAATTCGAGACTGCCATCGGACAACGCGGTCACGTCAAACAAGAACCCGGCCGCCGCGCCCTCATAGGAAAAGGCCACGCCGGAGCCGATCGTCACGTTGGTGGCGCCGAGCACGAACTGGAAGCGTTCTCCGGTCTGGGGTAAATAGCCGCCCTCGAACGCGAACTGCACTTCGCCGCCCGTGAGGGTCACGCTGCCGGAAATCGTCAACTGGTCGAACTGCCCCGCCCCGGCGCCGCCGACTCCGATGATCCACTGGCCCGCTTCCTGGGCGTAGCTGCCGTCGATCGAGAACGCACTCGCGCCGTAGGCCAACGGCCCGCTCGGAAGGCGCTCGGCCGCGCCGACCCCGAGCGTCACAACCCGACCCTGATCTCCACTCATCACGCCGCCGCGGTTGATGATGTCCGAGCGCACGGCCCCGCCATTGCCCGTGTAGAGCGCCCCATTCTGCTCGAGGAAGATGCCGCTCGCGGTGCGCAGCAAACCATTGCGCGCGACGGTCACGGTTCCGCGACCCGAATTTCCGGCAGCGGTCGGGCCGCCGATGAATACCGTGGCGGCATCCAGGAACGTGGCCACCCCGGCGTTTCCTCCGCCGTCGATGACCAGTTCCGCGGCCTTGAACGGGTCCTGGAGCGACCCGCCTCCCACCTTCACCTGCCCCGCGGTCATCTGCCCCCCTTGATTGATCACGATCGAGCTGGCCGTAGTCCGGGTGGAGCCGATTTGCACATTCGCCGCCTCCCAGCGCGCTCCGCTGGCGAGGTTGACCTGGCCCGCCCCGCCATCGGAAGCGCCGACCGTGGCCGGGCCGGTTCGGAGCAGCGCCTGATTCGTCAGATTCACCTGGCCATAGGCTCCGGCTGCCCCAACCGACAAAAAACCGTTGTTCGTCGTCAGGCGCGAGCCGGCGCCGTCGATGGAGACGATATTCCGGAACTCCGGGAAAATGATTGTCGTACCCGAAGAGCCGACCGTGAGCGCATTGGTCAAAAGGACCGCCCCGTCGTGAATGCTGATTTGATTCAAGCCCCGCCCGCGCAGAACCGTGAAATCGGTGGTCAAGATCGTGCCCACGTCCCCGAGATCCACGAGCGCGCTGGAACTCTCGTTCAAGGCGCTGTTGATCCCGAGGCGCAGGCCGCCGGTGAAAGTCGCGGTCGAGCCGCTGGTCATTTGCAGTCTCGCGGTGCCGCGCCCGAGATCGACCGTCGCATTCGACTGCAGCACCGCACCGGAGCGCAGGACCAGCTCGCCGGTGGAACCAAAGTCGCTCGCGATCGCGAGGTTCTGCGCCGGGTCATCCTGCACCAAACGCGCGCCGTTTTTCAGCGTGACCGAACCCGTGCCTTTGTCGCCGATCGTGAGCGAACTCGCGAGCTCGACCAACGCGCCCGCCCCATCGGCCGTGAATGAGCCATTGCCAGTGGCCGCCTGGCCGAGAATGAGTCCATCGGAATGAAAGAGGGTGCTCCCGGCCACTCCGAAGGACCCATCGAGAGTGACGACCCCACGTCCCGCTGCGCCGACGATCGCGTCGACGTTCGTGCTCAACGAGCCGTGGGTCAGCGTCAGATCGCCGCGGCCACCATTGAGATGCCCGAAGGTGAGTGCGGAGACTAACACGACCGCGTCCTGGAGATCGAGCGTGCCGTGGCCGCTCTCCCCCACGGTCAGGGCGCCAGGAGACCAAACTGAATCCGAGTCACGCAGCGTCAGCGTCCCGACCCCGGTCGCTGCAGCGCCGAGAATGGTGGTCGCACTGGTGACCCTACCGCTATTGGTGATACCGAGCGTGCCTGTGCCCGCACCACCGATCGTCATGGTGCCGCTCGCGGTGATGCCGGCGAAAGGCGCACTGGCCAAACTCGTGTTCACGATTCCGTGGCCGCCGGCGTCCCGTCCGACCGTGAAGTCCACGGTTTCCATGCGTCCGCCGGTTTGGGTGAGCAGACCCGTGCCGGCACCGCCAACGACGAATTCAGCCCGGTTCGTCCAGAGTCCTCCGGAAACGTTGACCGTGCCGTTGCCCATCGGGCCAACCCCCAGCACCACGCTTTGGCCGGTAAAGGCTCCGTCGAATCCCATCGTCACAATGCCGGTGCCATCTTCGCCCACGTTCATCTGACCGAAGCCATAGTTGAATTGCGCCAGCACGCCCGCGAGGGAGCCCGAAACGGAAACGCTGCCGGTCGTGCCGGCATTGCGCCCAATGCGCGCACCGTTGGCGGCCACAATGCCGCCATCGGAAACGGTCAGCATGCCGTTGCCTTCCGCGCCGACGGTCAGATCGGCCGTCATCCGCCATTCGCCGCCGGATTTGACGGTCGCCGTGCCCGTAGAGAGCGGGCGCGCTCCGAGCGCCCCGGCACTGCCCGTGACCAAACCGTAATCTAAGATGGTCAAAGTCCCGGCGCCGGAACCGCCCACTTCGAGATCGCCGGTGATGGTCCAGGTGGAGCGAAAGGTGCTCGATCCGCTCGTCACCCGGTCGCTGATGGAGATGGTGCCGATCCCCCCGGGGTTGGCGGCAACCGATCCACTCGCGCTGAAAAGCGCGGAACCACCGAGGATTTGTACTTCGCCGTTGCCCTGACCTCCGACGATCAACTTGTCGAAATTGGTCCAGGTGCTGATGCCGTCCACTACGACCAATCCCTGACTGCCCGGGAGCCGCCCGACGTAGCCGTCTTGATTCTGGACCGAGGAAGCTCCGAGCAGCCGCAGCGTGCCCTGGCCGCGCTCCCCGATGATCAAGGTGGCGTCATTGGTCCATTGTCCGCTGGTGTCGAGCACCGCAGTGCCGACGCCGCCCGTTTCCACTCCGACATAACCAACGTTGGAAAGCACCCGGCCGTGATCGGTGATGGTCAGCGTGCCCGTGCCGAAGTTGCCGACGAACATTGACTCGCTGGCCGTGGTCAGCGTTGACCGCAGAAAATCCGGTCCCGGGCCCGATCCGCTGACCGTGACGGTGCCGTTGCTCCCGAAGAGATTCCCGACGGTCGTGAAGAGCGCCTGCACCGTGGCACCGCCCGTGATTTCGAGTGTGCCGGTCCCGCGGCGTCCGATTTCGAGATCACCAAGCGACTGCCAAAGGCTGAGGCCGCGGACATTGAGGGTGCCGACACTACCGGCCTCCCAAGCGACGTACGTCTGACCGCCCACGGTGACCGCTGCCTGCTGATCGAGCGTCACTACTCCGGTGCCATTCTGGCCGATCGTGACGTCGCTGGAGTTCGTCCACTCCGTGCCGGATTGCGTTCCATTCGTGCCGTTGATCGTGACGTTGCCGAAGCTCGCGCTGCGCGTTGCGGTGGCGGCGTTTTGTCCGATCACGGTCGTAGCCGTGATCGCGCGCCCGCCATTGCTGATGCGAAAATCAGCCGCGCCCTGCTCACCGACGGCGAGGCTGTCGTTCGTTTGGAAATTTCCGCCCTGCACGTTGAGCACGCCCAGCCGGCCGCGACCGAGCACGGTGGGCGTTGAATCCAGCAGCAACTCGCCACCGGTGACGATGGTGACTCGACCTTCGCCGTAGGTCCCCTCGCCGATCGTTAGATGGTCGGAGAGATTCCAGGTGCCGCCTTCGATGCGCACCTCATTCCGGCGGTCGCTGGTCGCACCTTCACGGCTCAGGCCGATCGAAGCGCCGAAGAGCGTGGTGAGGGTGCCACCGGTCATGCGGACCAAGCCGTTTCCGCCCGTGCCATCGACCGCATTCCCGATCGCGCCGACCAGCAATGGCGACTGCACCACGACGGTGCCGCCCGCATTCACCTCCAGCGTGCCCCGGGAATTCGCGGCGGGATCGGGCGAGCCCACGGAAAGGACGGAGGCAGCCAGCACGCCGCCATTGCTCACGGTTACCTTGGGTCCCGCCCCATTGTAATTGAATCCACCGATTTCGAGCACGCCGGTGTTCGTCCACGTGCCGCCATTCACGCTGACCGTATTCCCGTTGTAGCCGACGTTCGCGGTGACGGTGGCCAGCGTGCCGCCCGCCAAGACCTCGATCGACGCGGACGCTGGGGCATTGGCCACGCCGAGGGTAAGGCTCCCCACGTCCCAACGTGAATTCGTCCCGCCGATCTGCGCCAGACTCAGCCGCGCCGGATTTGAGCCGGAGTTGAAGGTCGCAATCGTCGCCGTATCGCTCACGACCGAGCCACCCGATTGAAGGCGCAAGATTCCGGCGCCGCCGTTGTTCGGCGTGCCATTGCCGACCGCGCCGATGGTCAAAGCATCGATGTCGGCCGCGGCCGTTTCGGAGATCGTCAGCGTCCCGAATCCGCCAACGCCTTCGCCCAAAACGACGCTGGGGGCGCGAAAGGAAGCGGCTCCGAGCGGGAGCAGGGACTGCGGATCGTGCACCAAAAGTTCCCCGAGCCCGCGGTAGCCAATCGTGACCGGCGCAGTGGCGAAATAATAAGCGCCGACAACTTCGAGGGATCCGAGCTGCGCCTCGGTTCCGACGCGCGCTGTTCCGTCCGTCCGCAGCGTGGATAGCTCACGCACCGTGCCCACGCCGCGCCCGATGAGTAACTCGGTGCCCACCGTCAGCGAGCTGCCGGTGCGCAGATCGAAACGACTCACGAATGAGGGCGAAGGGGGCAGGCCGAGGCCGCCGTTCAGGTTGAAATACTCCGTCGTAACGATGGCCCCGTTGCGCACGTCGAGCTCGCCCGTCCCCTGCCCGCCCACTTCGAGCGTGCTGCGGACGCTGAGCGTCGTGGTCGGACCATCGATGAGGGCGAACCCATGACCGAAAAGCTGGTCCCCGATTTGGCCGACGCGGAAATTCGTCGCCGTAAAGCCAGTGCCGGCCTCGATGGTCAGCGTTGCCGCCGGTAACACGTCAGGCTGCGCGAGCCCCACCACCACCTCACCCACGTTCACGGTGGCCGCGTCGCTGATGAGCATGGTGGCCGCCTGCCCCACTCCGCTGCCGAGGCGGAGGGCGGAGGCGCCGAAGTTGACGCTGTCGCCGAAGGTCCCGCCGCTGAAGGTGCCTCCCGACGCATTGAGGCCCACGCTGCCGGTCAGCGTGGAGCCGGTGGCGGTGAAGGCGGCAGAACCGGAGACGTCGAGCCCGCCGCTGAAGGTGGCGCTCGTCATGGTCAGGCTGCTTTGCGGCCCGAAAACCGATGTCCCGGCCGCAAGACTGGTCCCCGCCTCCAGCACGATTGTGCCGAAGCCGCCGCCGTTGGCGTTCGCCGTGCCCGAGCCGCCCGCGAAAATGAAACCTGCCCCCACCCGCGTGCCGCTTCCCGTCAGCGTGAGCGTGCCGGTCGCGCCGGCTGTGAAAGGAAAGCCGGAGCGCGGAGCCCCCAGGAAAATTTGCCCGAAGCCATACATCGAGCCGCCGTCGACCGTGATGGCGCCGTTGCCGTTGCGGCCCGCGTAGATGACGGATCCGGCGCCCCCGACGGGTTGGCCGGGGGGAAAGATGGTGGCATCGCCAGAGCTGGAAATGCCGTCGAGCACAATGGGTTCGTACCAACGCGCGGCGGCGCGGCGTTCCGCACCGGAAGTAAGAGGAATGGCGCAAAAGGTGGCGGCGCCAAGACAAAGCACCGCCGCCTGGCGGAAAACGCGCGAACGACGCATGAGCAAGGAAGTCTCCGGTGAGGGACGGATCGCCTCGGGCGTTCGGGGTGGCTTGGAAAGCCCGCTGCTTTCGTGGCTTTAACAGGATCGCGAGCAGCTAATCCAGCCCAAAATCGTGCACTGGAACAGTTTCGGTGCGCTCGAAGCAGACGGGCCGCGGCAGGCATGAATCGCGGACGAACGAATTCGCGCCCGCTACAAAATCCCCTTGTCGCGTCGACGCCAAACGCCTATCACGACGGCGCCGGGGGCAGCGCGAATCGCCGTCGACGCGCGCTGCCGGTTGTGCGCTCCCGCCTCCCCGCCCCTTACCTCATCTCCCTGGTCATGGCCGCCAAAAACAAACAGAAACCCGAAAAAGCCCCCGCGAAGAAAGTGGCTCCGCCCGCCGAGGTCTCGCATAACATCGAGTCGCACCAGGTCGAAACCCGCGTCTTCAAGCCCGCCAAGGCCTTTGCCCGGAAGGCGCACATTGGCTCGCTCGAGGAATACCGCGACACTTGGAAGAAATCGATCAAGCAGCCGGAAAAGTTCTGGGCCGGCCAGGCGAAGGCGCTGACCTGGCGCAAAAAGTACAAGACCGTGCGCGAGTGGAAGGCGCCCTTCGCCAAGTGGTTCGTGGGCGGAAAGCTGAATGTGGCCGAGAATTGTCTCGACCGGCACTGCGAAGGCGCGGACAAAAACAAGGCCGCCTTCATCTGGGAAGGTGAGCCCGGCGAGGTGCGGACCATCAC
Organism: Chthoniobacterales bacterium; assembly: GCA_038226705.1. GTDB lineage: Bacteria > Verrucomicrobiota > Verrucomicrobiia > Chthoniobacterales > SZAS-18 > SZAS-18. The sequence goes on along the minus strand of JBBRQH010000049.1, from coordinate 31,926 downwards.
CTACGGCCAGCTCCTGCGGGAGGTCTGCAAATTTGCGAACGTCTTAAAGCGCAATGACGTCAAAAAGGGCGACCGCGTCCTGATTTACATGCCGCTCGTGCCGGAGGCAGCCATCGCCATGCTGGCCTGTGCGCGCATCGGCGCGATCCACTCGGTCATTTTCGGTGGCTTCAGCGCCGAAAGCATCAAGGATCGTGCCCTCGATTCCGGCGCCACGGTCATCGTCACCTGTGACGGCGGCTACCGGCGCGGTGCGATCGTGCCGCTGAAGCAAAATGTCGATGCCGCGCTCAAGGACGGCTCGACCAGTGTGCACAAAGTCATCGTCCACCGCCGCGCGCATAACGAGATTCACATCGAGGAAGGCCGCGACGTCTGGTGGCACCGCGAGATGGAGTACGTGCAGACGGATTGTACTGCTGTGGAAATGGATGCGGAGGACCCGCTCTTCATTCTTTACACCAGCGGCTCGACCGGGAAGCCGAAGGGCATCCTCCACACCACGGCCGGCTATCTTCTCGGCACCGCGGTCACCACGAAGTACGTCTTCGATCTGCAGCCCGAGGATGTGTATTGGTGCACCGCCGATGTCGGCTGGATCACGGGACACAGCTACATGGTCTACGGTCCGCTCGCGAACGGCGCCACGATTGTGATGTATGAGGGCGCGCCGAACTGGCCGGAGCCCGATCGTTTTTGGCGCATCATCGCCCAGCATGGCGTCACGATTCTGTACACCGCGCCCACCGCCATCCGTGCCTTCATCAAATGGGGCGATGAGTGGCCAAAAAAGCACGATCTTTCGTCCCTGCGCCTGCTCGGCACCGTGGGCGAACCGATCAATCCGGAAACCTGGATGTGGTACTATAAGGTCATCGGCGGCAGCCGCTGCCCAATCGTCGACACCTGGTGGCAGACGGAGACGGGCGCGATCATGATCACGCCGCTGCCAGGCGCCACGCCGGTCAAACCCGGCACGGCGACGCTTCCGTTCTTCGGGATCGACGCTGCGATCGTGGACGACGAGGGAAAGGAAGTGGGCCCGAATGAGGGCGGAAAACTGGTCGTGCGCCAGCCCTGGCCTTCCATGCTCCGCGGCATCTGGGGCGACCGCGATCGCTACAAGCAGCAGTACTGGTCCGAGTTTCAGAAGCAGGGCTTCTATTTCACCGGCGACGGCGCCCGGCGCGACGAAGACGGCTATTTCTGGATCGTCGGGCGGATCGACGACGTCTTGAACGTCGCCGGTCATCGCCTCGGCACCGCCGAGATCGAAAGCGCGCTGGTTTCGCACGAGGCGGTGGCGGAAGCCGCCGTCGTGGGTTGTCCGGATGAAATCAAAGGCCAGGGCGTGGCCGCCTTTGTCACGCTCAAGACCGGCGTGGCCGCGAGCGCCAAGCTCAAGGAAGACTTGCGCAAGCACGTGGGCGAAGCGATCGGCGCGATCGCCAAGCCCGATCAAATTCGTTTCACCGATTCGCTCCCGAAAACGCGGTCCGGCAAAATCATGCGCCGCCTGCTCAAGCAGATCGCCGGCGGGCAGACGGTCACCGGCGACACGACGACACTCGAAGACTTCAACATCCTCGCCAAGCTCCAGAGCGGCGAAGAATAGGATTCCGTTTCCCGCAGAACAAACGAGAAGGGGCGTTGGGCAACTGGAGCCCCTTTTTGGCGGATTCAGGCCGGATCTTGCCAGTTTTCCGGCCGCGTCACCAACCGGCCGAAGCCCAAATACCCGTTGCACCCAAGTCGGTTTTCCGTAGTTTCTCCGCCCTCACTTTCGACCAATGGCAGACCTGGCAAACAGCTACTCCGAAAACGTCACGGGCAAGTATTACGTCGACGATCAGTGCATCGATTGCGATCTCTGCCGTGAAACGGCCCCGGCGAATTTTACCCGCAACGACGACGGCGGGCATTCCTTTGTCCACAAGCAGCCGACCTCCCCCGAGGAAGACGCGCTCTGCAAGGAAGCGATGGAAGGCTGCCCGGTGGAAGCGATCGGTTCGGACGGCAACGGCTAAGTTTCTCTCCGGCGATCCAAGCGAGTTTCCCGGACGCAGCCCATGACACCTGCGATCCGCAAGCAGGCCTTGGCCGAATTCAGGGGCTATCGGGAGCCGCGGCCCATCCGGGCGGCCCGTCCGGTCTCCGATCTCGTCGGCAGCGCCATGCGTGGGCTTGGCCTGGGCGACTTGGTGGATGAAGGCCAGGTCGCGGCCGCCTGGCGCGAGATCGTCGGCGACTTCATCGCCCTGCACAGCGCGCCGGCCCGCCTGACCGGTGGAACGCTGACGATCCGTGTGCTCCAACCTTCGCTGCGTTTCGAACTCGAGCGGCAATGGCGCGGTGTGATCCTCGAGAAATTGAAGGCGCGCTTCGGCGGGCGCGTGGTTCGAAAGCTGGAGTTTCGGGTCGGCTAGCACGCGCTCTCCATGACCCGGAACGTCATTCTCGATTGGTCCGGCACCTTGGTGGACGACTTCGAAGCCGTCTTCGCCTCGTCCAACGCGGTCTTCGCGCAGTGCGGTCACCCGATTTTCGCGCGCGAGGATTTCCGGCGGGCCTTTCGCCTCCCTTACCAGGATTTCTACGCGGAATTCCTGCCCTTGCGCCCGATGGCGGAAATCGACGCCATGTTCCATGCAGATTTTGGTCCGCGGCAGGCCGCGATCGCGCTGCTGCCCGGCGCGAAGGAATTCCTCGAGCGCGCGAAGGAGACCGGGCGGCGGCTCTTTCTGCTGAGCACGATTCACCCCGATCATTTTGCGGCGCAGGCGGAGCGTCTCGGGGTGCACCCCGCCTTCGAGGAAGCGTGCATCGGGGTACGCGACAAACGCGCCGTCATTCGCGAACTCCTGGAGCGCCGCAATCTGCGGGCGGAGGAGACTGTCTTCATTGGCGACATGGCACACGATCTGGAAGCGGCGCGGGCGGGCGGGGTGCGAGCCGTGGCGGTTCTCAGTGGTTTTGACCCGGCTGAAAAACTTCTCGCGGCGGCGCCGGATCTCGTCGCACCGGGGCTTGGCGCCCTCACCGACGTGCTGATGCCGAGGGCCGCGCTCCTGCATCCGCTGCCAGTTTCAACCGTCGGCGCCCTGATCGTAAATCTCGCCGGTGACGTCCTGATGTTGCGAACCCATAAATGGAGCAACCTCTGGGGAATCCCCGGAGGCAAGATCCAAAGAGGCGAAGCGGCCGCGGAAGCCATCCGTCGCGAGGTGCAGGAAGAAACCAGCCTTATGCCGGAGCGGGTCGAGTTCGCGCTGGTGCAGGATTGCATCGACTCGCCCGAGTTCATGGCGCCCGCGCATTTCCTGCTGCTGAACTATGTCGCGTGGACTGGGGCCGACACGCGCGTCGTGCTCAATGAGGAAGCCCACGACTTTCGCTGGCTCGCGCCCGCCGACGCGCTGGACCTGGACCTGAATACGCCTTCGCGCGTGCTGCTGGAATGGGCGATCGAGCGGGGTTGGGTGAAGTGAGCATTCGCTTCAGCCTGCGCGTCCGGCGAATAACCTCACCGTAGCGTGCGGGAGTGGGCGGCGTCATACTCCGGACCATGCGAAAGATCTCCGTTACGAATACCCGGCTCAAGGACGTCGCCTCGCCCAAAGGCCGCTTCCGAATGGAACGGCGCAACATTTCCGGCGCCTTTGGTGCCGGCGCGGAGAATGGACCGCGGCATCCGTTCGAGGTGGAGCATGTCACGCTGCCGCCGGGCTCGGCCTTCTGCCCCTACCACTCTCACTCCGCGGAATGGGAACACTCCATTTTCGTGCACGGAGAGGGGCGCGTGCGTCACCCCTGCGGAGTGGAGCCCGTGGGAACCGGCGATCATGTTCTCTTCGCTCCGGGCGAAGCGCATCAAATCTGGAACGAAGGCACAGAGCCGCTCGTTTATTATGTCGTCGCGAACAACTGCGAGGGCAGCGACAACTGCTATTACCCGGACAGCGACAAGTGGGCGCTCGATTTCGGCCAGCGGGGTGGGATCGTCCGCACGGCCCGGACGGACTATTTCGACGGGGAAGAATGAGCACCACCGATCGCATTCACATTCGGAACCTGAGCGTCGAAACGCACATCGGCGTGCCGGAGGCCGAGCGCGCCGCACCGCAGCAGTTGCTGGTCTCGCTGGTCCTCGAGCCGTTGCACGCGTTCGAGGCCATGAGCGACGATGTCTCGCTGACCATCGACTACGCGGAAGTGTGCCGTCAGGTCGAGGCCCTCGCCGCCGCCCGAGCGCGCCGGCTGCTCGAGACGCTCGCCTCCGACATCGCAGCGCTCGTGCTGCGCGAGTTCCGCTGCGCCGAGGTCGAAGTGGAAATTCGTAAATTCATCCTCCCCCAAACGGACCACGTTGCGGTATCACTCGTTCGCCGACGTTGAATTCCGGCGGCATTCCCGCTTAAGCTCGCGTTTCGCCGCCCCGCCCCCCATGAAACCCGCTTCCTCCCACCCCCGGCTCATCGTCGATGACTCCGAGCGCAACGCCGACCTGCTTTATTCCACGCGGTTCATGGTGGGCGACCCGGTCATTTACCTCGAGCAAGGCGGGAAGAAGACGCTTCTGCTCAGCGACCTCGAAATCGACCGCGGCAAGCGGCAGGCGGAAGTGCACGAGATCCTCTCGCTTTCGGAATTTCAGAAGGAACACGAGAAAAAGCTCACGAAGAAACCGATGCTGCATCCCACGGCGGTGCAGTTTCTTCTCTCGCGCAACGTCAAGCGCGTGCTGGTGCCGGGCACGTTTCCACTCGTGCTGGCGCGCCTGCTTGAGAAGGCGGACCTCAAGGTCGAGGTCGTGGAAGGCGCCTTCTGCCCGGAGCGCGTGCGGAAGAACGAGGACGAAATGAAGAATATGCGGCGGGCACTGCAGATCACGGAAATTGGGATGGAACGCGGGGTCGAAGTGCTGACGAACTCGGACATCGGCAAGGCGAACAAGCTCATGTGGGGCGGTTCCATCCTCAGTTCCGAGCGTCTCCGGGCCGAGATCGACTCCGCCATCCTGCACGCGGGCGGCCAGCCCACGAACACCATCGTCGCAGGCGGCAATCAAGCCTGCGATCCGCACGAGCGCGGTCACGGGCCACTCCGGGCCGATGAATTGATCATCCTCGACATCTTCCCGCGGGACGCGAAGACCGGCTATTATGGCGACATGACTCGTACCTTCGTGCGCGGAAAGGCGAGCGAGGCGCAGCAGAAGCTGTACGACACCGTCGTGAAGGCGCAGAAAATCGGCATCGATGCGGTGGTGCCCGGGGGCGATGGAGAAGCGGCGCACGAGACGATCAAAAAGTTTTTCAGCGATCGCGGCTACGCCACGGAGAAGAACGGTGAGGGCCGCTGGACCGGATTCTTCCATGGGACCGGGCACGGCCTCGGCCTCGAGATTCACGAATCGCCGCGCTACCAGGCGTGCAAGTTCGTCGTCGGGCAGGTCACCACGGTGGAACCGGGCCTATACTATCCGGGATTGGGCGGCGTGCGGATCGAGGACGTGGTCGCCGTGACGGAAAAGGGCAATCGGCTGATTTCGAAGTTCGACAAGAAGTTGGAGGTTTGAGTTCCCGAAAGTCCGGCCAATTGCGGTCCTGCACGCCCGCACGAGAAAGTTTGAACGTCCACGGGATGGCGATTGTCTATGTCCCTTCACCAACGATGACGATGTCTGCATCCCTGCCTTGGCCGCTGCGTTCGCGCGGTGCGCAAAAGGTACCGAGCTTGTTCGCGAAAAAGCCTTCGCCAGCCGCGCCCACAGCGGCTACGAAGACGGCGAACGACTCCATGGAGACTCCCGCCGCCGACGTCGCCGCTTCGGTGGAACCGACAGACGATGACCTGGTCGCACGCGCCCAGGCTGGGGACGCGACCGCGTTTGACCAGTTGGTGGTGAAATACAGCCCGCGCCTCTACGGGCTGATTTACCACATGACCTCGAACCACGAGGACACGAACGACCTGATGCAGGACGTGTTTTCGAAGGCGTATCGCTCCATCGGCGGATTCAAAGGCCGCTCGAGCTTCTACACCTGGCTGCACCAGATCGGGCTGAACATGACGATCAATTTCGTCAAGAAACGCGGCCGCCGTTTCCACCTCAGCCTGGATGATGTCGACTCAGGAATTCAGAACGACCAGGAGTTTCTCGAAGTCACTTCGACGGTTCAGGGCGATCCGGTGCGCGAGACGAATCTCGCCGAACTGCAGCACCGCTTGAACGAGGCCATGCAGAAGCTGTCACATGATCATCGGGCGGTCGTCACGATGTTCGACATCCAAGGCATGCCGCATGCCGAGATCGCGAAAATCCTCAGTCTGTCCGAAGGCACGGTGCGCTCGCGTTTGTTCTACGCGCACCGGCAGTTGCAGAATTATCTCGAAGAATTCCGCCAGTAAGGTTAACTCCCGCACCACCGATCCTCCCCTCCGCACCCAGGCGCAGCCTTTTTTTACCTATGGACGACAATTTCAGTGACCTGCAAAAGCTGCTCCGCCTCAAGCGCCACGAGACGCCGCCGCCCGCTTATTTCGAGGGTTTCCTCCGCGATTTCCAAAATCGTCAGCGTCGTGAGCTGATCAAGCTTCCACTCTGGCGCATCGTCTGGGATCGGCTTGCGGCTTCCCTTGCTCCGCTGCCACAAGGTCAACTCGCCTTTGCCAGTGCGTGTGCGGTCGCGCTCTTTGCCGCGGTCCTCGCGTCCAACCAGATTCTTACCGCGCCCGCGAACCGGCCCGCCGATCTTGCCGTCGCGGCCCCTGCCGTGGTAACTCCCGCCGCCTCCTTTGCTTCTTCCCCGGTCAGCCTGCCGATCGGACGCACCCCGCAGGTTGCGCGTGCGCTCCCCGGATCCCAAGTCGTCTATCTCGCCAACACGGACTTCAGCGGGCGTGATCGCGGCGCCCGGACGAACTCCCCTTCCGCACACACGCGCTACGTGCTGGATTCGCGTCCAGTCAGTTATGAAGCGCCCGCCAGTTTCTAAGGCGCTCCGCCTCACGTTGCGGGCTGCGCCATTCGCCGCACTTTGCCTCGCTCTTGCCGGCCCGATCCAGGCCGAAGAAGAGTCGGAAAAACCCGCCGAGCCGCCTTACGAGGCGATCGGCGCGCGGGTGAAGGCGCTCTTCGAGCAATCGAAGGGCGCCGTCGTCCGCGTCACGGCGGACGATTTTCATGGCGAGTTGGCCGGAACCGGCTTCTTCGTCAATCCGAATGGCACTGTTTTCACCGCCTACTCCGTGGCGGGAGAATCCTGGAATGTCGTCGTGGAGATCGGCGAAAAGAAGTATCCGGCGGTGCGCGTGCTGGCGGATGAGCGGAGCGGCCTGGCGGTCCTGAAGATCGCCACGACCAAGGATTTCAAAACCCCCTTCCTGCCCATGGGCAAGGTGGCGGAGCTGACGCTCGCTTCCGCGATTTTTTCGATCGGCTATCCGCTGAATCATTCCGCGACACCCAATGTCGGTTTCCTCGCCGGCTTCGACCAGAAGTTTGGTGGGCAGTATCTTTCCACCACGCATCTGCGCGCGAATCTCCCGGTCAATCGCGGCGAACAGGGCTCCCCCTTGTTGAACCTGCGCGGGGAAGTCGTGGGCATGCTCGTGGCCCGGATGGACGACGGCAAGGGCACCTGCTACGCGCTGCCCATCCACGCGGCGCGGAAAGTGTTTCGTGACTACGAGCGCTTCGGCGTCGCCCGCCCCGGCTGGGTCGGAGTCGAGGTCTTTGCACCCGGGCGCTCCTTCGACAAGGAAGGCACTCCCGCGGTGGTCAAACGCCTGATCGATGGCGCACCGGCCACACAAGCCGGGCTCAAGGAAGGGGATATCGTCCTCGAGGTGGCGGGCATCGCGTTGAAGCGCCCTTCCGACATGATCGACATCTCCTTCTTCCTCACGGCGGGGGAAAAGGTCGCACTCAAGGTGCAACGCGGGGAGAGCATCGTCACGCTCGACGTGGTCTCCGTGGACAATCCGCTTGCCCCGCCGCCCGCCCAGTTGAATCTGCTGATGGAGATGGAGCGCGAAGGCATTCGGTCGCAGATCGAGCTCAATCCGCTGCCACCGGTTGTCGAAGGAGACGGCCAGGACGAAAAGGGCAATCGCACGCGCCTCAAGCTACAGGCGACGCCGTGACCCCTGGAGACATTGTCTTCGTTGGTTTTTGCCGACCCATCGGCCCAAATTTCCCCCCGTCTCGCGCCTTGAGCGCCACCCAAGCGTCGCGGTAGAATTCCCCATGCACTCACGCAGCCTGGCCGTTTCCCTCGTTGCCCTCATTTTCGGCGTTTCCCCGCTCTTCGCCGAGGACGCTGCCTCGCTCCGTCTCCAGCTCGAAACGGCGACGAAGCTCGAGGATCCGCGCTCCGCGCTCGAAATCCTCCGGCGTCTCGTCTTGGCCGCACCCAATGATGCCCGCGCTCTCAGCGCGCTCGTGGGTGCCTATCTCGCCGAAAACGATCCGGATCGCGCCGCGCAGGCGCTGGAGTCCGCCGCCAAGGCCACTCCGCCCCCCGCCCTCGCCACGCTCGAGGAATTGCGCGGCGATATCGCCGCGGCGCGAAACAAACCGGATGATGCGCTCGCCGCCTGGAAACGCGCCCTCGCGGCCAATCGCTCCCTTTCGACCTCCGCCCTGTTCCACAAAAAGATGGCCGGTCTCGGCGAGAGCTTTCAGCGTTGGGATATCGCGGTCGATGCCCTGCGCAAAGTCACCATAATCCTGACGGGGAAAGATTCCGCCGAGCCGCGCGCGAAGCTTGCACTCGCGCTGCTCCAGACCGGCGCCTTCGACGCCGCGGCGAAGGAGATGCTGGCGGCGGGAAAGCTCGACGCGAGCGTCCCGCTGGTGAAATCCAACCTGCCCCGGTTCGAAGATCTCCAGCGCAAGCTTCCGGCCATCACGGCCGTGGCCGTCGCGGGGAGCGCGAAGGAGGCGGGTCTGGACGCGCGCGCAGATTACGCCGTGATGCTGGCGAGTTGGGACGCGAATGCCCTCGCGCTCGCGACCATTGAGAGCGTCGCGAAGACGGACCCTTCCGCCCGTTCGGCGCAGGTTCTGCGGGCGCATCTGCTCCGCAAATTCAAGCGCTTCGACGAGGCGAATGCCCTGCGCGTCGCCGCGCTGCCCGACGAGGTTCGCTTCTACAACAAGCTGTTCCCCGTCTTGCGCACGACCGATACGGTTCTGCGCGCGAAACGCGAGGCACCGGCCCTGGCGCGCCGGGCGGCGAATCTCCTGGCGGCTGGGCAGCCCTTGCTCGCCTTGGAAGATGCGAATACCGCGCTGGTCCTTGAGGCGAAATCCGGCCCCGGCGCCCTGATCGCCGGACAGGCTTCCAGCCAGCTTGGTCGGCGGGCGGAGGCGCTCCGACTCGCGCGCCTCGCGGCCGAAAATTCTCCACGCGACAACGAGGCTTGGAATTTCGTCGCGCAACTCCAGCGCCGGCGTACCGAGTACGCTGCCGCGGTCACTTCGTTTGGCCAAGCCATCGCGCTCAACGCGCGCGACGTCGATTCCCTCAAGGGCCGCGAAGCGTGCCTGCGCACCCTGGGGCGCGAGGCCGAGGCCGAGGCCGATCGGCAGGCATGGGAGCGGCTCAGTGCGCCCACGCCCCCACTGGGGAAGCGCAGCTGAGGAGAGACCCACCGGTGCAGACCCCTCGCCCGCTTCGCCATGGCACTTCCGCACCGTTCGGGTTCGACTGCGCGAACCCCGGAGGTCTCCCGCCTCGTTGTACTGACAGGCGCCGGCGTTTCCCAGGAATCCGGCATTCCCACCTTTCGCGATCTTGGCGGATTCTGGCAGAGCCACCGCGTCGAGGAAGTGGCCTCTCCCGAGGGATTCGCCGCAAACCCCGCCCTCGTGCACGAATTCTACAATTTCCGGCGACGCAAGCTTCAGGAACCGGCGATCCAGCCCAATGCCGCCCATCGGGCCCTGGCGGAATTTGAAGCGCGCGCCGGGGCGGGCTTCTTGCTCGTCACCCAAAACGTCGACGACCTGCACGATCGTGCCGGCTCCCGCACGCTGGTGCACATGCACGGCGAACTGCTGAAGGTGCGCTGCGCGCATTGCGAGTCCGCGCGAGAATGGCGTGCCGACCTCTCGCTGGACACGGTCTGCGCCCAATGCGGTGCGCCGGGTGGCATGCGGCCCCACATTGTCTGGTTCGGGGAAATGCCCTTCGAGCTGGACCGCATTTCCGCCGCCCTGGAACGCTGTGAGCTTTTCGTCGCCATCGGCACCTCCGGCCAGGTGTATCCGGCGGCTGGCTTTGTCGCCGAGGCGCGGGCCGCCGGGGCCTGCACCGTCGAGATCAATGTCTCCCCCAGTGGCGGTGCCTTCGATGAAGTGATTGTGGGTTCGGCGGCGGAAGCCGTTCCGCGCTTTCTCCAGACGGTCTGTCTTCGTTAATCTCCCACCATGTTCGTCCCACCCATGCGCTCACTCGCCCTGATCCTCGCTCTTTTCCTTTGCGCCACCTGCGCGCGTGCCCAGGACGACGTCACCTCCGCGATCACGCTCGATCCCAACTCCGGGGACTTGAATCTGCGCGATGCGCTCTCCGCCTCGTTTCCCACGGCGATGGTGGAGGCGGACCGGATCGATGCGGGCGGGCTGAAATCTCCGCTGCAGTTCGACCCTCCCCTGGCAGGCGAATGGCTTTGGAAAAGCCAGACCGAGGGGAGTTTCACGATCACGGGGCCGATCCTGCCGTCCACCAACTACACTGCGCGCCTGGACTCCGGGCTGCGCGATTTGCGAGGCAACCCGGTTCCGCCAGGCTTCTCCGCGCGTTTCGAGACAAAACCCTTCAAGGCGACGACCGAGTTCGAACCGCGCACGCATCTGCGCGGCAAGCCACAGGTCGTCCTGGAATTTTCCTACGCGGTCGAGATCTCCGACGCGGCCGAGCATATCTATTTCCAGGATCGCGACAGTTTCGCCCGGCTGGGCGCGGAGATTCTGCTCGACGCCAATGACCGCAACAATCCGCTCTACCCGGAGACGACCGTGCTGCGGGTCGTCCCGCGCGAGCCGCTGCCGGCCGGGCGCACCTACGATCTCATCCTCGATGGGGTGCGCGCGCTGCCCGGCGGCAAGCCGCTCGCGGCCTTGCAGCGCTTTCCGCTGGGTACAACGCGTCCGTTGAGCATCGAATGGCTCGGGGCTTTCAATTCGCCGCGCGAGACGCCCGTCATCCGCGTACAATTCAGCGAGGAACTTGTGCCCGATTCCATCCAGCCGGAACTCGTCCGCGTCGAGCCGGCCGTCCCGAAGATGCGGGTGCGCAATACGAAGGATGCCCTCATCATCGAAGGCGAGTTTGACGTGAAACAGCGTTACCACGTCACCCTCCTGCCCGGCCTGCGCGATATCAGCGGCTACACCCTCGCGGCAGAATCGCGGTGGGGCGCCACCTTCCAGCCCAAGCCCGGCGCGATCTTTTTCCCGGGTCCGCTGGTCCACGAAAGGGCGCGCAGTGGCCTGAATTTCTCCTTCGTGCAGGTGAACACCGGGGCGCTCACCTGGCGCTTGGCCGAGCTGCCGGTGGAGAAGCTGGCCGAGGTGGAAAAGCGCGTGCGCGAGTTCACGGAGCCGCGCCTCGATCCCGTGACCAAGGAGGCCTTGCTCGACGCGCGCGACTTTCCGCTCGGGAAGGAGACGGAGATCTTTACCCAAGCTTTCGGCCTGCATGAGATTGCCCGCGGCGACTTTCCCGGCAGCGGCGGGGCCCAGGAGGAGATGCTCCGCACCATCCAGTGGGCCCCTCCTGCCGGCGGAAAAGCCCTCGGTGGCTTTTATCTCCTGGAAGTAACCGGGCCGCTGCGCGACGGCGACGGCAAGCGCAGCGTCGGCCATCGCAGCATCGTGTGTTTCAGCGATGCAATTCTCACGCAAAAGCGCAGTGCCGACGCGATCACGCTCCGTGCCGCACGCATGCAGGATGGACTGCCGATTCCGAATGCGTCCGTGCGGCTCGTGAACCGCAACCACTTCCTCCTCGCCAGCGGTACCACCGATTCGGGGGGCATCGTGACCTTTCCCGCGGCGGCGCTGGCTAAATTCGATCCAAAGGAAAAGGGGCGGCTTTTCCTCGCCGAAACTTCCGAGGGTTTTGCCGTTCAACCCTTCGATACGACTGCGTTCAATTCCGACTACTCCGCACCCCGCAAGAACGAACTCCAGCTTCGCAGTGTCGTGGTGACGGACCGCAATCTCTATCGCCCGGGACACACGGTGAAAGTAAAAGGCCTCGCCCGCCTCGCCGATCGCTTCGGGGTCATCCGCGAGATTCCCAGCGGGGAAAAAGTGGAGTGGCGGCTCAACAAGGAGTACTCCAGCGAATCGATCGCCAACGGCACGGCGTCGGTCTCGGCCGAAGGCGGCTGGGAAACCGAATGGACGATCCCAACGGACGTAAAACTCGGCTCGTACGCGCTCGCAGTTCGCATCGGCGGACGCGATTCGAACAATCCGGTGCCACTGCGCATCCAGGAGTACAAGGCGCCCGTTTTCGAAGTCACGGCGGAGGCGGACGAGGTGCCGGTGCCGGGCACGAGATCGGTGCTGCGCGTTTCCTCCCGTTATTTCTCCGGCCAGCCCAACGCGGGCGCGAAGCTGCGTTGGCGCGCGGCGTGGAGCCGCAGCGAGCCCGGTGGAGAGAACGGCTTTTCCGTGACGGATGAGCACTCCGAAAATCCTGTGCGTCTCGAGGAGGCACCGCTGGTCGACGGTGAGGCGCGCCTCGATGGCGAAGGTCGCGTCACGCTTTCGAGCGAAGCGCCTGCGGTGCTCATCGGGACGCGCTACGAGGTCAATTGGACAGTCTGGGTGACCTCGGTCGACGGCCAGACGATCCAGCCCAATTTCATCAAATCGCCGGTCGTCATGCTCAAGCCTGCCGTCCTCGCGGCGAAGGTCTCGGAGCCCGAGGGACTGCGCGGTCAAAAACGCACGGTGAAGATCGAGGCCGATGCGCTCGACAAGGACGGCAAGCACAACTCCGTGCCGGCAAATGCGGAAGTCCAAGTTTTCCAGATCGGCACCAAGGTCGCCAAGGAAAAGATCGCGCCGTTCGTCTACCGGTATCGGAACACTCCACAGTATGTCCTGCTGAAAAAGGCGTCCGTCACCCTGCCCGGCAGTCTCGAGGTTCCGTTGGCAAAGACGGGACGCTATGTCGCGGTGGTGAACGCCCCAGGCCTGCGGCAGGTCAGCGCGTCCGAAATTTTCGGGGGCGACGGGGAGGACGAAGTTCCGGTGCGGGATGACAGCTCGCTCGAGGTGCGCGACCAACGGCCCGCCTTCGCGTTCGAGACCAAGCTCGGGCGGGAGGGAGTGCAGGACGCGGGCGGCAAGATTCCGCTGCTCATTCGCGCTCCCATCACCGGTCAGGCGTGGGTGACGGTCGAAGCCGAGGGCGCCGTGCTCGATTCTTTCAACGTCCCCACCAACGGCAATAACGCGACCTTCGATCTCCCGCTGAAAAAGGAGTACGCGCCCAATGCCTTCGTGGGAGTTTATCTCGTCAAGCCGGGTGGCGAAAAGGATCTGCCCGCCGAACGCTTTGGCGCTGTCAGCCTGACCGTGCGGCGCCCGGAGTGGGAGCTCAAGATCACGCCCAAGTTCGACCAGCCCATCGTCAAGCCCGCCGAGTTGATCTCCGGCACGGTGCAAGTGGAGAGCGAGGGGCACCCGGTCGCGGATGCCGATCTCACGATCTTCGCCGTCGACGATGCCGTGCTCGAACTCGGCGAGTGGAAGGCCCCCGATGTCGGGGCCCTCATGCGGCCGCCGCGCACGCATGGCGTCGCGACTTATCTCGCGCTGAACGAGTTCGTCAGCGGCATCAACCCGCGCAGCTTGTTCCAGAAGGGCTTCGTCATCGGCGGCGGCGGCATGGATGACGCGAAATTCGTCCGCAAGGATTTCAAGGCGCTGGCCTATTGGAAGACCGGAGTGCGGACCGACAGCAGCGGACGAGCGACTTTCCAGTTTCCCGCTCCAGACAATCTCACGCGTTTCCGTCTCGTGGCGGTGGCGCAGACGAAGGCGCATCAATTCGGCCTCGGAGAAGCGACCGTCGAAATCGCCAAGCCGCTCATCGTCGAGCCCGCCCTGCCGCGTTTCCTGCGCGAGAATGACGAAGTGGAATTGCGCGCCGTCGCGCGCCTGGGCAGCCCGGCGAGCGTTCCGGGAAAAGTCACGGTCCAAGTGCGGCCGGATGCCAACCTCGAACTCATCGGCCCGGCGCAATTGACCGCAGACGTCACGAAAGCGGCGCCCGCTGCCTTTCGTTTCCGCGCCAAGGTGAAGACCGGCGCCACGAGCGCGCGGATTGGATTCAGCGCCGCGACGGACGGAAATGCGGGCCAGACCGACGACGTACAGATCGATCTGGTCGTCCACCCTCCGGTTCTTCCCCGGCGTGAGTCCGCCTCCGGCGCGCTCCCCGCCGGCGGGGGCGCGTTCGCCGTGGCGGAGAAAATGCCCGCCGATTGGCGCAAGCCCGGCACGCGCGGCACCGTGAGTGCGGTCGTCTCCACCTCGCCGCACCTGCCCCGGCTGCTCGCGCTCCAGGCGCTGCTCGATTATCCCCATGGGTGCCTCGAGCAGCAGACCTCGAAGGCGCTCGTCCACACCTTGATGGGCGATCTGCTCCGCACGCTGCCGCCCGGCCTCGCCCAACGCGAGCCTTCGAAGGAAGCGGTGGAATCGATTCTCCGGCTCTACGAAAAGAACCTGACCTTCGGCGGGCTGCCCTACTGGCCGCGGGTGAATGACGAACGCGGGACGGCAAATCCGTTCGTCACCATCGGGGCACTCTGGGTAACCCAGCAGGCCGAGTCGTTGAAGTGCAGCATCCCGGACGGTCTTGCGGACAGCCTGTCCAAACCCGTGGTGAAGCTCGTGCAGGATCGCCGCGAATCGCCTTTCCTCCGCGCTTTCGCCCTCCTGGTGCTTTCGAACTACGAAGGAGCGCCGGTGGAGCCGGAGGACTACCTCGCGGTCTTCCGCGAGCGCGACAAACTTACGGACGAAGGGCGCGCCCTGCTCGCCCTGGCTCTCCACCATGCGAAACTCTACGCGAACGAAAAGCAACAGCTCCTGCGCGAACTCGGCGACCTCGCGCCCAAGGAGCGCGCGTTCGATCCCCGCACGTTCTGTTCGAACGACCGTGCTTTTTGCATGGGATTCGCGGCGATGGACGCCATCCGGCCGGCACAGTGGACCAAGGAAAAGCGCGACGCCGCGCTCGCGCGGCTGCTCAAGCTGCTCGATGCGGCCCCGCTCCATTCCACGCAGGAAAACCTCTGGGCCCTCGTTGCTTTCCGGGGAGTCGTGAAGGGCACCCCGGCAAACGCAAAGCTCCAGGCGTCCAAAGCGGTGACATATTCGCTCGATTTTGCCTCGGCGCTCTGGCCAGCGCGCGAGCTTCCGAATCCCGCCCCGCTTGCGCTGCAAGGTGTGGTGCCAGCGAATACGCCAACCAACTACCTGCTCTTCGCGGACTACACCGTTCCCTCCGATCTTGCCTCCAACGATCGGCGCGACCGCGGCTTTCGCCTCGAACGCGTCGTGAAGAATCTGACGGATGCCACGCGCGACGGTTCGGCGGCGAAGCCTTACAATCTCAACGATCGGCTGCTCGTGACCTACCGCATCGTGACGTCCAAACAGTCTTACTACGTCGCGCTGGAGGACGAACTCCCCGCCGGCGTGGAGAACATCTCTCCGGACTTGAAGATGTTTGCCGATACTTACGGCGTAAAGCCGGACGAAAGCGGGCGCTGGGTCGATCTTTCCTACGCCCAGCGCCGCGATCAGAAGACGCAGCTCTACTTCGATCTCCTCCCGACCGGGAGCTCCACGTACTCCGTCCTCCTGCGGGTGAGCTCGCCGGGCTCCTTCCGCTGGCCGAGCGCGAGTATTTCCCCGATGTACGACCTCCGCTCGGGCGGGCAGTCGCCCGCGCAGGAGATCGTCGTGGCGGCCGAGTAGGTTGATCGGGCGGCCAACCGCGCGCTCAATTCGCCTTTAGAAATCTCCTCGATCAATTCCTAGCCAGCGCTGGCGAAGCACCTGCTCCCGGCTCTCACTCAAGCGATCCAAAACGCATACCGTGCCGTCGCTTGGTCCCCTTTTCGCAATCTTACCACGCGTTCGCCACTGGACGAACTTAGTGGGTCTCAGTTAGAGCGGCCGATGTCATTTCGCGCCCGCCGTACTGCCTTTTCCTTGTCGTTCGTCGCGTTCGGGTGCGGCGCGGGTGCGAGTCCCCTGGCTTTGGGAGCAGATGCACCGGAACGAGTCATCGTCTCAAGCCCGGGCCTCGCGGATGAAGCCTTCACGTCGTCGCGCCCGATGACTCTTCTCGATGCGAACGAAATCCGCCTGCGCGCGGCGCCCACTTTGGGCGACACCCTCGCAAACGAGCCGGGCGTTTCCTCCAGCTTTTACGGGCCGGGCACGAGCCGGCCCGTGATTCGCGGGCTCGATGGCAACCGCGTGCGGGTACTTTCGGACGGCGTCGCCCTCTTCGATGTTTCCAACACGGGCCCCGATCATGGGATCAGCCTCGAATCCACCACGGCAGCACGAATCGAGATCCTGCGCGGGCCGGCGGCGATTCGCTACGGCGCCACCGCCATCGGGGGCCTCATCAGCGTCACGACGGGCCGCATCCCAGAGTCCCCGCTGCTGCGGCCGATCGAAGGCACCTTCGACACCCAGTTCAGCTCCGGGAGCGACGGCAAAGTCTTTACCGGCGTGCTGCAGGGCGGAAGCGGTGGTTTCAACTACCACTTCGATGCCGCTTATCGGAACGGACATCCCTACGACATTCCCGGTTTCAAACGGAGCGCCGCTCTCCGCGCCGCGGAGCCGCTGAATCCCGACGAAACGGAAATCCGCGGCACCCTGCCCAATTCCCAATACGAAACGAAGGAGGTGGGCGGTGGGATCTCGTACACGTGGAGGGGTGGATTCATCGGCCTCGGGGCCGGCGCCTACCACACGGAGTACGGCGTCCCGAACGAAGAGAAGCACGTCGTGATCAAATTGAATCAGCGACGTTTCGATTTGCGCGGTCAGCTCGAGCACCCTCTGCCCGGCCTGGAGTCCGCGCGGTTCGCCTTCAGCTCCGGCAGCTTCAAGCAAAGCGAGCGCGGGCCCGACGATGTGGATGGTCCGGGCATCGTGTTCAAGAATCGCGGCTTCGAAGGCCGGCTCGAGTTGCGGCATCAGCCCGTCGCGGGCTGGACCGGCATGCTGGGCTACCAGGTGCAGCGTAGTAATTTCTCCGTGCTCGGCGACCAGTCCTTCGAGCCGCCCACCCGCACCTTGAACAACGGCATCTTTCTCTCCGAGGAGCGCACTTTCGCACCGTTCCGCCTGGAATTCGGACTTCGCTACGAAAACCAGCGCGTCGACATCGATGCGCCCGCCCCGAATCGGCGGAACTTCCATACCTTCAGCGCCTCGGCTGGATTGGTCTACCTGCCCAACGATGATTACTCGGCCAGCGTCTCCGTCAGCTACACGCAGCGTCCGCCGAGCGGCCTGGAATTATTTGGCGATGGGCCTTACGTCGACATCGACCGCTTTGTGTTGGGCGATTCCACCCTTAAGTCGGAAAAGGCGCTCGCGTTCGATGCGAGCCTGCGGAAACGCACCGGCTGGATCACCGGCTCAGCCAACTTTTTCCACTACCGGTTCGATAACTACGTGGCGCTGCTCGAGACCGGCGGAACGAGCGACGATGAGTTTGAACTTCCGCTCGCGCGCTACACGGCAGTGCCGGCCAGCTTCATCGGGTTCGAGGCCGATGCGCAGATTCATCTGCTCGGGCCGGTCCTCCGCCCGCGCCCGAGCGATGAGAAAACCAAGACGCGCGCACTGACCGGCAAGGAAATCGCCGCGCCGCCTGCGGCAGCCCCGGCCCGGCGCGATCTGTACCTCGATTTGCGGGGCGACTACACGCACGCCGAGAATCGCGCAACTAGCGAGGCGCTGCCGCGCATTCCGCCCCTCCGCCTCGGCGCCGGTCTCGTCTACGCGGACGGCCGCATCACCGCCCGGGTCGAATACCGCCGGGTTTTCCGCCAAAACCGCGTCTCGGAATTCGAACTCCCCACGCCGGGCTACAACGATCTCGTCGTCTCGCTCGACTACCAATTCTCGAGCGGCCCGCTGCAGTGGAGCGCATTCGTCAAGGCAACCAACCTGACCAACGCGGAGCAGCGCAATCACGTGAGCTTCATCAAGGATCTCGCCCCGCTGCAAGCGCGCGCCGCGGTCGTGGGATTGAGGGCCAGTTTTTGACGACGCGCGCGGAGCTCCCGGTCGGAGGTTTGCGGGCACGCCGCTCCACCGCTAATGCGGACGGCGTGTCGCTCGAGTCTTCCTTTCATCCCTGGCTCGGTGCCTTCGAGACGCTCCGCGTCAGCCAGGGCACGCCGCTTTTCGTCCCGGAACATGCGGAGGCCCTCGCGCAGGCGTGCCGCGCGCTTTCGCTCCCGGCCGATTTCGATTTTCGGCCGGCGGCGGCCACGCTTCCGCCCGAGGATGGGCGCTGGCGCTGGGTCATCACGCCGGAGTCGAGCCGGCATTTCTTTCAGCCCGAGCGGATTTCCGTCTCGCGGGGAATTGCGCTGGTTCCCTCGGAGGTGCGCGTCGGCTCGGCGAATTGGGACGCGCGTTACAAGACCCTCAGCTACCTCGCCCATTGGCAGGCGCGCGTCTCCGCCCCCCGCGGCGCGGAAGCGCTGCTGGTCAATGAGCGCGGGGAAATCGCAAGCGGTGCGATGAGCAACATTTTCTGGGTGAAGGGGGACACCATTTTCACGCCCGCGCCGGCTTGTGGTTGTCGCGAAGGCGTGACGCGGGCGTGGATCCGCCGCGCCATCGGCACGCGCGGGGTGCGGGCGAAGATCCGGGAATTGGACCGCGCCGATGAAATATTTCTGACGAACTCGCTGCGCGGCATCGTCCCGGTCACGCGCTGGCGCGAGCGCCGGCTCGAGCCCGGACCGGCCACGAAAGCACTCCAATCGCTTTATCGCCTTGCTTGCCGGGCCCAGCTCCTGCTAAACCCGCCCTCTCGCCCGAACACACCCACGTCATGAAAACACTCCCCAAAGAAATTCTTAGCCAAGCTGCCACCACCGCCCGGGGCCTAGCCATGGACGCCGTCCACGCTTCCCAATCCGGCCATCTCGGGCTCCCCCTCGGTTGTGCCGATATCGGCGCCGTGCTTTTCGGGCACGCCTTGCGCCACGACCCAGCCGCACCGCGCTGGCTCAACCGCGATCGCTTCGTCCTCTCCGCGGGCCATGGTTCGATGTTCATCTACAGCTGGCTGCACCTCAGCGGCTACGACCTGCCGCTCGAGGAGGTGAAGAACTTCCGCCAGCTCCACAGCAAGACGCCGGGACATCCGGAATTCCACGAGACGCCCGGGGTGGAGTGCACCACGGGACCGCTCGGACAGGGCGTGGGCAATGCGGTGGGGCTCGCCTTGAGCGGCAAAATGGCGGCGGGTCGTTACAACACTTCCGCCCACACAATTTTCGACGGCCACATCGTCTGCCTCGCGGGCGACGGCTGCCTGCAGGAAGGCGTTTCGGCCGAGGCGTCGTCTTTCGCGGGCCGGCATCAGCTCGATAATCTCATCCTCATTTACGACAACAACGCCGTAACGCTCGACGCCATGGCGATCGCGAGCCAAGCCGAGGATGTGGGCAAGCGCTTCGATGCGTACGGGTTCGAAGTGCATCAGGTCGACGGGCACGACATGGCGGCCTTCCTCGAGACCTTCGAAAAAGCGAAGGCGAGCACCAGCGGCAAGCCCCAGTTCATCATGGCGAAGACCATCATCGGCAAAGGCATTCCCGAGGTCGCCGGCACCCAAAAGGCGCACGGCGAAGGCGGCGCGAAATTTGTCGATGCCGCGCGCAAGGCGCTCGGCCTGCCCGAAGAGCATTTCTTCGTGAGCGACGCCGTGAAGGCGTATTTCGCCGAGCACAAGAAGGCGCTCCAGGCCGAACACGAGAAGTGGGAGGAAACCTATAAGGCCTGGAAGGCGGCCAACTCGGCGCTCGCGGCCGAACTCGAAAACACGAAGGGCCTGACGGCCGACGAACTCCTCGCCAAAATCCCGGAGTTCCCCGCCGATACGAAGATCGCAACCCGTAAAGCCGGCGCCGACGTCCTGCAGCCCATCGCGGCAGCACTTCCCAAGGTGGTGGGAGGCAGCGCGGATCTCTTCGGCTCCACCCTCAATTACATCGCCGGTGCCGGCGACACCTTCCCCGAGACCCGGGGCGGCCGGAACATTCGCTTCGGCATTCGCGAGCACGGCATGGGCGCCATCATGAACGGCATCGCCTACGACGGCATCTTCCGTCCGAGCGGCGCGACCTTCATGGTCTTCGCCGACTACATTCGCCCGAGCATTCGCATCGCGTCACTCGTCGGCCTGCCCGTCACCTACATCTTCACCCACGATTCGATCGGCGTGGGCGAGGACGGTCCCACGCATCAGCCCGTGGAGACGGTGGCCGGCTTGCGGGCCATCCCGAATCTCGACGTCATTCGCCCCGGCGATCCCGAGGAATGCGCCGGCGCCTTCGCGGCCGCATTTTCGCGGACCGACGGGCCCACGATGTTGTCTCTCACGCGCCAGGCTCTGCCGCTGCAAACGGAAATCCCGGTTGCAACGCGTCGCCAGGGCGCGCTCAAGGGCGGCTATGTTGCCGTGAAGGAAACCGGCAAGCTCGAGTGCATTATCATGGCCGCCGGCAGTGAACTCCAGCATGCGATCGACGGCGCCAAGAAGCTCGGCGGCGGGATCCGCGTCGTTTCCATTCCTTGCATGGAGCGCTTCGAGCGCCAGCCCCAGGAATATCGCGATGAAGTCCTGCCCAAGTCCTGCCGCAAACGCGTCGCCATTGAAGCGGGCATCGGTCAGCCCTGGTGGAAGTATGTTGGTCTCGATGGTGCCACCATCACGATCGAGCGCTTCGGGATCAGCGCTCCTGGCAACACCGTCATGAAGATCTTCGGCATGACGTCCGATAAGGTCGTCGAGACGGTTAAAGCCCTGGGCTGATCGTAAGTCTGAATCGAGCGCGGGCAGGCCGGCGCGCCTGCCCGCGAGTTCGTTTCCTACTTTGGCCGGGCGGGTGCCGCCCGATTGCGGATTGTCTGTGACTGGGCATGGTTCGCGCCCAGTTCCGACTAAGGTGGATCGATGAGATCGCCGCCAGGCCTCGACGTCGTCGCTCTTCCTTCGCTCCCCGCATGCCGCATTCCCCGCTCGCTTATCTCTCGCAAGGCCGCCTGTTTTTCAAAGGCCCCGACGCCGCCCCGCGGCTGATCCAGAGCCGATTCGGCCAGCAAGTCATCGATCGCTCCCTGGAGATTTCGCAGAAACGCGCCTGGAAGGCCGGCAACGCCGGGGGCGGAATGCCCGGTGCCCTTTGGGGCAGCCAGTCGGCAGGCTCGGATACCGAAGTTGTCACGTTCACGGGCGCCGCCCTGGGCGCGCAGCAGCTCTTCTACCTCCTGCAAACGAGCGCGCTCTGCGGGCTTTTCCGGATCGACCCCGCCTCCGGTGAAGAGCAACGGCTTTTCACGGACACCGGAAAGCGCGGCAGCGATCTCGCCTTGCACCCCGGCGGCGCGGAGCTCGCGCTCAGTCTTCAGCACCAAAATGGGACCTCGAACGTCGCCGTCGTGCAGGCCGACGGCAGCGGCCTGCAAACCGTGACAGAAGGCGATTCGCGCGACGAATGCCCCACCTGGGTTCCCGGCGAGGGTCGCCGGCTGGTCTTCCAATCCGCGGGTGTCGCGCGCACGCCGGAGGGATTCGCCGCCGGGCTCGGACCCGCCAGTATCGAAGAGCTGGATCTCGATTCCGGCGCGATGTCGACGCTCCTCCAAGCCGAGAAGTTCGATTTGCTCGCCCCGCGCATCGCGGAGGATGGAGCCCTGCTTTTCATCCGCCGTCCGTTCGAGGGACCTGGCGCACGTCGCCTGACGCTCGGGACATTCCTCCTCGATATCGTCCTCTTCCCCTATCGCCTGCTGCGCGCGCTACTCGGCTTTCTGAACGTCTTCTCCATGATGTTCACGCAGAAACCGCTGACCATGGCCGGCGGCCCCGAGCGCAAAGGATCGGAGAGTGGACCGTTGTTTTTGCGCGGCCGGCGCATCGAGGCCGAAAAGAAACTGCGCGACCTCCGCAGCGGCGATCCGGACGTCGCGGGTCTCGTGCCGGCCAATTGGGAGTTGATTCGACGCGACACTAGCGGCCAGGAATCCGTGCTGGCGCGTCATGTCCTCGCCTTCGACCTGCCGCCGACTGGGGGAGTGATCTACTCGAATGGCCGCGCGATCTACGCCCTCGATGCCGCCGGGAAATCCGAACTCGTCGCGCGCGATCGTGTCGTGGAGCACGTGACCGCTTGAAAGGAAAGTCCGACCCGCCCCCGCCGCCATCCGCCGGGGTTTGGGGTAACAGTCGGCAACGAAGCCTTTTATCGTGATTGGTCGCCCGACACGAATAGCGCTCTCTTAGATCGGCAGCGTGGTCGACGACCCCGTTTTTCGTCCCGGAGCGCGGCGGCGAATAGGCGACGATTCCGTTTTTTCGTCCCGGAGGGACAGCGTCGAATAGCCGGTCGGCGCAAGCCACCGGGATGTAACCATGCAAAACCGAAGTGCCGTAGGCATGGAGGGAACCGTTTGTGGCGCCTTCCTCCATGCCTCCGGCACGTGATTTCAATTGCGCCTTTTCCGGTGGCTCGCGCCAACCGGCTTTTCGCCGCTGCGCCTTCGGCGCGTGCGAGATCGCCTTATAAGGGCGGTTCCGGCAGAAAATGACGCGGTTTCGGGCCCGGAGGGCCAATAGAAATTAGCCGGTTTGCGTCAGCCATCGGAAATTCAGCAATCAAGATTCGCCCCGGCGAGGCGAGCGGAAAGCGTAATGGGTGTTGCTGGCGATTGAAAACGGCGAACGGCATCTGTGACGGCGCTTCGTGCGATGGCTCGATTCCACCGTCCCTATCGGGGCTGGTGACGATCGTTTGGTCGACCGGTGGCTGACGCACACCGACAGCCGAGCCCGCGAGACAGATCGACATGCTTCGAATGTTCTCCTCTTCCCATCGATCAATTTCCTGGATTGGAAATATTGTGGATTGCCACGTTGGAAAGACAGATGTCCACCGCACTCATCGGGTAGCGGGAGTGCGGTCATGTCGGCCGCGTGTAGTTCTACGCGGTCCGCTTCATTCTGGCAAGAATGGCCCCAAAGGGAAACGGAAGGTAGGAAACGTGACGGGCCAATCCGCGGAAGGCGCGCGCGCTCCGTAGCTCGGGCGAAGTCGGTCGCCCGGCGGGAGTCTTCTTGATGGCCGGGGGGTATCCTTTTCGCGCGGGGAGCGCTCTCGGAAAACGTTTTTTGTGTTTTTTTGGGCTTTGACCGGAGTTCCTCCCAACAGAGTAATATGCCTGCCATAACATCGGTTTCCGGCCGTCGAATCCATCCGATGGCCGGACCCCCCGGGCGCATAATGTCCGCCCCTGCGTGCGATCCTGTTCACGTCGTTACGACACACTCACCGGCGGCTCCTATGAGTCGGACGAGGGTCGCAGAAAACGCAGGTATGAAAGAACAATCCAGTGAACAACAAAGCAGACCACAACCACAACGCTTCCGCTTCGGCGGTCGCACTCGCCCCGACCGGCAGCAATGCCGGCTCGGACAACCCCGTCCCCAACCCGATTGACCAGGCGATTTCTGAACTCGCGGGCCTCAACGACAGCGCCGAACGCGCCGTGACCGTTTTCCCGGTCGTGGCCGCCTCCGATCGCCGCCGCTTGCGCCTGCAGGGCTTCAGCGATGCCGACTTCGAGCGGGATCTCGGCCAAATCATCGCCCTGCGCCCAGGCTACGCGACCGGTGGCATCGACATCACCGAAGTCGACACCCTCCGAGCGCGCCGTCTGGCGGTGGAACGCGAGGTCACCCGGCTCCGGGCCATCCTCAGTCGGGCCGAAGACGCCGAAATCGAGGTAAAGCGGGAACTCATCCTCCAGCTCAGCGTCGCAAAAAGCGCGCTGCAAGTGACGGCTCGGCACGGCAGCAAGGACCTGCGCGACCAGCTCGCAGCGCTCAGCCCGCGCGTCCGACGCCGGCCGAAGCCCAAGGTCAAGCCGGAGCAGCCCGCCGCCCCGTCAGGCGGCGAGCCAACACCGCGCGCGATGTAGGCGGCGAAAGAGCGGAAGAGGTGAACGCGAGGTAGGAACAGGCGGGCGTCTTCGCAGATGAAGGCGCCCGCCTTCTTGTTTTTGTTTTTGCGCGGGGTAAGGGACTGGAATCGCGCGATCGGCGCCGGGGGTGCAGGAACCGGAGGCGAAGACTCGCCCACATTGCCTGACCAAAATTCGGTCTGCGCGGCATTTTGGTGCTCCTACGCCAGAAATGACTGGTCATCGTCGGACGTGCAGGGTTCGCGTAGAACGAAGCCACCGCTTTGAGACCGGAACCAGGCTGCCTCCGCGGAGAACCATCGGTCTTCGTCGGAGGTTGGAGTCCTTCGGGGAAGAACATTTGCTCCCCAGCCAAGGTGCCGCGTTCTGGCGCGGAGAACCATCGATCCACGCCCGAGACTCGGCCACCATTCGCGAAGACCCGGCGATCTTCGTCGATGGTTCGGCGTTCGGGCCCGGAGATCAGTTGGTCCGCCCCGAAGGTCGACATTCTCCCAGGAGAAAAATCCGATCCCTGTCGAAGGTCCGGCGTCCTCCGCAGAGAACAATCGGCCTTCGCCCCAGGTCCCGCATTCTGGCGCGAAGATCCCGCAATCTCGTCCGGGAGTACGGCGTCCTTTCGCGAAGAACAATTGGTCTGCAGCGAAGGTCGGCATTCTCGCGCGAAGAACATTCGACCCTCGCCAAGGGATTGGCATCCTTCCGGGAAACACCACCAATCTTCGCCGCACACCTGGTGTACTGCGCCAAGCGATCGCCTTGATCTACGTCGGGAACCCGGCCTCCTCGTGCGCATGAAATCCTGAGGCAATGGGAGCTCGGTCTTGAGGCCACGCCTCAAGATTAGAGCACGACCCCAATGCTTTCCGAACACTGCGTCGATCGCCTCCGGCACCAAGCTGACCGCAACGCTCGGTGTCTGCACCTCCGGCACCGGCCCATGCGGCGGCACTCCGCCGACTATCATCAGCGCGGCGCCCACCGGGCCCGTGATTGTCGGGACGCCGTTTACCCACACCTTCACGGCCAACGGCTCCCCGGCGCCCACCTTCGCTCTGACCGCGGGAATACTGCCTCCCGGACTCACCCTGGCTCCTGCCGGAGTGCTGTCCGGCACCGCGACCTCAGCTGGCACCGGCACCTTCAGCGGCCTCACGGTCACCGCGAGCAATGGCAATCTCCCAAGTGACACGCAGAACTTTAGCCTGAGCGCCGTTACCCGCGCCAACAATTACATCGCCAGCTACGGTCTCACCGGCGGCAATGCGCTGCCGACAGCCGATCCGAACGGTGACAGCGTGACCAACCTTCTCGCCTATGCGCTTGGACTCGATCCGACGCTCAACCTTTGCTGCGGGTTGTTCAGCATCGGGACGATCTTGGCGTCATTCGCTCGCAGTCGCGTCTACGCCGCACCCGGGCCATTGCAAAAAAAACGGACGCCCGATTCCGGGCGTCCGCTTTGTGGTCGCTTAGGAGATCCCAACAACGGGAAATCTTAGAACCGCGTCTGCATTCCGACCACGACCGACCGTTTATTCTTTTCCTTTATCGCCCTTTTCTTTCGGGGCCGGAGCTGCTTTGGCCTTCGAAGGAGCGGACCGGGGACTTTCACTCCCAGCCGCTTTGGCCGTTGCGACCGGTCGGGGAGAGTTAGCGCGGGCTTGGGGCGCGGGACGCGGAGCAGCAGCACGTTCCTGACGCGGAGTGGAGGCACGTTCTTGGCGCGGAGCAGCGGCACGTTCCTGACGCGGAGCAGGGGCTCGTTCTTGACGAGGGGCGGAGACGCGTTCCTGGCGCGGAGCGGAGGCTCGTGCTGGCGGCGAGGAGCGGGTGGCGGCGGCGCGATCCTCACGGGGAGTGCGCGCCGAAGTCGCCTTCGTGCTGCCCGATTGACGTCCATCGCGGGGCGTCGCACTGCCACTCGGCGCGACCGCACGGGCGCGCTCCGAGGCATTGGCCTGCGGGGGAATGCCGGGCTGGATTGCTCCACGAGCGTTTCCTGGCGCCGAGGCGCCGGCCTGCGGGGGGATGACAGGTTGGGTCGTACCGCGCGCGTTTCGCGGGGTTTCGCCGCCGGTGGGGGCCACCGCGCGGGCGCGGTCAGATGCGTTGGCTTGGGGAGGAATCCCGGGCTGGATTGTCCCGCGTGCTGCGGGGTTGACTCGGGCCTGCTGCACGGCCCGGGCGGTCTCTGAGCGTGCCTGATCGGGGGTGCGCATCCTGGCTGCAAAAGGCTGCGCCGCGGCGGCGGTCAGGGCTGCTCCGGCTGCGCCACGGCTGGCCTGGAGGGGAATAGTGGCTTGCGCCGGGGCAATGGGCCTGCTCGGAGCGATCGCACGTTGGGGCGCGATCAGCGCAGCGGCCCGGGAATGGGCGTGGATTTGGTCCACTTGGGCGGGATCGAGTTTTGAACCCTGCCAGCCGCGCTGCACGCCTTCGGCCGCAACGGCCCGCGCACGCGCAGGAGCAGCGACTCCAGCGACTTTCGGGAGACCCACGGTGCCAGGGGCTATGCCGGCCGGCCGCGTGACGGCGGGTGCACTGACCAAGAGCTGGTTTCCCTGCACCTGATTGGCGAGGGCGGCGGAGGTGAGGGCCGCGCCAGAATAGAAGGTCGCCGGCCGCGCCGAGAGCGCGAGAATCGGGATCGGGTTAATCAAAACGGGGCTCAGCAGCTCGTAGCTCGGGCCACCCGCGTAGATGTACGAACCCCCGCCGACATAGCTCAGGTTCGTCGCTCCCACGGTGGAGCCGAAATAGCCAAAATTATCGTAGGCCGGGCGCACGACCGCATAGAGCGAAGGCGCTCCAAAATACGCGACCGACACGAAGGAATAGTTAGAGGGACCGATATCATAGTAAGCGTCGACCCCAGGTCCAAACCCCGTGGAGTAGTCAAACACCGCCTCGGGGGGAAGCGGAGCCCAGCCAATGTATTCATCCGTTTCGGTCACGCGCACGCCGCGGCTCACGGGTCGGCTCACAGGTCTGCGCGCGGTATTGCGCTCGGCATACTTCGGGCTCGAACGCCAAGCCACCCAGGCAGGCGCCCATTCGTAGCCAGGCACCCACGCCCAGCCGGTTGTTTCCAGCCGGGTCCAGCGGCCATAGTGGTAAGTCGCCCAGCCAAAATTTTCATTCGAAACCCAGGTCCACCCTTGCCCGGTCCGGCTCCAGGAACCGTCTGTGTACGGGCGCCAGTCGGGCTTATCCACGGCGACCTTCGGTTGCCAGACATATCCGTAGTCGGCAGAGTCCAGCCAGCTTCCGTCCTCCTTGAGTGAGGAATAGAAGAAGTCGAAGTTTACTTGTCCCCCTCCCGTCGCCGGAGCGGCGTTCCTGGTTGCAGATGCTGCTGGTGCGGTTCCGGCTGGAGGCGCGGTTTCCTGCGGTGGAGGAGTCTCCGCGCGAACGGTCGGAAAGATGGGCAGAAGAGCCGCCGCGAGCGCGGCTACCCTGGTGCATAGCATTGATTTTTTCATATCTGAGTTGGTTCAGTTCTGGTAGAAATAGTTCGACGGAAGAGGGATGCGTTTATTCGATCCGCGCGCGGTTCTGCCACCTCAGGTTCGGGTACGGCCCCACATTTGGATGGGCGCGACCCGTCTGGTGCCTGTCATGTGCCTGTCAAAGACTGCGGCGCAGGATCCCCGCGCCGCTTGGCGCCTGGGGGAAATCTCGCGCAAGAGCCCACCGGGGAAGCAAGCGGAGAAGATTCGCTCACCGCATGCGCCATTCACACTTCTGCAAACATCCGGACGAAGACGCGGCGACGCCAGCACCCGGAAGTGCGACGAGGATCAATAAAGACCTCAGCGGGGCGCAGGCGTGGAGGGAATCGTCGCTTCTGGACCCGGAGTAGGCGTGCCTGGGACCGGTGCCGTGGCCGGCGCGGGTGTCCCAATTGCCGGCGTCGCCGCAGGCACGGGTGCAGCCGCGACCTTCCGCGTGTAAAGCTGGGCCCGCAGGTAGGTGTCGGGAATCGCGGCGCGCCAGGCGGTCAGCCAAATTGTGGCCAGCATCTGGCCGCCCTGGAGCAATTGTCCGTCGATGAAGGCGCGGCCCTCGATTCCGCTCGTGGGGGTATCGGCTTTCAACTTCCCCGCCTTATCCAAGGCATAAAGCGGCTCGACCTGGGCGTGTTGCACCAGCAGGTAATCGAGCGTGGCCGCGAAAATCGGATCGCGACCGTCCGGGCGCGGCGCCAGCGAGATCGGCGCGGCCGTTTTCACGCGCGCGGCGAGGTCGGCGAGCTTGAGGCCGGTCTTGTTGTTGAAGCCCCCGTCGATCCAGGCGTGCAAGCCGGGCCACGTGGTGTAGCCCAGGGGATTCTCGCCCACCCAGCCATTGAAATGCTTGGTGGTGTGCAGCGGCTGCGCGCCATCGCCCACGTAGTGCCCCATCACTCCCATCATATAGATAATGTTCGCCTTGGCGTTCTCCACCTCCACCGGAGTGCCCACTTCCTCAAAGGCTTTCAGATAGGAGAAGCCAGAGCGCAGCCGGCCGTAATACTCCGTGATCGCCCAGGGCAGAAACCCCACTAATTCCCGCGTGCGGTCGGCGTTCTTCGCCGGATCGATCACCGGAAATTTGTCGGGCGCCCGCACCCGGGCCGCCGCGAGCTGCTGGGCAAAGACCTGCCGCAGATCGCTCATCTCCGCGGGCGGAACGCCCGCCGCCGTGATGTCCTCGAAATCGATGAAGTGATCCGGCGAGTTGTAATGCCGCGCCGGCAAGTCGGGGACATTGCGCCAGCGGTCGGGCTCGCCGCCGAGAAACGCGATGCGTTCCGCCACGGCGGGGTCGCGCACAAAATCCGGAAAGTCCGGTGGCAAGGCGGCCAGCGCGATTTGATTCACGATCCGGTGTCCCTCGTAGTCCCACGCGGACAGCGACGCGACGCCGAAGGTGGCCCCAAGGAGGAGAGCGAAAGCAGGGCGAAAATTCATGAAGGAAAGACGGCGGCGGGAAGAGCGAGGACTGAGGACTGAGGGCTGAGGACTGAGGACTGCGGGGACGCTGAGATGGCCGGGGTATCTCGCGCAGGTAGCGAAGAATGCGGCGGCGCCAAACGAAGGCAAAGGGAGCTGAGACGCTGGAGCACTGAGGCGGCCGGGAGAGCGCAAGGTAGCAAAGTGCGCAGGCGCCGAACGTCGGCAAAGGACGGCGAACTACAAAGAGGAAAGGCTGACAACGCGCGACCGCGTCAATTCTGGCCCTGCTTCCCCTTCTTCGTCACTTTCTTGGGCAGTTGGGCGACGATCCGGCGCTCCACGTGTTCCTTGACCCAGTTCTCGATGATGCTGGCCGACTCCGCGTAGTAGAGGGTGTCGCCCGCGCTCGCCACGGCCGAAACGAGCCACATGTCCCCGCCGAGCAACTGGACGGCCCGGCTCGTCGCCAGGACGAAACGATCGACCTCCTTTTGCAGGTTCTCTTTCTCCTCAAGTTCTTTTTTGGTCATGGGCAGAATGGATACGCGATCACCAGTGCGATAAATCCTCCTCGCCGTAAACCATTCTCAGTCGATCGGCCCGGATTTCGCGCGTGCCGGCTTGACGGTGCGCCCGTTCGCGCGGAAGCGCGCCTCCGCATGCCGGAGTTCACCGCCGAACAAGTTCTCGCGCTCGCGCCCGATGCTGCCTCCGCCAAGGCGGGCAGTGGACTTGCGAAGCCCGGAAATTGGCTGCGTCCCGGCCGCAACGCGCGGGCGGCTTGGGGGGAATGCCAGGGGAGCGGGAAGGACCCGTATCGCGCGCAGGCGGACCTGGCTGGCCCCGCCTTTCATTGCTCCTGCCCGAGCCGGAAGTTTCCCTGCAAGCACGGGCTCGGCCTGCTTCTTCTCCTTACCGCGAAACCCGAAGGCTTTCCGGCCGGCGACCCGCCGCCCTGGGTGGTGGAATGGCTCGCGAAACGCGATGCGACGACGGAAAAGAAAGCCGCCAAGGCCGAGGCGTCCGATGACCCGGAGGCTGTGGCGCGGCGTGAAGCCGACCGGGGAAAGCGCGCGCTCCGGCGCGAGGATCGCGTGCAGGCGGGACTGGCCGATTTGCAGACCTGGCTCGGCGACACGATCCGCCAAGGGCTTGGACACGCCCAACAACGGCCCTCGAGTTCCTGGGATGGAATCGCCGCCCGTATGATCGATGCCCAGGCGCCGGGAGTGGCCCGGGTGCTGCGCGCGATGCCCGGCATCATCGCTTCTGGCGAGGGCTGGGCAGAGCTCGCGCTCGATACCCTCTCGCGCCTGCAACTGCTGCTGCTCGCCTACGCGCGCCTCCCGGAACTCCCCGAGCCGCTCCAGCAGGACGTTCGCTCCGCCATCGGCTGGAACATCGCGCAGGAGGATCTCTCCGCGCTGCCGGCGGTGCGCGACCGCTGGCAGGTGCTGGCGCAGCAGGTGGAAGAGGAGGAACGCTTGCGCGTGCAACGCACGTGGCTGCTGGGCGAAGTAACCGGGCATTCTGCCCTGTGCCTCGCGTTCGCCGCGGTCGGGCAGCCGCTGGACGTCAGCCTGATCCCGGGCGTGACCATCGACGCGGAACTCGTCTTTCATCCTTCCGCAGCGCCTCTGCGCGCGAGCGTGCGGTCGCGTCACGGCGAGCCCACCGCGCTTCGCACACCCGGCGCGCAGAGCGATTTTGGCGCGGCCCTGGAAGCAAATGCCCGCTGGCTGGCGGGCAATCCCTGGCTGGAACGCGTTCCATTTTGCGTGGCGAATTGCACCGTGGTCCGCGGAACTCAGGGCTGGTTCTTACACGACGTCAACGGCAGCGTCGTCCCGCTCTCGCGCCATTTCCCCGAGGCGTGGACGCTCCAGGCCGTCGCGGGCGGACACGGCGTCACCGTGTTCGGCGAATGGGACGGCCACGCCCTTCGGGTCCTAAGCGCCTTCGCCGAGGGTCGGTTCGTGCCTCTATCCGGAGTGGCCGCATGAGCACCTGGAACGATTTTACGAGCGCTGCGCTCATCGGCCTGGAGCGGGCAAAGCCACCGGCCCTGCCGGCCCCGCTCGCGCCCTTCGCGGCTCCGGCCGAAGCCGCGCCGGAAATCCAATTCCTCGCGCAGGCCGCGGCGCTGGCGCTCTGGCGGCGTGCCGGCCGGATGCTGCCGCCGGGTGAGGGCATTCCCGAGGGCGCCGGGGAAGAATCGCGCCCGCTCGTGCGGCCCGAGAGCGATACCCACCTGCGCGTGCTGCTCGTTGGTGAATACCGTACCCTCCTGCCGGAGTGGCTCGCCGAAGTACACCGACAGGGCTGGCGGGTTTCACCGCGGTTTCTGCCGGCTTTGCTCGATTGGGCCGCGAAAGGTAAGGAAGGCCCCGCGTTTCTTCCGGGGCTGGCCGGATCTGGGTTGAGGGATCGCCCGCGGAGCGAACTCGTACTTCAAGCCGGGGGCGAGCGCGCGCTTTGGCTCCAACGGCAAAATCCGGACTGGAGTGACCTGGCCGCTCCCCCCGGCGACGCCTGGGAAACCGGGACGCCGACCCAGCGCACAGTGGCCTTTCGCTCCCTGCGCAGCGGAAATCCGGACGAGGCGCGCCGCAAACTCAGCGCGGTCTGGGCCACGGAGCCAGCTTCCGTCCGCTCCGCGCTGCTGGAGGAGTTTTCCGCCGGCCTAAC
>JBBRQH010000048.1:0-41220 GCA_038226705.1 Chthoniobacterales bacterium | reverse complement strand
TGTTCGTTCATCAGCGAGAATACGGTGCATCGATTGGTCATCGAAAGCGTTCGCTGTCGGAGCACTGGCCTAAACCCGCTTTTGCTCCGGGGTTTGAATAGCGCCACGAACGCGTGGCTCCAGCGCGAAATGAAAGCGCGTGGCGTCACGCTCCCACGACTCGCACGCGTCGAAAGCGTGCCGGGCGCCTTGGAACTTCGGCGCTGACCGGCGCCGGAGTTACGCTCACCTCGGCCGCGGCCACTTGAGATGCGGCGCAGACGTCTTTCCCAGCGTGCTTTCGAGCTGGCCGGGCAACGCTCAACCATCCTGAATTTACCGGCCCCGGGCAATGGTAACCGCTGGGTCAGATTTGCGCAGCGCCTCGGCGTTCGATGGTTCTCCGGTTCTTTCGAGATCCTTTCGCGTGTAGGTGCTGGTCGGCTCTCGCCGCGAAATGGCGGTAACGGTGTCTTCTTCCCGCGCGCAGCCGGCGAGCGTCAACGTGAAGGCAAGGAGAGTAAGGAAGGTTTTCATGCGAGTGGTCTTGAGAATAGATTATTTCTCCACCCATCGGACGCACCCCGAGGCGGAATTGTTCACCCACTTTCGCGCCCGGCCGCCCGAAGTTCGTCCGTGAACGCCGAATGACCGCTGGCGAGCACGGCGAGGAAATCTTCTGCGCGGGTCAGGCCCACATAAAGAAGCAGCCGATCGGCCGCCGGATCGCGCTCTGCCCCCCAGGCGCGTGGGAGCAAGTCCGTCCAGAGCAAAACAACCGCGCGGTATTGGAGGCCCTTCGAGCTGTGCATGGTCTGTAAGCGAACGCCCGGAACCGCCAGACCGCGGCGCGCTCCCTCGTCGGCACTGAGCCAATTGTAACCGATCTCAAGCCGGCGTAGTTCCGCGCGGAGCCGCTCGAATTCCGGTTTTACGTCGGGATCGAGGCGCGGATAAAGGATGGCGATCTCTTCCGGCGAAAGCGGCTGCTCCAAGCCGCGGCCCCGCCATTTCCCCTCCAGAAGATCCTGCACGATGTGCAGCACGCGGTCGGTTTCCTGCCTTCGCGACCGGGCCCGGATCAACCAGGGTGCAAATCCGCTCACGCGTTGCGCAAGCGCGGCATCCGCGGCCACTGCCGCGACGCCCTCCGCCCCGACGGCGCTCCCGCTCGCAAAGCGCGCTGCCAGCGTGATGATCTCCCGCGAACTGCGATAGGCGCGGCGGAGGTACTCGGTTCGGCCTGCCGCCCGGACGCCGATGCTTGCCCAGGTGAACCGCCGCTTGCCGGTTCCGAAAATCCCCTGGTTCCCATCACCGGTAATGAAGACATCCGCCTCATCCGGTTGCTTGACGAGGCCGAGCGCGGCCTGAATCCAACTTGGGGCGAAGTCCTGCGCCTCGTCGATGAGGAGGGCGTCGAAATGGCGGCTCAACGCTTCGTCCGCTTGCGTCCGCGCCAGCAACTCGAGTCCGAGCTTGTCAGGATCGGCGGCAAGCGGCTTCGCTTTCCAGTCGATCCCGGCCTCGTGCACAATTTTGTGGAAATGCGCGACCACCACGCGTTCGCCGAGCTCGCGCAAGACCCCGGCGAGATGCACCGCGAGCGTCACATTAAAGCAGAGCACCAGGATGCGGATATCCGGCCGCTGGGCGGCCAGCAGCCGGGCGCGGGCGATGAGCAATACCGTCTTGCCGGAACCGGCGACACCGAAGACCAGCCGATGTCCACTCCCGATACAGAGCGCCGCCCGTTCCTGCGCGAGATCGAGAACTTTCAGCCGCTCGATACCGCCTTTGGCATGAGTCGGAGCCGCGATCTGAATTTCGGGATGAATGATGGCCCGAAGCGCCGCGATCTGGGCGGGACCGAGCGGTTCGGCGGTTTGAAACAGGTCAAAGAACCGTCGCGTTGCCGCCAGCTTCTCTGCCGGTGAGGCGAGCTTAAGCTGCGCGAGTTCCTCGGAACTCAGCACGCGCCCCGCGGGCAGAAGTGCGGCGAGATTGGGAATGGCGTCAATATCCGCGCGTTTAATCTGCGTTAGGACCACCGCATGGGCGAATGGGAAGCGAAAGCTTCCCTGCCATTTGCCGTCGTCCCAGCGGAGGCAACGGCCCCACAAATGCGCACTACACTCGTCCATCAGGGCATGCACGTAAGCGCGCACCTGCCGCAGCGGGTTCGCTTGCGTCATCAGACGCCCGCTCCGCGTTTCAAATTGAAAGTTCTCCGCGTTCGCGCTCCGCAGATCCTCGAGGCTCCAACCCTTCACTTCGATCACCAGCACTCCCAGCATCGGGAGAATGACCACAAAATCCGGGTAGCGCCGTCCCGTGATCGGTTCGTAGTAGACGATGCAATCGTCCGGCAACTCCCGCAGCCATTCGAATACTTTCCGTTCCCCCACAATTCCCGGCTTCTGACTCGGGAGCTCAATGGGAACGCATTCAGCCATTTTGGGAAGGCATGGCAATCCGCGGGCGCGTCAAGGCCTGTCCGCACCGCCGATTAATGGCCGCACTCGGGGAAGAGCGAAAAGATCCCTGCTTTGGAAGGCGATGCTCCAATCTCCGGCTCGCGAATCGAGAGGCGCAGTCCGCGCCTGACGAAACGACGCCCGCACGCAATGAAATGATGCGTGCGCCGAACGAAATTAGAAATCGACCCGTACGCATCAAGGCTCGCTGCGCGTGAAGAGCCCTGCCTGGAAGCGAAGCCCGCCGCGCCGAGCGCACCCACTGTCTGTCTGCCTGCAGCCTGCGCCTTTTGTCGCGTGCCAGATCCGCTCTTCCCGTCACGCGACGCCCGACGCTGGCGGGGCCGCTTCCAATCCCGAGAGCACCTGGCGGAATTGGCTGCGTACCAGCCAGAGGCTGAAGAGCGCCTGAAGCGCTACGGTGGCGACTGAAAGATACCAAAGGTGCTCAAGTTGAAACCACGGCTGCCGCGACATCCAGACGGCGGGCCCGGCAAAAGTAGCGAGGCGCGAAGCGCTGCTCAGCAGTGACGGCAAGGTGTTTCCCAAGCCTTGAAACAGACTGGAACAGGTGAAGACCACGCCACTCGCGATGAAATTCCACGAGACGATGCGGAGATACTCCGAGCCCACCGCCACGACTTCGGCCTCGGCACTGAAGATCTGGATAAACCACGAGGCGCGCCATTGGCAGACGAGCGAGAGCACCATCATGATTGCCGCTCCTATCAGTGAAGCCTGCACAAACGCACCCCGGATGCGTTCCGGCCGGCGGGCGCCGAAGTTTTGCCCCACGATCGGCGCGGTCGCAAACGCCACCGCCATCGCGGGAAGGAAGATCGACTGAAGCACCCGGGTACCGACGCCGAAACCCGCTTGCGCGGCGGCACCGAAATTCCGGATAATCCAAAAGATCACGGCCATGTAGACGAACATCAGCGCGAATTCCCCGCCGGCCGGCATCCCTATCTTGAGGATTCGGCCCCAGATCGCGAGCCGCGGGGACCACTGTGCGGAATCGAGTGAGACGTATTTTTCCAGGCGTAGGAAATAGATCGTAAGCACCACGACGCCGATTCCGATCGCGATGGTGCTGGCCAGTCCCGCTCCTGCAACGCCCATGGGCCGGCCGGTGCCCCAGCCAGCAATCAAGACGGGAGCGAGGACGACATTCAGCACCACGGTCAACGCTTGCACGATCATAGTCGGCTGCACGATCCCTGTTCCGCGCAGTGCCGAACCCATCGCAACGAGGGCGAACTGGAACGCGAGACCCGGCAGGAACCAGGCGAGATAACTCGCTCCAGACTCGGCTGTCGCTAGGTCGGCGGAAAGCGTCCGCATGTAACTCACCGAGAACCCGTAGCCAGCCCCGAGAGTGAAAAGGGCGCACGCCGCTGCGAGCACGAGCGACTGATTAAAGATCAAGTTGGCGTCGGCCTGGTCCTTGCGACCGACCGCGTGCGAGATCAGCGCGACAATGCCGACGCCAAGGGTCTGAGTCAGAGCGAAAACGATGAAAACGAGATTGCCTGCCGCGCTGACACCTGCGATCGCCGCGTTCCCGAGCCGGGAGACGAAGTAAAGATCCACGACGTAATAGAGCGTCTGGAGCAGCATTCCGGACATGATCGGCACGGCCATCGCGACGATCAGTTTCGGAATGGAACCTTGGGTCAGGTCTTTCATGGCGACATTCTCACGCGAATCCGCGAGGAAGGCGAAAGAAGAGGGGGAATGAAGTCGAATCCGAAATCCACAAGGTTTGGAGCGTTATCTCTGCATCGTGCAATACGCGGCCCAGCCGACAAAGGGGGTGCGGTCCACGCGGAGCTTGATGACCCGATAGAGTCCACCGTCAGGCTTTCCCGTTCACAAATCAGGGACTTCCGGACGATCCGGACGGTCTTTCACTGGGGATACTCCGGAGAATCGGAGGAGCCGATCCATCTAACGCCCCAGCGCTACTACCGTAATTTCGTCTTCGGTCGCGATTTTAGCCGCGCTTCCTCGATCGTCTTCAACCCGCTCCGCTCAGGGAAAACGGTTGGCAAGCGGGGAGAAATCTATCCAGGCGCAATACGCGTGGGATACTACGTGGGCCCACTGAAGGGACAGGGATTGGCAGCGCCTCATCATCATCCTGAAAATATACCGGGGCCGATGGTGCCTCGTCGGAATCGCCCTCGGTGAATGGACGATTTAGCAAACGCCACGCGTCTACGCCGGGATTTCCTGAATGATCAACTCGATGATCTCCGCAAACGGCAGCTTCTTCGAAATAAGCCGGCGGCCCCCGGAGCGCTGAGACATGTCGTCCGGCGTGATCATGGAGGACAGGAAAATGATCGGAATGGACCCCGTCCGCGAATCCGCGCTGATTTTCTGCGCAACCTCACCACCGTCCGTTTCGCCCAGGTCGATGTCGCAAACGATCAAATCCGGCAGAAATTCCTTCGCCAAGGCGGCCGCCTGATAAGGCACGGTGGTCTCGGCGGTCACGATGCCTCCACGGGCCTCGAGCTTGATCTTGAGCAGCTTTGTGATGCTCGGATCGTCGTCGATAATGAGGATTCTCTTGGGCGCGGGCATGGCAGGACTCCCCCGGGGGAACACGATTACGCGAAGCGGATCTCCAGTCGTCGCAAATGGGCCCGCAGGTCGTCGATCAAAATCCGCGCCCGTCGAAAATCCTCGGACTTGCCGGCAGCCTCGATCGCCGTCGAGAGCCGGCTCGCGGTCTCGAAACCGTACATGGCAAAACTTCCCTGCAAACGGTGCGCGAGAGACCGCAATCTGCCGCCGTCCGACATCGCGACGAATCCTT
Organism: Chthoniobacterales bacterium; assembly: GCA_038226705.1. Classification (GTDB taxonomy): domain Bacteria; phylum Verrucomicrobiota; class Verrucomicrobiia; order Chthoniobacterales; family SZAS-18; genus SZAS-18. The sequence continues at coordinate 35,937 of JBBRQH010000048.1, read as the reverse complement.
CCAGCTCTTTCAGCAATGCATTCTGAGAGGCCACGAAGTCCGGAATCAGATCCCGGATGGCAGGATCGAGATGCACGACGGCTGAACCGGGGGAAAGCGCCTGTTTGAGCTCATCGTAGAGCTTCCGCTTCGCGACGGGCTTCGTCAGCAGTCGATCAAACCCGGCTTCCCGGCAGCGCTCCCGAGTGACGGGATCGTGGTGGCCGGAAATGCCAATCAAAACCGGCGTGGGGGGCCGGGACGCCGTGCCGGGCGCACGGGCGCGCTGCCAGGCACGAAATGCTTGCACCAACTCCACCCCGTTCATGCCGGGCATTTCGAGGTCGATGAAGGCCACAGCGAGGGAGTTTTCGCAGAGACGGGCCAGCGCTTCGTTCCCGTTTGTGGCGAAGGAGAGACGGAGGGGAGGGGTGGGGAGAATGCGTTTCAAATAGGCTCGACTCGCGGGATCATCGTCCGCGATCAACACGTCTGCCGCCGGCAACTCGATCGATGAAAAGCGTCGGACGTGGTCGCTTTGGGCCTGCGAGCGTGCCGTGCGGAACTGGGCGGATTCGGCGGGGGTCGGATGAGGAAGAGCAACAAAAATCGTCGTGTGTCCAAGCTCAGAACAGTCGAGTCGGACTGAGCCTTGCTGCGTCTCCGCCATCAGGCGGGCGGAATACGTCCCAAAGCCGGTGCCGTCGGTCTTGCCCTCGGTGACGAATTTATCGAAAAACCGTCCGCGAATGCCCTCGGGCACCACGCCCGCATTTCGAATGCTGATTTCCGTGCATTCGCCCTTCAGCCCAAAGCGGAATTCCACACTGCGACCCGGCGGCGAGGCCTCGATCGCATTCTTCACGAGGTTATGAAAGAGACTATGGCAGAGCAGCCGCTCCCCGCGTACGAGTGCGTCCTCGTCCGAAGTCTCGGCGAAGGTGTAGCGAAACCGCAGGGACTTTTGCTCGGCGGTGAGCCCATGCTCGCTGACGACCTGCCGCACGACCTCGACGAGATCGAAAATCTCTGCCTTCGCTTCGTAGACTCCCCGCTCCATTTTCATCAGGTCGAAGGAAGAGTGGATCATGCTGAGCATGGCGTAGCCTGCGCCGGCAATGACCCGGGCGTGCTCGGCGGACTCATTCTCGGGCCCCAATTCGTCGATGATCAGCTCAGAGAAGCCGATCACGCCGGCGAGTGAGCCACGGAGGTCATGGCGCAGCATCCGGTCCACATCTTCGCGGAGCGAGGCCGCCTGGCGCAGCTCCACATTCTGCGCGACCAGGCGCTGGCGCGCTTCCTGGAGGGCCAAATGAGTACGGACGCGTGCCAGGACCTCCCCAGCGCGAAACGGTTTGATGATGTAGTCGAGCGCACCCACCTCGAAGCCGTGCACCTTGCTCTCCGTGCCGTCGAGCGCGCTGATGAAGAGCACCGGAATGTCGCGGGTCTTCTCGTCGGCTTTCAGGCGCTCGCACGTTTCGTAGCCGTCCATCCCCGGCATCATGATATCGAGCAGGATCAAGTCGGGCGGGTCTGCCGCTGCGCTCTTGAGGGCGAGCGCGCCCTGGAGCACGGGGCGCACGCGATAACCTTCATGCGCAAGAATGTCGCGCAGAACCGTGAGGTTCTCCGCCGTGTCATCAACAATCAGGATGCTCTGCGGCTTGCTCAAAACGGATTTGAAAGCGAAGTGTTCGTGGGAGCAGGCGCCAGGTCAATTCACTCGGACAGCAACTCTTGCAGGGTGTCGAACCGGTACTCCTCGAGAAACTCGTGCAACCGCGCGGCCAGCTCCGGATGCATTTCCGCAATCTGGCGAATGACAGCCTGCGTTCCATCGAAATCCGCCAGCATGGCGGCCTCCGACAAACTTTGACGCAAAGTAGGCGCCACGTCGCCCAGCTGCATCGCAAGCACGACTTTGCCGTTGCGACCCCCCGCATTCACATTGCGAGCGGGTTCCTCGCTTTCCGCGTAAACGAACTCGATCTTCAGCAACTCCCGCATGATCGCGTAAAGTTCGGCTTCCCGGAAGGGCTTCCCGACGTAGGCGGAGAATCCGGATTGCTCACCGCTGGCCCGTCCGCCATCCAGGCTGCTGGCGGAGATGGCCACGACCTTGGGCGCGGGTTTTCCGCCTTCCCGGGCCTGCTGACAGATCGTCCGGCAGGCCTCCTGTCCGTCCATGACGGGCATGCGCAGATCCATCCAGATCAAGTCCGGCGCGAAGCGCGCCCACTCGGCCACGCCCAGGGCGCCATCGTTTGCGCAGGCGACCTCAAAGCCGAGTCCGGAGAGGAACTGCACGAGGACATCGCGATTTTCGGCGTTGTCATCCACGACGAGCATGCGGCGCTGCACTCCGTCGCCGCGCACCCCGGTGACCTGACGTTGCTCGCCGGGCTTCTCCGCTCCGGTGGCTTCCGCCATTTCCGCGGGAATCTCGAACCAGAACGCGCTGCCTCGTCCCACCTCGCTCTCGACGTGAATCGCGCCGCCGAGCAAGTGGACGAAGCGCTGGCTGAGCGCGAGTCCGAGTCCGGTGCCGCGCCGCGACTTCCGGCCGGCTTCCGCTTGGACGAAGAGCTGGAAAAGCTCGCCGAGCTCATCGCGGGCGATCCCCGTCCCGGAGTCTTCCACCCGAAAATAGAGGTGCGAAGGGCCATGCAACGGCGCCGGCAGCACCCGTCGAGCCACAACTTTCACCTCTCCCCGGGAGGTGAATTTCAGGGCGTTACCGATCAAATTGATCAGGACCTGGCGCAGCCTCAATTCGTCACCCCGGATCAGGCGCGGAAGATCCGCGCCGATTTCGAAGGTCAGTTCGAGATTTTTACGGCGGGCGGCGAGGGCAAACATGCCCTGGAGGTCCCCGAGAAGGCGCGGCAAATCGAAGGTTGCGCGCTGGAGGAGAAGTTTGCCTTCCTCGAGTTTCGACATGTCGAGGATGTCATTGATCAGATCCAACAGATGCTCGCCGCTGCGGTTGATGGTCGAGAGATTCTTGCGGTCCTGTTCGCTGAGGCCATCGCTCCGCTTCAAGATTTGGGCAAAGCCGAGAATGGCATTGAGTGGCGTCCGCAGTTCGTGGCTCATGTTCGCCAGGAAAATGGTTTTCGACTGAGCCAGGCGCTCGGCCAGGATGCGCGCCCTTTCCACGTAGACTTGGAAGTACACGCACATCCCCATCAGGATGATCACGAATAAGGTGACGTTCAGGGCGGCAAGCACATCCGTCGCGACGGCGCTGAGGGAATACCACGGCGCAAAGTGCAGGCCGTAAACGTGCACCGAGATGTATCCGAGCAAGGGCAGGATCGCCATTCCCACCCGGGTGCGCAGGGGGATATGGCGATAGTACAGCGTCCCGACCGCGAGGATCAGGAGGTAATGCTGGAAAGAGGGCCCCAAGCCAAGGGCGAGAACGGCAAGTGCCTGGTGGGCACCGACCTCCAGACCTCCGATGAAGAGGGCTGCATCGAGATAACCCCGCTTCGAAAGCGCGAGCGTGCCGACAAAGAGCGCGATGCTGAAAATGTTGAAGACCGCCAGGATCTTCACCTCGAGGAAGACAAAGAAGGCGAAGAAGAAAATGTGTGACAACAAACCCAGCGCATGGGTGTAGTTGGACATTGCGTAGAAATCCAACCGGTCCGCAGACAAACCGGGCGGAGGCGTCACCAGCCATCGATGCAGGGCTCCGGGCCGATCCGTCCGATCCTGCCATCCCGGTGGCGTGGAAGAGTCGAAATTCGCGGAAGCCGGCATTTTCGTGGGGATCGCAGTCGGGCGCGCAGTGCGGCCGCCGTCATATGGTGCGACAACGCAGCGAATTCCGTAGTAGCAACTTCGGTTGCGACAGGCCAGCGCCAAGTTGAAGCGAGGACGGAGGACTGAGGACGGAGGATAGGGGAAGGTCGACACTCCAGCGTCGGCAAAGGTACGAGATGATCAGGCCTGTAGGCTTTGTGATTTTGCCTCCGTCCCCAGTTCCTCCGTCCTCCGTCCTCATTCCGGTCTGCCTCTCACGCGTTCATGTCGCTCCAGCGGCGGGCCATGCGGCCGAAGATCCAAAGGGAAAAGGCGGCGACCACCCCAATGCAGGCGAAAGGAATCCAGACATAGAATTGAGGATCGTAAGTGTCCCAAAGCAATCGCGTCGCCGTGCTGGGATCCAGACCGGTAATCTCCTGCAGTTTCAGCATGGCGGCCGTGCGCTTGATGCCGAGCGCGACTTCCAGGGTCTCGACATCGCCATTCCAGCCGCGGCCTTGGCCGAAGGGGGTTTTCTCCGCCAGGTAACGCAGTGCGAGCACGGCCTTTTCGCCGAAGTGCCCGTAGACATAGCCGGCAATCTTCGACCCGGCGTAGACCCCGACTCCGACGGGAATATTCACGTATCCGAGATAGAGCCCCTTCTTCCCCGGCGGCGCGATGAGGGCGAGGTACTCGCTCTTCTTGGGTCCCGTTGCCATTTCCCCCAACGAGAAAAAAACGATGCCCAGAACCAGGATCCAGGCACTCATCGTAAACCCTGCCACCAACACCCCCACTGTCGCGCAGATCATCCCGAATAGCATCGCCGTCAGGGTGCGCATGCGTCGGGTCAGCCAGGCCACCCCGATCACTCCGAGGATGATAAAGAACGAATTCGCGCTCAAGAGGACTTGTTGCGGGATCATCGGCCCGCGTGGGGTCTCATTCACAAGCACCCGGTAAATCCCATCCGGGAGCCAGCGCAGGCCCTGCGCCATTCCCGTGCTGTCCACCCAATCGGCGATGAAATTCGGTTGGAGGTCCCAGATCTGGTACATCATCAACCAGAAACAGGACATGATCGCCATCCAGGCGAGCAGCCGGACGTCCATGATGCCCCTGATCGTGCGCAGCAAAACGGCGCTGGCCGACTCGGTCTTGGAAGCGCCGGAGGGCGTGTCCTTGAGGGTGAAGAGCAGCAGGATGTTGAGGGACGAAAACGCCGCTGATGCGAGAAAGAGATTTCGCCAGGCCCCGGGCAAATTGGCTTCCGCTTGGAAGACTCCCGGCAAGGTGGCACTGAGGGCCAGCAAGGTCGAAGGCAGGAAATGCCCGATGAAACCACCCACGTTTACCACCCAATAAAAAAGCCCCCAGCCCACGGACGAATTCTCTTTGGTGAGATTATGGGCGAGTGCCCCCTGAATACTTGGCTTGAAGAACGCCGTGCCGGTCGCCAGCACCAGGATTCCCCCAAAAAACCCCCAGTAATTCGAGACGAAGGACACGTCCCGGAGAAACGCGATCATGATGTAACCCGCCATCATCAAGGCGACGGAGAATCCGAGCGTTTTCTTGTAACCGTAGCGGTCCGCATAGCCACCCGTCACGATGGGGAGGAGCGATTGGAAGGCCGCCCACCAGGCGTAAATAGTCCCCTTGTCGAGCGCGGTCAGGTGCAGTCCGCCGGGGTTGTCGGCCTGCATGATGTAAATCGGCGCCATCACGCGCAGATTGTAGAAGGCCAGACGCTCCCACATCTCGATCGTGTTCAGCGTCCAGAAGATGCGGCTGAACCTGGGTTTCACCGACGTTGGCGGAGCCACGGGGGGTGGAACAGGTGTCTCAACGGGGAGGGGAACGGAGCTCATCGCAACGGAAGGGCGCTGGGAGACAAACTGCGGGAGTCGCATCCATGCTGGCAATGGCCGCCGAGTCCGGCAAGCGAGATAACTCTCCGAATGGGATGAAGATCACCGAGCGGGTGCCACGACCGATCTGCCGGTTCGAAAGGACATACGCGGCACTCGTCTCGCCGGAGCCGATTGCGCAACACCAGTCTTGGGAGAAGGGCGGCGCCCCGCCGCTGCGCTTCCATGCGCCTTCCCTCTGTGGCTGCTGACCACGAATCGAGGGAGGGAGTGCACAAATAAAAGTAAAGAGTTACCTCACTTTTCAACGTTTTCAGCCTCTCCGCCGCTGCCCTTGCTCGTTTTCGCCGGGGGCCTGGAACGCAATTCCTTGCGGAGTGAAGATGCCGCGGCGACCACGCCTTTCTCGGCAAACGCCTCGTGGTTCGCCTCAATTTCCTTGGGCGCGTAGAGGTAGTTTACCATCAGGCCATGGGATTGCCTGAGGCCCTTGGGCGAGATATCCCCAAGAAAATTCAGGCGTTCCAATCTCGCCCCGTTGCCGAGGTGGAAGCGCGCGACTGAATCGAGAGGGCGCCCATTAGTGCTTTTGGCTTCGAGAAAATAGCGCGCAGCCTCTGGAATCAGGGCCTTCCCGACCTCTGCCGCCACTCCGGCTTCGCGATACCAGCCGTCCTGATCGAGAAGGTCCAGTTGCTTCTTCGCGGCGGCGCTACGGCCGCCAGCACCCTCCGCTTTCCGTTCGCGATTTAGCCAGGCGGCAAACCCGGGAGCCGGCGAGAGCGTTACAAAGGTTTTCAAGCCCGGCAGTTCACGCGCGAGATCCTCAACGACCTGCTTGATCAGGAAGTTCCCAAACGAAACTCCCTCGAGGCCCTTCTGGGTATTGGAAATCGAATAGAAGACTGCCACTCGCGCGTCTGCCGCAGGAATGGCAGCGCGAGCTAAATCGAGCAACGGTCCCACTGCGGCTGGCATCGTCTTCGTAAGCGCGATTTCTACAAAGATGAGCGGCTCGTCCACGAGCTGGGGATGAAAGAAGCCGTAACAACGACGATCCGTCGGCTCGAGCCGGCTCCGCAGGTCATCCCAATCCCGAATGGCGTGCACGGCTTCGTGCTGGATGATCTTCTCGAGGATGTTGGCGGGCGTCGTCCAATCGATGCGGCGCAGAACCAGAAATCCCCGATTGAACCAGGAGGAAAAAAGATGACCTAAGTCGGCGTCGACCGTCTTCAGCTCTGGATGCGTCCCCAAGTTTGTCAGGACGGTCTCGCGTAGTCGGAGCAACGCAGCCGTTCCGCCCGGCGCCAGATTCAGCCTCCGAAAAAGTTCCTGCCGACGCGGTTCGGAAGCGCGATGGACCGCTTCCATGGCCGATACGCCAGCCCAATCGTTGCGGCATGCCTCGATGGCGCGTTCGACCTTTTTTGCATCCGGCCCAAATCGTTCCGCCAAGTTGGTCAGAAATCCCAGTCGCCTGCTTTCATTCGCGGAGGCAATGGCCTCGAGCAACGATCGTGCGAGCGCCACTCCGGAAGCTTCCCCGCGCCGGGAAAGCAGCCTTTCGGCGAGGATGGCGAGGTCACCGGCGGCGGCCGACGCCGGGAGAGGGGACTCACGGCGCCCAAGCAACGCCCGACCCCGTTCGGTCAGGGAATCGAATAGCTTGCCGAGAAAATTCGAGGGGGCCGGTGTTGGACTGTCAGTTGAGTCTTTCACGTTTTCATCCCTTCCGTAGTTCGTGCTGAATCCCGTCGTGACGATTCGCTTGCGCCGCTCCAACGCGAGCATACGCGATTCTCAAAAATCGATCCACCGGAACTGCGTCAGAATGACAAATGATGGTCAATAGACGCAGACACCAGCACGGTCGTGCTAATGTCGGTTGACTTCCGACCACTCGTGCTATTTGCTTCTGGCGTTCGATATGTCCAAAGGCAGCGATACCAAGCAGAGCATCGTCGATGAAGCGCTCAACCAAGCCCGCCGAGTGGGATTGGAAGGGGTGACACTTGGCGAGCTCGCGACGAGCGTGCAACTTTCGAAAAGCGGACTCTTCGCGCACTTCAAATCGAAGGAGGCACTGCAACTCGCTGTTCTGGAGGAAGCTATCGATCAATTTACGTCTGACGTAATCGCGCCTTCGCTTTCGCTCCCGCGGGGATCGGAGCGGCTGCAGTCGCTTTTCGAGCGTTACGTTTCATGGATCACCGACAAGCCCTGGGACGCCGGTTGCATTTTCATCTCGCTCTCGCAGGAGTACGATGATCGACCCGGCCCGGTCCGGGATCGGCTCGTGGAATCCGAGAATCAATTTCAGGACGTGATTCGGCGGGTGGCGCAGGGCGCAGCGGAGCGGGCGGGGGTCGACTCGTTCGATGCGGACCAATTCGTCTACGAATTCAAGGGAATTGGGCTCAATCTCCAGCACGTGCACCGGCTGCTGCGCGACCCCAAGGGCTGCGAGCGGGCCCACAAAGCTTTCGCGCACCTTCGCGCACATAACGGGATTTAGGTCCCATCGCCACCATGAAAACCAAATCGCCTCCAATGTCTGCACTTATAAGCACGATCGGTCGTATGCCAAGACTTGCCCTCCAAGCGCTTGGCTGGTTGTTCCTCCGCTTTGGCGGACAGGTATTTCACCGCATCTCCGGACCAGCAGCCCGGCGTTTTTATTTTTTGCCGCCACCGCGGACGCGGACAAATCCGCGATCCTCAGCACCATTCCAATTCGTCTCGCGCGGAGAAGCCGTTCACGGCTACAGCCGGGGTCGGGGTCCCGTCGCCCTCCTCGTGCACGGCTGGGGCGGCCACGCGGGCCAATTCGATGCGCTCGGTGACCGGCTCGTGCGGGCGGGCTTCCGGGTGGTAGCACTCGACATGCCCGGCCACGGTCGCTCGGGTGGCACGCTGACGTCGCTGCTCCATTTCGCCGACGCGCTGCTGATCGCCCAAAAATTGATCGGTCCCATCGCCGTGCTCGTCACCCATTCGCTCGGCGGCGGAGCCGCTGCCCTGGCCCTGTCGCGCGGGCTCCGCGTGGATCGAACCGTCCTGATCTCTCCTTTCGCGCGCTTCGACGCGTTTCTGGAATTGTTTGCGCGTATTCACCGCCTTTCTGCCCGGACCCAGGCAGGACTTGTCCACGACGGCGAGAAGTGGCTTGGATCTCCCTTTGCGGAGATCACTCCCATCCATCTGGCGCCCAGGATTTCCGCGCGCGCTTTGGTCATTCATTCAGATGACGACCGTGTTATCGCGCTCGGGGAATCCCGGGACTTGGCCGCAGCGTGGCCTGGAGCGGAACATGTGACGGTCTCGAAGCTTGGACACGTGCGCGTGCTCAAGGATCCGGCGGTCCACGAGCGCATTGTGGAATTTCTCCTCGAGGCGAGCCCGAGCGAACCCGATCCCTTTGCATTCGTCGCCACAGACGCCCCGCAGGAAGGAGTCCTCGTCTGTTCGGAACCGTAGGACTGCCGGGGCAGGGCTAATTTGGGCAAGGGTAGAGGGAGGGCCGGGCACTGTGAGGGTGCCCGGCCCTGTTCATTTTGTCGATCTGAGACAGAATTGACGGCATGCGAGCTCTGATTTTCGCCGCACTGATTTTTTGCCTGGCAGGGATCGCCCGTGGGCAGGAAATCCGCCAAGCCGTTCCGGTGGAACAGCCGTCGGCTCCCGATCTCCCTGAGGTGCGCCGGGCCATCCCCGTTGAACAAACGGCTCCCGCGCCGACAGCTTCGGCCGAGCCGGAAATCCGGAAGGCGATTCCCGTCGTCCCGCCGGGTTCGATGGACGACCTGACGAAGTTCCTGGCTGGCATCGCCCTGCCTGACTCGTCGCCGCTGGCGCGCAGCCAGAAGTCGCCCGCCTACGACGAACACATCAAGGCGCTCTCGCGCCTGCTCCGTCGCTACAGCACAGAGTTTTTCACCAAAATGCAGGCGTGGAGTACTGCCGAGCTCAGCCAGCGCATCTCGCTGACGCGGCCAGTAGTTTACTTTTTTGGCGGTCCGGACGCCATCAGCCCGCTGGCGTATTTCCCGGATGCGCCAGTCTACATCCTCGGAGGCTTGGAGACGGTCGGTTCCATCGCGCCGCCGGAGTCGCTCCCGCCCGAGGAACTGATCGCGGCGCTCGCGAACCTGCGGAAATCGACTGAATCGATTCTCTCCTTCGGTCACTTCATCACAAAGGACATGAAGGCGGAACTGGACCGGACGGCATTCCGCGGCGTGCTGCCCGTTATTTGCACGTTCCTCGCCTTGGCCAACAACGATATCGTGTCGATCACCCCTGGCGCGATTCACGATGACGGCACGTTCCGCGCGGCGGGCGCCGAGGCTGCAATCGCCGGAAAAAAGGAGACGCCTCTGCCGGCCGTGAAGATCGTTTTTCGCCGGGTTGGTGGCGCGTTCGACGCGCAAACGCTCTATTACGTGCAGGCAAACGTCGTCAACGACGCTCTCAAGGCGCGTTCGGGGCTGCTCACTTGGGTTGAATCGTTTGGCAAGGCGAATGTCTACCACAAGGCCGCCTCATATCTCCTGCACGAGTCGGGCTTTTCCCGCATCCGCGACTTTCTTCTCGCCGATGCTGCGGCGGTCCTGCAGGACGATTCCGGACTGCCCTTCCGTTCCTTCGATAGCGGACATTGGACGCTCACCCTCTATGGCGTATACGATGGGACGCTGGGAATCTTCAAGCCGTACGAGCAAGCTGATCTGCGGGCTGCGTTCGCGGTTCCCGGTGCGCCCACCGCACTGCCGTTCGGGACCGGATACAAATGGCGAACCGGGCAGTCGAACCTGGTTCTCGCGGTGAAATCGGCCGCGTCCACTGAGAACGCGCGGCCCGCACGCTAAACCACCTGTCTAGCGCCTTCAGATCCCATTGACGCGCCTGCCGCATCCGACCGAATCTCACGATTCCATATGAAATTCCGATTTCTCGCCACCTTGCTGCTCGCTGCATTGTCTACCGTCGGGCGTTCGGCCGAAACCCCCGATGCGCGTTTCGAAGCAGCGGCGAATTCTTTCATCGAGCGTTACCTGGCTTTTTCTCCGGTCGAAGCGACTCAGCTCGGAGATCATCGCTTCGACGATCGAATGCCCGACTTCAGCGCCGCGGCGCGCCTGGAGCGAGTCAAGGCCTGTCGCGCGCTCCTGTCTGAGCTCGAACAACTCAAGCCGGCCACCCTGGCAAAGGAAAACGGAGTCGACCTGAAAATTCTGCGCTTGAATGTCGAATCTCTCGTCTTCAGCGAAGAGGAGTTGAAGGAATGGTCGTGGAATCCGCTCAATTACAATGAGACGCTCTCAAGTTCGATCTACCTGCTTACGGCCCGGGAATTCGCGCCCGCGGAGCAGCGGCTCAAGAGTGCCGAGGCTCGTCTCGCCCTTTTTCCGCAGGTCATTGCCCAGGCGAAGGCAAACCTGCAACACCCGCCGAAGATCCACACCGAGATCACGATCAAGCAATTGGCGGGAACGATCGGTCTCGTCCGCGAGGGTCTCGCTGAACTCCTCGCCACGGCCAGCCCGGAGCGCCGGAAGAGCTTCTCCGCGGCACAACAAAGCGCGCTCAAGGCGCTCGAGGAGTTCAAGGCGTGGATGGAGAAAGACCTGCTCCCGCGGGCCGATGGCAACTTTCGGATTGGGTCGGATCTCTTCCAAAAGAAGCTGCGCTTCTCCCTCGATTCCGATCTGAGCCAGGTCGAGGTCCTCGCGCGAGCCGAGGCCGATCTCCGCGCCACCCAGGCGGCCATGTTTGAAACGGCGCGTCCGCTCTTTCACCTGCTTTTCCCCGGTAAAACCGAAGCCGAAATCGAGGCGCTCGGCGTGAAGCCACTTTGCCGCGCGGTCCTGGCAAAGCTGGCGGACCGTCACCCCACGAACGACACGATCGTGCCCGCGGCCGAGAAGGGCCTCGTCCAGATCACGGAGTTCGTACGCAAGCAGGACCTCGTGCGCGTCCCCACCGAGCCCCTCCGGCTCATCGTCATGCCGGAATTCAAGCGGGGCGTGATCATTGCTTATTGCGACTCGCCGGGACCGCTCGAGAAAAACGCCGAGACCTTCTACGCGATCTCGCCGACGCCATCGGATTGGAAACCGGAGCGCGCGGAGTCATTCTATCGGGAATACAACGACTACGGATTGCAAGAGCTGAGCATTCACGAGGCCATGCCTGGCCACTATCTCCAGGGAGCGCACTCGAACGCCTTCCGGGCGCCCACGCTCGTGCGCGCGGTTTTTAGCAGCGGCACCATGGTGGAGGGCTGGGCGTGCTATGCCGAGCAGGTGCTGGCGGAACTCGGCTACGGCGGGCCGGAAGTGAAAATGCACCAACTTAAGATGCGCCTCCGGCTCATCATCAACGCAATCATCGACCAGAAGATTCACACCGGCACCATGACCGAGCAGGAGGCGCTCGATCTCATGATTCAGGATGGATTCCAGGAGGAAGGCGAGGCCGTCGCCAAATGGACGCGGGCACGTCTCACTTCCACCCAACTCTCGACTTATTTTGTCGGCACGACGGAGATGCTCGATCTCCGGGCCGCCGCGCAGAAGAAAGCCGGTCCTGGCTTCAAATACCGCACCTATCACGATGAGTTGCTCGCGCATGGCAGTCCTGCACCACGATATTTGCGCGAATTGCTGGGCTTCTAGGGGATCACCGCTCAAGCAAGAGAGTGGACGGAAGGGACTTGGAGCGGATGGGATGCTCGTAGTCCATTTGCCGACACGTCCCGCGGCGGATTTCGCGAAATTTCTGGCGCGAATTCTGCATAACCCAAGGGGAGTCGCGTGCTTGCGCTGGACCTTTTGTCTCGGGTCCAGACGCAGTCTGTCCCCCGCCGCGGCTCGTTTATGCCCCCTCTTCCCATGAGACTATTTCTTGCCGCCCTCTGCCTCACTCTCGCCGGGAGCCCTTTGCTTGCGCTCGACCAAAACGGAAACCAGCAGAGCGATGTCTGGGAACTCGTCTATGGCGCACAGGGCCTCGCGCCGAATGCCGACACCGATGGGGACGGGTGGACCAACGCTCAGGAGGCCGCCGCCGGAACGGATCCGTTCGATCCGAACTCGCATCCCAGCCTCTTGCTTTACGCTGGCAGTGGTCCGTCCGTCTTCACTTCGTGGAACAGCCAGGCCGGCAAGCGCTACGCGATCCAGACCAGCCCGGACCTCGCGGCCGGCACTTGGACGAATGCCGCACCCTATGTGGCCGGCACCGGCGGCCCCATCCAACAATCCTTCAGCATCGCGGGTGTCGGACGGTCGTTTTTCCGCATCAGTATCACGGATCAGGATACGGACGGCGACGGCATTAACGATTGGGAGGAAATCGCGCTCGGCTTCGATCCAAAAACGTCCCACACCGATCGCTTCGACCAGACGGACAGTCAGCGCATCATCGCCGGACTGACCGCGGCAAACACCATCACGGTCTCCGTCTACCGCGACACCTTCGGTGAGCAGTGGCCCACGCCGGGAATCGTCGTTCTCCGGAGGGCGGGCGGGCTCCAGCCGCTCAACGTGAATATCGCGGTCACCGGCACGGCTTCTCTCAATGTGGATTACAGTATCCTGCCGGGGGGCAACGTCGTTCATTTTGGGCCCGGCGAGCGCGAGGTGTTCCTGCAGCTCAATCCGATCGCGGTGCCCGCCGATGTCCAGCAAACGCGCACGATTGCCATCACGGCCTTGTCCGGCACCGGCTACTCGGTGGGCGCGCAGAATTCCGGCACGGTGTCGCTCTTGAAATCTCCCGCCTTGGGCCCGCCTTCGCCGCAAGCCGCCGCACGCTTCCTCTTGCAGGCGGCCTTTGGACCCGACCAGGCGCAACCCGGCAACCCGATTTCGCCGAATATCCAGGAGGTCATCGCCCTCGGCTTCGCCGGCTGGATCGACGATCAGTTCACGCGGCCGATCGGCACGCTTCAGCCCTTTGTGCAGTGGGCCAAGGCGCAGCCGGCTTCCGCTGAGATCTATAACGACACGAAGCAGGACGCGTGGTGGGGCCGGGCCATGGGAGTGACAAAGCTGCGGCCCGATTCCGCCACCACCCAGTTGCCCGATCCGCTCCGCCAGCGCATCGCTTTCGCGCTGAGTCAGATCTACGTGATCTCGGACACGATGGAGGATCTCGCTGTCGATCCCGAAGGCATGGCGAATTTCTATGACGTGCTGGAGACGAATGCGTTCGGCAACTTCCGCAATCTCCTGGCCAGCGTCGCGCTGCATCCCTGCATGGGGATGTACCTCAGCCACCTCGGGAATCGGAAATCCGATCCAGTCGCCCATACCTTCCCGGACGAGAATTTCGCGCGCGAAGTCATGCAGCTCTTCAGCATCGGGCTGTGGATGCTGAATCCGGACGGGAGCCGCCAACTCGATGGGCAAGGCCAGCCGATCGCGACTTACTCGAATGCGAATATCACGGAGATGGCGCGGGTCTTTACCGGCCTTTCTTTCGGCAACAGTCCTTCGTTTGGTCTCTATCCGCGTGACTTCACCGTGCCGATGATTGGCTGGGACGCCGAACACGATCTCGGCTCCAAGACCCTGCTGCTCGGCGCGACGACCCCGGCCCGGACGGCCAGCTCCGGCAGTACAGGCACCGCGACCATGGCCGATGTGAACGCGGCCATCGATAACCTGTTCAATCATCCCAATGTCGGCCCGTTCCTTGCGCGGCTGCTCATCCAGAGGCTGGTCACCTCCAACCCTTCGCCCGCCTACGTCGGGCGCGTTTCCGCGAAGTTTGCCAACAACGGATCGGGGGTGCGCGGCGACCTGAAGGCGGTCGTTAAGCAGATCCTTCTGGATACCGAAGCGCGGGATCCGGCGATGCTGAGCGACCCGACTTTCGGCAAGTTGCGCGAACCGTTCCTGCGCTGTGTGAATTTCGCCCGCGCGTTCAACGCGGCGAGCCAGGAAGGTTGGTACTATCTCGATGCGTTCACCCTCGATCACGTCGAGGAGCCGATGAAGTCGGGCAGCGTCTTCAATTTCTACCTGCCCACCTACACGCCTCCCGGGGTGCTGGTGCAGAGTGGGCTGGTCGCGCCGGAATTTCAAATCATCAATGCCTCCACGGGAGTGAAAGCTCCGAACTACTTCTGGAGTGCCTACGACAATGGTCTGGCCCGCTGGGGCTCGGCCCGACCGGAGCGTACCGTGAAGTTGAATACCGATCAGGAAATCCTCCTGATCATTCCCGCCAGCGCGGTCGGAAATCCCGGCACAAATGTGACTCCTTACGACCCCGATCCGCTGATCCGGCGACTCGATCTCGCGCTGACCGGTGGAACGCTCAGCCCGCGCAGCTTCCAGATCATTCGCGAATCCCTCAATCGCGTGGGTCCAAATCTCGGCCTGTGGGATTGGCCCAATAAGCGCCTCCAGCTTGCCATCTATTTGATCGTCACGAGCCCCGAATTCGCCGTTGTCCGCTAAATCTCATGTCCTCTCCCTCCATCTCCCGCCGCCGCTTTCTGGGGCAGGCCAGCTGCGCTGGCATCAGCAGCATGCCCATCCTGAGCACGCTCCTCAACCTGCGCGTGGCGGGCTCCGTCGCCGCTGTCACGGCCCCGGCTTCGGGCGAATACCGTGCCCTGGTCTGCATCTTCCAATCCGGGGGCAACGACAGCTTCAATCTGCTGACGCCCTTTAGCGGACCCTCCAGCACGGCCTCGAGCGCCTACGCGGAATACGTCGCCAGCCGCTCCGATCTCGCGCTGGCCCAGGGAAACCTGCTCGAGATTCACCCGCTCAACACGCCCGGACGCACTTTCGGCGTCCATTCGGGCATGCCCCAACTGGCCGCGCTCTTCGAAAGCGGCAAGGCCGCCTTCGTGGCGAATGTTGGTACGCTCGTCGAGCCGGTGCAAAATCGCACCCAGGTCGCGCAGGCTTCGAAGCGCCTGCCGCTCGGATTGTACTCCCACTCCGATCAAATCCAGCAGTGGCAGACGAGCGTGCCGAACAGCCGCTCTGGGGTCGGCTGGGCTGGCCGGATGCTCGACCTGATCAAGGACGTGAATACGAACCCGCTGGTCTCGATGAATATCTCGACCGATGGCAGCAATGTCTGGCAGACCGGCGTGAGCGACGCCGAATACGCCGTCGATCCAGGCAACGCCCAGGCTCCCATCGGGGGCGCCGTCGCGCTGACCGAGTATTCCGCAGCTTATTCCGCGATAGATCCTTTCCTGAATGCGACGAGCGCCGCGATCGATAGTCAGCTCGCGCAGGAGTACACCAACCTCCTTCAGCAAACGTATCAGTTGAAACGCCGGGCCGCGCGCGACGCCTATGCGCTTTATTCGTCGGCCACCGGCGGCGTGTTGCCCGGGAATATCACGTTCCCCAATACAAGCGTTGGCCGTCAGCTTCGCCAAGTCGCGCAGTCACTGCTGGGCCGAAACGGCCTCGGGGCGGTCCGGCAGACGTTTTTTGTGAACCGCGGAGGTTGGGACCATCACAGCAACACGGTGGCTCAACAGGCAGCGATGCTTCCCGAGATCGACGCCGCCTTGGGCGCGTTCTGGCAACAACTGGGCGCACTCGGCTTGCAGAATAGCGTCACCGTCTACAGCGCCTCGGATTTCGGGCGCACGCTCACCAGCAACAGCCAGGGATCCGACCACGCCTGGGGCGGAAATCATTATGTGCTGGGTGGCAGCGTCATCGGGAGAAGGATCTACGGCAGCTATCCCAGCCTCGCGCTGAATCCGGACGTGGGCACCGAACTCAATCCTCTGGATACCGGCCGCGGCCGCCTCATCCCGACAACCAGTTGTGACCAATTCTTCGCCGAGATGGCACTCTGGCTCGGAGTGCCCGCTTCGAGTCTGCCCCTGGTCCTGCCGAATATCGGCAACTTCTATGCGGGAGGCAGCACGCCTCCTCTCGGTTTCCTCGCCTGAAACCGGTCGGTCGGCCGCGCCCGCGCCGGACACCCACCCCGCAAAAAAACTAAAACCCGCGGTGTCAGCCGCGGGTTCAGTTTTTGAATTTTAGAGAAAGGGAGCTTTACAAGCCCAAGCTCGCCACGGTCTCGGGATCGAGTTCACCGTTGACCGGAAGGCCGCTTTCGCGCTGGTAAGCCCGGAGAGCACGCTGGCTTCCTCGTCCAAAGGCACCGTCGATCTGACCTTGGTAGTAACCCTTCTCGGCCAGCGCCGCTTGCGCCCGGGCCGCGAGGTCGCCATCAATGGCACCACCGCTGGAACTCTCGACGATGCGACCCGAGTAGACGGGGTTGTACGTCGGATAGAAATCATCGTAGTTGTTGTAGTAGGGCAGGGGGCCGTAGCCATAGAAAAACCAGCTCCCGTTGTAGCTGTACCGGGGACGTTCGCTCCAGTAGCGTCCACCGTAGTCGCCTGGACCACGCCACTCTCGGACCACCACGACCGGGCGTCCGTTCTGCCCATAGTCACCGGCGACAATTGCCGCCCCGCGGCGGGCGGTGTTCGGTTGGACCGCAATGGCGGCATTTTGCCGCGTCCGGATATCCGGGGTGCGCGCCACGACATTGCGTTGGACCCGCACATCGCGTTGAACCTGCACATCGCGTTGAACCTGCACGTTGCGGGGCGCACGCTGGACGGTCTGCCGCTGCACGACCGGACGTTGTGGGCGTTGCACTCTTGCAACCTGGGGACGGGCGGGAGCGGCGCGCGCGGGCTTGGCTGCCTTGGCGACTTTGGGGGGTTTCGGCTGATCTTCGGCCTTGCTCGCCACCGGGATCACCAATGCGAGGCCAAATAAAAGTGGGAGGATCTTCATAGTGTTTCTTCGTTACCGGCCTCCAGAGTGGATGCCTTATGCGTCAAGTGTGTTGCGGAAAGGCACCCTCCTCAACCAACCCCTCGCCGCAACCGCCGAGTTCCTCCGACCGTCCGACCTCTTTGGCGCGAAGGAAGGTCTGCCGGGTGCTCTGCCGGTGACCCGCCTGGTAAATGAAAGCGAATTCAACTCTTGCCGCCCGGCTGCCTGATCAGCCAGCCTGCAAGCCCCGCATGCGAACGCTCAGGATTCCCCGGCTCCTAAAGCTTTTCGGGCTTCTTGCCGTCGGCGCCCTACTCCTGGCCTTGACGGCAAATTACTTCCTTGAGTCTCAGGGAGTTCGAGCGCACGCCTCGGCCCGCACGGGTAAGGAATTGGGGGGATCAGCGGGGTTCCTGCCCCTCTCCTGGCGAGGCCCTTCCGTTCGATCCGCCGGGTTGCTCGTTCAGGGCAGCCCGGAGCACGCCCTCACGCAAGTTCGGGCCAGGGATATTTCCGCGCAGTGCAGCCTGATCGAGCTCTGGCGCAAGAAATGGCGCATCGATGATTTGAGGGTCGGAGAAATCGAAGCTGCGTTTGGCGAGGGCGCCAGTAGCCGCCTCGCCATCGAGTTGCCCTCCCAGCCGGAACTGTATCCGCCCACGACAGAGGAGGCTTCGCTCGTAGTGGAGATCCGCCGGGTGGTCCTGGCCGAAGCCAGTATTTTTTGGGGTGAAGCGAAACCTGCCATTGGCGGTCTCCGGAAAGTCACCGCGACTTGTACCCTCGACGGACGAAATCTCGCGATTGAGGCGCACGACGGTTCCTTCCAACAAAGCGGCTGGCCGGAAGCGAAGATTCGGAGTGCGAAGCTTTACTATTCCAAGCCGCAGCTCCGCATCGATGAAGGAACCCTTCTGCTGGGGAACAAGGGCCTCGTGGGGGTAAAGGGGCAGCTGATCTTCGGCGAGCAGCCGGCAATGGATCTCCATGTCACCTTTCAAGACTGTCCAGTCGCTCCTTTCCTGAGCGACAAGTCACGCTCGAGGTTCGACGGGAGTTTTTCAGGCGTTTCGGAGGTCCAGAAACAATTGACGTCGGCTGCCGAACTAAGAGCCGCCGGGTATCTCGTCTTTGCTGGGGCGAGTCTGCAAAAGCTGGACGTCCTGGATCGGATAGCCGAATTCACCGGTCGACCTGCCTTTGCGCAGCTGAAGCTCCAAAAGCTGAGCGCGCACTATCTCTGGCAGAATTCAAAGCTCGCCGTCGATGATTTCGAACTCGAGGCGCGCGGCCTGGTCCGCGTGGAGGGGCGCTTCACGGTCCGGGACAAGGTGATAAACGGCACCTTTCAAATCGGAACCACCGCCGCGATCCTCGAGAAATTCCCGGGCGCCCGCGAACAGGTCTTCACCCGGCAACGCGACGGTTACTTTTGGACCGCCGTGAAAATCTCGGGACCGCTCGACCATCCCCAGGACGATCTCAAACCGAGATTGGTGGCGGCCGCTCAGGCCCAGTTGGCGAAGAAACTTCTCGCGCCTCTCCTCAAGCCGGGAGAAACCGTCATTCAGAGTATTGAAGCGCTTTTTTGAATTCTGCGGCAGCAAAAACTGCACTTATCCGGTCGAGCCATCGTTCCTGCGCGGCTCCTGCTGCGCACGGGGCACCGAGCTCTTGCTCCGCTGCTCCTCCTGCGCCCGGAGCCAGTGTTGTAGAACACGCCCCTTGGAGTGCCCGCGAGTTTGATCCAACGCACGGGCATTCGAAGCGATCTCCTCCAGGCGCACGATCATGGAATCTTCCATAGAAGTGGCGATTTCGGGGTGAATCCGTCAGACGCAGCCCCGGACTTGGGGGCTCAAGACCAGCACAACCGCATTTACGCGCCGGGCGCCCGGCGCGGATGTGTGCTGCGCGAATTCCGTCGGGGAATTTGACGAATGTCAGCCGCCTCCGCGGGCTAAGCGGTGGCTACTTGCCCGCCGACAGTTCCTGAAACGCCACGTCGAAATTCGCGCTCAGCCGATTGGGTTTGGGCGCGCGGAAATCGGGGAAGCCTGGGAGATCGTCGGTGGCCATGACTTCCTCCTTGGTCTTCCCGGCCTTCATCTGCTTCTCCGTGAATTCGAGCAATGCGGTGAAGTAGTCCCGGAGGATCGGGAGGTCAGCCAACTTCGGATTGATCCCAAACTCCGGTTTGCCGTGCCCAGCGATGAACAGCGTGTCTTTGCCAAAATCCTTCGGCGCCTTTTCCAGGATTGAGATCCAACCTTTGATCGAAGCGCCGCCGCGCCGGTCGATCGCCGGGTAAATCCGATTGAAATACAAATCGCCGAGGTGGACGACATCCGCCTTTTCGAAATGAATGATCGCATCGCCGCCCGTGTGTCCGGGTCCGTAGTAGCGCGCGTGAATCGTCTCGTCCCCCACCGTGCCCTTCCATTCCTTTGGGAAGAGGGTTTCGGCATAGACCTGCTCGGCTTCGCTGTTGTTGAGGGCCGCCGCGCTCTTTTGCAGCCCGGGGACATTCTCGTGCGCAACAATCTGTTTGCTCACGTCCTTCAGCACCTTGTTTCCCGCGGTATGATCGAAGTGGTGATGGGTGTTGATCAGGAAGTCGAAGCTGCGCCCGCCGCGATCCGGCAGGCCGTCGAGAAACATCTTCGCGGTGTCCGGAAACTGCGAGTCGACGGCCACCAGCCCGTCCTTGCCGATGTAGTAGCCAATCGTGCCGCCACGCCCGGTAAAGCAGCCGACCCCGCGTCGGAGCATGCGAAACTCGGGCTTCACCGGAGCCGGGATGGGGGACGGCGACGGAGCGGGCGTCTGGCCGAGGATGGAACCGTGCGGCAGCATTCCCGCCGCGAGTCCGCCGAGGGTCGTGTAGATAAAATCGCGTCGTTTCATGAAGGGAGTTCGCCCGGGAAGGGTATTTGCCTGGAATGTGGAGTGTCTCGCGGGGCAATGACGAGCGGAAACTGAGTCAACTTCCTTCCCAACCCGCCGGCCCCGGCTAGCATTCCGTCTTGGAACGTCCCGAGCCCGATCACTACGCCACTCTCGGACTCGAGCCGCGTTGCACCGCGGCCCAAATTCGGACCGCGTTCCGAAATCTGGTCCGACAGCATCATCCGGATCGCAACGCGGGTTCCGCCGAAGCCGTCGCGCGCGCGCAAGAACTCAATGCCGCCTACGAGGTCCTGGGCGACGCGGTTCGACGCCGCGCCTACGATGCCGACCGCGGAATTTCGCCCATGGGCCGCGGCGGGAAGATCGCACGCAACATTGCGCACGACGTCCGCCTGCGGCTCGAGGATTTCCTGCGCGGTGTTTCGCTCGACGTGCGCGTGCAGGATCCCGCCAATCCTGAAGGCGAAGAAGTCTACCAACTCATGGTCCCGGCCGGTACCGCGCCGGGGGCGCGCTTTCGGCTGGCGCGCGCGGGAACCTTTGCGGGAGGCTTCGTGCAAATCAGGGTCCGCGCGCTCCCCAGCGCCCGGTTCAAAGCCAGGGGCTCCGATCTCCGCTGCGATCTGCGCATCAGTGCCCGCCGCGCCACCGAGGGAGGCTCGGAAATGGTGCAAGGCCTCGGTGGATCGCAGTTACGCGTCCAGATCCCGTGCGGGGCCGCGCGCGGAGAAATCTTGCGAGTTCCGGGCGAGGGTCTGCCGAACCCGCGTGGAGGTCGGGGCGATCTCCTCGTCCGGCTCACCTACCGCCCGGAGGTCCGCGTCACGCGGACCTCGGGTTGGTAATGTTTTAGCTCCTACGGCTTCGCGTACACTTCTGCCCCCATTGCGACGAACTCCTTCGACTTCTCGGCCAGGCCGGCCGCGAGCGCCGCTTCCTCGGCGATGCCTTGCTCGGCGGCGTATTTGCGCACGTCCTCGGTGATTTTCATCGAGCAGAAGTGCGGCCCGCACATGCTGCAGAAGTGGGCGCTCTTCGCCCCTTCGGCCGGGAGGGTTTCGTCGTGGAATTCGCGGGCCGTTTCCGGATCGAGGCTCAGGTTGAACTGGTCCTCCCAGCGGAATTCGAAGCGCGCCTTGCTGAGCACATTGTCTCGATGCTGCGCGCCGGGATGACCCTTGGCCAGATCGGCGGCATGCGCGGCGATCTTGTAGGTGATCACGCCGTCCTTCACGTCCTTCTTGTTCGGCAGCCCGAGGTGCTCCTTGGGGGTGACGTAACACAGCATCGCGCAACCGTACCATCCGATCATGGCGGCACCGATTCCGCTCGTGATGTGATCGTAGCCCGGCGCGATATCGGTCGTAAGGGGTCCGAGCGTGTAGAACGGCGCCTCGTGGCACCACTCGAGCTGCTTCTGCATATTTTCGTGAATGAGGTGCATCGGGACGTGACCCGGCCCCTCGTTCATGACCTGCACGCCGTGCGCCCAAGCCCGCGTGGTCAGCTCGCCCTGGGCCTCGAGTTCGCCGAATTGGGCGTCGTCATTCGCATCGGCGATGGACCCCGGGCGCAACCCGTCCCCGATCGAGAAGCTCACGTCATAGGCGGCCATGATCTCGCAGATGTCGTCCCAGTGCGTGTAGAGGAAATTTTCCCGATGATGCGCGAGACACCACTTGGCGAGGATGCTGCCGCCCCGGCTCACGATGCCGGTTGCGCGCCGCGCCGTCATCGGAATGAAGCGCAGCAACACGCCGGCGTGGACGGTGAAATAATCCACGCCCTGCTCAGCCTGCTCGATCAGCGTGTCGCGATAGATTTCCCAGGTGAGTTCCTCGGCCCGGCCGCCCACTTTCTCGAGCGCCTGGTAAATTGGCACCGTGCCGATCGGCACCGGTGAATTGCGCAAGATCCATTCGCGGGTGGTGTGGATATTCTTGCCGGTGGAAAGATCCATCACGGTGTCCGCGCCCCACTTCGTGGCCCAGCGCATTTTCTCGACCTCCTCCTCGATGCTCGAGGCGACGGCGCTGTTGCCGATGTTGGCATTGATCTTCACCAGGAAATTGCGGCCGATGATCATCGGCTCGAGTTCTGGGTGATTGATGTTCGCCGGGATGATCGCGCGGCCGCGCGCCACCTCGTCGCGCACAAACTCCGGCGTGATGTGCTTGGGAATCGCGGCGCCCCAGGGCTGTCCGGGATGCTGCTGATTCAGCACGTTCCGCGCGCCCTGCTTGTTTTCCACCGTTTCGAGCGCAGCGGCGCGGCCAAGATTTTCGCGGATGGCGATGAACTCCATCTCCGGCGTCACGATGCCCTGTCGCGCATACCAATACTGCGTGACCGGATGGCCCGCGTTGCCGCGCAAGGGCTGGCGCTGGGCGGAAAGGGGACTGCGGATCGCCATCGCGTCGCCGCTGCGCAGCGTGGAAGTCGTCGCGTGGGATTCGCTCAGATACCCGTTGTCGATCGGTTTGACGGCGCGTCCGTCGACCTCGGCCACGTCGCCCCGGCGCAGGATCCAATCCCGGCGGAGCGCCGGGAGCCCGCGATTCACGTCACACGCCAGATCGGGATCGCCCCACGGACCACTCGTGTCGTAAACGCGAACCGGTTCGTTCACTTCCATTCCGCCACCCGGCAGCTTGGTCTTCGCCTGGCTGATCTCGCGCAAGGGAACCCGGATATCCGGATGCATTGCGCCAGGGACATAAACCTTGCGGCTATTCGGCAGGACGTCGGTGCTGTGCGACGTGGCGGAAGCTTCTTCCTGGGGAGAAATCATAGGTCGGAGAGCGATGTCGTTTCGGAGTGGAACGACAGAAAAGCTCGCGACCGCTTGGAATTCGACTTCCTGCGGCGGCATTACCCGCATCAGGTTCGAAGGGTTTCCTCTCGGAGAGGATCTCAGCCGTCGCCAGCGCCCCTGTCGGGGAGCACGTTATCGGGAAGAAGGTCGCGCGCAAATAAATGCCGCAATGAACCGAACCGATCTGCTAATCCTCCCGCCGCGCCATCTGCACGCGGTACCCGAGGGGAACGGTCAGGCTGACCGGGAAAGCCGACGAAGGTGCATCCACGTTGACGAGCCGGCCCATGCCGGGCAGGCGTTCGGCGCGGTAATCGGCCACCAGCTTCGGCGGGCGGTGAAACAGCGCGAGCCCGCGAAAGGCTTCGACGCCATCGGCAATGGATTCGCAAAGTGCGCGCCGCCAAGCCGGATCGTGAATCTGTTTGCCGTCCTGCGCATTGCTGAGGAAGCCGCCCTCCACCAGGACCGAGGCGGACTTCGTGAGTTTGAGCACGGCGAAGCGCGCCCGTTTCACACCGCGATCGAACTCCTGCATGTTGCCGACGAGCGCATGCTGGATGGTCGTGGCCAGGGCCATGCCCGCATTCTCGAAGTCATGGCCGGGCAATTGCGCCAGGAGATCGGCATACGTGTATTCGTCGTGAGTCGCCGGGGCTCCGCGCGGCGCGAGGGCGAAGACTTCGAAGCCGGTCGCCGAACTGCTGTTGTCGCCCGAAGCATTGAAGTGGATGCAGACGAAGATCGAATCGGGCACGGCATTCGCCCGGCGCGCGCGCTCCTCCAGAGGCAGGAAGACATCGGTGTCGCGCGTCAGCACGCATTTGATGCCCCGTTTTTCCAGGAGTGTCTTTAGCTCTTTCGAGACGAGGAGATTGTAGTCCTTTTCCCAGCCGAGTCCGCTCGCGGCGCCACGATCGTGCCCGCCGTGGCCGGCATCGATCACGACCGTCTTGAACGGACGCAGTTGGGGCACGAGATACGGCCGGAGCGCCGGTTCGATCGTCTTGGCGAGATCGAAGCGCGAGATGAGCATCTGGCCATCCTGCGAGCGCACCGGGAAGGAGAGCCACTGCACGACGCCATTGACCACGACCTGCCGGCTCTCGCCGCGCACCTCAAGCGAATTGCGTCCGGCGGAAAGGAGAACGCGATGGTCGAGCGGGACCAAGTTTCCTTTTAGGCGGTAGAAGCGGGCGATGTTCTCGAGCGTGAGGTAGTCGCGACCCTCGTATTTCACGATCTTCCAGTCGATCGACTCGGCCGCGGGCTTGGCTGCTGCCGCGGGCTTGGCTGCCGCCGCGGGCTTGGCGGGCTTCGGTTCCGCCCCCGTCGCCCGGGATGAGAGTCCGGCGATGAACGCAAAGAAAAGGGAGGCAATGAACAGTCGGCGAATCATCGAATCGGAAGAATGGCTCCAGATAGACCATCGGGAAAGGAAAACGTTCATCGTTCAAACAGCTCGCGGCGCGCCAGATGCAATCGCCCGCGGCCACACTTCAGATGGCTGCCTCGCAAGGATTCGAACCTTGACAAAGTGATTCAGAGTCACTTGTGCTACCGTTACACCACGAGGCATCGGGAAGCAGGGGAGGATGGGTGCGATTGCCCCCGCGCGCAACGAATTTCTCCTGCGTTCGGCGGCAGCCGTTTTTCCTGCCATCGCGCGCGGAAGCCGATGAAATCAGCGGAATTCGAGCTCGTGTCATCAAATCGATTGACACTCATCATGCAGGGTGACAGAACGCGAGGTCACACCCTCCAGCCTCATTTCCCTCTCTTGAGGCATCCGAATCACCCCGCTCACCACAACCAGACTGTAATGAACAAAGCCAAACTTATCGAATCTGTGCAGAAGGCGCTCGGCGCCGAAACCAGCAAGGCCCACGCGGCTTCCGCCGTCGAGGCCGTTGTTGACGGCATCAAGGCCGGTTTGAAAAAGGACAAATCGGTTCAGCTCATCGGTTTCGGGACGTTTAAGGTCGCCAATCGCAAGGCCCGAACCGGCGTCAACCCCAAGACCGGCGCCAAGATCAAGATCAAAGCCTCGAAGACCGTCAAGTTCGTCGTCGGCAAGGATCTCAAGGCCAGGCTCTGATCCCTTTCCCGCCCCGAGAAGACTTCCCCTCGTCCGAAGAGCCCGTTCTGCATCCTGGCAGATCGGGCTTTTTCTTTTTCTGGAATCGGCGGGCGGAATTCGTTCCCCGTACTTGCCACGTCGCTCGTCGTGCGGGAAAGCGAGCGCTCGCATGTCCACCCCTTCCACTCATCCGGGCCAGCTACTACTTGTCGGCGTTCCCGGTCCCGTTCTCGACGCCGCCACCGCCGCCATTCTGCGCCGCGTCCAGCCCGGCGGCTACATTCTGTTCACCCGTAATCTTGAGTCTCCGCAGCAGGTGCGGAAGCTGATCGATGACTTGCGCGACCTCAGCGCTGCCCCGCCCGTCATCACGATCGACCAGGAGGGCGGTCGCGTCTCACGCCTCAAGGTCCTCGGGTCGGAGCCGCCGAGTGCGAGTCAACTGCGGGAGCGCGACGACGTCTCGCTCGTGCAAAGGCATGGCGCGCTGACCGGCCGCCTGCTGCGTCTCTTCGGGTTCAATCTCGACCTCTGTCCGGTACTCGATTTCTGCCTTGGCGGCGACGAGAGCGCCGACAATTCCCTGCGCGGGCGCTGCTATGGCGTGGACGTGGCCCAAACGCTCCGTTTGGCGGGTGCCTTCAACGCGGCCTTGCGCGCGGAGGGGATCGCAAGCTGCGGCAAACATTTTCCGGGCTACACCCGCGCCCGGGCGGATGCGCATCACGAGTTGCCCACGATTCCCCTTACGCGGTCGGAACTGGATGAGTTGGAGCTCGCGCCCTATCGCGCGCTGGGTCCGCAGCTCGACAGCGTCATGGTCTGCCACGCGCATTACCCCGCACTCGACGACCGCTGGCCCGCGTCCCTCTCCGAGCGCACCGTCACCGGGCTGCTGCGCGGCGAGATGGGTTATCGCGGGCTCGTCATGACCGACGATTTGGACATGGGCGCAATCGTGAATGGCTACGGTTTCGAAGAGGCAATCCGCGGCTCGATCGAGGCGGGAAACGATCTCGCGATGATCTGCCACCGCGTCCATATGCTCGATTCCGCCTTGGCTGCTGCCTCGGCCGTGCCCTCCGCGGCCCGCGATCGCGCGCTCGCCTCCGTCGCGGCATTTAAAACGCAATTTGCGCCGGTGGCGCCCAACTTCACGGAGGAGGCGTTCCGCGCCATCGATGACGAAATCTGGCAACTCCGCGTCGACACGCTGGGCGAAGAGCGCGCAAGTGACCGTACGCCCGATGTCAGCAAGCGGTCGCCGGTGGAGACGTTTTAGGCGCTGCGCTTCACCTGACCGAACGCTCGCGCGCCCGGAATTGTCAGTTCAAATTGGGACAACCAAATGACGATTCGAGAGGGCATGAATCGGCATCGGCTCATCTCCTTTGTCTGCTATTTCGGGAGCCAGGTCGTGGGTGGCGTGGGTTTCTTGGTTCTCGGGGGATCCGGCTTTCCGCGGTTGGCTGGGGTGCTGGGCGCCCTCGGAGCCGCCTCCATGCTGACCGGCATGACGATGTGGTTTGTGGGAGGACGCTGTCCCCGCTGCAAGCATCGGCTTGCGTTCGCCGGACCAGGCGGGGTTTCGTGGAGACTGCCGCGGAAGATGGGCTTTTGCCCGTGGTGCGGGATTTCCATCGACTTGTCGGACGAGCCAGCGCCTTGAAGGCTGCGCCACAAAAGAAGCTTGGCGGAAGCGTAACTCGGTTACTAACTAACAATTTAGCATGCGCCGTACGCGCCTCCATTTGAGCTTTCCATCATCCGCTTCACCGCGACGCCTCCAGAGTCACCGAACACGTCGAGGCGCGCCCCAGATCATCGAGCGCGAGGATCCGATACGTTCCGGGCGTCGGGCGCCAGGGGAGCGATTCGAGCGACGCGCTCGAGCCGAGAAACGCGCGATCCGCGAACCAATAAACGCGCCGCGCATCCACGGCGGTCTGGGCGCGCAGGGTGATCGCGCGATCGGAGCGTGAGACATCGGCGATCTGCTGGAGATAAAGCAGGTCGCCGCGTGGCGAGAGAATTTGCGGCGCCCGGGTATCGGGCGCCGCGGTGAGATCCGCGGTGCGCTCGACCCCGGGGAGAAACGGCGGCGCCGCCCGGCGCGGCACCCCGGCCTGGCGGAAGAGCGCGAGGAGATCGTGCGGCCAGAATTCAAAAACCTCGCGACGAAGCGTGCGCGTGCCGTCGTCGACCGCCACGCGCAGACCGCTCGCGGCGTCGAGCAGCACTTCGCGATGAATCGTGCACGACGTAATCGGCGAAACCCCGGGAATGAACCAGCCTGGCGCACAATGCCGGCACGCGGCCGTGGGCAATTGCCCGGAGACCGAGCAGAGCTCCACCCGCCGCACATTCAAGCCTGGCGGGACGGGCTGTGAATGGATCGGCAATCCCGCGCCCCGCAGCGCCTCGATCGAACCGAGAAGGAGCGGAGCCGCATTCTCACCGCCGACAAAAGCGGGATTGCGCGTGCCATCGAAGTTCCCCACCCAAACCGCCAGCACGTAGTGCCCAAACACGCCGATCGCCCAGGCATCTCGAAAGCCATTCGAGGTCCCGGTCTTCCACGCGACTCGCGTCCCCTCGTTGGCGCCGTAACCCGCTGCTCGATTTTGGCGCAGCATCTCGAGCGTAAGGAAAGCAGACTCGCGGCTCAGCGCGGTTTTGCCGGTAAGGGTGGGGGACTCGGCCAGCCGGCGGAGCGACCCAAACTCTCCGCCGCTGCCCAGCATGGCATAGAGCCGCACGAGATCCTCCATCGTCACTTCCGCGCCGCCGAGGGCCAGCGTAAGGCCGTAGCCCGCCGCGCCACGGGGCAACGCGATATCCGCCCGGGTCAGGAAGCCGGCAAAGCCGGGTCGGGCCAGCTCCGCCGAGAGCGAAATGGCCGGCACGTTGCGACTGCGCACGAGCGCTTCCGTCGCGCGAATCGGACCCGAGAAGTCGCGGTCGAAATTCTCGGGATCGTAGTCGCCAAAGCGGCGCGGAGCATCGGACAACAGGGTTTGCGGATGAATGATGCCCTGGTCGAGCGCGAGCGCATAGATGAAGGGCTTTAGCGCGGAACCCGGCGAGCGCGCGCGCCGCGTGCCATCCACCTGACCATGGATCGCCCGATCGAAGAAATCGGCCGAGCCCACGTGCGCGAGCACTTCCTTCGTTTCCACGTCGACGAGCAGCGCCGCCGCGTTGTGAATGCCCAGCGCCTCACGCGCCTCGACAAAAGCGGCGATGCGGTTCTCGAGGGTTTGCTGCAAGGCGAGGTCGAGGGTCGTGCTGACTCGGCCGCTCGCCCGCCGCGTCTCGCGCGCGACGACCGTCGTAAAATGCGGCGCACGAAAGACCCGTGGCGATGCCACCGCCGCATACTCGCCGCCCAGTGGATCGAGCTCCGGGCGCACCGCGCGCCAGCGCTCCCACAGTCGGGCGTGCGCGGTGGTCAGCGCTGGATTCTCGCGCCCCACTTTCGGCCCGCGCCGGCTCGGGCTCTGCGGAATCGAGGCGAGCGTCACGCACTCGGGCAGGGACAAGTCCGCCGGCGTCTTGCCAAAGTAGAGCAAACTCGCAGCGCCGATGCCTTCCACGTTTCCGCCGTAGGGCGCGAGATTCAGATACGCCTCGAGAATCTGCGCCTTCGAGTAGTGCCGCTCATATTGCAGCGCATACCACATCTGCCGCAGTTTCCCCGCCGGCGTGCGCGTGCGCAGGCCGTGACGCAGCCGTGCGAGTTGCATCGAGACGGTGGAGGCACCGCCTTGGGCCGGACCGCTCAGCCAATGCCAGGCCGCGCGCGCAACGGAAAACGGGTTCACGCCCGGATGGCGCTGAAACTGCCGGTCCTCGTGAAAGAGCGTGGCGTTCACCAACTCCGGCGCCACCTCGCCCAGGGGCGTGAAGAGCCGGTATTTCTCGTCGCGGCTGAGGGTGACGCGCAGGAGCTGTCCGTGGCGATCGACGATGGCACGCGAGAATGCGACATCCTCGAGCAGCGGCGGCTTCGGCAGAAACCCCCAAACGAGCCCCAGCCCAGCCAAGGCGAGCCCGGCCAGGCTGAGCCCGATCCAGTGGCGGCGGATCCAGGTCATGGCGCCGTGACGACGATCCGCCCGGCGAGCCCACGCGCCATGACCGCGCGGTCATACATCGACTCGGCGCTGATGGGCGGGAGGGTGAATTCGCCGCGGCTCGTGGCCTTCACCTTGTAGAGGAATTCCTGCACACGCGGCGTGGCCGTGCAGAAGAACACGATGCGGTCCTCGCGCACATCCACGTTGTCCATGCCTTTCCAGCCCGGGCCCGGCGTGACTGAACCATCGGCGATCTCGAAGCCGCCCGGGAGCAGGTCCAGAATGGCCACATTCGTGACGCTCGCGCTCGAGGCACTGCGCACCCGCAGCCGCACCGTGAGCGCTCCTCCCAGCTTGGCGGTCGTCACCGCCTTCCCCGCGGCATCGACGATTTCGCGATACACTTCGATTCCCGCGCTGGCCGCCTCCGCCGGCGGCCGCCGGTCGAAGCCGGTCTGCACGGTTTGATAGAAGGCGCCCACATTCGCGGTGGGGGCGGCGCCCTTGCGCTCGAAACGCAACCCGGTGGCCCGCTCGCTGAAGACTCCTCTGCGGAGCGCGCCACCCGGCGGGAGCGTCAGCGGCGTCACGGCCTTGGCGGCGTCAATTTCCGAGATCCCGAGGTTCGCCACGTCCGCCTTGGCGACGCGCGCATAGCCTTTGAGCGCGACGACCGCCCACGCCGCGGAGTAAGTCGAGAAGCGGTTGTCCGCGATGGGACGAACGATCTTTTGCAGGTCGTCCGCCGTCCAACTGCGCAGCCGCTCGGGAAACCGATCGGCGAGAACCGCGGCCGCCTGGGAATCGGCCGAAAGCGGCTGGCAAAAGTCCCACCATTCCGACTTCTCCAACTGACCGGGCTTCCAATTTGCGATCAGCGCCTCGGCCTCGTCCTTCTTCTGCAGGAGCGCGAGCGAACCGGCGAGATAGACCGCCGTCAGATCGTTCCGCCAGCCTTTCTCCCCCTTGTTCTTGTTCAGCCAGTCGCGCAGGTTCAGGATGTAGTTCGTCGTGACCGTGCCCTCGCGGGTCACGAGGTAGATGGCATGCGCCAGCACGCGTGCTTCGCGGAGAGAGTGCGGATCCAGCGCCACCATGGTGCGCAGAAACCCGACTGCATTCTTCAGGATGTCTTCGGGTGGGGCGAAGCCGGACGTGCGGGCTTCGAGGAGGAAATGCGTTGCGTAAACGGAGATTTCATCGATGCCGCGGGCCCGATCCACGGCCCAGTACCCGAAGGCGCCCTTGTCATTCTGTCGCTGGCGCAGGATGGCGTAGACCTTTTCGAGCTGGGCCACGACTTCGGCGCGCGACAAGGCAAAGTACGGCACTTCCGTCAGCGCGAGGCGGGCGAACGCGGCGCTGACGACCTGCTCCGTGCAACCGTTCGGGTAGCCCTGCAGGAAGGTATTGAGACCCGCCGCCAGCCCGAGAGGCAAGGCCGAGACCGACGCCTCGAGCTGGCGGAATTCGGGATGAAGCGAGCGCGCAACGGGAACCTCCTGGCTCGCGCCGGTGAAGTTGCCGCTTTGGACCGAGGTGAGGAGCGGCGTGGCCGGCCGCACGCTCAAGGTCGCGCGAGATTTGCCCGTCTCGCCGGTGGGAGCGGTGGCGCGGAAAGTGAGCTCCGCCGAGCCGAGCTTTTCCTTCACGCGAACCTTGAAGGTGGCGCGGGTTTCCTTCCCTTCGCCGACGGTCAGATCGACTGCCGCTGGACCCACCAGCTCGAGGTGTTCCGAGGCTTGCAGCTCGAGGTGCACAGCCGCCGCGTCGCCGGAGCCGTCGATGTTGTTTGCCACCGTCACGGTCGTCTCAAACGAATCGCCCGGCGCTGCCACGGTCGGCACGCCGGGAGAGAGGATGAACGAGCCCCGCACCAGCGCGGTTTTTTCCGCTCCTCCCACCGCATCCGGCGCGCAGGCTATCGCCATCACATTGAGCGTACCGTTGAAATACTCGGGCACCTCGTAGATCACCTCGCGCTCGGTCTTGTCCGCATCGATGACCCCCGACCAAAAAACGACCGGTTTCTCGGTCACTCGCCGGAATGGATTGAGCGTCTTCGGCGCCTTTTCGTCGCCGCCGCCCGTCGCAGCCATCGCGCGGACGAGCGAAAACTCGGGCAGGAGTTGGTCCAGGATTTGCGAGGTCCCGACCAGCAGGGCCGCCGCCCGAAAGAAGTGACCGACCGGATCCGGCAACTCATAAGCGGACACCTGGTGAATGCCTTTATCGACGGCGAAGATCGCGATCTTGCCGGGACGATCGGTGTGGAACTTGATGTGGAGCGGCTCGCCGGGCTTTACCTCCCGGGGCACCTGGAGAGTCACGGGCAGACGCCGCTTCTCGCGATTCACCACGATGCGCACCACCGCAAAGCTCAGCGGGCTCGCGTAGATTTCCTTGGAATCGAGCGCGCGCACGAAGCTAACGTTGACGTAGCCAGTGCCATCGAAATCGGCCGGAATGGTCAGCTTCTGGAGAGAGCTCGTCTGGGTGGCCCGGAACCACTGGTGGGCGTAAACCCGGTCGCGCTCGAGCGTGATCAACCCGCAACCCGTATAAGGAGCCGTGATGCCGATCTCCACTGTATCGCCGGCCCGAAATTCCTTCCGGGGAAGTTTGATCTGCAACTCGGCATCCTTGTCGAGGGTCCGCGAGGCCGCGCCTGCACCGATCACGCTGAAAGCCACATTTGCCACCTTCTTGCCGGCCTCATCGAGCAGCTCGACCGCGTAACTGCCCGGCTCTTTTGTCGGGACAACATATGGCAAGCCTTCCGTGCTGATTTGCCCCGTTTCGACCGAGATCTCGCGCTCGCGCGGCGACGATTCGTAGCGGTAGTTTCCGTTGTCCTGCTTCACCAGCATGGAAACTTGCGTTCGCTCCAACAGCCGAACCTTCAGCGGACGGGTCGGCACGGGCTCGAGCGACGGATTCAGCGCGATAAACTGAATCTTCCGCTCCGCGCCGAGCAGAATTCCATCCAGGCTTCCATCCGTCTTCCAGCCGATCACATGGGCCAGGGGGGAAACCAGCCGAATCTGGTAGGCTTTGACGCTGCGCCCCGAGTCGGCCTCGAATCCCTCGGCCTTGGCGGTCAAGGCATAGGTCGCGGCAGAGAAACGGGAGAGGTCGAACTCGAATTCTGCCTCGCCCTTGTCGTTCGTCTTTTGGTCGCCCAGCGCAACGGTTTCGATTTTCCCCTTCTTTTTGCCCTCGAGCATCGGGTCGTAGAACTTCCAGCCGGGATACTCGTCGAATTCGAACCCGCTCGGCTCGAGCGCAAGTTCCCCCGCGATGCGCAGCTCGGAAGCGGGCGTCCCGTAGAGATTTTGCAAGACGATGGCCGCCTTCATTCCCTCCGGATTCACCCAGCCGCGCGTCGCCGGTTTTGAGAGCGTGAGCGCGATCTTCAGGCGGTCGGGCTCGAACTCCTTGACGGAAAAGTCGGCGCTCCCGAGCAGCGTGGAGCGCTTGCCGTCACGCAAAAGATAGAGCTGAACTTCGTATGGGCCCGTCGCCGATTCCGGCGTGGTTTCGAGCTTCCCCTCGGCGAAGCCGGAAGACGGGAGCGCAAACTTGCGCAGGCGTTTCTTGTGTCCTTCCGGATCACTCGTCACGAGTTCCACCGGCACGCCTTCGAGGCTTCCGCTCCAGTCCCGCTGGTGCACGATCACGGCTACCTGCACATCGTCGCCCGGCCGGTATACGCCGCGCTCGGTGAAGACAAACGCATCGAGTTCGCTGCCCGTCTTGGCCTGCACGCCCGCCACGTCGAAGCGGGAATAGTCCAGCCCGCGGTCGCGCGGGCGGTACGGGAGAAAGGCCACATCGTCGCCACGTCGCGCGACGAAGGCGACGGGCTGCCGGTCGCGCGTGAGTTTGTCCATCGCCGGGATCGAGGCTTTACCGTCCGCACCTGTTTGCGCCGTGGCCAGCACGAGTCCATTCTTCGCCAACAGATCCACCGTCACGCCGCCCAGCGGCAGGCCCGCTTTGAGCCCCGCCACGAAGACTTCCCGCGAGCCGTCCGTGTTCGATTTCACGAGCAGGCCGAGGTCCGTGACGAGCACGAACCGCTGCGCCTTGACGTCCTTGATCGGCTTCTGGGTGCGCGGATCGATCGCCTGCGCGCGGAGGAGGAAAAGCCCCTGGCGGAAGCGCGTTTCCTTGGCGTCGGCCGGGAGGTGCTTGCCGAAATCGAAGGCCGAATACTGCGCCTCGAAGAGGTTGCGCCGCGCGAGCGGCTGACGCTCAAAGGCGATCCGCGCAATGTTGTCTTTGGTGAAAACTTCGCTCCGAAACTCCGGGTCGCTGAACGCGCCGCTCGTCTGGCTGACGAGGTGATTGATCTGATCGGCCGGCACGCGGGCGATCTCGTATTCGAGCAGTTCCAATCCGCGCGATTTCACCGCCAGCTTCCGCTCGCCCGAGAGGGCCAGCACGGCCCCCTCATTTTGAAACTCGAGCTCCTGCTCGGGGATGGGAACGCTCAGGACGTTGGCATAATCCTCCTTGAGCTTGAATCCTCCCGGCGCGACCAGGCCCTTGCGGATGCGCACGTAGAGGCGCCCATCGCTGTTGAGCTGATAGCGGAACGAATGGATCGTCGCCTGGGCGCTGGCCGCGGGGAGGGGAACCAGCGCCACCTTGGTGCTTTTCTTGACCGTGGCTTCATCTACCTGAGCCGGCGTCCAATCGTCGATAACGGGTTCCGGCGGATAGCTCGGATCGGGGGCCGGCGTGGGCGTCGCTGCGGCCGCGCCCTCCTCTTCCTCCGTGGCGGAGTCGGAATCAGAAGACTCTTCCTCCGTCCCGTCCGACTTCGCTTCCTCGCCCTTCGCCTCAGGCTCGGGATGGTCGACGGCCGGGTTCAGCGTCGGCAGCAAATACACTTCCAGCGCCTTGGCCACGTCTTCCGGCTTGGCCGCTGCGGTGGTGTGAACGAGCAGCACCTTTTCCGGCTCGCCGGCTTTGTTACGTACGAGAATGGTCTCGGTGCGATCGATGCGGAAGAAGCTGAAGACATCGGGAATGCGAACCTTCGCCTCGACCGCGTTTTTCGACTTGGAGCCGCCTTGCAGGGTCGAAACGCCGGCCCGCAGCGCGATACGGAGAAAATCCTCCTGTTCCGGCAGGGCGAGCGGCACCGAGCGCACAAAGAACTGCCGCTGCTGCAAGCCCGGGGCGACGCTGAAGCGCGCGGCCGCGCCGGCGGGAAACAGTTTCGATTCGCCGATGGTCTCGAGCGAGAGGGCGTGTTGGACCTCCGCGATCTCGACGCGATGGCTGAATTCAAGCGTCGCCGTCACCTGTTTGGTTTCCGGCTCACGCGGATCCTGGTAGAACTGCGCATCGAGCAGGCGCGCCGTGAAGGCCGCGGTGTGCGCTTCGACCTCGAGGCGATCGAGCACGATGCCCGCGCGCAGTTGCAGTGGATCGAGCGTCACGCGGAGCGCGGTGTCGGCCGGCCAGTCTTCCGTGGGCTTGAAAATCAGGACGCTGTCCGAGCGCCATTCCCATTTGCCCGGAAGGACAGGGGTGAGGTGCATGCCCGTGGGCGCCTTGCCCGGCGTGCTCTCCAGCCGCGCGACCGGCGCGGAAAAGACGAGCTGCAGTTCGCGCGGGACAAGCGGCTCCTTCGTCAGCGCGCTCGCGTCCGGATCGAAGACGCGAATCGTGATGACGTTGGGTCGCGGCCGATGCGTGTAGCGATGCCAGCCGATCCACCCGCCCGAGACGAGCCCGGTGAGCACAAGCACGAGAACGAGGGAACGCCAGGGCCGGGCTTGGAAGCCGAAGGCCAGTGTACGGGACCAGCCCGGGGAGGGCCCGGAAGGGTGATCGGAAGAGGCGCGAGACGAGCGGCGCGCGAACCCGCCAGCGGCATTTGAACTCTGCCGCGGAGATTCAGGTTGGGACATTTAAGTTGTCGATCGACGCCCGAAATATGGGCAGAACGACAGCGAAAAGTCACGCCGATTCCGGCGATTTACCGAAGGTATAATTTCGTCATAACGCGGAGCAGGATGAAATTCCGGATGCCTTTTCCGTTAAGGGCGCGAAGCGCGGGCGGAGGGGAAGGATTATCCGCAGAGAACGCAGAGGACGCAGAGAAATTCCGGCGAGTTCCTGGACAAAGCCACGACCGGAACGCGGAGACGTGATCCCTGGAAAACGTCTGAAGGTCTCACACAAAGCCACAAAGGCACAAAGGGTGGAAGCCGGGAGAGCTGAAGGTGTCCAACCGCAGCCTGATAGAGGAGTTAACCGCAAAGAACGCAAAGAACACAGAGAGATTCTGAGGCGGGGACACACGAAGCCACGAACGCACCAAAGGGTCGAATGGTCGAATTCGGGAGAGCTTAAGAGCGCGAAAAAAAGCGTAAAGGAATCCGAGCCGAATCCGAGCCGTCCTCGCCTCGGAGCCTTGCTGCGCGCAGCGCCAGTTCCGTAAGCGTCACGCGGAGCCCCCGTTGACGAGCGGGTGCATAGATGTCGTAGAGGCCGACTATGACATCTATGCGGCGAGAGGAAGCGCTGGCGGCGCCGAACCGGGGCGTCCAACTGCCGGGCCGCGGCGCGCTATCGCCCAGGCGCGTGGTGTCATCTCCTTGAGCTGCGAGGTCGTCATCCCCGGCAGGCG
>JBBRQH010000047.1:0-41234 GCA_038226705.1 Chthoniobacterales bacterium | reverse complement strand
CGAGAGTCCGATGCCGACGATGCGGAAATCGAGATTCGCGCCCGACGCCTTCAGACGGGCGATCGCCGCCGCCACGTTGCCGCCACAGGATTCCTCCCCGTCCGTGACGAGCAGGACCGACTTCCGCGCCTGCGCCGGCAACACGGCCAGGTCTTGCGCCGCGAGGTCGAGTGACTTGGCGATGGGCGTCGCGCCGATCACGCGGGCGTCTCGCACCGTCTTCAGAAGCGCATCGCGATCGAAGCCCCGTAGCGGCACAAAGAGCTTTGAGTCGTCACACGCGCCCGGCTGGCCCGCCCTGATCTCCGAGCCATAAATGCGCAGTCCCACGTTGAGGTCCGCTGCCGCCGGGGTCCGCGCGATGAAGTCCGCCAGGACCTGTTTCGCGGCGGTGATGCGCGGCCGGCCGTCCTCCAGCTTTGTCCACATCGAGCCCGACGCATCCAGAA
This sequence comes from Chthoniobacterales bacterium, assembly GCA_038226705.1. Lineage (GTDB taxonomy): Bacteria > Verrucomicrobiota > Verrucomicrobiia > Chthoniobacterales > SZAS-18 > SZAS-18. The sequence continues at coordinate 40,785 of JBBRQH010000047.1, read as the reverse complement.
TGAGCTCGACGTAAACCTGCTCCGCCCGGGCACCGACGGCGAAGCTGCCGCACGCCAGCAGAGCGGCGAGCGATGGAAGTAGCCGACGGAGCGAAACAAATGGCAGGCGAAACATGGAGCGCGTGTTCAAGCTGAAACGCATTCGGACCACAAGGAAAAGCGCGGCGCCTCGTGTCATGGAAATGAACGAACACCATCCGCGAAATACAGACGGCCTCCGGGCGAGGGCTCACGCGCCTACGCCAGCTTCGCATCGAGTTTGATGGTCGGCTGGCGATTGCAATACCGGACGGGACTGAAGACACTACGCCCCGCGAACCGGCCAACCAACAAAAGCAGAATTCGATGCCCTACGTTCTCCAAGCGCTGCTCGGCAAACTGGAAGATCGTGAGACAGACGCTTGGAAGTGAATCACGCCGCCGCGTTATCCCTGAGAAGCGGATGCGAATATGGTCGCGTCGGGCGTGGTTTTCGGATTGAGAAGTCACGGCCCACTTCATTTCCTCTCCGTCCCATCGAAACGACCCGCCCCTCGCGCCACGCTCACCCGGAACTCCGCTTGAATCCTTCCTCCGGCGAACGACTGCAGCGCATCCCCGGGTTGGCGCACCGTACTTCCAATGCATTTCGCACCGCGGTGTTCTTCGTGGTGCTCGCGCCGGTCGCGCTCTTGGTGGCAGCCTACCTTCGTGCTCCCAACCTCGCGCACGTTCGGGTCAGGATTCTCTCCGGCCGCGAACAAGGTAGTGGGCGGCCTTCCCTCTTCCCCTTTGTGGCTTTGTGGCTTTGTGTGAGCCTATCGCTGTGGCGTCTCGGAAGGCTTGGACGTGCCATGGTCGGGCCGTTCGTATGCGGGAGAATTCAGGCAGCGAAATGCCCGGTAGAGTTCCGACGGTTCGTAATGCCCGGGTTTGGATGGGTGATTTGTCTCACACAAAGCCACGAAGCCACTAAGGAAAGGCACCGGGAAGGCATCTGATCAGCTTGGCGTGGCCTGCGTCCCCCCTTCGTGGCTTTGTGGCTTTGTGTGGGCCCATCGTTGCAGCGTATCCGTGTAAATCGCCCTACCCCTCGTCCCAGACGTGCTTCGCCGCGGACTGTCGAAATCCTTTTGCTCTTTTTGTGCCTTTTTGTGGCCATTCCCAGTCTGCGTTTCCATCGCCCTCCCCTTCGTGGCTTTGTGGCTTTGTGTGAGCCCATCGTTGCAGCGTATCCGTGTAAATCGTCTCCGCCTCGCCCCAGACGTGCTTCGCCGCGGCCTGTCGAAATCCTTTTGCTCTTTATGTGCCTTTTTGTGGCCAATCCCCGGCGCCCCGTGGCCATCGCCGAAACAAAAAGGCGGAGATCGCATTGCTGCGACCTCCGCCTGATGTCTGCGCCATGGGCCTTGCCCATTGTCTCTTTTCTCACGCCGTGGGGGCCGGAGGAACGGGCTGCGTGACGCTGCCGGCACCCGCCGGTTTCGTCGTGGCCGCTGCGCCCTTCTTCTTGCGCTTGTAGCGCAAGCCGGCCCGCTTCACCTGCGCCTGGAGATCGCTGCCGCGATTCCGGCTGGTGATTTTCAGGGTCGCATAGGCGACCGAGAGACGCGTTTGGTACTCCCGCGCCGCCAGCGCCACCGCGTCCTTTACCCGCTGATGGAAGGCCGCCACGCGCTCCTCCAGCATCTGCAGTTCTTCCACCGCGGCCCGTTGGACCGCGAGGGCATCATTGCCCGCCAGCGCCGGCATCACTTCCGGCTGACGACCGGACAGCTCACCGATCTGGGAGCGGAAGTCCGCCGCACCGAGCTCGCGGATCTTCACCCGCTTGCGCTCATCCGGCCGGATGGCCGGCCACCGGGTCACGATTTCCTCACTGGTCGTGAGGGCCGCAAGCAGGGCGGTGACGTCCTCCGCGGTGATGCCGCGGTCGGCAATCACAGGGACACTGGCCACGGGTTCGGTCGGGTTGGGGTTGGGGTTGACCGAGTTGACCGAGGCGCTCACCGGGAGGTTCGTGATCGGGGCGACAGAGACGTCGACAGACGACGCATGGGGATTTTCTTTTTCATTACTCATTTGGGTGTATTGACTTACTGGGTTTTAGTTGTGCCCTCTTCCTCCAGGGGGAGGAGCGGGGCGGTTATTTGCGGCAGCAACTACTCCTGCCACGTGTTCATTTATACTCACCCACCCCGCAGCCAGTCCGCGGGGTGAAAAATAAAATGTCGAATTCTCCAAAAAACTTTCCGCTCTCTGAGGCCACTCTGGAGAGCGCTGCCCCCAAAACCGCCGGAAAACCCGGAAATCGGCGCAAACGCGCCGGAAAAACCCGCCAAATCGGGCGGCGGCGCCCGGAGTCAGGAGGCCCTGGAACGGCGGCGGGAAAGCGGCTGGTTCACCCGGCACCTCCCCAACCTGCGCTGGCGGCTGATTCACGAGCTGCTGGATACCGGCAAAGCCTTCACCGCGCCCTACATGGCGAAGCTTTTTGGCGTCCCCCTCCGCACCATGGAGGACGACCTCAAATTCCTGCGCACCGGCTGGGAGCTGCCCATCGCGTATGATCGAAAGCGCGGGGGACACTGTTTCACAGAGGAGGAAGTGCGGCTTCGCGGACGCCGTTTCAATTTCAGCGATGCCACCTGCTTTGCGGTACTACGCAAACTCGTGTCCCATGTGTTCATTGGGACCCATCTCGGCGCGAACGCGCTTCGCTCGGTCGACAAGCTCGTCAGCATTGCCGGTGGCAATGTGCGGGTGCGCTCCAAGCGGCTCGCCCACCTCGTCATCCTCCGCAACTTGCGCCCCCGGGCGCCGGTCGATTCCGAGATCATGCGCCTCATCCTCGACTGCGCGGATGAAAACATGGAAATGGAAATGGTCTACGAGAAGACCCACACCGAGGAGACCGAGAAGTACACCGTGCAACCGCGGTTCGTGGTGGGCACCCCCATCGGTTGGTACATGCTGGTGAACGATCCGACAAGGCCGGGCAAGCTGCGGACCTTTACCGTGGCCCGCATCCGCCAGGCGCGGCGGACCGGGACGCGTTCCGAAGAAGTCGAAGTCGACGTGGAGGCGCATTTCCAGCACAACATCGACGCGCGAAACAAAAGCGATTTGGTGCGGTCCCGCAGTCACGGCGTTTCCATGAACGACGGTGTTGCGTGTCGAGAGAATTCCTTGCGCAATTTCTTCGGTCGTGGGTTATCGTTTTCATTCGCGAGAGGAGGCAAGTGCTTCAGTAACGCTCAAGAGTGGGCGAAATCGTGTTTTTTGCGAAAAATGCGATCAAGGAATTGGAATCGTCGACGGGATCCTTCAGATAACCAAACGGCAATACATGCGCCGTGTTACAAGAAATCTTTTTTAGCCCGAATGTTTTTTTCGGGGCGTAAATAGGTGTCAGGCGAGTGTCAGGCGAGTGTCAGGCGATAAAATCATGACAGAACTCGGCTGCGGAGGAGGGCATCAGCGCCACCCGAGATTCGAGAACCGATTTGTTCGCCTGACACCTTTTTCCCATGGTGCCACCTTTTCCCTTTGAGACGACATGCAATAGGTCGGCACGCGACTCTTCGATCATCTGGACCTGCGCGTGCGCGATCTGACCGCGGCTGAACCTTTCTACCAACTGGTGCTGCCGGCGCTGGGGTTTCCGAGGCGCGAGATCGAACCCGACTGTATCTGCTACCTGGCGAACGACGATTCTCCGCGGCCGCGTTTCGTCGCGCTGAATGAGGACCCCGAGTATGTGGCCAACTCCACGCGAGTGGCGTTCTGGGCCGACTCGCGGCAGGCGGTGGATGATTTTGCGGCGGTGCTCATCCAAACCCCAGCCCGAGCCGTGGAGGGGCCGATGGTCTGCGAGGAATACAGCCCGGGCTACTACGCGATCTTCTTCGAGGATCCCTGCGGCAACCGGTTCGAGGTTTGCCATCGCATTCCGCCAAGCGCTTGAGCGCGCGCTCCTGCTCAAATCGCCCCTCCGGAGCGCCGAACGAGCGGCACGCGGCATTCCACCAAAGTTCCCCGGCCGAAGTCTGGACGTCGCACTTGCAACTGGCCGCCGATCATGGCCGCGCGTGAGCACCGCCCGTGGCAGACCGGCACCGCCCGATTCAGCCAGACCTCGGGCAATAGCCCCGAAGCGCCTATTAACAAGCCACTTGCGGGCACGTTCTGTCATGATTTGATTTCAGTCCCGCGGTGCCGGCACGATTCCACTCAAACTCGACCCCATGCGCCTTCGTTTCCCCATCACCGCTCTGATGGTCGCCAGCGCACTCTGCGTCGCGTTGCTCGTTGGAGCCGATGAACCTCCCAAGGAAGAGTCGAAGCCGTACAACGACGCCTTTTTGTCCTGCGTCGTTCCCAACCTAGCCAGGATACGCGCCCTGCCTCGCGGGTCGGTGCCCGTCATGGACGGCGAGCCCGCACCGCAAGGCTACGAAGTCGAATTCCCCGACTACCAGCTGAACTTCGAGATTCTGGGCAAAGGCGACACAAGGCTCGATCCGCGTTCGTGGACCGAAGAAAGCCGGAAGCAACCGTTGGAGGAGAAAGGGAAGGATAAACCATCGGGTTCCGGTGGCACGATCCTGACCACCGAAGTCTCAGCAATTCAGACCGCCGCCCTGGGCGCCGACAAGGTTTACTACTTCTATTACAAAACCAGCGTAAGGTCCGCCTTTGAGCGACAAAACAGATTCGCCTATGTCGGCTTTGGGCGACTCAAGGGCATGGACTTCATGTTTGTCGTGTCCGGTATGGGTGCCATGAAGGATCTCGATCCCGTCCTGCGCTTCTTCGCCACGTGCGGGTTCAAGCGTTGAGCTGCGGGAGGCGATGACGAGCGCCCGGTGGGACAGGGGTTGCCAGCACACGGTCTCTTGGCCGGATCCATTGCTTTTGGGAGTGGCCAGGCGGGGTCAAGTCGAACCCATGGCACGCAAGCACGTCCTCATGTTCTTGACCGCGCTGGGGTGGTTCGCGCAACCCCTTTTGGCTGAACCGATCGCGCCCGTGGGTCTAAGGCAACTCTACGATGAGGCGAGCACGGTCGTCGTGGCCGAAGTGCTCAGGACCGAGGATGGAGAACCTGGATTTCGGACGCCCAAGAGGGCGATTCTCCGGGTGTCGGCAATTCTAAAGGGTCCCCTCGTCGGGCCGGAGTTGGCGGTTCAATACTGGCCGGACTGGTCTTGTACGGCAGACGCACATTACGAGGCAGGGCAGACGATGCTCGCGTTTCTCAAGGAAAGGGAAGGGGGCGGGGCGGGCTATCATACCTGTTCACTTTCCTACGGGGCGATCCCGCTTCCTCCCGACAAACCGCAGATCCACCGGATCCGCGTCGACGAATTGAAAGCCATCCTGACGATCGCAGAACGCCCGCGGAGGATTCAGGAGATGTTGAACTGGATGTTGCGTTGCATCGCCGATCCCGCCACGCGTTCTTCGGGTTTGCTCGATCTGCATGCATGGGTCGCCCTTGGTTCGGAGTCTGATCAGGCGGAGACCACGAAAATCGAGTATTGGCGGCTGCTGTCGAATCGCCATCTCGACGAACTCGCACGAATCCTGCAGACATTGGATCCGACGCGCAGTTCCACGCTGTTTGAGGCGTCCCTGCTCATGTCGACTCTGGCCAGAAAGACGAGGAGCGAGGAAATGGGCGTGTTGTTCGAGCGTTACGCAAAGCTGAACTGCAATTTCGAATCGCCACTCCAGACCGAAGAGCAAAGGCGGCTTCAAGCCGAGTTCCTTTCGGCTTATGCGTCCGTGGTGGAGAAACGGCGGGAGTAGTCCGGCGTCCACCGCGAGATGAGAAAGGATTGGGCGATCGCCCGATCAGATCAATTTGGCGCAGCCTTCACTTGTTTTCGCCTATCATGGCGAATGTGCCCGCGCCTACGCTTGGAAATGATTTGCGTGAATTGCACTGGGGTCGGCTGTCCAGATTACGTGCTCTGTTTGCGTACTCTGAAGATGTGGGTTCGAGCAAAGTGACTTCCGGCTGCGGCTGGCGCCTTCCGCTCACTATGGCGAGGAGTCGGAGTTGCGGTTTCCGGGATCTATTGGCAAACTGCGTGCGCCCAGTCGGAGCCGTGTCTGCGGGAAATTGAACCCCACTGAGTTGCGGAACAGCCGGCTAGGCAACCCACCGATTTCCGCACGGTCTTGGTGCTTGGCACTTCGGTTCGGTTGAGGCGAGAAGACCCGACCCGCCGATGCGGCTGTTAAAAACGCTCTGAGCGAAAATAGTGGAGGGCGATGCGATTCAAAAAGGATTCGAAAGAACCCTTTTTGAGTCAAATCGATCGAAAAAGGCGTGAAGCTCACTCAATTTCGGTTGGGCTGACTGAAAAAGGATAAAATCGACCCAATTTGGGTGCGTGGGACTGAAAAGGGCGTGAAGTCGATCGAAATTGAGTCAGCCTGACTGAAAAAAGGTGAAATCGACCCAAATTGGGTCCGCGGGACTGAAAAAGGGACGAATCGATTGAAATCGAGTGGGCGGCACTGAAAAAGGCGTGAGCTCGGTCCTTTTTCAGTCAGCGCGACTGAAAAAGGCGTGAAGCCCACTCAATTTGGGACGAATCCACTGAAAAAGGGTAGATTTCAGCGAAATTGGGACAGCGGGACCGAAATTCGCTGGATTCACGTGAAATTGAGTGGGATTCACGCCTAATTGAGACGATTTTTAGGAAAAAGGGTCCATTTTCGGCGAAAAGAGACGGAGTGGACCCAAAAGGATGGATCGCACCGAAAAGGAGACGGCCGTCGCAGAAAAGGGTCCGTTCTCGGCAATCTCGGTGGGCCCACGCTAAATAGCACCCGTTGCAGCGAAATTCAGTGCGCCGACGTGAATTTCGGACGGAAGGAGCGAAATTCAGTCGATCTCACGACAAACTGGATCCGTTCTCGCGAAATTCGGTGCGGCCACGCCAAATTGCAGCCGTTGCGGCAAAAATCCGTGCGTCGGCGTGAATTTCGGATGGAAGGAGCGAAAGTCGGTCGAGCTCACGTGAAATTGGGTCCGTTCTCGCGAAATTCGGTGGGCCCACGCCAAATTGCCGCCGATGCAGCGAAATTCAGTGCGTCGGCGTGAATTTCGGACGGACGGAGTGAAATCAATCGACGTCACGAGAAATTGGGTCTGTTCGGGCGAAATTCGGCACGGTCGCGGAAAAGAGGGTGCGTTGCCGGAGAAAAGGCACGCGTGCGAGGCAAGTTTCGAGAGATTCCGGCGGAGCGTAGTCGGTTGGTGCGGTCTCAGGGAAATCACGCTCACGAGCCGAGCAAGCGAGTCTTTCGACTTGAAGCTGACCGGGCGCGCAGGGTCCTTTCGGATGGGAAGCGGAGTCGGCGGACACGCGTTTGAGCCAGGGTTGAAGCAGAAGATTCCTCGCGGGCCGGGAACCGGCCGTTTGACAGCAAGGCAATCGATGTGTATATGCACATCATGCCAAAGGAGCTCGACTTTTCCGTCACGGAGAACTGTGTCTGCTTCAACCTGCGCTCGGTGACACGGGCGATGACGAAGTTTTTCGACGCGGAGCTGCGGCGACACGGAATCCGCACGACGCAGGGGTCGATCCTCCTCGCGCTCAAGGCCAAGGACAGTTGGGCCATGGCAGAATTGAGCGAGGCGCTTGGCCTGGAGCGCACGACCCTCGTGCGAAACCTCCAGCCATTGCAGCGCGATGGCTTGGTGGCGGCCGAAGGCGGCGGGCGCGGTGGCCGGGTGGATTTGTCGATCACCGCCAAAGGCCGGCGCCAAATCGAGAAAGTCCTGCCGGCTTGGCGAGCGGCCCAAAGTGCCGCCGTCAAAACGCTCGGCGAAAAACGCTGGTCGGCCATCCTCGCCGACCTCGAAACCGCGGCGCTGGCTCTAAAGAATTAACCGGATGAAATCCGTCACCTGGCGCCCTGACAATTCGGTGTGCATATGCACTGCGCGACCGCTGAGCCGCGCCCTTTCACGCGAGAACAATCCATTCTTCAACCCGATTACGCCGCAAGGTCACCCCGCAGAAGATTCCATCCAATATGCCAACTCCTGATTCAAAAACTTGGGTCCTCATCACCGGCGCCTCGAGCGGCTTCGGCGAGGAATTCGCCCGCCAATACGCCCGGCAAGGCCATTCCCTGGTGCTGGTCGCGCGCCGACGGGACCGCCTGCAAGCACTCGCCGAGGGACTGCGGCAGCAGTTCGGCACCGAGACTGTCGTGGAGCAGGTCGATCTGTCCGACATTTCGGCGGTCATCGAGCTGCATCGGCGGCTCCGTGAGCGCGGCATCGAGATCGACATTTTGATCAACAACGCCGGCCACGGCCTGCAGGGGCCCTTCATCGACAGCAAACTCGAGGCGGCATTGGCCATGGTGCAGCTCGATATCGCGAGCCTGACCGCGGTCACCCATGTTTTTGCGCAGGACATGCGGACGCGGAGGCGCGGAAAAATTTTGCTGGTCGCCAGTCTGCTCGCCTTGCAAGGCGTGGTGAACTTCGCGGTGTATTCTGCCGCCAAGGCCTACGTGTTGCGCCTGGGTGAAGCCCTGCATCGCGAATTGAAACGCGACGGCATCACCGTCACGTCGCTTTGCCCCGGGATGTCGGACACCGGATTCGCGTCTGCCGCGGAGCAAAAAGTCACGCCTGGCCTGAAGCTACTGATGATGCAGCCGGGTCCCGTGGTGCGTGCCGGGATCCGCGCGTTGGAAGCCGGTCGGATCAGCGTGGTGCCCGGCCTGCCCAACAAGCTTTCCGCCATCTTTATGTGGGCGACGCCCCGCTGGCTGCACCAGGCGATGTTCGCCCGAGTCATGGGGGCGTGAGTCACCGGCATGAAAGGACGTATGAATGAAAGCACTTGTCTTTAAACGAACCGCCCAAGTCACACACTCCACCCAGCCCGCATTTCGCCGCGGCCCGTCGCACTCGGTGAAACCTTCAGCGCGGTGATTCTGCGCCAGCTCACCGGCAACCGTTTCAACGGCTTATCTCGCGGCGTTGCCTGCGGAGGGAATCCGTTGAAACGGATGGTGAATCCCGGGGGGCGGAGGGTCACCGGTCTGAAGACGCGGTGTTAATGCGATGGGGGCCGACGGCGGGACCAAATTCGCGGACTCGGGCATTCAAGAGCTCCGACGCTTTGCCTTCACTCGGCTCCCGCCTCACTCACCGGTTGTCGCCATGCATCCCACGACTTCTCTGGTCGAATCCTGCGCGGTCCCCCGGCCATCTCAAAGCTGCCACGCACTTCGGTTGACGCTCTGGAACTCACGGCTTGCCGCCGAAAGTGCAGTAGTCGTCGAGATCGAGGAAATCCGCCCACGTCCGGATGTCTTCGCGGGTCTTGCTGCACTTTCCGACCATCTCGGCGAAGATGGCGAGCGTCTCGGCATCGCTGTCCGGACCCCGGCGCAGTTGGTACTCGCTCCATTGCCCGATTTCCCAGGGCGTATGCTTTTTCGGCGCGTTGGCTTCGATCCACTCGAGCACCTCGCTGTCGCTCTTCCCGGCCGCGACCTCCGCCTTGAGGTTCTCCGGATCGATCCCGGTAAAGTTGAAGAAGTGCCGGTCGATCGAGCCGGCGCCGTACTTAAAAACGCCATTCGTTCCCGCAATGACGGCGCGGCATTTGTCGAGCAGGCGGGGCAGCATGACGTAGCCGCCGAGCTGGCAGCGCAGGGCGCGGGGTGGACGCTGGGTGAGGTCGGAGGGAGCTATCATAAGAATGGATTGGGCTGGAGCTGGGAAATTCGCGACTGGGCTGCACCTACCAGGGCAGCACGTCACGACCGAAGACGTAGGTGCCGCTCGGTCCGTCCTTGTCGAGCATGGCGAGATAGACGCTGGTCGCCGCGCCTTCCTCGACACTCAGCGGCGCTTCCTCGCCGCCGAGTTCGGTCTTCACCCATCCAGGGTGTCCCGCGTTCACCTTGATCGGCGTATTCTTCAACTCGTACGCGAGCTGGACGGTCCAGGCATTCACGGCGCTTTTCGACACATTGTAGGCCACGCGCTTCGAATCATAGATCGGTGAGTTCGGGTCCGAATGGAGCGCCATCGAGCCGAGGATGCTCGAGACATTCACGATGCGTCCCGCCGGACTCCGGCGCAGCAGCGGCAGAAAGGCGCGCGTCACGGCAATCAAGCCGTAGAGATTGGTTTCAAACGTCTCCCGCCAGACCTCGAGAGTTTGTTCGCTCGGCTTTTTGTCCGGGTCGTCGCGTCCGATGCCGGCGTTGTTGATCAGGATGTCGAGCGAGGAGTGCTTCTCCTCCACCGCGCTGACCGCCGCCGCGATCGAATCGCAATTCGTGACATCGAGCTGCAGGAATTCGACCGGGAGTTCTGTCTCCGCGAGCGCGCGGGCCGCCGCTTCCCCTTTGGCGCGGTCCCGGGCCGCGAGGAAGACGTGGATGCCCTTCTGCGCAAGCTGTCGCGCGGTTTCGAAACCGATGCCCTTATTGGCACCGGTGATGAGGGCAATCTTGCTCATGGGTCTCCTCGTGGGGTAAACGAGGAGAATCGAGGCCCAAGTTCGAGCGGCGCGCAATCCAGGATCGAGCGTCGGAGCCGTCCGCGCGTGTCATTTATCCCACGTCTGGCGGAGCTGCACGGCCAGCTTGTCGAATTCCTCCTGCTGCTCCGGGCGCAGGACTGCGCGCAACTTTCCCTCGGCGCGGACGAAGATCTCGCGCAGCTCGGGCGTTACCTTGCGCCTCAGCGCGGTGAGATCCTGTCCGGTCTCGAGCAGGATCTGGCGAATCTGGGCGCGCTGGGATTTGTCGGCCCCCAGCCGCCACGCCACCCGACGCGCCGTGATTTCGGCCACGGCCTTCCCGCCGCCTTCGACGAAAGCCTTGCGCTGGACTGCCTCCATCACGACAAAAGCGAGAATCGCGCCGGCAAATACGCCGAGCACGAAGATGGCGAGGACGCCCAGAATGGAGCGGAAGCGCGTCATCGTCAGACCACCGGCAGCATCTGCGCGTAAAGCCAATCGGCAAAAGCCGAGGGCACGGGCAGGCCCTCGCTTAGAACGGGCGTGGCGGCGAGCAGCGCGAGCGCCGCGACCGCGCCGGCGAACCACGGCGCCAGACGCCACCCCCACAAACCGATGGAGGATTCCTCCTCGCGCAGTCGGGCCAGGAGCCGGGTTTCGAAAGCCAGCTCCGCCCGCGCCGTCTCGGGCCGGAGCAGGCGCGCGGCGCCGAAGAGTTGGTCGAGTTCGGCATCCGAAATGGGCTGGGGTTCATTCATGGCGTTGGGCTTCGAGGATCTGTTTGAGCCGGGCACGGGCGCGCAAGGCCCGCGTTTTCACGTTCGCTTCACTCCATCCCGTGAGCGAGGCAATTTCGCGCACTGGCCGGTCCTCGAGCTCGAGGAGCGTGAGCACGAGCTGCATATCGGGAGGCAGGAGGCGGAGCGCGCGATGCAGCGTTTCGTGCGCCTCCCGCGCCCCGGCGGTACGCGCGTCGGATTCATCCGCGGCCTGAAACTCGATCGCGTCGAGCGGCTGCTCGTCGCGGGCACGCTTTGTCTGCCGGAGATGATCGTAGCAGCGGCGCACCGCCAGGGCCGAGAGCCAGTGCTCGAAAGGGGCTTCGCGCCGGAAGTCGCCCAGCTTGCGGAAGGCCCGCACGAAAATCTCCTGGGCGAGGTCCTCGAGGTCGTGCACGCCCCGCGCAAACCGCGCCGCGATGCCGAAGACCCGGCTTTTATGGCGCTGGACCAACGTGCCAAAGGCCTCTGCATCCCCCTGCTGCGCCGCCCGCACGAGCGCAAATTCCTCCTCAGCGCTGGCGGGCGGCTCCATGTTTTCATTCTACACGATCCGGACGGCGCGAGTGCTCACGCCTCCTTGGCGAGCCAGCGCTCGGCGAATTCGAGCGCGGCGTCGACCTTGAGCTGCACCGCATTCTGCAGGATTTGCATCTTCGCCTTCTGTTCCGGTGTGGCGATCCGGCCGAGGTCGGAGGCCAGGCGCGACGCCTGCACCGCGAGTTCCGCGGCGGTCTGGCTGGCGCGCTGCACCTGCGCGCGGATCGCCACTTCATCGGGCTGCTCCGCCCGGACGAGGTCATGCAAGGCCCGGCGCTGGCCGACCATCTGCTTGACCAGCGGCATCATGGTCGGCGCGTGTTTGCGCACGACCACGAGGGCGTCGGCGCGCTGTTGCTGGGTGAATCCCATCTCGTGCATCCGGGCGCGGATCATGAGCGGGAGCGGCAGGTGATCGGCGAGCGCGAGCGGCGGACGCGCGACGAGGGCGGCACCGCCAAGCGTGAGCCCGGCGACGGCGAGAGCGGCCAGGGCAAGCCATTTGCGGCGACGGGGCACCGTGATCGCGAAAGCGGCAGGCGCGGGTGACGGAGCGGGTGGGGTTGGAGTATTCATACGAGAGGCCAGACGGGAGGCCGGGGAAAAAGGTGACGATCCAATGACACGCCATTCTTGCGTGGTGCGAAACGCTAGCGCTGCGACCGCTTCGGGACAGAATGCCGCATGCCCTTCGCAACCCTTTCCCAACTCGTCCCGAAGGAAATCTTTCCGGGCACCTTTGGCCGCTATGCCCACATCGACCAGATGACGATCGGCGAGGTCGAGCTGGCTGCCGGCACGGTGATCCCGCTGCACCAGCATCCCAACGAGCAAATCACCTTCGTCCTTTCGGGCCGCTTTGATTTTCGAGTGGGAGACGAGACGCACATCCTCGAATCCGGCACGGCCGCGCTCATCCCCGGGAATGTGCCGCACGGCGGCACCACCCTTACCGCTTGCCGGGTCCTCGACGTCTTCGCGCCCGTCCGGCAAGAGTACCGGGTGGTATAACAAAGAATTAGTCGTCTCGAATCTCCGCGCTTTCGTTGCCATTCCGTCACATTCGCGCCAGTCTCCGCGTCCGACCTCGTTGCCATGTTCGCGCACTACGAAATGAAGATCTTCTCCGGGTCGGCCCACCCGGATCTCGCCCGACGCATCTGCGAATCGATTTACCAGCCGGTGGGAGACGCCACCGTCACGGGCTTTGCGGATGGGGAAAGTAAAGTGCGGATTAATGAGGACATTCGCGGCCGCGATATCTTCATCGTCCAGCCCACCTGCTCGCCCGCGAATCACCACATCATGGAACTGTGCATCCTGGTGGATGCCATCCGCCGGGCCAGCGCCGCCCGCATCACCGCGGTGATCCCCTATTTCGGCTACGCGCGCCAGGATCGCAAAGACCGGCCGCGCGTGCCTATCACCGCGAAGCTCGTCGCCAATCTCCTCACCGCGGCCGGAGTGAACCGCGTCCTGACCATGGATCTGCACGCCCAGCAGATTCAGGGCTTTTTCGACATTCAGGTCGACCACCTCTACGCCCGGCCCGTCATCCTCAAGTATCTCCGCGGAAAGGCGAATCTGCACCCGCTCGCCGTCTGCTCGCCGGATGTCGGAGGCGTGAAGATGGCCGAGTCCTACGCCCAGGCGCTGGGGGTGAGTCTCGCCACCGTGGCGAAGCGGCGCAAATCCGATACCGAGGTCGATCCGCTTTACCTGATCGGCGACGTGGCGGACAAAAACGTCTTCCTCATTGACGATCTCACCTCGACCGCGGGCACGCTCACGAGCGCCGCGCGGATCTGCAAGCAGCATGGCGCGCGCGAAGTCTTTGCCGGTGTTTCCCACGCCGTTCTCGGCGACCTGGGCTATTCACGGATCGAGGAAAGCGAGATCACCGAGCTGATCACGACGAACAGCGTGCCCGTCACGCCGCCACCTGGCAGCAAGGTCCAGGTGCTCTGCATCGCCTCCCTTCTCGGCGAAGCGATCAAGCGCATTCACCAGGACGAATCGGTCAGCTCGTTGTTCGAGACCTGAGGCTGCCGCGATTCAGGGTTTCTTCTGCCGTCTGCGGGCAAAATCGAGCATCCCCTGATCGCATAAAAAGCGCTGTTCGTGCGTTCCCAGCAGCGTCTTTTTGGTCTTGTCCGCGAAGATGCGGACGCTGACGACGTAGTTGGCATTGCCGCGCAGACCAGTGACCGGCGGAGATTTGATGCCCAGCCAGACGCCCTTCATGGTCCCCTTTTTCGTCTTTGCCTCGCTGGCAGTAGTCTGCACCACGATTGGTTTGGACGCGTCCGCGGGATTTTCGAAACTGGCAACTAGGCCGACGGCGGGAGTGTCTTCAGCGGTTCCAGTACAACATTGAAACTCAAGGCCCCCGATTTGACGTCAAAGCTGAATCCCGCATCCTTCGTCAGGAAATACTCGCTGCGCACTGGATTGGGACCCGCCGCCAGCGCCGCAGGAGTTTGCAGAGAGGCGAACACGCCAACTAGAATGACCGCCGGAGAAAGGTGACGAAATTTCATGGGAGTTGGGAGGCGGACTTTGGGGCCAACACACCTGAAACGACGAGTCGGACTGCCCTCAAAGGATCAGGTTTATTTTCTGAGGCAAACGGCTTCCCCGGCGCCGATTTCAGACTCTCGCGACAGGATGTTTCCAATCGGCACGGCGATCTGCTTAGGATGCGTTGGAATGCCCCTGCCTCACACTGTCGTCATCGTGAATCCGAATTCGCAGGGCGGCTTGGTGGGCCGTCGGTGGGGAGCGCATGCCGCGACCATCCGCGAGGCTTTTCCCTTTGAGGCAGCACTGACTACCGCCTGCGGCGATGCCACCCGCCTCACGCGGCAAGCCCTGCGGAGCGGGGCGAACCGGATCGTCGCCCTCGGCGGCGATGGCACCATCAACGAAGTCGTAAACGGCTTCTTCGATGAGGCGGGCGAGCCCATCGCGCCGGATGCGGATCTGGGCTTGCTACCCGGCGACACCGGGGGCGACTTCCGGCGCACGTTTGCGATCCCCAAAGACCTTGCGGCGGCCGCTGGGATTGTCGCGCGGGGCCAGCGCCGGCGCATCGATCTGGGGCGCCTCGATTTCACGACGGCAGACGGACAAAAGTCGAACCGCCTTTTCGCGAACATCGGCTCCTTCGGCATCTCGGGCGTCGTCGCGCGTTTCGTCAATGCCTCGGGCAAGATGGCCGGTCGCTTCTCATTCTACCTCGCCACGGTCCGCGCGATGCTGACCTATCGGAACCAAGCGGTCCGGGTCCGTTTCGACAATAGCGCGGACGTCGGCTTCGAGGGTCGGATCAACACCATCGCGGTCGCAAACGGACGCTTTTTCGGCGGCGGCATGATGGTCGCCCCTGACGCGCAGATCGATGACGGAGCGTTCGATGTCGTGACGCTCGGCGACTTTGCCTTTAGCGACCTGTGCCTGAGCGGACATCGCATGTACGAGGGCACCCATGTCCAGATGGCCAAAGTCAGCCAGCGGCGCGCGCAGATCGTAACCGCGGAACCTGTCGATCCGCAGGCCAGGGTGCAGATCGAGATCGAGGGCGAAAACGTCGGCCGCCTGCCCGCGCGTTTCGAGATCATCCCGTCGGCGCTGTGGTTGGTGGTGCCCCCGTAGCAGCGCTGCAAGCCCGTCGCGCTGCGAGGAAGGAATCAGTATTGCCTGTGCACACATTCATGCGAATACGCGTTTATGCGCACCACGCTCCAGCTCCCTGATGAATTGCTCAAAAGGGCAAAGCTTCAGGCTGTTCTCGAAGGTATCTCTTTGAAAGAAGTCGTTACGCGGGCGTTGGAGCGGGCGTTTGCACCCGTTTCCTCCGATGTCGGACTGCGAAAAGCACGCGCCCGTCGGCTTTTCAATGCCTTGGATGCCGCTCGCAATACCAGGCGTGTCGGGCGCTTGAAGCGCGAGGAGATCTATGACCGCCGCGTGCGTCGTGGACACTAACATCTTCCTTTACGCCGCCTCGAAGGATCCGGCGGATCGGGAAAAGAAAAAGCTGGCGCGGTCTCTCCTGGAATCGGAAGACATCGGCATTTCCACGCAAGTGATGCAGGAGTTCTTCGACGCCGCGACGCGAAAGAAGCGCCTCGGCATTTCCGAGCCCGAAACCTTGTAGATCATCGAAGCGATGATGGAATTTCCCCTCTTGCCGATCACTGGCGGACTCATAACCAAGGCAATCGCCCAAAGGTCCAAATTCGGTATTTCTTAATCGGACGCGGCGATTGTAGCGGCGGCACAGGAACTCGGTTGCAAGATCATTTTACCGAGGATCTCAACGATGGTCAGGACTATGCGGGCGTGCGCGCTCGCAATCCATTTGTCCCGACGTAGGCAGGACCGCCCGCCGATGCGGACGCGCGGGCCGGCGCCAACGCCGGCGTGGGCAGAGCCGAGTCGGCCTTTTGATTCGAGGTTCCTTCCCGGGTTCGTGGCGGTCTTTCGAACGCCTTCGCGTCCGCCTATTCTTTGGCCTTCTGCGCTCGCGCTCGTTTCGGCGCCAGCCTCCGCACCTTCTCGCCGCGCCAATGCCGCAACACCCGGTGCTCCGGGACGGCAGTCGCATGCTCCCGCGTTGTCACGACCAGCTCGCGCTCCTGCAGCTTCGCCACCGCAGTCTGAACCGCGCTTTTGGAAAGGCCGGTTTCCTCCGTGATCATGCGCAGGCTGGCCGCCACCGGCCGCCATTCCTGCCGCGCGGCGCGTCCGGCAAGAAAGAGATAGACGAGGAAGGCAGAGGGTTGCTGGTCGTGCGCGACGAGATCGCGCATGAGCACGTCGATTACGTAGGCATCCACGGCGATGATGGGATGGGCACGCGACGGCATTTCCGGGAGCGTGGCCGCTCTACCGATAAACGGACAGGCCTTTTCACCACTCCAATCCCCTCCCCGCTGGACGCCGGCGCAGCCGCGATCATAGCGTGCCGGCACCATGATCACCCAAATCAAATTCATCAGTATCCCGGTGCAGGACCAGCAGCGCGCGCTGAGTTTCTACACCGATAAACTCGGCTTCACCATCATCACCGACCAGCCCTTCGATGAGAAGCAGCGCTGGATCGAACTGCGCATTCCGAAGGCCCAGACCCGCATCGTTCTCTTCACTCCCGAAGGCGATGAAAAGCGAATCGGCACTTTCATGAACATGTCGTATGCATGCGACTACATCGACAAAACCTACGCCGAGTTGAGCGGACGCGGCGTGGAGTTCGAAGGCCCGCCGAAGAAGGAGCCATGGGGCACCTACGCGATGATGAAGGACAGCGAAGGCAACAAATTCGTGCTGTCGGAGTCCAAGGGCTGATCTGCAGAGCCTGTCTCACATCATCCGCCGATGCCCGGAAGCCGCTCGGCGCAGTCCGAGGGACTTCTCGAAAATAGCCCATCACTTTTAGTGGGCGGTGCACGCCATCACGTCCCAGTCCCGGCCGGAAGCAGACCGCGTTGAGATCGAGCATCATCCACTGGCGGCACGAATCGGGGCGGGCTCGTGCGGAGGCGTCTACGCAGTTGCGCGTTGACGCCCCGCGACGGCAGCTGTCAGTCAGCGCACCCCATGAACGAACTCCTGGCCGATGCTTCGGCGCGTGCCGCCCGCTATCTCGAGGAAATCCAAACACGTTCTGTCGCGCCCACGCCGGCGGCCTTGGCCAGCCTCCAGGTGCTCGATGAAGCCTTGCCGGAGAAACCGGGCGATCCGGCCGAAACCCTGCGCCTGCTCGATGAGATCGGTTCCCCCGCCACCACCGCGATGGCGGGACCGCGCTTCTTCGGCTTTGTGATTGGCGGCTCGCTCCCGGTCACGCTGGCCGCCAACTGGCTCGCGGGCGCATGGGACCAAAACAGCGCGCTCTACCGCGCTACGCCCAGCACGGCCTTCCTCGAGCAGGTCGCGCTCCGCTGGCTGCTCGACGTGCTGGAGCTCCCAGCGGAATGCGCCGGAGCTTTCGTCACCGGCGCCACCGTGGCCAATCAAACCGCCCTCGCCGCCGCGCGGCATGCCGTGCTCGTGCGGGCCGGTTGGAATGTCGAAGCGCAGGGGCTCTTCGGCGCCCCGCCGATCACCGTCATCGTCAGCGCGGAAGTGCATCCGTCGGTCTCGAAGGCGCTCGGCATCCTCGGGCTCGGTCGCAGCCGGGTCGTAAGCGTGCCGGTGGACGAACAGGGCCGCCTGCGCGCCGCTGCACTTCCGCCAATCGCCGGTCCCACCATCATCATTGCGCAGGCGGGCAACGTGAACACCGGCGCCTTCGATCCCGTGACGGAAATCTGCCGCCACGCCCACGCGGCGGGCGCCTGGGTGCACGTCGATGGCGCTTTCGGCTTGTGGGCCGCCGCGGCACCGGCGGTCCGCCCTCTGGCCGCCGGACTCGCGCTCGCCGATTCCTGGGCCACCGATGCCCACAAGTGGCTCAATGTGCCCTACGACTGCGGCCTGGCCTTCGTGCGCAATGGGCACGCCTTGCAGGCCGCGATGGCCATCACCGCGGAGTATCTTCCCACCCAGAGCGAATTCCGCAATCCGGCCGACTTTGTCCCCGAGCTTTCCCGGCGCGCGCGCGGTGTCGAAGTCTGGGCGGCGCTACGTTCCCTCGGACGGGAAGGCCTCGCCGAAATGATCGAGCGGAATTGCGCGCAGGCGCAACGCTTCGCGCGCGAACTTGCTGCCGCCGGCTGCGAAATTCTCAACGAGGTCGTGCTCAACCAGGTCCTCGTCGCCTTCGGCGACAGCGCGCGCACGCAGAAGGTGATCCAGGCCGTGCAGGAGGATGGCACCTGCTGGTGCGGTGTGACCGTCTGGCAGGGCCGCACCGCGATGCGCATCAGCGTCTCCTCCTGGGCCACCACGGCTTCCGATGTGGAGAAGAGCATCGCCGCGATCGTCCGGGTGGCCCGGGCGTGAGCGGACGAGCGCCGAGGAAAGCCGAGCGGAGTGAGACAGTCCCCTCAAATCTCGACTGGATCCTCTTCCAGAGGGGCAAAGGACTGAGGAGTGGTCCTCATCCTCGAAGCGACCAAACCGCCGCAGGCGCAATCATTCTCAGTTTCCTTTCGCGCGCGCCGACCTTTTCGGGCGCGACGCCGCCACGGGCGGTTCGGCCGACATCGCGTTCCTTTTTTCGCCGATCTTCTCTTCCGCCTTTTCGCCCACCTTCTTGCTCCCGTTCGTTGTCTTTCGCGCCGGCTTCTCCGCCTTCACCGCACCCGTCTGCTTCTTCCGCGTCGGCGGCTGCGTTGCCGCGACCGGCTTGCGCACCGCTGCCGGCGTCGGCACCGCGAAGGCCAGCAGGAGCGATGCCTCCGCAAAGGGCTCGGGCAGATGGACCGAGGCGAGGAGGCGATCCGGTTCCCCTGGGGAAGCAGAGAAGCGCACCTCGGCGGCCCGCAGACCGGCGGCGGTAAGATCGGCCTCCAGCACGAGGATGAACTCCATCTCGGAATCGCTGCGCGCCACCCGGCGCTCCACTCCGGGCCGAGGCTCCGCCGGGAGCAAATCGAAACGCGACTGCCGGAGCGCGGCATGGGCGATTTGCCAGGCGATATCCCAGTCGGTCAGCCAGCCACGCCGATGCCGTTCGCGCGTAAATTCCGTGCCGTTCTCGGCAATCCAGCGCTCCACGGCGGCCTCGAGCTGGCGCGCCCGCTCCGCCTCGGCCAGTTCGCGCGCCTCTTCCTCGGCCCGGCGCTGCTTAAGCGTCGCTTCGTGTTCAAGCAGGGCCGCCTCCGCGTCCGCCAGCGCATCCTGGGCCGCCTCTTGGCGAAAATGCTC
This sequence comes from Chthoniobacterales bacterium, assembly GCA_038226705.1. GTDB lineage: Bacteria > Verrucomicrobiota > Verrucomicrobiia > Chthoniobacterales > SZAS-18 > SZAS-18. The sequence continues at coordinate 21,146 of JBBRQH010000047.1, read as the reverse complement.
GAGTTCCGCCGCCCACCGGCGCGCCGGCGTCGATTCCACCACTTCGGACGGCGCAAATTCGGGCCAGGCCGGGAAAGTGACCTCGAAACGCACGATCGCTTCCAGCCGCGCGAGCGGATTGAGCGGATCGGGTGGCGGAATCAGCGCTGTTCCCCGCGCGCCCACGATTTCGTGCACCTCGCAGCAAAGCGTCGGCATCCCCGCGAGCTGCGAGGCCCGCAGCGACCGCACGCCGATCAGGAGCCGGTAGCGCCCCGTCTCCAGCAGGCGCACATGCGCGCGCACCTGCTCACCCGCTGGCCGGAACGTCTCCGCCAACGCCTGCAATTCCGGCGCAGAAAAGACCTGGCCCTCCTGTTCCGGAGTCTGGTCGATCAAACCCACCGGAACCTGTTCCACCCGCGATCCCGCACCCGCCGGCGGACGCGGATCCACGCGGACCGTGCGAATCAGATTCCCGCGCACGCGGCGCACACTTGCCAGCCAGGGTTCGCGGCGGAGACGGCGCTGCTCGAGCACATCGTGAGTCACCGCCAGAAGTTGCTCCCACCGCGTGGCGAGATAGTCCGGCGCAGCCGGGTGAGCGGAAACGCGCCACATGAGCCGGGTCAGCCCGCGCAGCACGGACTCGGGCTTCACCGGTGCCGACCCAAACTCCGGCCGCATCTCTTCCTCGCTCCCGCGCATGAGCACGATCTCACCGCTCTGCGGGTCGAGATGATCTGCAACGAACCGGTAAAGATCCGCGTCCTCGAGCAACTGCGGCTCCAGTTCGTGGAAGGTCGGTGCGCCCTGGGGAGAGGCGGGGGGAAGGCGGATTTTCATGGGGGCGCCATAGGCTTGAGCGCGCCCTCTTCCGCCGCAAGCTAATCCCGCTGCCCCACCCTCCTCACCCTTCCCGGGACGGACCAGAATTCTCGGCCTCGAGCCAGCGGACCGCGTGGAGCACCAGCGCGGTGGCATCCTTCAGCGCCAGCTTCTCTTTGATGTGGCTGCGATGCACGTCCACGGTCTTGGGGCTGAGATGAAGCTGCTGCGCGATTTCGCGTCCACCCTTTCCCTGGCCGATCAGTTGAAAAATTTCGAACTCGCGATCCGTCAGCTTTTCGATCGGTGAGAGAGAGCCGCGCGGCCGGCGGTCCGCCAGACCCGCCAGGATCTTTGCCGCCATCTTCTCGCTCGCATACACGTGCCCGGCGAGCACCTTTCGGATCGCGGCCAATAGCCTTTCGCCCCCGGCCTCCTTCATGATATAGCCCCGCGCGCCGGCCCGCAAAACCCGTTCCGCGTACATCATCTCGTCGTGCATCGAGACGACGAGAATGGTGAGCGCGGGATGGAGGGCGAGCACATCCTTGATGAACTCGATCCCGCTGCGCCCCGGCATGGTCATATCGGTCAGAAGCAGATCCACTTTCGACCGCGCCAGCAGATCGAACGCCTCATTCGCGCTCCCGGCTTCGCCGGCGACTTCGAGGTCGGACTGCTTGTTGATGAGCTGGCTTAGTCCGGCGCGCATCATTGGATGGTCGTCGACGAGGAGGAGCCGTCGGCGCGTCGATTTGGGCTGCGCCGCGGAGCCCTTCCCGGACGACTTGGCGGATGCCTTCGGTTCCCCGGGTTTCAACGCACGTTTCATGATGTCGATCGGAGTTTGCAAATGACACTTACACCCTTCCGGGGCCGCGAGACCACCTCCAACTCCGCCCCCATAGTCGCGCAGCGGTGCTGCATCACGTCCAGTCCCATGCCCTGCCGGGAGTGCCGTTCCACCTGCATTCCCCGGCCGTCATCGGTCACCTCCAGACAAAGCACGCCGTCCGCGCGCGTCAGCCGGATGATCACCTCGCGCGCGTGGCTGTGCTTCACCGCGTTATTTATCGCCTCCTGTGCAATCCGGTAGAGATTGATGGCGGTTTCCTCGTCCTCCACGGACACGGGAGCCGGCAGGTCGACCCGGCATTTCATTCGGCTGGCTGCCGCTGTCATCTCGGCCAGTTCCACGAGGGCAGCCGGCAGGCCGCCTGCTTCCAATTGGAAGGGCGCGAGCCCGCGCGCCAGGGCGCGGGTTTGCCCGATTGCCTCGCGCAGAAAGCGACAGATCTGCGCCGCCTCCCGCTTCAACTTCGGCTGCGCGGTTCCCAGGTCACTGCGGAGGGATTCGCACATCAGTTCGATCGCGGTCAACTGCTGACCGAGGCCATCGTGCAAATCCTGCCCGATCCGGCGCTGTTCCCGCTGGGAAATGTCGCGCACCTCGTTCTCCAGCCGCTGTCGCTTTTCCGCCAGGTTGCACGCCAGTTCGGCCATTTGTTCCTCGTCCCGCTTGCGGGCCGTTATATCGGCACGAATGGCGACGTATTGGGTCGGTTTTCCGGAAGGATCAAGGTAAGGAAAAATCGTGGTATCCACCCAGTAAATGCTTCCGTCCTTGGCCCGGTTGCGGAGTTCCCCCTTCCAGATCCGACCGCTGGCAATGGTGGACCAAAGGTCCTGGAAGAAGGCCTTGGGATGGTAACCCGAATTGATGATCCGATGATCCTGCCCAAGCAATTCCGCCGCGGAAAATTTCGAGATCTCGCAGAACTTGTCGTTCGTGTAAGTGATGCGGCCGCGCACGTCCGTGATCGCCACGATGGAATGCGCATCGAGCGCGGCTTTGATGTCCTGCAGCTCGCGCCTCAGCGTGGGTACCTGCGGATCGGGCTGCCGCGCCACCACCCGGGAGGTGCCGCGGGCGGCCTCGAGCGCCTCGAGCTGCGCGATGAGCTGGGATTTCGTCCGGCGGGAATAGTCGCGCATGGCATCAGGGGACGTTGCTTTCGTCACCCCGGCAGGATTTCAATTTCATCCTCCGCTTAGGAAGCGGAATTATGCGTGCTTGAGCCTTCCGCGGTACGCGGAGGGGGACAGCCCCACCACCTGCTTGAAGACGCGATTGAAGTGCGTCAGTGATTGAAACCCCACCTCGTAGGCGATCTCGCTCACGCGCAGATTACGATCGAGCAGGAGTTTCTTCGCCGTCTCGGTGCGTGCGCGGGAGAGAAATTCGGTGAAGGTGAGCCCGGTCGCCTTTTTGAAGAGCTTGCAGAGGTTGAACTTGCTGGTGTGACTCGCCTTCGCCACCTGGTCGAGCGAGAGATCTTCCCCTTGGTGCTCTTGAATGAATTGCTTGGCCTTCGTCACGAGCGGCGGATCGACGTGGACCTGGGCCAGCGCGATCTCATTGCCCTTGAGGGAGAGATGGTCCGCAAAGATCCCGAGCAATCCGAGGATCGCGTCGAGCTTTTTCGCGGGCAACACCGGAGTCTTGAAATAGGCCTCGCGCAGCGCGTCCCGCCTGCCGCCCACGCCCGTTTCCTCGATCTGTCGGGCCACCCGCTCGAATTGAAACTCCGTGGGTTTGCTCCGGAGCACCTGGCCCGTCTGAAGGAAACCAACGGTGCGGTTGCCCAGCCGGATGGGCGCCGCGGCTTCGCTGAGGCCGCGCACGCAGACGGTGCTGGCGGGCTTCTCCCGCGCGCATTGCGAAAGCTTTTCCTGGGTCTGGAGACAGGCGGCACACGTGCGGCTCTTCGACGCCATCAAGGCGCAGAAGCTGTTCTCCTTGCGCTGGCCGTGGAGCGGCACCTGCCACGATTCCAAGGGGCGGAGCGTGAGGGGGAGCCCGGTCGTTTCGTTGTAGGCCGCCGCGAAATCGCGAAACAGGCTGGACTTGGCGAGGGCAGTGATCAGGGTGGTGGCGCTATCTTTCATGATCATTCAGATGGTGCTCCGAAGGTGGGATCGTTGGTTGGACGCCATGAGCCTGCGGAAAATTGGGGCGCTGCGAAATTGGGAGGCCGGCGCGATCTCGCTGGGCGGGTTCCCTCGGGAAGACTAAGGAAATTCCTTATGAGTTCCCAAGGACACAAATCCGCCAGCCGATCGACGAGCGGTATCAGCAGGAATTCCGATGGCAACGAAGTGGGTTCCAAGCTGCCGCATGATCTCGCGGCGAGGGGCGGTTTTCTGCTGCGCCCAGGGCCGCGGTCCTTTCGCGGCTGGCACCGGTGGCTGTCGCTTTCTGTCGAAGGGAAGTATGAGCGGCTGTCTGGGCTGCTCGCAGCGTATCCATCGTGGATATGCCCCTCGCTCGCACCTTGGCAGCCGATGAAAACCCTCGCGGCGAAACCGCCGTTTCACCCGAGCCAGACCACTACTTCGGCGCAAACTCCAGCAACTGTACGCTGCCCGGCTGAATCGTGGGACGCGGGTTGGCGGCTCCCTCGGCGGCGGGGGTGTACTGCGCTGCGATGACGAAGACGTGATGCGTCTTGGGGTCCAGCGCCATCGTGCGACCACCTTTCTGGGTGTTGACCGTTTCGATGACGCGATAGGAATCGGGCGACTCCTGCCTGATCACGCTCAGCGTGCCTTCGCCATTCGACGTAAAGACGGTGTGCGTCGCGGCATCGTATTCGGCGGCGTCCACGCCCGCCCCGATGGGGACCTGTGACACCACCCGCCCACTCTTCGCGTCCACCACGATCAGATGCTTGCTGTGGCAAACGGCGAAGAGGCGCTGCCCGGTCGCGTCGATCGCCAATCCGGTCGGCTCCTGACCCGGCGCGAGAGCCCAGCGGGAGGTAACCGTCATCCCCTTGGCGTCGATCGCGAGCAGCTCATTGGTATCCTCGACGTTCACGAAGACCTGTCCTTTGCCATCCACCACGGCGAATTCAGGCTTGCCTCCCACCGCGATCGTTCCGACCACTTCGCCGCTTTCCGCCGCAATCACGGTCGAATTCTTGTCGCGCCCGTTGAAGGCAAAGACCCGCTTGGTCATCGGCTCGTAAATAATGGCGTCGGGATTCGCGCCGGTCTTGACCGTCCCGATCGACTTCAGCGTCTTCAGGTCGAAAATGGTGACCGTGTTTTCGCGGCCATTGCTCGCAAAGCCGCGCCCGAGCTCGGGGGCGAGGGCGACGCCGTGCACGCCGTTCGTCCCCGTAATTTCGCCGACGAGTTCGCCCTTATCGATGTCGAGCACGTCGACTTTTGTGCCGCGCGTCACATAGATCCGGCGCGACGCCGGATCGAGGGTGAGATAGTCCCAGCCGGCGTCGCCGGTGAGCGCGATTTTGCGCGCGGGCTGGTAGGCCGTTTCGGCCCGCAGAGAGAGCACCGGCAACGCCGAGAGCGCAAGAGCGAGCAGGAGGCGGGAACCGATTCGGGGGGCAGATTGCATCGGGCACCTTCCCGCGCGATCCCGCCGCGGGCAACGCCAGGATGGGATCTTAAGCAATCAAGGTGCGGCCCCAGGGTCGCCCCAGGGTCCGGACGTAGCGGCTTGCATTTCGGCGGTCCGGAGCGGATTAAATTTGCGCTCTTCAACTCCAGCGACCCTAACGACCCGCCGTCTGCGGCGTCAGGGCGTCGATCTCGGCCATGACCTTTTCGGCGCAGGTCGGGCAGGCGCCGTGAGAAAAGCGCAGCTCGGTGCGCGCCGAAAAATACGAGGCGAGGTCGTGCCAGGCGCCGCTTTCATCGCGGATGTTCGAGCAGTACGCGCAAACCGGGAGGAAGGCTCGCAACTGTTCGATTTGGCGCAGGCTTTCCGCGAGACGCCGCGCCACCAGGCGCGCTTCGAGCAAATGTACGGCCTGTTTCGCCAGGCCATGCAACAAATCGCTTTTCTCGGAAGACAGTTCCCGAGGCTCGGAGTCGAGTACGCAAAGGGTGCCGAGGGCGGTGCCGTCCGGTGTGAGCAGCGGGGCGCCGGCATAAAATCGGATGCCCGGCGCGCCCAACACGAGCGGATTCTGCCGGAAGCGCTCGTCGGCGGCGGTATCGGGGACGAGCATGACGCCCACCTGCTCGATCGCGTGGCGGCAGAAGGCGACATCGAGCGGAGTTTCGCGCACGGCCAGTCCGTGGCTCGACTTGAACCATTGCCGGCGGTCGTCCAGCAGGCTGACAAGCGAGATCGGAGTGCCACAGATTTGCGCCGCCAGTGCGGTGAGATCGTCGAAGGCCGTTTCCGCCGCCGTATCCATCACGTCATAGCGCTGCAGGGCAGCGAGGCGGCGTTCGAGGGCAAGTTCGCGGGTTTGCACGATTTTCGAAGTAACTGTACGGGAGCGTGATAGGGAGAATCAGTTCGCCCCGTTCCGGCGAATTGTCGACAATTCTTTCGTATCCTGCTCGCGCCTTGCTTCGGCCCGTGCCCGCCCCGGAAAGACCTACGAATGGATGAGCAGCCCGATGTTTTCCGGCAGCTTCGACGCCACCTCGGTGACCACATTTCCGCGTAAGAGTTTTGCGAGATACTGGCGGCCCGAGGCGCCGAGTAGCACATAGTCCACGCCGCAAGTCGCGGCGAGATCCAGGATGGTCGTCGCAGGATCTGCGCTCACCGCGTACACCGGCACCACGCTCACGCCCTTTTCATCGGCGAGATTGAGCATGAACGACATGATGGCGCGCGCGTGCGGGTCGTCCTGCCATTTCGCCTTGCGACCCTCGACTCGGTCCGCCGAGCCCATGATCGGAACCGAGAGCTCCTTGATATAAACGCAATACAGCGTCGCCTTCCGGAGCACAGCCTCTTCCAAGGCGAAACGCAGGACCGGTGTGAGTCCACGAGCCGCTACCAGGAGACGTCCGCCTTCGAGAGAGGGACGACGCATTTCGGCGACGGACTCAGCCGTCACGACATCCGCCACGCCAATCGGCACGGTGAGCGTCCGCAGACCGGAGAGTCGATGCGAGTACGTGCGCAAGCCGAAGCCGAGCCCGATCACACAAAGCACGAAGAACAGGGCATCGGGCTTGGTCTTGGCGAGCGTGAGTTCCACGGCCGCGAGGAGCACGAAACAGCCGAACATCAACACGCGTTCGAGCGTGCTCATTTGGAGCGCGCGGTTGGTCGAACAGGCACCGAGATTGACCGTGATCGCGCCCACGACACCGATGGCATACAACCCCGCGAGGGCATCAGCGTTGTTGGCGAAGATCAAAACGATGATCGGCATCCCCGTCGCGGCGATGAGCGGCCAGCGCGGAACGCCGTGGTTGTTCAAGCGCGTGGTCGCCGGTGGCATTTCGCCATCCTGTCCCATCATGTACAGAAGCCCGATCGTGGCGACGATGGCGGTATTGACCGCGCTCAACAGCAGGAGCGCGAAAATCAGGCCGATAACGGTCCCGTAAATCTTCCCGAAGACCGGCCCAAAAGTCATCGTGCCGAAGTTCTCCGCCATGAACTTCAGCATGTCGTCATTGCGCGTGATCATTTCGGGCGCGAGTTCCTTCGGCAGCGAGAGCATCGCGAATCCGAGCAGCGCGGTGGCGCCCACCACCTCGAGGGCGACGATGAAAAGCGCCCGGTTCGCCGTTCGGCTCACGGTCGGTTTGGCCTGGGTCGCACCGGGATCGAGCTTCATGATGCCCGTCATGTTCGCGATCGCCTCCACCCCGCTGAGGGCGAGAATCACCCCGACAAAATGAACCCAGAGTTGCGAGACGCTCTCGTGCGGCGGCTCGATATTCGCCGTGGTCCAATACGGGATGCTCAAGCCAAGGATGGTGATGACGGCGAGGATGGTGGGAATGGCAAGAATCACGGCGAGGCTGCCGCTGTGGCGCGGGCCATAGCCGTTGATGAAGCCGAGCGCGGCGATCACCATCATCGTCACGACCGGAGCGAATTCCTTTGGCACCCCGAGGTAGATGACGCCGAAGTAGCCACTCAAGCTCGCCGTGACCGTGAGATCCGCGATGAGGAGCAGAGCACCGAGCACGGCGATGGAACGCCCCTTGAGCCGCGCGGCCGAATAGACGCCGCCGCCATCCGGAAACAGACGGCAGACGATGGAATACATGTACCCCACCACGCCGGTCAGCGCGCAGACCCCGAGGATAATCCAGAGCGATCCGAACTGGGCGACCGCGAAGCCCATTCCAATGACGTAGGCCTTGCTCGTCCCCCAGTCGCCGTAAAGCAGAGCCCCGGCTCTCTTCCAGTCCACATTGCGCGGGCGGTGAACCGGGACGCCGTCGGCGTCAAAAGCAGGAATTTCGGCCATGTATCGGGCAAGGACCGTGGGCCACGAAACGAATTGGGTCAATGCCTTCGCCGCGGCCCACCCGGCTCCTCGGAAAAGATATGCTAATTTTTTACGGATCACAAACACGTCAGCTTGGCCTCCCTGGCCGCGCCGGTGTCCCGGTGAAAACCGCAATCGAAGCTCCGCTACGACCGGGACAACCGGATCACGCGAAGACAGAATGCATCGGCCCATCCCTCGAAACATGAAGATCCTTGAATTCGATTTCGTGGCTTATCCGATCACTCATTCCCGACCCACACCGCGCGACGGCTTCTCGTGGATCGAATCCGAAGTGGGCCCCCTCACGCTCGGGGTGGACCAGAGTCGGCTATGGAAACCGTCGAGCGACGGCCCCTGCCTCGCGCTGGAGATGGAGGATTTCGATCCCACCATCGCGGGGACCGCGTGATTCTTCCGCCTTCCACATGAACAAATCCGCGCGCCGTTCCCTCTCCGTCTTCTTGGTCGAAAACCACCATGAAACGCTCAAGTCGCTCGAGATGTACCTGAAGAATCGCGGCTGCAAAGTTCACGCGGCTGAGGATATGCAGGAGGCGCTGGAGATGCTGCCCAAGCTGCGCTGCGACGTTTTCCTCTGCGACATCGGACTTCCGGACGGCGACGGTTGGGAACTGATCGAACGCGCCCAATTTCCGAAGAACGTATATTCCATCGCGATGAGCGGTTTTGGGACGGAGGCAGATATCGCCCGGAGCAGGGCAGTGGGATTTCGGCAGCACCTGCTTAAGCCCTTCGAATTGGAAAACCTGGCTGAAATGCTTGACGAGGCCGCCGCTGAGCGCGCGAACTCTTAAGTCCCCGCTCTTCGCGGACACTCGTTTCGAAGTCGGCTGAGCAAGTCTCGGTCCGGGTGGTGACTCACGGGGAGTTTGCCAAAGCCAGCCATGTGCCTCAACGACGGCAAATCGCAGTTGGTTCGCCTTTCGGTCTCACGCGGTCGGGGCAAATTCGCCTGTGAAGAACGCGCATGCCCCACCCAGCGCCATATCTGTCGATCATCGTGCCCGTGCTCAACGAAGCGGACTCGATCCGATGGTTCTTGACCGATCTACGGATCGAGATCCCGGAGGGGGAGATCATCGTCGTGGATGGCGGGAGCACCGATGGCACGGCATCGCTCGCGGGGGATCTCGCGGATCGCGTCATTGCCACGCCGCGGGGACGCGCCCTGCAAATGAATGCCGGCGCCGAAGCAGCGTCGGGCGAAATCCTTTGGTTTGTCCACGCCGATTCCGAACTCCCGGCGGGCGCGTGGCGGGCGATGCAAAAGGTGTTGCGCCAGGAGTGGGTGGCCGGGGGATGTTTTCGAATTCGATTCCCCCGTCCCGAGTGGATTTATCGCGTGGGCGATTCGCTCGGAAATCTGGGTGTGAAGGTCTTCGATTTCGCCCTCGGCGATCACGGCATCTTTTGCCGGCGCAGTGCGTTCTTTGCCGCCGGCAAATATCCAGACGTGCCGATCCTCGAGGACGCCGAGTTGTATCGGCGACTCCGCAACGAGGGGATGATGCGGCAACTGCGCCCAGAGATCGTCACGAGTCCACGTACGTTCGAAGCGTGCGGACGATATCGGACGACGGCGCTGTATTTCACCATTCTCGCCCTCTATGTGGCGGGTGTCTCCATTCCACGGTTGAATCGGCTCTATGAGTGGCTCGGAGCACATCAGGTGCGCCCGCAACGCCTCAAACCGAGGCGTCGCAATGCGCCGCGCCGGTCCGCGCACGGTTATCCCGCGTATTGATTCGAGCGGATTTCGCTGACACGCTAATCTGCCCGGCGCGGCGGCGAATTGGTTGACGGAACATCAAAACCCGGTATGAGGGGCGTCCGCTAACCGGCTTCCCAGCATTTTTGGGTCACGCCGATTGGCCAGGCAAACTGGGCGCCTTTCAAGCCCTCATTTAGGGCGCGGCCTATTGGTCGCTTCAGCGGGAGCTGAAGCGGTGGCCGGAAAAAGCCCTCTTCGTCTTCTTCACGACGAAGCGCCGTTCCTCCGTCGGACGGCTTTCCCGCAGACCCACGTCAACCCGTGCTCATGATCCAAAATCCCAAAAACCTCCGCTCGCTCGCCGCCCTTTTCGGAGGTCTCGCCTTTATCCTCTTCAACCCCTCGCTGGCCATCGCCGGCGCCAAAGTCACGCCGGTCACACCGGAGATGGCGAAATTCGTCAACGCCAAGGCCTCAGCCTATTCCAGTGGGTCCGCCTGCAACGGACAGTGGGCGCACCGCACGGCCATCGGCACGGCGCTGCGTTCCGGAGAAATTACCAGTGCCGCCGCTGATTGGTCGAAGTTCCCGCTCGGCACGAAGTTTCGCGTCGTCGAAACCGGTCGCATCTACCAAGTCGACGATTACGGCTCGGCGATGGTGGGAAAAATGAAGGTGGATCTCTACACCCCGAGCGGAGCCCAAATGAACCGCTGGGGCGTGCGCAATGTGACCCTCGAAATTCTCGAGTGGGGCAACCGCGCCAAGAGTCTCGAGATTCTCGCCCCGCGTGGCAACCAGCGCTACGGCTACATTCGCCGCATGATCGCCAGCCTGCGCAGCCAGATGGAAGAACCCAAACGGCCTTCCTGATTTCTGCCGCGGCCGTCCGGCCAGTTCGGAGATGAGGAGTGATCCGGCCGAATTTCCGGTGGTTCGCTCCTCGTCGTTTCGAGCGCAATCCCCGATTTCCTAGTGCACTGGGCAGCTTCCGGGCACCTGCCCGACCCCACGGAAGAGGAAGGCAAGGAAGCCGCGTGGCCGGCGCCGATCGACGATGGCAGGGCTGGGCTGGGCGCAGCGGTGCTGACGGCGCGCTGGCGCGACGGGAAGGCCCGACAAGTGAATAATTTGAGAAGGAGAAGGCACGGCGGATCAGGTTTGAGTTTAGCGCGGCCCGCGGAAGCGGACTTCGCGTACGGTATTCTTCGAGATAACCCGGCGGCTGGTTTCACGATTTTCGGCGCTTAGGGGCGCGGTGACACGGTCGGGAGCGCCAGAGCGGCAAAGGAGAATGGGACTTATAGGGCGAATAGGACCTATACGGCCTATTTGTCCGATCCGAGCGATCCGACCGATCCCCTTGTTGGCGCAAACGGCCGCCGCGCTCTGCAACTCTCGAGGTTACCCCGCGCCCTTGAGCAGCGTATCGGTCCACCACATCCCGGCGGCCAAACCGGCGATGAGGAGGAAGTAAAGCGAGCCCATGATCACGCGCTGCTTTGGGGTGCACTCGTAGTACCGTTGATCCTCTCCGGGCGAGCCGCGAAACAAGCGCCACATCCGGGGCAGTCCCAAGAGCACGATGACCAGAATGACGATGTTGAAGCTCATCACGAGGAACGGCACGAGAATCACCAGACCCAGGATCCAGAGCCACGGAGAAAGCACTGTGACGATCCGCCCGCCATCCAGCGGAATAACGGGGGCGAGGTTGAAGAGATTCAAGAAGAAGCCCGAATAGGCAAGCGCGACGAGCATTCCGCTCTGCAGCGAAAGGCCGGCGACCAGCACCGCGAGCGCACCCAACGAGCCGAGGATGGGACCGCCGATGCCCACTGTGGCTTCGATCCACGCATTTCGGGGTGCCTCTTTCAGTGCGATCGCCGCGCCCATGAACGGAATGAAGACCGGCGCGCCCACCTTTAACCCGCACATCCGGGCCGCCACGAGATGCCCGCATTCGTGGATGAAGATCAGGAGGATGAAACCGACCGCAAAACGCCAGCCGTAAAACATCGCATAGACCCAAATCGAAAACAGCATCGTCCCACCCGTCTTGAGAAACGCGGGGGCAAACTTCAGCAAAGCGATTGCCGCCACACCCAGATTGGCGAGCATTTGTTTCCAGGCGGGCTTCTCCTCGACTGGCGGGATGCGGATAGCCGGTGATTCAAGCATGGGGAACGGTCGCCAGACCGCACCACTGAAGCAATCTCGAGGACACGAATCGTCGCCGCGTTGAGTTGCCTGAATCCGTCACGGTGCGCGCCCACGGCCAAAGAACCCGGCTTCGACGCGACCAGACAGAAGGAATTCCGATCCGAAGCGGTCGACCGACTCTTTCCGAGACTGTCCCGTAAGCGGGATTTCACTGTCCCAACCGCGAGCCGCCCAAGAGGTGCGCGTCTGCGGCGCCCTCCATTTTCCAGAGACACGCCAGTCTTGCGCCAAGTGTGGCACGTCTCATGCAAAGAGGCGCGCGCATCCAGCGAACGCGCCGCCATCCGCGCGCGCGACATAAACCTCGACCTAACCTTCTGGCATGATCTCCGACCTTCGTTTCGCTCTTCGCCAGCTCCGCAAATCGCCGGTCTTCACGTTCGCGGCGGTGCTGACCCTCGGACTCGCCATCGGAGTGAATTCCGCGATGTTTGCGATTGTCCATCGAGTGCTTCTCCGCCCGACGGTGGAGCGGGATGCCGCCAGCCTCGTGAATGTCTTTTCCTCCCGCAAAGGAGAGAAGGCCGGCTACCGGCAGTTTTCCCATACCGAGTATGCGACCCTGAAGGAGAACAAAGAGGTCTTTGCGGAGGTCGCCGCGCTGAATTTTTCCCTCGCCGGCGTGGGTCGCGAAATCGATTCCCAACGCCGCAGTTTTGTCACGGTGGTCACGGAAAACTACTTTTCCATTTTCGGCGCGGATTTCGCGCAAGGGCGCGCCTTCTCCGCCGCCGAATGTCAGCCGAATGCAAACGTCCCGGTCGCCGTGCTCAGCGATGGCTATGCCAAACGCCTGGGCGGCGCCGCGGGACTTCTCGGCACGAACATTCGGATCAACGGTGAGGCTTACACCGTGGTGGGAATCGCGCCCCCGAGCTTCACGGGTGGGCATGCCCTGCTCACTCCCGATGTCTGGCTGCCGCTGGGAGTCGCGTCCCGGCTTGCCGGATTTCTGGCCGACTCGACCGCGCGCGACCTCGCCAATCCACGCAACTTCGCCCTGAACGTCGTGGGCCGGCTTTCATCAGGCCTCACGGTTGCGAGTGCCGCGTCGCGGCTGCCAGCGCTCGATCAACGGCTTGCGACGGTAAATCCGGCCGAAAACGGCGGACCGCGTTCGTTGGAGATCCAGGCGCCTTCCCGCTTTAATATCTCCACAACCCCCAACGACGGCGAACCGACCGCTCTCCTTGGCACCGCGTTTCTCGGCTTGTCGGGAGTGGTGCTGATCATTGCCGGGCTGAACCTCGCCAACATGCTGCTGGCCCGGGGCGCCGCGCGTCGGCGGGAGATCGCCCTGCGCATGGCAGTGGGGGCACAACGCGGACGCATCGTGCGCCAGCTCGTGACGGAAGGCTTCGTGCTCGCGCTGCTTGGCGGCGCCGTGGGGGTGGTCCTCGCTTATTGGGCAAACTCGGTCCTGCTCGCGTCGCTCTCCCGCGGGTTCCAATCGATGTCGTTTTCGCTCTCGCTCGATTTCAAGCCCGACCTGCCGCTCCTTGCGGTCACCTTCGGCTTCTGCTTGCTCGCCACGCTGATCTTTAGCGTTGGCCCGGCCCTCCGTCTCAGCAAGCCGGACCTCGTCAACGACCTCAAGCAACAGGCCGGCGACGGGCAGACCGGCGGTTCCGGCTGGGGCAAGCTGTTTACGCTCCGCAACTCGCTGGTGATGGCGCAGATCGCGCTTTCGCTCGCCTTGGTCTTTTGTGCGGCGCTCTTCGTGCGCGGCGGCGGCGCCGCGGCGGCAGTCGATCCGGGATTCAAGCCGGCGGGAGTCGCGATCGCCGAAGTCGACTTCAGCATGTCACGCCTGAGCAATGAGGAGGCGCTGCCCCGGCTGCTCCAGTTGCGCGACCGCGCTGCTGCCCTGCCGGGAGTTGAATCGGTCGTGCTCGATACCGGTGTGCCCTACAATAACAATATCAATACGCGCTCGGTCGCCCCCGCCTCGGAGCCGCTGGAACTGAATGATCCCAAACAAAAGCCGCGGATCGCCGGCGGCATCGATCATCGGATCACGTCCGGGTATTTCCGCACCATGGGAATCCCGCTCGTGGCGGGCCGGGACTTCACGGCGGCCGAAACCGAGCGGCCGGCCCGCCCTTCCCTCGCCATCGTGGATGAGGAACTGGCGAAGCGGCTCTTCCCGAAGGGCGATGCGCTCGGCCAGCGCGTGCGTCCGGTCGACGCCTTGCCGGACGGCACCCGCCCGGAAATGGAGATCATCGGAATCGTGCGGACTACGCGCTACGAAACCCTCGAATCCACCGCCCGGCCGCATCTTTATGTACCGTTTGCGCAATCGCCGGATACGACCGCCTTCCTTCACGTCAAGCTCGCCAATGCCTCACCGGAGATAACTGCAGCGTTTCTCGCGACCCTGCGCAAGCAGCTCTTCACGGTCGATCCGAACCTGCCGCTTCCCGGCCTCGCGACGCTCACCGACATCATGGACCGCAACATCGGCCTGTGGATCGTGCGCGTCGGGGCGGCGCTCTTTGCCGCGTTCGGAGCGGTCGCGCTGCTCATCGCGGCGATCGGGGTCTACGGCGTGCATTCCTACGCCGTCGCCCGGCGCACCCGTGAGATCGGCATTCGGATGTCGCTCGGCGCCCGCCCGAATGATGTGCTCAAGCTGATCCTCGGCCACGGCGCCCGCCAGACGGCGGTCGCGATGGGTTTTGGTCTTCTCCTCGCCCTCGGACTTGGCCAGGTCTTGTCGTCGATGCTTTACCAAGTCAGCCCGCGGGACCCCATCGCGCTCGCCTCGGCCGTCGCCGCACTCGGGGGCAGTGCACTTCTCGCCTGTTTTATTCCGGCGAAACGCGCCACCCGCGTCGACCCGAGCGTCGCCCTCCGCAACGAATAGCCTCCTCTCCATGCTCGCCCTGCGCTCGCTCCTTCGCACGCCGGTCTTCACCGTCTCCGCCATCGCGACCCTCGCGCTGGGGATCGGGGTGAATACCGCCGTCTTCAGCGTCTTGTCGTCCGTCGTTTTCGCGCAACTGGGGTATCCGGACGAGAAACGCATCGTGACGATCAACGCCGAGAACCCGGCGAAGGGAGCCAGGAACGGAAACTCGACCCCACTCAACGTCACGGAATGGCACGACTCCGCCCGGAGCTTCGAAGCGCTGGCGGCGTTTCGTTACGATTATTTCAACGTCACGCGCTCGGGCACTCCCGCGCAGGTGCTCGGTGGCTACGGCACGGCCGACTTCTTCAACGTGTTCGGCATACCGGCCAAGCTCGGCCGCACGTGGGGAGCCGCCGACTGCCGTGCGAACCAGGGCCCGGTCGCGGTGCTTGGTCATCCTTTTTGGAAATCGCATTTCGCCGGCGATGCCGCCGTGATCGGGCGCACGATCGTGATCAATGACGTGCCGCACACCGTGCTCGGCGTGATGCCCGAAGGCTTCAAGGATCCCTTCAATATCGAAGATCTTTGGATCGCGCTTCCCTCGGACGGACCCGAGGCGTCCGAGGCCAGGAGCCAATCCTGGGCGCCGCTCGCGCGCTTGCGCGCCGGGGTTTCCCTCGCGCAAGCGAATGCCGAACTGCAGCAACTCACCGCGGCGCAGGCGTTGGCGCGGCCGGACCAGAACGCGGGCTGGACGGCCGTGGCTTTGCCGGTCCTCGGGCGCGTCATCGGCGATGCCGCCAGCGGACTGGGCTTGCTCACCGGCGCAGTCGGCTGCGTGCTCGCCATCACGTGCATCAATGTCGCTGGACTCGTCGTGGCGCGCGCGCAGGCCCGCCGGCGCGAGACGGCGATCCGCTCCGCGCTCGGCGCCAGCCAGCTCGCGCTTTTTCGCCAATTTCTCGCCGAAGGTCTGCTCTTGAGCGCGGCCGGCGGCGGCCTCGGCGGATTGCTCGCCTGGTGGGGCGTGCCGTTGATCGTGCACGGTTTGCTGCCATCCGATTTCCCCCGCGCCTCCGAGGTGCACGTGGATGGCCTGGCCCTCGGTCTCGCCGCCGCCGTCGCACTGCTCACGGGGATTCTTTTCGGGCTTCTGCCGGTCTGGGATGGACGCACCCAAGCCAGCACGCTGCGCGAATTCTCCGGCCAGATCACGAGCGGGCGCCGCACCCTTCGGCTCCGCAGCGGGCTGATCGTCGCGGAGATCGCGCTCTCCGTCGTGTTGCTGGTCGGTGCCGGCTTGATGGTGCGCACCTTTCTCAATCTGCTTGGCACGCCCTCCGGCCTGCGCTCTGAGGGCGTGGCCGCGCTGCGTCTAAACCTGAGTGAAGCACAGCAGCCGAACGCGGCCGCGCGCACGGCCTTCTACACCGAGATGCTGGAGCGCGTTCGCGCGGTCCCCGGCGTGGCGGGAGCAAGCATCACGCAAACCACTCCCTTCACCTGGGCCAACTTCCTGATCGTCGAACCCGAGGGTCGCCGGGCTGAATCTGGCCGCGAAATCAGGGCGTGCCTCGATGCGGTCGATGAGCAGTTCTTCGGCACGCTCCAGATTCCGTTGCGAACAGGCCGGCTCTTCGAGGCGCGCGACGATGCCGGGGCGCCGCTCGTCATCATCGTCAATGAAGCTTTCGCGCGCCGCCTTTTCCCCGGCGAGAACGCGCTCGGAAAACGCCTGCGTCTGCCCGATCTGCGCGGCGAACCGACCGCCGAAATTATCGGCGTGGTGGGCGATGTGCGCCGGAGCGGCCTCGCCGAGGAGCCGCCGCTGCAGTTCTACACTACTTATCGGCAGCGCCCGAGTTCCTTCGCCACCCTCATGGTGCGCACGGCGGGTCCGCCGGTGCTTTCGCTGCTCAAGCCGGTGCAGGCCGCCATCTGGTCCATCGATGCCGACAAACCGCTCATCGTGGTGGGCGAACTGAACCGGCTCATCGCCAAGTCGTTTGCGCTTCCCCGCATGTATCTGCTGCTTTTCGGCGTTTTCTCCGGGCTGGCGCTGCTCCTCTCCGTCGTGGGTCTCTACGGACTGGTCGCCTACACGGTGGGCCAGCGCACCCGGGAGATCGGGATTCGCATGGCTCTCGGAGCCGATGCCCGCCGGATGTTCGGCACGATCCTCGGCGGGAGCGCGCGCCTCGTCGTCCTGGGACTCGCGCTCGGGCTCGGCCTCACCTTTCTGCTCGCTCCGCTGGCCCGTTCCCTCGTCACGGCTGCTTCCGCGACGGATCCACTCGTGCTCGCGGCGGTTGGACTCGTCATGGGACTTGCCGCCTTCGCCGCCAGCGCGATTCCCGCGCGGCGCGCGACCCGGATCGATCCCGTTCAGGCTTTGCGCGCCGAGTGACCGAGCGACCGGGGCTGGGCGGCATGGACCAAATTTGAAACCTAACCCTCCCTCCTGAATCCCATGCTCACCGCTCTGCGTCTCGCCTTTCGCCGTCTGCGCCAAGCTCCCGGATTCAGCGCGCTGGCCGTCTTCACCCTCGCGCTCGGCATCGGCGCCAACACGGCGGTCTTCTCGGTCGTAAATGCGGTGCTCCTGCGCCCGCTGCCGTATCCCGATCCCGCTCGGCTTGTCCTGCTGCGGGAAAGGTCTGCCGGTTTTGAGCTCGGCGCCGTTTCGTTTCCAAACTTCCAAGACTGGAGGGAAGGGAATCGGAGCCTGACTGACATCTCGCTTTTTCGACGCGAGAGTTTCAACTTCGCGCTCACCGGTGCCGCCGACCTGGCGCCCGAACGCGCGGCCGGAGCGCGCGTCACGGCCGAGTTCTTCGCCATCACTGGCCTGGAGCCTCAGCTCGGACGGACCTTTACGAGCGACGAGGACTCCGCGAACGGACCGCGCGTCATCGTCATCTCCGATGCCTTCTGGCGGCGGGTCTTTCACGCGGCGCCCGAAGCGGTGGGCCGGACCGTCAAGATCGATGGCGCGGAACGCACCGTCGTGGGCGTCGCCTCGGCCGGCCTGATGCTTCCGCGCGGGGCGGATATTTACGTTCCGCTCGGCGAAGTGCGCGGGCGCCCGAACACGCTGAATCGCGGCGCGCACGGCGGCTATTCCGTGGTCGGCCGACTCAAGCCCGGCGTCACGCCCGAGCAGGCTGAAGCGGACTTGAATCTCATCGCCGCGGAGCTCGCCCGGCGTTATCCGGAAACCAACGCCGGGCGCAGCGCGCGCGTCCTGCCCCTGCTCGAGGCCAGCGTTGGCCAATATCGCGCCAGTCTTTTTCTGCTCGTGGGAGCCGTGGGCTGCGTCTTGCTGATTGCCTGCGCCAATGTCGCCAATCTGCAACTCGCGCGCGCCACCCGGATCTCCCGCGAGCTCGCGGTGCGCACCGCGCTCGGGGCCAGTCGCGGCGACATTCTTCGCTTTCTCCTGACCGAGAGCATCGTGCTCGCGCTGCTGGGGGGAATCGGCGGACTGCTCGTGGCCAGTTGGGGCATCGAGTTGATCCATTGGCTGCTGCCGCCGACCCCGACGCCGCTGGCGGAAACCCGACTCGACTGGATGGCACTCGTCTTCGCCGCGGGGAGTTCGTTGGGAACGGCGATCCTGATCGGCTTGTGGCCGGCGTGGCGGGCCTCGAATGCCGATGCACTCAGCAGCCGCCTGCACGAAGGCTCTACGCGCGGTGGTTCCGATGGGCCGGCGCGCGGGCGGCTGCAAGGCGGCCTCGTGATCGCCCAAGTGGCGCTCGCCCTCGTCCTCCTGACCGGCGCCGGCCTGATGATCCGGAGCTTTCAGCGCGTGCAGGAGGTGCCGCTCGGGTTCGATCCGCAGGGCGTGTTGATGCTGCAACTCGACATCGCCGGAGAGCGCTACGACAGCGACGCCAAGGCCACCGCGTTCTTCGATCGGCTCATCGAACGCGTGCGGGCCCTGCCGGGCGTCACTGCCGCATCCATTGGTTCGAATGTGCCGTTCGACAACACCGAGGATGACGCTTCTTTCCACGTCACGGCGACGCCGGCCGCGGAACGTGGCCGCGAGCCCATCGCCGAGATCTCAATGGTTTCTCCCGGATACTTTCGCACGCTCGGAGTCCCCATCATGCGGGGCCGCGGCTTTGGCCCGGAAGACACCGCTGCAGGGGCAAGGACGATCGTGATCGATGAATCGCTCGCGCAGCGGCATTTCCCTGGCGTCGATCCCATCGGTCGGCAGATCGACAACAACCAAAACGGCGGCGAAAATGCCCCTCCCCTCACCATCATTGGAGTCGTTCCGCGGACCCGCAATGACTCGCCGGAGGACCGCACGGAAGCGATGCAAATGCCGCAAATCTACTATTCGGCCACGCAGTTCGTGCCCAACAGCGTGACGCTGCTGGTCCGGACCGAAACCGGCGATCCCACTGCCCTCACGGCTGCCCTCAAGCGCGAGATCGCCGCGCTCGATCCGGAACAGCCCACCGGCAAGTCCGCCGCTCTTTCCGCGAGCATCGCCTCAAGCCTCGCGCCGCGCCGCCTCGTCATGTCGCTCCTGGGCGGCTTTGCGGGCGTGGCGTTGCTGCTTTCAGTCATTGGACTCTACGGCGTTCTCTCGCTCGCGGTGGCGCAGCGCACGCGCGAATTCGGAATCCGCATGGCGCTCGGAGCCGAAGCCCGGAGCGTGCTCCAACTCGTGCTCCGCCGCGGCATGCTGCTCGTGGGCATCGGGCTGGCCCTCGGACTGACGACTTCCGCCCTGCTCGCCCGGGTCATCAGCCGCCTCCTCTTTGGCGTTGGGGCGTTCGATACGCCGACGGTTCTCGGCGGGCTGCTCCTGCTCGTCGTCACCGGCTTCTTCGCCTGCTTCCTGCCCGCACGACGCGCGACGCAGGTCGATCCCGTCACGGCGTTGCGCGCTGATTGATCCGTACCTCCGCTCCCATGCTGACCGATCTTCGTTTCGCCCTGCGTCAGCTCGCGAAAAACCCGGGCTTCACCACCGTGGCCGTACTGGCCCTGGCGCTGGGCATTGGCGCCAACACCGCCATCTTCAGCGTCGTCAACGCGGTGCTGCTCAAGCCTCTGCCCTTCGCCCAGCCCGAGCAGCTCGCGGCGGTGGGAGCAATCGAGAGCCGTCCCGATGCCGTCCGCGTCAGCGGGCTTGGCTCGCTCTCCTATCCGGATTTCTTCGATTATCGGACCCAGCTCAGGAGTTTTGCGCAGATCGCATCGTATGGAGATCGCGGCTTTACGCTGACCGGGGTGCGGGAAGCCCGGACCCTGCGCGGCCAACGAGTCTCGGCCGGCTTTTTCGAGACGCTGCGCGTGGCTCCGGCCCTCGGCCGTGTTTTTCAGCGCGAAGACGAAGTTTCCGGCGGCGGGCGGGGGGCTTCAAGGTGATCCTCAGCCACGAATTCTGGCGGGACCACTTCAATTCCGATCCTGCCGCCATCGGACGGCAGCTCACGCTCGATGCGTTTTCCTTCACCGTGATCGGCGTCATGCCTGCGCGGTTTCAGTTCCCGATTCAAGCCGAACCGATCGATGTCTACGTGACTCTTGCGGTCGATGCGACGGTCCTGAACCCGGGCGAACATCCCGTCACCGAACAACGCGGCAATCACGGAGTCGTTGCCGTGGGGCGGGTCCGCCCCGGAGTTTCGATTGCGCAGGCCGACGCCGAGTTGCGCGCCTTCGCCGCGACGCTGGAAAAGCAGTATCCGGACAGCAATACGAAGGTCAGTGCCGGCGCAATTCCTTTGCGCGAAGACATGGTGGGCGACGTACGAACGGCGCTTTACGTCCTCTTCGGCGCGGTCGCGTGCGTGCTCCTCATCGCCTGCGCGAATGTGGGCAACCTACTCCTCGCGCGCGCTTCGGTGCGCGGACGCGAGATGGCCGTGCGCACTGCCTTGGGCGCGGGGCGCGCCCGCATCTTCCGGCAATTGCTGACCGAAAGCGTGCTGCTCGCCGCGCTGGCCGGCGGAGTTGGTCTCGTCCTCGCCCTGCTCGGCACCCAGGCGCTGGTGGCGCTCGTGCCGCAGTCCATTCCGCGCGCGGCGGCCATCGCACTCGATGGCCAGGTCCTGGCCTTTACGCTCGCGGTTTCTCTCCTCACGGGGATCCTTTTCGGACTCGTTCCCGCCCTCCAATCTTCGCACTCCGATCCGTCCCAGGCCTTGCGTGACGGGGCGCGCGGAAACCTCGCCGGCCGTCATCGCCTGCGCGATTCGCTCGTGGTCGT
>JBBRQH010000046.1:0-41383 GCA_038226705.1 Chthoniobacterales bacterium | reverse complement strand
GATGTCGCTCTGGCTGCTCGGGGGCAAGGACGGCGGCCGTTGCACGGAGATCGCGGAAGCTTTGCGCGAGGCCGGGGGAACCATCCGCGCCTGCGTCGAGTGCGGTTTCTTCACCGAGCAGGAGCGCTGCGCCTTTTGCGCTGATCCTTCGCGCGCCGGCGGTCCGCTTTGCGTGGTGGAACAAGCGACCGACATCCTACCTCTCGAGCGGACAGGTGCCTTTCGGGGCCGCTATCACGCGCTCGGCGGCAAACTTGCGCCCCTCGACCACGTGGGCCCCGGCGACCTTTCGATCGAAAAGCTCGTCGCCCGTTGCCGCGCCGCACCGGCACCCCCTGAGGTCATCCTCGCGCTGGGTGCCGATGTGGAAGGCGAGGCGACCGCACGGTATCTCGCCGATATACTCCACGCCGAGTGTCCAGCCCTCTCCTTGACGCGAATCTCTCAGGGCTTGCCGGCCGGAGGCGGCTTGGAATCGGCCGACGAACTCACGCTTTCCCGCGCGCTTTCGGGACGGGTGCAGGCGTAGGAGTTTGGAATATCTGGAGGGGGGAGGCGTAAAATTCGTTCCTTATTAACTCACACGAGGAGAGTCTATTATCGACGTGGCATGCGTGAGAAAGAAAATACTTTGCAACTGGAACTCGCGCCCCCGGTTCATCACACCCATGCGCCGACCGGAGACTCCGCTCATCCATGTTTCAGAATCTCAGAGGAAACCGGCTCTGCTTCCCGATGTGGAGCCTCCACCAAGACTACGCTCACAATATGTCCCAGGCCGGTCCGTGGCTGAAGAGTTTCATCAGTTCTCGTTCCCGCGGACCGGCGCGCATTATTTCTTACATTGCCTGAACGGCTTATATGATTTGGTCACCTTCCCGCATGAATATCTGAACCATGAGGAGGCGATTTCACGGCAGGACGAACTCAACCTGCCCGCGCACTATGCCCTCGATCTGCGGGAAGAGGGTTCCGCTTACAGCCCGATATTTCTCAACGCAAACGCGGCCGGGGTCCACGGACTCCCTTTCCTAAGTGAGAAAAGGCGGATTATCCTTCTTCGTCATCCGATCCCAACGCTTTACAGCCTCCAGCGCGTGAGTCGCGAGCGATGGGGAGCGGTCGAGCAGGATGCCGAGGCGTGGCTCGAGCGCACAATCCGGGAGTACCTTCGTTACTATGAGACTGCATTTGAAGTGTGCGCTGCGGACCCAGTGAATACCTTGATGGTCCGGTTTGAGGACAACGTTGCTAGCCCGGCCGAATTGACGCGGATCGTCCGGTTTGTGGGTCGCAATCCAAAGCTCTCGCCTCGTTTTGTGCATTGGATCACGGGATTCGAAAGGCTGGTCCGACAAGACCCGGGTTCCATCCGGACCTTCTATCGCGCCGGCCGCCCGGATTCGTACAAGGAAGACGAAAAGTGGCGGACTCTTTTCGGGACGCTTGACCCCGCACGCTGGGCATTTCTGGGCTACAAAGCAACGCCAACCTGAACCAACCGGCGCGAGAAAAAAACAGTCCGACGCCCCAGCGGAGACCCACGCTTGAGCGCGAGCGCTCCGCTATCGCTGGACGATTGATCAACCCGCGGAAACTTGCGGGATGAGCCTATCCGTGGTGATTCCGTGCTACAATGAGTGCTCGACAATTGCCCGGGTTCTCGCGGCCGTCCGCGCCGCACCGGTCCCAAATGTCGAGATCATCGTTGTAGACGACTGCTCCGACGATGGCACGCGCGAGTTGCTCCAGGGGGAATTGCGCGGACAAATCGATCAACTATTACTGCATGAGCGCAATGCGGGCAAAGGGGCCGCGCTCCGGACGGGCTTTCGGGCGGCCACGCGCGATCTCGTCATCGTGCAGGATGCCGACCTCGAGTACGATCCAAAGGAGTATCCCAAGCTCTTGGCTCCCATGCTGGACCGTGGAGCCGACGTGGTCTTTGGCTCCCGTTTTGCCGGCGGAGATGCCCACCGGGTTGTCTATTTTTGGCACATGGTCGGGAACCGATTTCTCACCCTGCTTTCCAACATGTTCACGAATCTGAATCTCACCGACATGGAAACCTGCTACAAGGTCTTCCGGCGCGAAGTCATTCAGGGGATCAAGATCGAAGAGGATCGGTTTGGTTTCGAACCCGAAATTACCGCAAAAGTCTCACGGCGCGGCTGCGTGATTTTCGAGGTCGGCATCTCGTACTACGGACGCACCTACGGCGAAGGGAAAAAGATCGGTTGGCGCGACGGTTTCCGGGCCATCTGGGCGATTTTGAAGTACAACCTTCGGCCTTGAGTGGGCGCGCGCCAAGTCGCCGATGGTCTGCTCGTTCTCGACACTGCCGACGGTGCTCAAGAACATTTCTTGCGCTCAACCGCGATTTTTTGAAACCGGCGGGGGGTTTCCCGCCATACTTCCATGACGGTTGACTCGTTTTCCGATTTTTTGCACTTATCAGCTTCCTTACTCCAGTGCCAAATCTCAACGACCGTCAGTTCGTTTGTTTGCCCTAATCCTTGTTCTCAATCCAATTCCATATGCTCAATCCCCGCGTTCTCGCCTTTGCCATCGCCGCTGCCGCAGCTCTCGGCGGATTCACCCCTGTCAGCAGCGCACAGACGGTGATCTCGTCCCTTCCCTTTACCATCGGGAGTTCCGGCGCTTACGTCGTCGACCGGAATCTCGTCAGTGCAAACGGCGCCCTGAATTGCATCACCGTTAATGCTCCAAATGTCGATTTGGACCTTGGAGGATTTTTCGTCTCCGGACCCGGAAGTGTCTTCTCCACTTTCGCTTCGTGCATCTTCGTGGGCGACGTCAGCAATGTGACGGTACGGAATGGAACGCTCGCGAACAACGCTTACGGAGTACGTTTCACGGGGGGAGCGACCAACGGTATCAACTATCGCGTGGAAAACGTGGTTTTCACCCGCCTTTACCTTGAAGGGATTCTGGCGAATGTCGCCAATTCTTCCGCCAGCCTGGTTCGCAACTGCTTCTTCAGCCAAATCGGCGGAAGCACGACCGCGAGCAACGGCAAAGCCGCGGCAATCTGCTGTTCCGGCGGCTGGCGCATTGACGGCTGCGTGATTACGAACGTTTTCAAAACTCCGGCACAAGGCAGCGGGCTGGGCTACGGCATCGATGGACTCTCCGGCTCCTTTTACATCGGCAACACGGTTTCCACTTGCGATGTCGGGCTCCAGTTCGGCAAGTATCAGAATAACCTGACCAGCGGATGCGCGACACCGTTTCAATTGGGAACCGACGCTGGCGGAAATAACTAAGCGGGGTCTTCGCGAGAAAAGCGGGGACGCCACAGGCGCACCTCAAATCCGCGCACGTGCGATTGAGGGGTGCGCCCCGGTCGCGTTACCCGCTTTTTCTTTTCTCAGAGCACATCCGCGAAGGCATGTTGAGTTCGGCGGAAAAAGGCGCGCCCGACCCACAAGGCAACTAACGCCACGAATGAATGCGCGGCCCAAATCGGCCAGTCGAGCGACGCGCCCCAGACACAGGCGTTTCGGCTGCTTTCCGCAATGAAGGCGAGAGGATTCGCACCGACCAGAGCCCGGAGCGGAAATCCCGCCAGGTCCTCAGGAACGCGTGCCAGTGGATAGAAGATGGCGCTCGCATACATGAGCACAAGACTCGCCGTCGCGACGAGGTGCTGGAGATCCCGCACGAAAACGCCGAGGGCGGCGGCGAACCAGGCGACGGCCAGGCTCCAGCCAACCAGCGGGACGAGGAGCAACGGCCATTGAAGGCAAGTCCACGGAATCGCCCCTTGCAAGAAGAGGATGCCCGCCAGTAACGGTAGGAGGCTGATTAGCAGGTGAATTAACGCTGCGCCGACTGCCGCGGCCGGCAGGACCTCGAGGGGGAAGACAACTTTTGTCACATAAGTCGGCGACGAAACGACCAGGGCTGGGGCCCGATTGAAGACCTCGGCAAAAAAATTGAAGGTCACCATTCCGGCGAAAAGCTGGAGCGCAAAGGTCGCACGGGTTTCCCCCGCGTGGCCAGTGAACCTGCCTTCGAAAATCACGCCGAAAACCACGGCAAAAACCAGCAGCATGAAGAGCGGATTCAGAAGCGACCAGAAAACGCCGAGCGCGGAACCGCGGTAGCGAGACTGAATGTCGCGTACGATTAGCTGACCAAGGAGGTTGCGATTCTCCCACAGACCGATCCGGCGTCGCGGTGCGCCCGGCCGGGCAACGGATTCTGGATTGGTGGCAAGCATCGAGCAGCCTGCGCCGGGCCGGGTAAATTGCCAAGCCGGCACCTGAGGTTGATGCAGTCTTTCGACTGGGCGAGATGAAGGATGTGGAAGGTCCCGCCATCCAAGTAGAAAACGTCAGCAAAGTCTATCGCTTGTGGAATTCCCCGGGCTCACGGTTGCGCTATTCGGTTCTCAGCCAGCTGCTGCGAGCCCTCCGCGAGATTCTTCCCTCGGAGTCTCCTTCGCTCAGTGCCCTGCGCGCCCGGCGTCAGTTGCAAGGCGGGGAGTTTCACGCGCTCCGTGAGGTCTCACTCACCGTCGAACGGGGCGAGAGCGTCGGCATCATTGGCCGCAATGGCTCGGGCAAGAGCACGCTCTTGCAGATCATCGCGGGGACGCTCACGCCCACCTCTGGCACAGTGGCGGTGCGGGGTCGGGTGGCGGCGCTGCTTGAACTTGGCAGTGGCTTCAACGGCGAGTTCACCGGGCGCGAAAATGTGTTTCTCAATGCCGCCCTGCTCGGCCTTTCACGCGCGGAAACCGAGGCTCGCTTCGATCGGATCGCGGCTTTCGCGGATATCGGCGCCTTTCTCGACCAACCGGTCAAGACTTACTCGAGCGGCATGGTCGTTCGGCTCGCTTTCGCGGTCCAAACGGCGGTCGATCCCGATATTCTCATCGTGGACGAGGCGCTGGCGGTGGGAGATATCTATTTCCAGAACAAATGCTTCCAGCTTTTACGGGCGCGTCAAAACGCCGGGATGACCCTCCTTTTTGTCTCTCACGACACCAGTTCCGTACGCAGCCTGTGCCGTCGCGGGCTTGTGCTCCGGGAAGGGAGGCGAATTTTCTTCGGGCCCAGCGATGAAGCCGTCAATGCTTACGTGCGCGCGTCCGAAGACCGTGCGCAGTGCGTCGAGGCGGGTGGATTGGTCACCGATTCGACCGGAGTCGGAGATTCCCATGCGGAGCTGCTTGATTCCGGGTGGATTGTCCCCCGAACTCTTAGCTCCCATCAGGACCAAATCGGCGACGGAACGGCGGAGATTCTCGGGGCTGAATGTTTCGATTCGCGCGGGCGTGCCGCCCGAAGTTTCCGGCAAGGCGACACCATTCGGTTTGGCTTCCGTTTCGCGGCGCGTCGAGCGTTAGACGATGGAATGGCGGGCTTTAGCGTCCGGGACCGGTATAACAATATCATTACTGCAATCTCCACGCTGCACCACGGAGACGAACTGTTCCGGCTGGAACCGGGAGCAGAACGATTGCTCTATCTCGAGCTTCCGGCGCGTCTCGCGCCCGGCGACTACCTGCTGGATTTTGGCGTGGGCGGGGGTCGCGGGCGAGCGGGCCAGGCCTTGCATCACTATCACCGCGTGGGTGGAATTTTGGCTTTTAGCGTGGCGGAGCCGCCCGAGGCGCAAGCCGCCTTCCTCGGTCTCTGCGACGTGGGGGCACGTTTTTCGTGGGAGCGCCCAGTCGGGCTCAGCGAAGTTTGACAACATTCCCCCCCGCCGCCACGCCTGGGCATGGAACTCGACCCCGCCGCGCCGACCGGCCTCCTCGCCCAGGCGGGAAGTGACGGCTATCGCGCCCAACTTTCCAACACTACGTGTTTTTTTCGAAATCTCGCGCAGCTCGAGACCGTGGCGGGAGTGGTGGCACGCACTTGGCCAGCGGCCCAGGACCTTCAAGTCTTGCATGTTGGCGGAAGCATCGGCTGCGAGGCGCTCTCCTTCCTCATTGCGCTCCGCGAGTACGCACCCCACCTGAATGTTCGCGCGGTCTCGACCGATTTCAGTGCCGCCAATTCCAACTTTGGAAGATTGGGGATTTATCCTCCCCGGCTGTTCGAACCAGTCTTCCCAGGCGAAGGAGGAGATCCGCGCGGCTGGCGCGAACGCTGGTTCGAGCGGGTGGGTCCGGAACAGTTCCGCGCCAGATCCGAAATTGCCAAAACGCTTCGTTTCGAGACGATGGATGCCACGCACCCCGGGGTACTCCCGTCGGCTGACGTGGTTTTTTGCCAGAATGTGCTCATCCATCTCGACCGCTCGCGCGCTGAACCCGCGCTGACGAATGCGCTGTCCGCGGCCAGGCCGAAAGCCACGTTCGTCTGCGCCGGGATGGATTTGGATTTAAAGCCGCGGATCGCTGCCGCGGGATTTCGGCCCGAACTCGACCGGATCGAGGAAATTCACGATGGTTGGCGCGCCTGCCGGCACCACTGGCGGACGGAGCGCGGGCAGTACTACTTTGAACTCGAGGATCTGGATCGGACCCGTCCCGACTGGCCCGAGCGCTATGGGGAAATATTTTCGCGCCCATGAAACTCTACTCGGAACACCCCGGGGCCAGCATCACGATGAGCGCCGATCCGGTGCTGGCTCACTTATTGCGGCGTGTGATCGCCGAGGAGCGTATCGAATGCGTGGTCGAAACGGGAACCTTTCATGGGCTCGGCTCCACCTGCATGCTCGCCGAAGCTTTCCTTCCGGGAGCGGAACCCCGCCGTTTCGTAACGCTCGAGGCAAATCCCGGGTCCTTCGAAGAAGCGAAGCGAAACTTGACGCGATTTCCTTTCGTCCAGCCGATTTGGGGCTTGAGCGTGGGACTGGCCGAGGCGCTCGACTTTCTCGGGAATGACGAGTGCCTGCGCGATCATGCGCGCTGGCCGGAAGTGTGGATCGATGATGTAAACGACCCGCTCGAATTCTACCGCGCAGAGGTCCGCGGGCAGCTGGGGCACTCGGCGTCAGACCCGGCGACGACGGAGTATCAAGGCGAGGACTTGCTCCGGCGCGAACTCCGGGCCGCTGCCGGCTCGCGTCTCCTCGTGGCCCTCGATTCGGCCGGAGGAGTGGGATTCCTCGAATTTTCCATCGTGCGGGCGGAACTTCGCGATCAGCCGTATGTGCTGCTGCTCGACGACATTCATCACCTCAAGCACTTCCGGTCCGCCCAGGTGATACGGGATGATTCGCGATTTCGCCTCCTGGGGTCTGATCCTGGAAATGGCTGGCTCCTCGCGCGCTATGAGCCCTCCCGCGGAGCAGCCCTCGCCATTGTTCATGAGTCCGTGCACCTGCACGGCCTTTTTATGGGTCACTGGGCGGGAAATCTGGGCGACAGCGCCGTCTTTGACGTCTTCGATCGCGCTCTGCCCCCCCAAGTGCGATTCACCCTCGAAGTGGAAAGCGCCGGCCCGTGGTCGTGGCGACGCCGGCCTCAGACGGAGTTCGTACATTACCTTGATTCGGCGGCTTGCTCGCGGTTGCGGCGCGAGTGCGCTGCAGCCGTCATTGTGGGCGGCACCATTGTCACAGACATGCACGGCGGCGAATGGCCCATCGCGCAACTGGTGACGTCCATTGCCGAGGTACGCGCGGGGGGAAGTCCGGTGTATGCGCTGAGCGCCGGGATCCATCCCACACCTGAAGAAGCGGCCAGTACTCGATTCCAAAAGCTTTTTTGTGATGAAATCGCGGGATTTTCCGTGCGCGAGGAGGCCAGCCGTGAAGCGCTGCATGCCGCGGGAGTCCCAGCGGAGAGAATCATCCTCGCTGCCGATCTCGCGTGGGGATTGGAACGCCCCGTGGATCTTGCAGCCGCCCGCGCTGAACTGGTCGCCCTCGCGGGCACCGGACCTCTCGTGGCGGTGAATGCAGTGCACGAGGATTGGGCCGACCGCGACGATTTCTACGCGGGCATCGCGGCAGAACTCGATGTTTTTCACCAACGAACTGGCGCAACGACGGTATTTTTTTGCAATGAGATTCGGCCGGGGGCGATCTTCGATGCGGCGGCGGCGGAACATGTGCGAACGTTGATGCGCTCTCCCGCCTTCCTGCTACCCCCGCGCTGGTTGCATCCCGAGGAGATGGTCGCCCGCATTGCCTGCTGTGCCTTGGCCGTGTCCATGCGGTACCACTTTTCCATCTTCTCCACGCTGGCCGGTACACCCTGGACCGGCTTTCGGCGGGGCCAAAAACTCCGCGGCATCCTTTCCGAGTGCGGGATGCCCTCGGCAGGAGAGATGGGGGTCGCACCAAACGGCGGTCTGCTCTCGGCGCTTTCCACGCTCTGGTCGGAGCGTCCGGCACGGCACAGGGCGCTCGCGGAAACTGCGAGCCGGTTGCGTGTGCGCTCGGCGGCATGCCTGCGTCCACTCCTCGCCGCCATTTAGATCAACCTCGCGCGCGACTCGGGCGAGGCGCGCGGGTTTGACGCTCGCGGGGCCGGTGCGTCCAGTGCATTCATGCACCCGACTCCGTCCCGCATCCTGATTGTGCGTGCGGACACATATGGCGACTGGATCCTTACGGAGCCGCTGATTCGTTTGATGCAGGAGCGATTTCCACGGGCGAGGATCGCCCTCCTCCTGCGAGCGGACTTGGCGGATATTGCGCCGTTGCTTGGGGTTGAGCTCCAGGTGTTGATCGCACCCTTCAATCCCCATCGAGGAATTGTCCCGGCCAACGACCCGGTGCTTCTAGATCTCCAGGCAAAAATCGCGTCTTTCGACCCCGAATGGCTTGTTGCGCCAGCCTTTAACCGAACTTGGTTCGAGCGTTGGGCAGCACGATGCTGCCCACGGGCGCGCCGCATGGGGCTGGCGGGCAACTCCCCGGATTCCATCGCACTCGCGGCAGAGGAGCGCAGCGGGCATCCGGGGGGGAAAGGAGACCTGGAAGAGGAGATTCTGGTGAACGAAGGTTCGCCGGAACGGGAGAAACTGGCTGAATTGGCACAAGTGGTTCTGGGAGCAACTCCCGCAAACCACGCTCACCTCGATCTCAAGCCGGATGACCCCACCACGAGACTCATTCTTGAGGGCATGGGTCTGCCAGTGGGCGGGTTTGTGGCCTGTGCGCCGGCAGGCGTGGCCAACGTATCGATCAAGGCCTGGCCTGCCGCCCATTTCGCGCAGGTAATCGCGTGGTTGGCACACGAGAGCGGGCTCCCGGTGCTGCTCTGCGCGCACGAACAGGAGCGCGGGATTGTTGATGAGGTTTGCCGCGCAGCCGGGCAATTGGGCGTTTCTCCCAAATCTTGGTTGGGCCAGGACGGAAGCTTTGCGGTGCTGGCGCAAATTTTGGCGCACTCCTGCGCATTTTTCGGAAACGACACGGGCTCAATGCACGCGGCCGCCGCTACGGGCCGGCCCACGCTCGGCATTTTTGGCGGCGGGACGTGGCCGCGCTTTCAACCGCGCGGGCAAGGTCCAACTGCCTCCGCTGTGCAGCCACTCGAATGTTTCGGGTGCGGCTGGAAATGTTCCTACGTTGACGCCCCGTGCCTGCGTTCGCTGCCCGTTGCCACCGTCAAACGGGCGTTGACCTGGCTGCTCTCGGCCGGGGAAGGAGAGAACCGCATTTTCGAGGTGCGGTCGGATGAGGGGCTTAGTCCCGACGTTCGTGAATTCATCCACGAGCGGGAAAAAGCACGAAGCTTCGCGTCTCCGCCGCCTCTTGCCGAGTTTGCAGCCCGGCTCGAGAAGAGCGAACTCGACCGGGCAGAGCGACTTGGCGTGATAGAGGCGCAAGGCAAGCGCCTCAGCGCGCTAGAGGCCGAGATGGACCGTTCCATTCGTGACTTTGCGGGGCGTCTCGCCGCGAGTGAAGCAGATCGCGCTAAGCGACTCGCGGTGATCGAGCGCCAGGGCAACGAAGTTGAAGCAGCTCGTCGACAGGCGACGGTCTTCGAACACGAGTTATCTGATTTGCGCGCTCACTACGATGCGGCGGAGGCGGATCGCGCCGCTCGTCTGGTGGTTATCAAGCAACTGGGCGCATCGCTCGACTCCGCCCGCCAGGAACTCAGCCGGTTGGAAAACGAGCGAGCATTGCTTTACGAACGCTACAACTTCGCAGAGGCGGATCGCGCTGCGCGGCTGTTGGTAATCGAAAGGCAGGGCGCATCGCTCGACTCCGCCCGCCAGGAACTCAGCCGGTTGGAAAACGAGCGAGACTCGCTTTACGAACGCTACAACTTCGCAGAGGCGGATCGCGCTGCGCGATTGGCGGTTATCGAAAAACAGGGGGTCGAACTCGGCGAATCGTTCCATAAGCTGAGCATCCTCGAGAACAGAACGGCCGAGCTGTCTTCGCAACTTGTCGCGCTCCAGAGGCACTTCTCCGCCGCGGAGGCGGATCGCGCCGCGCGACTTGTAGTCATCGAGCGCCAAGGAGGGGAACTCGGGGCAGCGGCAGCCGAACTCGCCCACCAGCGACAGAAGCTCATGCACCTTGAGGAGTCGCGACTCGCGCGGTTCACTCGCCGACTGGGAATGTGGCCGAGTTGACCATTTTGAGCTAAGACCAAGGCCCGCGATGCCCAAAACTCTCGTCCTTACGACGGACCTTCCGTACTTCCCCGGTAAAATGGGCGTGGATTACTTCAATCTTCGGCACCTTGCGCAGCAGGGCGCGGTAGGTGTGATCGGTCCGGCGTATCCCCACTTTCCAGAAACGGGAATGAGGAACTTGGAGTCCGTCCTGACGCACGCAGGTTTTTGGCCACGCCCCGCCGAAGACGTCGAACTGCCAGCCAGTCGCCCCCTCGGAGGACATCTTGCACGATGGGTCAAGCGTTTACCGCCCGCCATGCGCAAGGTCCTGCTGGAGCACCTGATCGGATTGCGAGGTCAACCGGCCGACGCTTGGCAGAAACTCGCCATCCTCGCGAATTGCGCGCCGCATGTAGTCGCGGCGCTGCGGCGAGTTCCATGGCAGGTGGTTGTCTTAATTCAAACGAGCATTGTGCCCTGGCTCGACTACTTGCCAGCCTTCCTGCCGAAACTCATTTACTTTCACGATGTGCGCACGCATTTCGCGACGCGCCAAGCTACCGTACAATCTAACGAGTCCGAAAGCGTCGAAATAGCGGCACAGGAACGTCGAGCGGCTCGCGAAGCGGATTGCGTCGCCTTCGTCTCGGAACTCGACGAACAGCGGGCGCGCGAAATGCTCGGGCCAACCGCCGAGACAGGTGTCGCCCCCATTCCTGTCGATGCGGATTATTTCATTCCTTGCCCGCCCGACCGACCCGCTGCTGAACGCGAGGTTATCCTTTTTACCGGTCATCTTTCGCATCCTCCGAATGTGGACGCCGTCGTGTGGTTTCTGCGTGAAGTCTGGCCGCTAGTGCGAAACCGACGTCCCAAGGCGGTGTTTCAAGTGACTGGCATGGCGCCTTCGGACACCGTTTGTGAAGCCGTCAAGACGGCGGGAGCAAACGTGGAGTTGCACGCAAACGTACCGGATATTCGACCATACTTCTGGGACGCTTCCGCCTATGTCGTGCCAATGCGCTTCGGCGGCGGAGTTCGCCAGAAAATCTTCGAGGCCTGGCTCATGCGGGTACCCGTGATCAGCACCACGATGGGTGCAGAGGGCGTCCGCGCAGATTCAGGTCGGAATTGCTGGCTTGCCGATGATCCCTCCGGACTTGCGGGCAAAATTGCTGAGGTCCTGGCGGAGGGATGCCCAGCTGGCCTTCTCGATTGCGCCAGAGAAACCGTACTCGCCCACAATTCTGTTCCAATCGCCGCGGGGAAGTTCGCTGCCTTGGTGCGGCGAACGGTTCATCTCAAACGGCACCGAGCCTACAAATTACTTTTCGATCTGCGTTGGATGCAGATCGGTCAGGCCGGCGGGATCGAGCAGGGCGCCTTCGAGCTGATCGATGCCATGGCAAAGCTTGACCGCACCAACGAATATCGCATTCATTCCCCGCGCAAAACCTACCTGGAGTGGAAGTTCCCACGCACTTTCCGGCACAGCCCATGCTTTACGGACAAGCACGAACTGCGCGCAGAAGCTCTCCTTGCGGGCACGGTGAACGGGCTTGCAACCAGCCTGGGACATCCGGCGATCTGGAATCCCGCCATGCGTGCGCTGCGCCGCTGGCACCGGCAAGACTTTGACCTGGTCCATTCGCTGAATGGATTCATTCATCCGGATTTGCGCGCCTTTCCGAGCGTCCTCACGGGCATCGACCTGCAGCACGTTCACTTACCTGAGTTTTTTTCCGCGGTCGACCGGCGCGTCCGCGAGGAACTCTATCGGGAGAGCTCTCATTCGGCGGGTCACATCGTCCCAATCTCGGAGTTTACGCGTCAAGATCTCCACCGCACCTACGGCGTTCCGCTTGCCCGGATGACCACGGTTTGGAACATTCCAAGCCGTGCCGCTTGGCTGCCGATGGCGGAGAAGCGGGCGCGCGACGTTCTTCTTCGGATGGGGCTGGAGGCGGGCGGTTATATTTTTTTCCCGGCCCACTCGTGGCCGCATAAGAACCACGTCCGTCTGGTGGAGGCATTCGCCCTGGCGGTGTCGGACCTACCTCCCACTCTAAAACTCGTTCTCACAGGCCGGGCGTTCGACGAAAATCACCCCGCCCAGCTGCGTATAAATGATCTCGGTCTGCGCGGGCGGGTCCGTCATCTTGGATACCGTTCGACGATGGAGTTGCAGGCGCTTTACCGTGGAGCGAAAGGCCTCGTCTTCCCATCCCTCTTTGAGGGTTTCGGAATGCCAGTCGCTGAAGCCATGCTCGCGGGTTGTCCCATCGCCTGTTCAAACTCCACTTCGCTCCCGGAGATCGCGGGAGATGCTGCAATCCTTTTCGATCCGCTCGACCCAGAGAAGATCGCCCAAGCGTTGGTCACACTGTCATCCGATCCATCGCGCCGCGCCGAGCTCATCGCGGCGGGCGCCCGCCGAAAGGGACTATTTTCTCCCCGCCTGAGCGCGGTGAAGATCCTCTCCGTCTACCGTCGAGTCTTCGATGAGTATTACTCTTGATCAGCATGTCAGCTCCGCCGCTCATCTCGATTGTGACGCCATCGTTCAACCAAGGTGTCTACCTTGCCGAGACGCTGCAGAGCCTCGTCGCCCAGGACTACCCCGCATTGGAGGTCATCATTCAGGATGGCGGATCGACGGATAACTCGGTTGCGATCGCACAAGATTTCGCGCGCAGGCATCCCCGCGTCTTCCAAGTCTATTCGGAGAAGGACAAAGGCCAGGCGCATGCGTTAAATCTGGGGTTTGCTAAGACCCGTGGAGAAATAATGGGCTTTCTCAATTCCGATGACACGCTCTATCCGGGATGCCTGCAGGCGGTCGCACGCGAGATCGATCCCGCCCGGGGCCGTTCGATCGTGTTCGGGCGCTGCCTCTTTACCGGCGAAGGCAGCCCATACGTAGGGGTGGAGCATCCAGCCGAATACATCAGTCATTTTGAGCAGCTCGCGATTTGGAAACGCGGTTTCAACACTCTCCCCCA
Source organism: Chthoniobacterales bacterium (assembly GCA_038226705.1). Taxonomy (GTDB): domain Bacteria; phylum Verrucomicrobiota; class Verrucomicrobiia; order Chthoniobacterales; family SZAS-18; genus SZAS-18. The sequence goes on along the minus strand of JBBRQH010000046.1, from coordinate 27,867 downwards.
GCCCTCCGTCTTTTGGCACCGCGAAGTCTGGCAACGCTGCGGTCAGCTCAATGAAGAAGACGGGCACGTGCTCGACTACGACCTTTTTTGCCGCTTTAGCGCGCAGTTCCGCTTCCATCGCGTCGACGAACTCTGGAGCACGTACCGGATGCACGCCGTCTCCAAGTCAGCCCAAAGGACAGAACCGGAGATTCTCGCGCTGAGCACCGCGGCGAGTCGCCGGCATTGGGGCTCTCGGCTAAGTCCGTTCCGCTGGCGTCTGGCAGTCTCACATTGGTTTTACCAGCGGCAGGCACATGAACGCGCACTTCATCATGCGAGGCGAGCGGAGCAGGCTTTCGGCGAGAAGCGCCGGGCCGCGGCGCTGGTCGAGTTTCTCCGCACCGCCGCGCTCGCGCCTCGACTCGCCTGGCAGCGTCTACTCCACCCGATGCTGGCCGATTCAGGACTCACCTGGTTGCAAGCGCTCATCTGGCGGGATGGTCCGGTTACGAGTGGATTTCTCGGACGCCACGCCGATGGCTGGATCGGCCCGCTCTATCGTGAAACCCTCACGGTACCGAAAACAGCCGCCGAAATCTGCGTGCACGTGGTTCATTCGCCGCCGACCGAATGGAAAGTCCTCGGAATTCGGGCCGAACTTTGGCTCAACGGCGTTCTGGTGGATGAGCGGGAAGTTTCGAGTCCCGGACCGTTTCAACTGACGGGATCGTGCCGCGGACTTCACAACCAAGTCTGCTTTCTGGAATTGCGGATTCAGCCTGGATTTGTCCCGAGACTCCTGACCGGTGCCCCGGATGATCGCCGTTTGTGTGCACAATTGATTGAAGTGAATTTCGCTGGATCGACCGCCGCTGCCTCGCCTTGAAAATAAATCTTACTCTTACCGACCTGGCGGCGCGCATGGATGGCGAGATCGCGTCCTTGCCGCATCTCGCGGCGATCCGTGACTACAATCGCATGATGTTGGGCGAACTGGCCAAGTGTTTTCCGCTCGCGAATTCCTCCCTCCTCGACCTTGGGGCTTCGGTGCACGGTTTTGCTTTGGAAGCTGCCCTCCTGCAAGGCGTCAAGAGCTACGCTGGCATTGACTGGGGTATCACCCGGCACTGGGGCGCGGATGAGGTCGAGGTCACAAATGAGGCAGGGGTCTGCCTTGGGCGCCTCCAGCACATGGACGCCGAACACTTGCGTTTTCCCGCCGAGAGCTTTGACGTCCTCCTTTCCATCTCCACCTTCGAGCATTTTTTTCAGCCGGCGGCAGTTCTCGCCGAGATGCATCGGGTGCTTCGACCCGGGGGCGTCGCGCTGGTGAGCTTCGAACCTATTTGGACGTCAGCGCGAGGGCATCACCTGCACCATTTTGGAAACGCGGTGAGCGCACTGGTCCCACCCTGGAGTCATCTGTTCTTGAACGAGGAACAGATGCACGAGTTGCTCGCGCGAAAGATTTGGCCGACGAGCGCACCGGTCGACTTGGATCGCGTCCTCCACTGGATTTACCGGGGAGACGGGGTGAATCGCATTCCGCTTCGGAACTTGCGGGAATGCTTCTTCGCCTCTCCCTTTCGTGTTGAATGGGTCTGCGATCTCGCGGACCCAGCGAAGGAGGTCGTGGGATTGAGTGAATACGTGGGCGCTCTCACGGGTATTCCCGTCGAGGATCTCAAGGTCCGCGGTTTGTCTCTCTTTCTCCGCAAGGCGGCGAAAGGGACGGCCCCATTGACGGCGTGAAGATCTCGATCGTCATTCCCTCCTTCCAACAGGTCGCATTTCTTCCGGCGACGCTCGCGAGCGTCCTCGGGCAGGATCATGCGGACCGTGAAATCATCGTAAATGATGGTGGCAGTACGGACGGTTCCGTCCAAATCTTGGAACGCGCCTCCGTGGCGCACGGTTTTTCCTGGGAGTCGAGAAAAGATGGCGGCCAAGCAGAGGCGATAAATCGAGGCCTAAACAAGGCGACCGGCGACATTTTCGCCTTTCTCAATTCGGACGACATCTACTATTCCGGCGCTTTGCGCCGTGTCGTCGCCCACTTTGCCGCGCATCCCGAAAGCGAAATCCTGTATGGGAATGGGAACCACCTTCACGCGGACGGCGGGGTGAGCATTAGGTACCCGACCGAAGAGTGGAATTTCGAGCGACTCCAATCCGAGTGCTTCATTTGCCAGCCGGCTACTTTTTGGCGGCGCTCTTTTTTTCAGCGGTTCGGTCCCTTCGACGAATCGCTTCGCTACGCGTTGGATTACGAATATTGGCTGCGGGCTGGTCGCGCGGTCGCGTTCTCCTACCTTCAAGGCGAACCCTTGGCCGGCTCCCGGATTCATGCCGCGACGAAAACCTTCGGGGAGCGTCTTCCGGCCCACATCGAGTATCTTCGCGTGGTGCTGCGCCACGGTGGCACGCGCGCCGCAGTCTTGAAATGGCTCCGCGCGGTGGCGGAGCTGCGGGCAGCGCTTCCCGCGCCCCCTTCGACCCGTCGAACGCTCGCATTGCGATACTCCTGGCATCTGCTCCGGGGAAGTTGGGAGTTTGGCGTACCTTGGGGAAGCGATCTTTTTGCCGAAGCCAAAGCCGCTCTGGTGGCCCGGAAATACTCCCACATGCGTCGCAGTTGAATCTTCCAACACCGAAAAAATTTGCGGACGAGGAACCCGTGACGAATGAGCCCAGTTACCCCTTTGCGAAGTTCCGGCCACACGTCCGTCTCTTGGTCCCGCGATCGTGGCCGACTGCTTCAAAATCCCCCCGAGAATCGCAACTCCTGACGCTCTTTGAACTCCCGCTTTTCATGAATTCGAAAATGTTCCTTCGGTCCGTTTCCCGCCTCTGCTGTGTCGCGGTCTTCGGGGGTGCGTACGCGCTCGCCGAACCTCCTGTTGCAAGTTTCGGCAGCGGCTTTCATAAGGAGGAAAAAACCGGCGAAGCCGTCTTTCGCTGGGCTCGACAGGAGGCGACTTTCTCCGTCGTCGTCCCCTCTTCCGGACGGTATGCGCTCGAAATCGGCCTCTGTTCCGCCTTTCGCAAGCAACCCGTGCGCGTGGATCTGGCGCAGAAAGGCAGCCCGGTCATCACTTTCCTGGTCACCGCCACGGAACCAAACCACCTGCAAGTTTGCCGCACCGTTCTCGACCTCACGGGCGGACCGAACGAATTGGTTCTTCGTAGCGATGCCCCGGAAATTCGATTTAGCGCGGTTGATCAACGCGACGTTTCGATCGGAGTCGGGACTACGTTCAACCTAGTTCCAGAGCCGACTTCCCCAGCCACCCGCTGACTGTTACGGGACCGCCGCGGCGCAGTTGTCCTGGCGATCGCTCCATCGATGCTTTTCACGGATCTATTTTTTCTGGGCTGGTTCCTGCCAGCATTCCTCTTGCTCGCACGCGTCCTCGCGTGGTTGGGGAAGCGGGAAGACGGGGGAGGGGGTCTGGCCTTCCGGATTCTGCTTATCGGTGCGACTCTCATCTATTACGGATGGCAAAACGTCCACTGGCTCTGGGTGTTCGCCGCAGTGGTTCTTCCTGCCTATGTCTGTGGTTTGGGTTTGGCGCGGGCGGGCAGGCCGCGTGCTCGTCGGGCTTGGTTGAGCGCCGGGGTCGTCATTTGTCTCGGCGCCCTCGCTGCCTTCAAGTACCTGAACTGGCTGGCGGATTTGTTACCCTCCCTGGCCCCGGCGCGTGACCTCGTGGCACGGGGATTCGGAGATGGCCACCGCATCGAGCTTCCGCCCGGAATCTCTTTCTACGTTTTCGAGGCGATATCTTTCCTTGTCGATATTTACCGTCGGCGATTCGCGTTTCCCCATTTCCTCGATTACGCGAACTTCATCTGCCTTTTCCCGCGATTTATCGCAGGTCCCATCGTCCGCTACACGGATGTCCTGGCTCAGCTTCAACGCTGGCCCGGAATGCTCCTCCACCGAGGACTCCTGCTGTTCGCGCTCGGCTTTTCCCTGAAAATGTCATTCGCCGACCAATGCGCGAAGTTCGTGCCCTACGCCTTTGGCCCGGCGCATCCCGACTTTGTCCAGGCGCTGGCGGGGAGTGCCGCCTATGCCGGCCAGCTCTACTTCGATTTTTGGGGATATTCCCTCATGGCCATGGGTCTTGGACTCTGCGTAGGGTTCATTTTCCCGGATAATTTTCTTCGCCCGTATGCTGCCGTGAGCATCACCGACTTCTGGCGACGTTGGCATGTATCCCTTTCGAGCTGGCTCCGTGACTACCTCTATATCCCGCTGGGGGGATCGCGTTGCGGGCCCGCCCGACGGTATTTCAACCTTCTCGCTACGATGCTGCTGGCCGGTCTTTGGCACGGCGCGAGTATCACGTTTGTCCTGTGGGGGCTTTACCATGGATTGCTCCTCGTCCTCGAGAAACTGGCGGGAACGGAAGACGTTGAGCGCCGGTGGGCTCGAGGTTTGATGCGCACGTGGACCCTGACTGCAGTGCTCGCGGGTTGGGTTCTTTTTCGGGCGGAGTCCCTTGACCAAGCGGCAGATGTTCTGGCCGGACTCGCTGGAAGGCATGGTTTTGTGTCTCAGTTCAATGGGCTTTTCATCCTGCGGCACGGTTTTTCGTTCGCGCTTGTCATCGCTTCCGTCCTGTTTCTTCTGTTCCTGGAGCGGCGGCTTCTGACCGGGCCGGGCGAAGGCCTCAGCTCGCGTGAGTGGACGCCGCGCGAAGCGTGGCTGATCCATGGCGCATTCCTTTTTTCGCTTCTGGTGCGATTCGGTGAAGAGGGTGTGCCCTTCCTTTATTTTCAGTTCTAGGATTATGCGGAAACTCGGCCACCCATCGGCAGCGATACTCTACACAGTGATCGCAGGGGTGTTCCATCTCGCGGGGTGGCGGCTGCCGGCGCCAGGTCCCCCCATGGCTGGGCTTCCGAACGCGCCTGTTTCGCGAGTACCTGAGTTGAAGCTTCGGCGTACTGCCACAGGCTGGCCGTGGGCGGGCATCGACGGGGAGCTTTTGCGTCGCTCGATCCAACGCGATGTCGCGGTAATCTGGTTGCGACGGCTTGGCAATTCACTGCGGCTGGCCTTTGGCCAAACCCCTGAGTGGTACTTCCGTGGAAGGACAGCGAACACCCCGGAAACACTTTTTCTGACAAACGAGTTACCCCTCGCGGCGGGCCTCGATGTCTCGAACCAGGAAATCGTAAAACGCGCCGTTGAGACCATAGCGTTTCTCAATCGCCGCCTAGCCGAAGAAGGGTGGAAAGTCGTGGTGGTCCCTGTCCCTTCGAAGCTGAGTCTATATCGGGAGCGCATCGTCTGGCCCCTCCTCGAGAAGGATCCGTTCACTCGCCAACCTCTTGATCAGGACAGGAGCGACGAGGTCTGCGATGCACTTTTCGCGGGACTAAGTGCGGCGGGCGTGTCGGCGGTGGATTTGCGCACTCCCTTTCGCCAACGCGCTTTGGCAGATGAAACGGGAAATCAGCTGTATCCGGCCGGAGAAAGCCACTGGTCTGCGGCAGCGGTTGCGCTCGCCGCTCAATTCACCGCTGATGCCCTAGGTGCGCAGGGACTTGCGCAAGACCCCGCACCGGCTTCAGCCGCGCCTACCGCATATCTGCTCTCATGCGACATGCCCGAGCGCTCAGAAGCGATCGAGGGTTTCCCCGCGTGGCTCTCCCAGCTCCGCTGGTACCATGAAACCGTCACTCGCGGGGTCAAACCCGGGCCTCTCCGACGCGAGGATCGCACTGCCCTGGTGGCGGTCTCCGGCACGAGCTACACCGGGCACTATTCGTGGCTTGGAGATGCTGGCCTCGTCGCGGAACTTGATCGACGGCTCCCAGTTGCCTTGGTCAGGAGCTACGCCGAGGCAGGTCGCGGTTCCTTGGAAACCGCCCGAAGTTTCCTCGCGCAAAAGGGGGCTCTTGTCGCGGAAACGATCGGGGGTTCTGTGAATCATGCCATATCTCCTGACCGAAAATACTGGGTCTGGGAATTCCCGCTGCGAGACATGGCCGGATTCCTGCAACCGATCGAGTGGCGGCCTTCCCTTCCACCCTCGGGTCGATCGTCCGCCCAACAGGCTGAGCAGATTGTCTTCGCCGAAGGATTTCATCAAGAAGAACGTCAAACGGGAGCAACATTTCGTTGGGTCCGTCGGAAGGCGACGCTCGAGATTCGTGCCGAACGCTCTGCGATACATCGTCTACGTTTACGCACGATCACGCCGTTTCTACCCGGAGAATTGCAGATCGCGATAACTGCAGACGGGCGCTTTATCGGCGCGGCTACCGCACGAGGGACAGACTTCACCCATCCCGTCATCACAACTTTGGATGTCTTCTTGCGGGCGGGCTCCAACCTCATCACGTTGGAAGGAACGCACGACGAGGTGGTCTTCGGGCCCTCGGACTCCCGAAGTGTGGGTTTTGGGTTGGTGCTGCCGGTCGAAGTCCTCCCATAATTTTCAAATATACTGCGGAGCGAAGAGCCTGTGTCGCCTCTCCGCGAATCGTCTGATCTCTCTATGCCTCCTTCGGAACAGCATTCCCGGGCGAATATTTCGCTCGGCGAATCGATACCATCACCCATTGCTTCCGTCGCGCGGATCTCGGAGTCCCCAGGTCGAAGCTTTGTCCGGATTAACACCCTCGCCGCCTTTCTGGTCGCGATCATTTTCACGGTTTTCTGCCTGCAGTGGTCGCTCATGCGTGGCCGGTTGTCCCAGGACTCCACATATGACGACTGTGCTTATCTGATCGATGGCGCTCAGCGCCTGGGCGTTTTCTACGAGTCCGGCGCGGGGGCGTTCGTGCTCGATTTGGCGGAACATCCGCCGCATAGCCCTTTTTCCACTTTAGGGGCAGCGCTATCGTTCGCGGTCTTCGGGCTGCATGATTGGGCGCCATACGCCTTCAACGGAATCATCGTTTTCGCGTTGCTCTGCTTTATCGGGTACATCGCCCGCGAGCACCCGCTGTCGGTGCGTTTAATGGCTATGGCGCTCGGGTTGACCCTGCCTCTCTCAGTCGTTGCAATCCACGATTTCCGCCCTGATGTCGCTTGTGGATTGCTTACCGCCTCCGCCTTCTTTCTTGTGGTGGAGTCGGTCGCGTTCCGCTCAGTTGCTGAGCGTCGACGAGGTTTGCTGGCGGGAGGCACCATCTTTGGAATTGCGCTATGGGTAAAGCCCTCCTTTTTTGCCCATACTCTCGCAATGGAGGCGATCGCGATCGCAGGCGGCTGGACCTTCGCAATCGTCTTAAATACAGAGCGAAAAAATCCCTGGCGCCTGCTGTCACAAATCGCCCTTTGCGTGGTCCTACCCTGTCTCATGGTCGCCGCCCCTTATTACGGGATTAATGCCCGCCACGCTCTCGGCTATTTCATCGAGCACACGGTCGGGGAACACGGGGGCGTCTGGAAGCTCCCCGGCGGTTGGGCCGGGTCAATAGAATACTATACGCTTGGCGGAGCGGGAAAGGCTCTTTTGGGCGAGGGCTTTATCGTGTGTTTGATCGCTTTTTTCGTCGCGTTCGGTCGGACGGCCACCCTTCGTTGCGGAAAAGAGATCGCCTTTCAGGGCCTCCTCCTCGCCGGTGTCTTCGCCTCGCTGGGCGCAATGATCTACGGCCGGATCGCGAACCCATTCTTCGGGTCCAGCTTTCAGATCCTACTCGTGTTTGTTGTGTTGCGCGGCGTTCTCTTCGCGCTTTCCAAGATCGAATCGGCCGGTCGACGCATACTTTTCGCGTGCACTGCTCTGGGCCTCCTTTCGTTTGTGAACGTGAGTTTCCTGCGTCTTACGAGGGTTTGGGATCACTATAGTCCCGCCGTGAATGCGCTCATTGGGCGGGGCAACAGCCTGAACCAGCGAATTGTAGACGACATCACCGCGAAGCTTGGCGTCCACGCTTCGCTCGTGACCGAGCCTCCGGTCATCTTTTCTACCGTGACTGGCTTCATCAACGCCACCAGCATGGAATGGCTCGCGATTATGGGTGGTCGACGGCTTGTGACGACCGATGCCCAGCTCGATCGCGATCTGGAGGTGTTTCGGCGAAAGATCACCAGCGCCACTTTCATTGTTTCCGCAGACGACGGGACGGAGGGCGTTTTCCAGGGATTGCCTGGATGGGAGCGCCGCTTCGATATCGCCGCGTTAATTACGCAGGAGGAACATGCTGGACGCTTGCAGCTCGTTCGTCGGTATCCGACGGCACGTGGGGCCTACCAGCTCTATGTGAACAACAGGTGGCTGTTGGAACGCTACGGGGCTTTTGATTCTTTTCTCAGTTGGGAAGGATTCATGCCTTGGGAAGGGCCTAGTCCGACGGCAAAACTCGCGCAAGTGCGATGGTCGCTGGCCCCGCGCTCCCGCGTTACTTTTCATGCTGTCGCAGCTGGGCCAGCAACGCTTCAATTGAGCGTCCTCGCCTATCACCCTGCCCATGCTACAATCCTATTGAACGGTAGTCAGTTGCCGCCGTTGAATGTTACCGCCATGGATGGGTTCCAGGAGTTCAAGCTTCCCGCAAACGTAAAGCGAGGGGTGAACGAGCTGGAGTTCATTTACACAAGCGAAACGGTTCCCGGACCAGACGGGTACCTTCGAGCGTTGCTCTTCCGACAACTGGAAGTCGAATTGACGGGAACTCCCTAAAAGCATTCACGTGAAATAGATACGCTCAAACTACCTTCTCTTCCTCCCCTTGGACCGGTCTTGGCACCGCTCCGCCAAGAACTCCATCCTGCACTAAAATCCGCTCGGGGCGCAATACGCGGTCTGCGCCAGCAAGTGACGCATTGTGGCCCAAGGCATTGCCGACTCCATTTCGTCTTTCGCGCACGATAAAGAGGGGCCGATTCTTGGCCTGCATGGTGAGGCGTCCAAGATACTCTCCGATAATGCCGAGGACGAAGAGCTGCGCTCCGCCGATAAGCAAGACCACAACCATCAGGCTCGCCCAGCCCCGAATGGTGTTGCCGACCACCCATTCGTAGATGGAATAGATAGCGACAAACACCGCGAGCAGGCCGGCCGCCAACCCGAGGTAGGTGGCGAGTATCAACGGTTTGGTCGAAAATGACGTAATCGCGTCGAGGGCAAAGCGCAGCATCTTTCGGAAGGGATACTTCGAAAGCCCGGCCGCTCTTTCCCGTCGCTCGTAAAGCAGTGGCACCTGCTTGAACCCCAGCCAGCTCACCATCCCTCGGATGAAGCGGGATTGTTCGGGCAGTCGGAGGAACTCGTTCAACACGGTCCGCCGCATCAGGCGAAAGTCGCCCGTGTCGCGAGGAATATTGGTATCAGCCAAGTAATTCAGGGTTCGGTAGAATACAGTTGCAGTCGTCCGTTTGAACCAAGTCTCACCCTCCCGGCGGGTCCTTTGGCCAAAAACGACATCAGCGCCCTCTTCCAAACGCGCCAGCATCGGAAGCAACAACTCGGGAGGATCCTGTAGATCTGCATCGATGATGAGAGTAAAGCTGCCCTGCGCGTGATGAAGTCCCGCGGTTAAAGCGAGTTGGTGCCCGTGATTTCGGGAAAGATCGATTCCCACCACAGCGGAATCCGAACCGCAATACCCCCCGATGATTCCCCACGTCCCGTCGGTCGACCCATCGTTCACGTAGATGATCTCGTACGAGCGGCCTGCCTCCCGGCAAGTGGCCGACATGCGCTCATGGAACGCCGGCAAAACCTCCGCTTCATTGTAGCAGGGGACTACGACCGACAGCTCCACGGATATTGGCGGATCGGCCGTCGGGCCGGATACCTGCGAGATCATTCGCAATCTTACGCTGTCTCCGCGGGCTGCGCGAACACTCGAACACTCGAACACTCGATCACGCGAACTGAGCCCCCGATCAAGTCGCCGCGCCAATTGAGCCAGTCGTCTCCAGCAAATAGGCCGCAAGAACCTCGTCTGGGGTTCCCATCAAACGCGTCGCACCTTTGTCGATCCACACCGCGCGAGTGCATAGCTTACGCACCGCCTCCGGATCGTGCGTAATGAACGCGACCGTTAGACCCGAATGGATCTTATCGGAGAGCGCCTGGGTGGATTTCTCGATGAAATGCGCGTCGCCGACTCCCATCACCTCATCCAAGAGGAGCACGTCGGGGTTCACCTCCATCGCCACGGAAAAACCCAAACGAAGGAGCATCCCCGAAGAATACGTGTAGAGCGGTTGATCGAAGAAGCCGCCTAATTCGGCGAAATCGCGGATGCGCGGAATGCGCTTTTCGATTGTCGCGCGGTGCAGTCCGAAAAGCATACCGACGAGAATCGCATTCTCATGTCCCGTCAGTGTGCTCTCGAAGCCAATTCCGATCGAGAGCAGGGAAACGCTCAGTCCTGGCGCGCGCCACACCGTGCCGCGGTCCTTTTCGTAAATCCCTGCGAGGAGCTTCATCAACGTGGTCTTGCCCGCGCCGTTCGAGCCCAAAATTCCGAGACGCTCCCCGCGATGAAGATCCAGCGTAACGCTTTGTAACGGCCAAAATTCGCGTGACCCGTTCAAAGGGCGACGCAGGCGGAACTTGAGCGCTGCTTGCTCGAGTCGGATCAGCAACTCGCCAGCAGGGGGGACGGTGTCGAGATCCATTTTCCTAAACTGGAATCTTGGCGATGCGGTTGCCCAGCCGGTGCAGGAGAAACCACCCCAAGCCACCCGACACCGCGCCAAAAAGAAGGGGGGAAACGAAGTGTCTCGCTTCGGGCCAGCGCCCGTCCATTAGCACGGCCCGAAATCCATCCACCAGCATGGCTGCGGGATTCGCGACGAAAAACCCCTGGTGTTCCGGCGCGACTTTGTCGATCTGATAAAAGATGCCGGAAAGCCACATCAAAAGGTTCATTCCGCTGGCCAGCACGGTCCGTCCGTCTGGGAAAAAAGGAATGACCACACAGAGCAAAAGACTCAGGCCGATGATCGTAAAGGCTTGGGTAAAGACAAGCGCGGGCAGCGCCAGGTAAGCGCTGGTGGGCGGGAGGTGAAACGCCCACAGGAAGGGAAAAACGATCACGAGGGAAAAGAGAAACTTCCAGCTTTGATTCGCGACGGCAATCACCGGGAAGATCCACTTGGGGAGTTGCACCTGCTGCATGAGAGCCGCATTGGTCACCAAGGCGTTTGCCCCCATCGTCACGCTGGCGGAGAACCAGCTGAAAATCGCCGCTCCGACGTACAAAAGCACCAGCAAGTTATCCGCCGAACCGATGCGGATGACCTTGAAGACCAGATAAAGCACGGCGGTGTTGAGCATCGGCTCGATCACCCACCAAAGCGACCCGAGGTACATCTTCTCCGTCTCGGCCTTCAAATTCGCGTAGACCTTGAACCAGATAATGTTCAGGTAGCGGGCGAACGGGACCAGCACAGTGCGCATAGAGTATGCAGGCGCCGGGGACACCCGCGAAAAAGGGCGGAAGAGTTCCTCAGCCGTCGCCCAAACGCAAACCGGACCGCCTTGCGAAGACACACGTTCCAACGCATGGACGGATGAGTGATCGATTGCGACATCTTCATCGTCGGCTGCGGCTACGCAGGCATCGTGCTCGCAGAGCGGCTCGCTTCGCAGCACGGGCTGCACTGCCTGATCGTCGAGCGGCGCGACCACATCGGGGGGAACGCGTATGATGAATACGACGCCGCGGGGGTGCTCCTCCACAAGTACGGTCCCCATTATTTCCGCACCAACTCGCCCCGCATCCGCGAGTATCTATCGCAATTCACGGCCTGGCACGAAGTGGAGTACAAGATTCTTTCCTGGGCGGAGGGTCGGCATTGGCAGTTCCCGATCAATCTCAACACGTTCGAGCAGCTTCTCGGGCGGCCTCCCGGTTCCTGCACGAGCGAGGAAATGGAGCGCACGCTCGCGGAATGGCGGGTTCCGATCGAGTCGCCGAAGAATTCGGAGGAAGTCATCGTTTCCCAAGTCGGGTGGAGGCTCTACGAGCTGTTCTTCAAGAACTACACGCTGAAGCAGTGGAAACGCGATCCGCGCGATCTCGATCCAAGCGTCTGTGGGCGTATCCCCGTCCGCACAAATCGGGATGACCGCTACCTCAGCGAAACTTTCCAGGCTCTCCCGCGGGATGGCTACACCGCCATGTTTCGGAAGATGCTCGATCATCCCAAGATCGAGGTACGCCTCGGTGTCGACTATCGCGCGTTGCTCCCGGAAGTTCGCTGCCGGCACATGGTCTATACCGGCATGATCGATGAATATTTCGACTGCCGGTTCGGCGCGCTGCCCTGGCGCTCGCTACGTTTCGAGCCCGAGACGCTTCCGCAGGAGTACTTTCAGCCGGTCATGCAGGTGAACTACCCGAACGAGAACGAGTTTACCCGGATCGTCGAGATCAAGCACGCCACTGGGCAGAAGCTCCCGGTCACCACGATTGTCCGCGAGTACCCGGCCGACTATGCGCCCGGCAAGGAAGCCTACTATCCCATCCCTGCTCCGGAGGCTCGGGCGCTTTATGATCGCTACGCCGAACTCGCGGCGCGGGAGGAGGGCATCAGCTTCGTGGGCCGGCTTGCGACTTATCGCTACTACAACATGGACCAGGTCGTCGGCATGGCCCTGACTGAATTTGAGAAGATCACACGTCGTCTCAACTTGACTGAATCCGACCCCCTCAACCCGTGAGCGACTGCGTCGAACCCGGCACGCTCGCGGGTTTGTCGAGAAAAACTCGGGCAGTGCGCCGCAACCGGCTCTTGGCCGCCTCGACCCCGGGAACATTGCCGGGATTCTCGTCAAACACACCCTCGGCCATCATCCGATGCGCCTCTGGGGAAATCCCGTGGCTAATCTTGAGCCCGTATTTGCGTTTCAAGTAGTCGTCGAGCGGCACCCATTCCGTCCCCAGTTTCACCCGGTTCGTCCAGGCGCAGACGGTGAGCGTTTCCCCCGCCGGCATTTCCCCATCGAGCTTGGCGATTTCCACTGCCATCACGATGGCCCACGGCACATGCCCGTCGAGCTGCAAGGGCTGGATCCGCGTCCGATAACCCACATACCGATTTTCGGACCCCGTGAAGGAGGTCTCGAACACGACCGTTTCCCGCTTGGTGAAGACCGGGTTCAAGAGCTGTTGGACCGGGCCGCGATCGGCCTCGCTGATGTAGTCGAGGTAAGAACTCCCCAAGACCTTCTCGATCTCCATGTGCCTGTGCACATGGTTGATGTAGCGAATGATCAGGGACCGATCGATCACCATCAAGAAGTAGTCGGCTGGGCATTGGGCCGAAAACCAGATGAAATCCTCGTGCTGCAAAAAGCCGGGGCGCGCCCGCTTCCAAGGGCTATCGTTGATTTCCGCTGCCATTGTCGGATGCGAGGAGTAGTTCGTGGCGAAGTCGCCACCGACTTCGTCCGGGTAACAAGTATGATGCACAGGTGCACACCGCGCAAGCGGGCCGGCCACAGCGGAATCCTGGGTTGAGACGGCGGACACCAAAGGCTATTCACGACGTCTGCATGACCGACTTCGCGCCTGAACTGCTCATCGTCATGCCCGTCTACAACGAGCAGGCGAGCGTGCGGAAAGTCGTCTCGGAGTTTTTCGCCGAGATCGAAAATTGGACCGAAAACTTTGTCTTCCTCGCCCTCGATGACGGCTCCCGCGACGGCACGCCGCAGGTGCTCGCGCGCCTCCGCGAACAGCTTGGGCCGCGCTTCGAATCGTTGCGCCACGAGAATCGCGGGCACGGCCAGACGTGCCTCGCGGGCTATCGCGCGGCGGTGGAGCGCGGCATCCCGTTCGTGCTTCAAATCGACTCCGATGGGCAGTGTGACCCACAGTACTTTTTCCGCTTTTGGCGCCTGCGAGAGAAGGCCGATGTCGTGTATGGCGTTCGCACCCGGCGCGATGACGGCTTTCGCCGCCTGCTCGCGAGCATGGTTTTGCGCCTGTTTCTCCTGGCGGGATTTGGCACCCTTTGTCTCGATGCCAACGTTCCTTACCGCCTCCTGCGCACGGAGAAGCTCGCCCCTTTCCTGGCCCGCATTCCGGTCTCCTTCAGTCTCGCCAATATCGGGCTGGCCGTGCTCCTCAAGAGCGACCCGGCGGTGACGCACGCGCATGTCCCCATCCACTTTCGCGAGCGCTACGGCGGGGAGCCGAGCGTGAAACTCGCGCTCTTCGGCCGGAAGGCCCTCGAACTTTATCGCGACATCCGCGGGATGCTGCGCGGATAGCAATTCTTCGACCCGCCCGGATTGCGCGCTTCTATCCTAGCGAATGGATTTCGACAAATACGCCAGCAGCTACGCGGAGAAAATGCGGGCATCCATTCAGTACTGCCCGCTCACCCACGATTTCTTTACGCGCGTCAAGGCCGAGCACCTCTGCGGGGTGGTGGAAGCGACCCACGGGAAAAAGGGGCAGCCTGTTCTGCTCGACTTGGGCTGCGGAGGGGGATTAACCGACTCCATCTTGAAGAACCGCTTCCAAAATCTGCACGGTCTGGATGTCTCCCAGGACCTGATCGCGGTGGCCCAGGATCGTAATCCGGAAGTGAACTACCGGACTTACGATGGAGTGCGCTCGGAGTTCGAGGATGGCGCGTTCGACGTGATTTTCGCGATCTGCGTCTGGCATCACGTGCCCCCGCCGAATTGGCCTGCCTTCGCGGCCGAGTGCTTCCGTCTGCTCAAACCGGGCGGGTTCATGCTCGTGTACGAGCACAATCCTTACAATCCGCTCACGCGCCTTTCTGTCGCGCGCTGCGAATTCGACTCGGATGCCGTGCTGCTGCCTCCGCGAAGAGTTCGCCAGCTTCTGCAGAGCGCAGGCTTCCAGCGATGCGAGACGAACCATTTGCTCTTCCTGCCGCTCGACCGTTCGTGGTGCCGGCGCGTGGAAAACTTTCTCTTGCGCAAAATTCCCCTGGGCGCGCAGTACGTCGTGTGCGCCACGAAATGATGACTGCCGCGATCGCTTGCGCCGGTGTCAGTTCCGCTTTTCGCGGATGATAAAGAGCGGCCGATTTTTGGACTGCATCGTCAATCGGCCCAGGTATTCGCCGATGATGCCGAGGACGAAAAGCTGGGCTCCGCCGATCAAGAGGACGACGACCATCAAGCTGGCCCAGCCACGGATCGTGTTTCCGACGAGCCACTCGTAGACGGAATAGATGGCGACGAGGACCGCGAGCGCCCCGGCCGCGAGACCAAGATACGTCGCCAGGAGAAGGGGCTTCGTGGAAAACGAGGTGATCGCATCGAGCGCAAAATGGAGCATTTTCCGAAACGGGTACTTGGAAATGCCTGCCGCGCGTTCGCGGCGCTCGTAGAGAAGTGGCACCTGCCGAAATCCCAGCCAGCTCACCATTCCGCGGATGAAGCGGGACTGCTCGGGGAGCCGAAGAAACTCATCCAGCACGGTCCGCCTCAGCAGCCGAAAATCGCCCGTGTCACGGGGGATGTTGGAGTCGGCCAGATAGTTGAGAATCCGATAGAAGAACGCGGCCGTCGTTCTCTTAAACCACGTCTCGCCCTCCCGCCGAGCCCTTTGTCCGAATACGACATCGGCTCCTTCCTCCAACTTCGTGAGCATCGGGAGAAGCAGCTCGGGCGGATCCTGCAAATCCGCATCGATGATGAGAATGAAGGCTCCGCGGGCATGATGAAGACCGGCTGTGAGCGCGAGCTGATGGCCATGATTCCGGGAGAGATCGATGCCCACCACGGATTGATCCGACGTGCAGAATTCACCAATCATCTGCCACGACGAGTCCGTTGACCCATCGTTCACGTAGATGATCTCATACGTTCTCCCTGCCGCCTGGCACGTGGCGGACATGCGCGCGTGAAAGGCCGGGAGGACTTCGGCTTCATCGAAACACGGCACCACGACAGACAACTCGACTTGTCTGCGCCCAGCAGCGGCCTGGTCGGTAGCCTGCGGAGTCATGCTCGATCCTCCGCTGGCGCGGCCAGCGCGCCAGAAAGCGCTCGGACCAGCAAGTTCAATCCCCGAATCGCGGAAGTCGCTCTCATCCTTCACATCTTCCAGATCACCCCGGCAAACGACAAGCCCGCCCCGGTTCCGACCAGCAGGATTTCGCGGCCGGGCGGGGTGCGCCCGGCAAGGCGGGCCGCGTGCAGGGTGAGCGGAATGGACGCGGCGATGCAATTACCGTGCTCAGCCAGCGTGCTGGCGACGCAATCCGGGGGCCAGCCGAAACTCTCGAGCAATTGCAGGCCAAGCCGGCTCGTTTGATGGGGAACGACTAGGTCGATCCCCGGTAATCCGTGCGCGAGTCCGGGGCGCAACCGCTCCAGAAACGCGGGCGCATGCGTGCGGGCCGCCTTGGCCGCCGCCAGCCCGTTCATGTGGAAAA
Source organism: Chthoniobacterales bacterium (assembly GCA_038226705.1). Taxonomy (GTDB): domain Bacteria; phylum Verrucomicrobiota; class Verrucomicrobiia; order Chthoniobacterales; family SZAS-18; genus SZAS-18. The sequence continues at coordinate 11,534 of JBBRQH010000046.1, read as the reverse complement.
GCTGGTCTTCGCGCCGGGCCTCCACCCGTTCGGGATGGAGCCGTGAGCCGCAACCTCGAAGCTCCGTGAGCGAAGCCGACTCGCCGAGCGTCTCCCACCGGGCAGCGACCAGCGCCGATTCACCCGTGGCATCCACGACTGCCGCTGCCGCGGCATCGCCAAAAAGCGCCGCCGCTTCGGGCTCCGCAAAATTCAAGGCGGGCGACCCGATCTCGGCGCTCACGATCAGGATTCGGCGGGCCAGACCCCCCGCGAGCTGCGCCCCCGCCGTGATCAGCGCCGCCAGAAAACTGAGGCAGGTGGCGTGCACGCTGAAGCAGGCAATGCCGGAATCCCCGAGTCCCAAGGCTCGCTGCACCAGCGGGGCGGTATCGGGGATGGCTTGCTCGGGCGTACCGGAGGCGTAGAGGATGAGATCGAGAGACTCGGGCGCCCACCCGGCCTCGGCCAGGGCTGCTCGCGCCGCCTGCGCCCCCAGCTGGGAATTCGTCTCCCCCGCCGCCGCCCAACGGCGCTCGCGCACGCCCGTGCGCTGTTCGACCCAGCCGGCCGGCAGGCCACAGCGCGTCTCGATTTCCGCATTCTTCACCACCCGCGTCGGCAAGGCCACGCCCAGCCCGGCAAGCCGAAGGGGAAGGGGACGCGTGATTACCATTGGAACCGCCGAATGAGAGGTTCGGCGATCCGGGTGGAAAGGGCGCGCAAAAAATTCCAGGGCCGGCGGCGGCGGGCCGGCAGATGTCCGTGGAAGACGACCAGCCATTCGCTCACCCCTACGGCCCCACGCACCGCTTTGAATCCGCCTGCGCCCGCGCTCGCATGCACGATGTGCCCGGATCGCTCGCCCTCCAGGATCGTCTCCAAACTCAGCCGACGATAGAGCGCCCATTCGACCGGTCGGGCCGTGTCGTAGCCGAAGACAGGCTGGGTCATGATCGACTTTCCATCCGCATTCCGCCGGGAGAAATAGCCCAGCACGCCTTCGATGCGCCCGTCTTCTGCGTCGTTCACCAGCGCTCGGAGCGTGAGCAACGCGTCGCGCAGCGCCGCGCGAAAAAACGCTTCCGTGAACTGCGGATTTCGCCGCGAGTACTTCGCGAGGTAGAGTTGCTCGTAGCGTTCGCGCAACTCGGCTGCGCAATCCTGTTCAAGCTCCCGTCCATCGACGAGGCGAAGCGTCGAACGGCTCGCGTGGCGCAAATCGAGACGCACCTGACGCCGCGCGCGCAGGCGACCGCCGCGCGCGTCCTGGTACCAAACGCGCCGCGCAAAGACCGGCATTCCCCCCGCGTCCTGAAGAAAGGAAAGCAGCGGCGCGCTCGCGAACTCGTCGACACTTCTAAAGGCAATCGCGTGCTCGGGAAACACTTCCCGGATCCGCTCGACGATCGCCTGCGTCTCCTCGCGGGTGAGGGCGGGGTAAAGGTTGGTGGAAAGAAGCCAGTTGTTCACCAGCACGGTGCGATCGAGCTCGGCGCGGCGCAGCCAATCGCCTAAGCGCCGAAAGCCCCCGCGCAGTGGGGCCGCCGCCAGCCGCGGCATTCGCACCAGGGCGATTTCTTCGCGGGCGTAGTCCGCGTAGTGAGCCACCGGGGAGCAAACATAGGAGGTCTCCGTCCCGCCTGGCTCGCAGCCGACCGTAAACGGGAGCACGCGCTCACCCGCGAGCACGACTCCGAGCTTCGTCGGGGCGTTTGCGACAAAATGCGCGCAACCCTCCCGCAAGAGCGGGGCGAGAAAGTTGCGCGCATACTCGCCATCCGGCGTATCTGGCCACGGCACCGGCTCAGCAAAAAACAGTTCGGCGCGCATGTCAGTCGAACGGCGCACGCGTCACCCGGCGCAGTTTCTTTTCGATCGGATCCGGCGACGGAAAAGGCACGACTCGAATGCGCGGAATCCATCTCGCCAGCTCCGCGAGGAGCGGCGGATTTGCCACTCCATCCGCCACGGCGACCTCCGCGCAATCCGGCGAAATTTGTCGAATCCGGTAGTCCACCCCGGGCAGGCGGTTCGCAAAGCAGGCCCGCAGTTCCCGGGGAAAGACCTGGCGGCCCCCGGCGAGCTGGAAGACGTCTTCGAGCCGTCCTTCCACGCGCTCCAGGGACGTGAAGACACATCCGCAGGGACACGGCGTTTCGCGCTCGATCAGCACGTCATCGATTCGCAAGCGCACCACCGGTTGCGTGCGGCGGCGAAGATCGGTGACGACCGGCCGAAATCGCCCCGAGCCGCGGTCGATCCACTCTTTTTCCACGACGAGAAAATCTTCGTTCAAGTGGAGCGTTCCGTGCTCGCACGTCGCCGCCAGGAATCCTTCCGTCGCCTGGTAGACTTGGTGCACGCGTCCGGGATAGCGCGCCGCGAGCCGGGTTTCTTCCGGTTCGTCCAGGGTCTCGGCGACCGCGATGACGCGCTCCGCGGCGACATCGTGCTGCGCGAATTCGGCCAGGATGCGCGGCGGGGCTACGATGATATCGGGACGAAAGGCCTTTGCTTCGGCGACCGCGTCGAGCGCGAAGTGCGCGAGTTGGACCCCGCGTCCCGAAGCCGCGAAATAGAGGGCGTTGGAGTCGCGCAAACACAAGGCGACGCGTTGCGATCGCCACGGTGCCCGGGGCAGCACGCGGGCGAGCATCGTGCCGGCCCATTCGGCACGCTCGCGCGGGCTGGTGAGAAACACACCGCGTTCCCCGGCGGTGCCGGAGGATAATCCGGCTTCGATTCCGGCGGGCAGCGGAAATTTCGCGCGCGCCATCGCCAGAGTGATTCCGGCGGTGTTCCACGCCTCGAACGCGGCCATCAGTTGCCGCCTATCGACCACCGGCCAATCCTCCAGTGCAGCGGAGCGTTGCGCCCGATAGAAGGGGGACGCCCCCCGCACCCAGGCGAGATGCCGGCGCACTTCGCTCCCCGCCGCCCGCCGGCCCCAGCGAGATTTCGCCGCGAGCCAATGACGCAACACGCCGATCTGTGCGACGGCATTCAAGTCACCGCGCCTCCGGCCGCGATGGATGCCGCGCAATGCGTGGGCAAGATTCGCCAATCCGGATGCTCCTGCCGGAAGGCCTTCAGCCGCGCGAGCGTTTCGCGATAGGCCGCCCAATCGTGCTGGATCAGGCGGGTGAGGAAATGTGGCATCTCCCCTGCCAACTGCTGTCGTTGCCAGACCGCGTCCGCCACCAGGAGCGTCGGCGGCGCTCCCCGAATCAGCAGCCCGCATTGTCCGGCCGCATGGCCAGGCAGAGAAATCGTGACGAGCGAACCATCGCCAAAAAGATCCGTGCCCGCGGGCGCGAACGTCTCCACCCGGGCGGCGAAATCAGGGGGCAGAAGCTCGGCGCTATGCGCGGACCGCACGCCGGCGTGGCGCTGGGCCGCCTCCCAGGCAGGCGCACTCGCGTAGACGCGCGCCTTGGGGAAATCGCGCAGACCCCCGGTATGGTCGACGTGAAAATGGGAGAGGAAAATCCAGCGCACGTCGGCCGCGTCGATGCCGCGGGCCGCCAGTTGTTCGACCGCGGATTCACCTGGCCCAAGCTGCACCGGCGTGAAGGCGCCAAAGACCCGCCATTTGCCACGGCGGAAGAGCTCGTCCACCCGCGGCGCGTAACCGGTGTCGAACAAGCCAATGCCTTCCGTGGGATGTTCAAAAAGGACGACGAGCGCCGGAAACTGGATCACGCGCCAGGATCCACTGCGCGGCAAGGCGAGGCGCTCCCGCTGCTCGGTGTGTCCACAAACCAAAAACGAAAACTTCATCGGCGCGCCTCCCACCAGCGGGCGAAACGATCCAGCCCCTCGTCGACGCTGACGCGGGGTGCGTAGCCCAAGGCGCGGATCGCGTCGATATTCAGGGTCTGGCTCCGGCCCAGCAGACACGCGGTGTAACGGGTAAAGCGGGGTTCGGACTTTTGTCCGATCGCGCGTCCGATCAGCTCCAGCACAGTCGCGAGCGCAAATGCGATCCCGAACGGAAGATGCCGGGCGGGTGGCGGGATCCGCAGGCGCTCGCAGAGCCCCGCCAATTTTTTCCACAGCCGGATCGGTTCGCCGTTCGTGACGTGAAACGTGCGCCCCACGCAAGCCTCTACTGGCGCTTCGGCCAGGAGGAGGAGCGCATCGAGCACGTTGTCGAGGAAGGTGAGGTCCGTGCAGTTTGCTCCGTCCCCCACCCGCGGAAGTTTGCGCGCGTGCAGCGCCTCGACGATGCGGCGCACGATGTAAGTATCTTCCGCGCCGAAGATCGCCCGCGGCCGCACAATCACGCTGGGCAGGGCGCTGGCGCGCACCGCTTCCTCGGCCAGCCGCTTCGACCAGGCATAGGCGTTCGCTGCCCGCTCCGGGAGCGGATCGGACTCGCGGACATCGAGCCGATTCGCCCAGCGAAAACAAACACTTGGCGTCGAGACGTGCACGAATCGGCGCGTTTCTCGCTCCGCCGCCACGCGCAGCAGGTTCTGCGTTCCGCCGACATTGGCCTCCTCATACTCACGGCGCGGCCCCCAGCTCCCCACTTTCGCCGCGCCATGAAAGACGGTCGCGCCCACCGGCAAAGCGCGGCGGAGCGATTCGATTTCCCGCAAGTCGCCCAAAGCTGTCGCCGGCGCCCGCCGGCCAAAGGCGACGACTTCCCAGCCCTCGGCTATCAGTCGCTGGCTCAACGCCGCGCCCAGAAAACCCGTGGCTCCGGTCACGAAGGCAATTCGTCGTTCCATGCGATGTCGTGGGTGCTCGCCGCCAAAGTCGAGATTTGCTGCCGCGCGGCAATCGCGCGCAACTCGCGCAGCAGCGCCCATTGCGCAAAGGCGGGGCGCTGGTCATCGCTCCTCCACACGGCATCCGGCGTGCGAAACATCCAGCCCAGCCAGGCGGCCAGACCGCCGGCCTCACGAATCCCCCGCGCGCCCGCCAGCAGGAGCGCCAGCTTCGAAGAGATTCGTGCGCCCAGGCGGGGCGAAAGGGTGGGTGCGACCGGGCGCAGAAACGCCTCCGCGAGGCGCGCATCTCCCGCGAACAAGTGCACCCCACTCGTGGCCCGCGGATTGCACTCGATGGCGAAGATTTCGCCGTTTGGCAATTCGATGAAATCGAAGGCAATCTGCCCGTGGAAACCGGTCGCCGCGACAAATCGCTCCACCCAGGCCCGCGCGCCCGGATGCTCCACCGCTTCCCACGCCACGGCCGCTGCCCCCACCCGAACCGAGACAGGATAGGCCGCGTGCGCATTCAGTCGGCCGTGCCATGCGACGCTGTAGGTGCAGAGCGCGCGCCCGCGCAAAAAGTCCTGCGCAATCCAGCGTCGGCCGGCGGCCATTTCCCGGGCGACGCGATCGCGCGTGGCGGGCAGGTGCGGCGGCAGGAGCGTTTCGTCCCCGAAACGCGTAAAGGCAGGTTTCCAGACCGCATCCGCGGAGGCGGTCGCGCTCCAATCGTCCGTCCGTGGGACCGCCAAGCCGAGCCGAGCCGCCAGCGCGGCAAACCGGCCTTTGTCGTGCACCTCGAGGAGCAGTTCCGGCGCGCCCAGAAAAGCTTCGGAAAGACCCGCGCGCGCCGCAAAGAAGATCTCTTCGCACGTGGGTAGGAGGAGGTCGATTCCCTCCGCGCGGACGATCCGTCGCAGTTCTCCGGCAAACTCTGCGGAGGCAAAACGCGCCGAAGGCACGAGGAAGTGCCGGGTGATGAAGCGCGACCGGGCCGCGATCGGATGACGGAGACTATCGGCCGTGAACACCACGTGACCCGCCGCCGCGAAACTGCGTACGAGTTCCAGCGCCGCCGGCGCGCGGGCGCCGGTGATGAGAATCCGCCGGGAAGATGTGGTCATGACCGGGACGACCTGACTCCATTTGCGCCGGGGCAGCCACGAAATCTCGTCGCGATGCTGCGGCCCGTACTTGCCGCCGCGTGGCTTCCCGCCATCTTCCGCGCGCATGATCCTGCTTCTCGGCGGCGCCGGCTATGTCGGTGGCGCATACCAGCGCCTCTTTCAGCGCGAAAGCGTTCCCTTCGTCATGCTTCCGCGCGCCGAGTTCGATTACTCGGATCCCGAAAAGCTCGCGGCCGCCATTCGCTATTATGGCGTGGATTTCGTCATCAATGCCGCGGGTTACACCGGCAAGCCCAATGTGGATGCCTGCGAATACCACAAAGGGGAATGCCTCGATGGCAACGCCGTCCTGCCCGGCCGCATCCGCGCGGCCTGCGAAGAGGCCGGCGTGGCCTGGGGACATGTCTCGAGCGGCTGCATCTACAACGGCGCCAAGCCGGATGGCTCCGGCTTTCGCGAAGACGATGAGCCGAATTTCTCCTTCCGTGCGCCGCCCTGCAGTTTTTACAGCGGCTCGAAGGCGCTCGGCGAGGAGGTGCTCGCGGATGCGCCGCACTGTTATATCTGGCGGCTCCGAATTCCCTTCGACGAGTTCAACAGCCCCCGCAATTACCTCTCGAAATTGATGGACTACGAGCGTCTCCTCGACGCGCGGAATTCGCTTTCCCAACTCGACGAATTTGTCCGCGCGACCTGGCAGCTTTGGACCGCCGAAGCGGAATTTGGCACCTACAACGTGACGAACCCCGGCTCGATCACCGCGCGGGAAATTGTGGCGCTCATCGAGGAGTGCGGTGTGCTCCAGAAAGAGTGGTCGTTCTTCGAGGATGAAGCGGAGTTCATGCGCCTGGCCGCGAAGACCCCCCGTTCCAATTGTGTGCTGGATACCAGCAAGCTGGCGGCCGCTGGCGTCGAGCTGACGCCCGTGCACGAAGCGGTGGAGAGAGCGTTGCGGGCCTGGCACCCGGAAGGCGCGCCCGAGCCGGCGTTCCTGCCCGAAGAACATCCCGAAGAGGCCGCGGCCACGGCGACGACATGAGCCGCGCGCTGCTCGTCACGGGCGGAGCGGGTTTCATTGGGTCAAGCTTTGTCCGGCTCGCCCTCGCATCCGATCCGTCGGCCGTGGTGGTGACCCTCGACAAGCTCACTTACGCGGGAAATCGCGAGTCGCTCGCCGATCTCGCCGGGGAAACCCGCCACGTTTTCGTCCAGGGCGATATCGGCGATGGCGCGCTCCTGGAGCAGCTCTTTCGCGACCATGCGTTCGCCGCGGTCGTACACTTCGCGGCGGAGTCGCACGTCGATCGCTCCATCGATTCGCCGGAGGAATTTCTCGCCACGAATGTGCTCGGGACGTTCCGGCTGCTCGAATGTGCCCGGCGCCAGCGACGCGCAGGATTTCGTTTTCTGCAGGTCTCCACGGACGAAGTCTACGGCTCCCTCGGACCCGCAGCGCCCGGCTTCGCCGAAACGCACGCCTACCAGCCGAACAGCCCTTACTCCGCCTCGAAGGCGGGAGCCGACCATCTCGCCCGGGCGTATTTTCACACCTACGACTTGGCCGTGCTCACCACGAATTGTTCGAACAATTACGGTCCCCGCCAGTTCCCCGAGAAACTCATCCCGCTCGTCCTCCTCAATGCGCTCGCCGGGCGTCCACTCCCGATCTACGGCGACGGCCAAAACGTGCGCGATTGGCTTTACGTGGAGGACCACTGCCACGCCATTCTCCGCGTGCTCGAGGCCGGCCGGCCGGGGGAGGTCTACAACATCGGCGGATCCTGCGAGCTCACGAACCTCACGCTCGTGGGCGAACTCTGCACCACGCTCGACCGGCTCACGCCGCGCGCGGATGGCGCCAGCTATTGCGAGCAAATCAAGTTCGTGGCCGATCGTCCCGGACACGACCGCCGCTATTCCATCGACCACGCGAAGATCACCAGCGAACTCGGGTGGCAACCGCGCGAGACCCTGGCGAGCGGAATGGAGAAGACGGTCCGTTGGTACCTGGAAAACCAGGCGTGGTGTGAGGCGGTCACGCGGAATGCAAAGTATCGGCTCGAACGCCTGGGGGCATTGCCTGCAGGATGAACGGAGGTTTCTCCCCCATGAAATTCAAAGGCATCGTTCTCGCCGGCGGCTCGGGCACGCGGCTTTACCCGCTGACCCGCTCGGTGAGCAAGCAGCTCATGCCGATCTACGACAAGCCGATGGTGTACTACCCGCTCTCGGTGCTCATGCTCGCCGGCATCCGGGAGATCTGCTTGATCTCGACCCCCGCGGACCTGCCCGCGTTCCGCAATCTGCTCGGGGACGGCTCGGCTTTCGGGATCTCGCTGACCTATCGCGAGCAACCGTCCCCCGACGGGCTCGCGCAGGCGTTTCTGATCGCGGAAGATTTCCTCGCGGGCGCGCCCGCCGCCCTCGTCCTGGGCGACAACCTTTTCTACGGCCACACGCTTCCTAGCGTGCTTACGCATGCGATCGAACGCACCCATGGGGCCACCATATTTGGCTACCGCGTGGCGGACCCGGCCGCCTATGGTGTGGTAGAGTTCGATGCCGGGGGGAACGCGATCTCGCTCGAGGAAAAGCCGCTTCACCCCCGGTCGCATTACGCGGTCCCCGGGATGTATTTCTACGACGACTCCGTCGTCGCGCGCGCGCGCTCCCTCAAGCCCTCGGTCCGGGGCGAGCTCGAAATCACCGACCTGAACCGCCTTTATCTCGAGGAAGGCCTGCTGCACGTCGAGCGCCTCGGCCGGGGCACCGCCTGGCTGGATACGGGAACTCCCGATGCGCTGCTGCAGGCCGCCAATTTCATCCAGGCGATCCAGCAGCGGCAGGGCTTAAAGATCGCCTGCCTGGAGGAAATCGCCTGGGAAAGCCAATGGATCGATGCCGCTACACTCGAAGCGCAGATCGGTCGACTCGGCAAAACGCCCTACGCGGACTACTTGCGCCGGGTGCTGATGGGGGCGCACTAAAGGCCGCAGGAAGAAGAATCAAGAATCAGGAATCAAGTGGCCCCATGGGGCAAGAATCAAGAATCAGGAATCAAGTGGCCCCATGGGGGAAGAATCAAGAATCAGGAATCAAGTGCCAAGGGGATCCAAGGGGGAAGATCAAAAGATTGCCGGCGCTTCCCCACGGGCTATCGGATCGGGCGCTTCTCCTTCGGCGCTGTCAGGCCTTTATTTTGCAGCTTGATTCTCCTTGTCACTTGCTTCCTGATTCTTGATTCCTCCCTTTGGGCCGCTTGTCACTTGCTTCCTGATTCCTGATTCTTGATTCTTCCCCCTTGGTTCTCCTTGGCACTTGATTCCTGATTCTTGATTCTTCCCTTTGGGGCCGCTTGATTCTTCCCCCTTGGGGCCCCTTGATTCTTCCCCTCCGGGCGTGATGGTCGCGGCCCGTTTCAAGTTCCGCCATCCCATGCTCGACATTCGATTCATCCGCGATCAGCCCGACCTCGTCCGCAGCCGCCTTGCTTCACGCGGTCCCGGGCTGGAGTCGGCGGTGGAGGAAATCCTCGAGATTGACCGGCAACGCCGGGCCGCGGAGACGCGCTTTCAACAAATGCAGGGGGACCGAAAGCGGCTCTCAAAAGAAATCGGGCAGAAGCGCGCCAAGGGCGAGGATTCCGCCGCACTCGAAGCCCAGTCGAAGGCCCTGGGGGAGGAGATCGACCGGCACAATCACGATGCCGCGCAGCTCGAGGCGGAGCAACGCACGCTGCTGCTGAAGACCCCGAATCTTCCGCATGAAAACTGCCCTCCGGGGCGCGAGTCCGCGGACAATCCCGTGGTCCGCATTTGGGGTGTGCCTCCCAAGTTCGATTTCGCGGCGAAGTCGCACGTCGAACTCGGGGCCCAGCACGGCCTCTTTGATTTCGAGCGCGCGGCCAAAGTCGCTGGCAGCGGTTTCGTTTGCTACTTTGGCGTGGGCGCCCGTCTCGAGCGTGCCCTCATCAATTTTCTGCTCGATCTCCACACGCGCGAGCACGGCTACACGGAAGTCTCGCCGCCGTTTCTGGCCAATACCGACGCCTTGATCGGCACGACCCAGCTGCCGAAATTCGAGGAGCAGCAGTATCGCTGTGAACGCGATGGACTCTATCTCGTCGCGACGGCGGAAGTCCCCGTGACCAACCTGCACCGGGAGGAGATTCTCGCCGCCGACGCCCTGCCGGTGCGCTATGCCGCGTACACGCCGTGTTTTCGCCGCGAAGCCGGTGCGGCCGGCCTCGGCACGCGCGGGCTCATTCGCCTGCATCAATTCGACAAGGTCGAGCTGGTGAAGATCACGGCGCCCGAAGGCTCGATGGCGGAACTCGACTCCCTCACGGCCAACGCCGAGCGAGTTCTCCAAATTCTAGGTTTGCACTACCGCGTGATCGAACTCTGCACGGGCGACCTCGGCTTCGGATCGCTCAAAACTTATGATATCGAGGTTTGGGCGCCCGGTCAGGACGCCTTCCTCGAGGTTTCGAGTTGCTCGAATTTCGGCGACTACCAGGCTCGCCGGATGAACCTGCGTTTCAAGGACGCCGAAGGCAAAAATCGCTTCCCGCACACGCTCAACGGCAGCGGTACCGCCCTCGCCCGCCTCTACGTTGCGCTGCTGGAAAACGGCCAGCAGGCCGACGGCAGCGTGCGGATTCCCGCCGCGCTCGTGCCATTCTTCGGGGCGGATCGGATTGGTTGAACGGATGCACACCGCCCGGAGCGTCTCCCTCTCGGATAGACCGGCGGTTCGCGGTCGACCCGTCGCGCTTCGACCCATCGCCGCGTATCCTCACTCAGAGAAAGCGCTCTTTTGAAAGAGCACCGGCTCTTGCCGTAATAGCGCCAGCTCTCCTTTCGGGTGCGCTCTGTGCCAGGCCACGACTAAGCTGAAGCGCGTCCCCGGCTGGGCTCGAACCAGCAGTCTGCGGTTTATTAGAAGACCGCATTATCCCCTGTGTGACAGTATCTCGCCCCAGAGCTGAAGTGTATCGAAGGTCGCTGAACGGAAAGGAAAGGTCAGCAGATGCGCCAACCACTAAGCCAACGCAGATGTGCTGCGCTCGTCCTCCCCCGGGGGGCTACCGGTGTGCAGGACCCTCCCCCCGTGCACCGGCTCAGGAACGCAGCCTGGCTTTAGGACGTCCTCGCAGAAATTTTCCGGTTTTCTTGGCCTTTTTGTCACCGAAGCCGATTTGGCCGGCAACCTTGTCAAGCCGATGGAAAAAATGTGGAGTGTGGGAGAACCGGTGGAGGCCTGAGGGAGCAATCGACGGGGCCGGGGCGAAGTAAACGCCAGCTCCTACGTTGCGGTCGGCGGCGAGAAGGACGATGCGTTGGGGGCTCGAGATTGAGCCCCCTGCTCGCGGCGTGCCTACGCCCGCCGCCGAGATGAGGGTCAATCGCCTGTGGCCTCGCCAGCGCCTCGCCAACGACCTGCCAGCCGGTTTGGCTGTCTAATAAACACGGAAGCGACCAGCGCGGCCTTGGTACTGCCGTGGCGGGCCGGCGTTATATTTTTTCAATCCGGGTGCAGATGCAGTGAGCGAAACCCAAGTCGGATTGTTGCGGACCTTGTGCCCGGCGGCGCGCCTCCCCCGGTTGGCCGCGTTGGTCTCGGGAGCCGCGCATGTGCCGGCTTGGTTCTTGGAAACGCCGAACCATGCGGAGACCAGCATCCCGTCACAGAGACGTCCGCG
>JBBRQH010000045.1:0-42162 GCA_038226705.1 Chthoniobacterales bacterium | reverse complement strand
TAACGGACTACCGTTGACTCTTCCTTCGCCGGCCCCACTTCACATGAAAACACACATGCCCGGTGGATTTCGGTACAACCCGGGAGGAATTCCCGAGCCCTTCTAGACATGCTTCGTGAGGACCACCCGATAGATAAGTTCGAGTTCCTTCTCAGACAGGAGCCGAACGAGAGAATATCCGCATGCCTAGTGGCAGCCTTGGGGCGTCTCTCTTCTGCTCGGATGTGGAGGCTCGGACCTCCATTATTTAGGCCTGAAGAACCTGATGTGCCCACTCGCATTGATCTCGATGTTTATACGGCAATTGAGCCGTGGAATAAATACATTCCCCGCGAAATCGATCGTGCCCACTTCGAAGAGGTGCGTGAACTAATCGCATGTTTGAGCGCGTTTTCTAAGAAGGAAGGAGTAGATTTCGAAGTGCAACTTAATGGAGAGTGTATTGGGATGATTCGAGGGGGTGGCATAGATAGTAGTCTCCGAGAAGGGCTTTTGGACCCTTGGGATGCGACAACGAGCGAACCGCCAAAGTCATCAGGATCCGGAAAAATGTAAGCGCCCGGCAAAGTCATCAGGGTCAGGTTCTAGATATTTGAGTTTGGTCGTCGCTTGGCCGGCGGCAACGTGTCTTGCCGCAGGAATGCTTGATCCGCGGTCGACATGCCAGCCGCTGGCGCGGGTGCGGACGAGCGTCGGACCCCGGTCCTGGGCGCCTGAACCGCGTTGACTCGCCCCGCTCCAGCGGGGTCTCGCCCTTCGGGCCGCGCTGCGCGCACTCTCCCCGAGGCCGTTCCCACGGCTCCGTGGTGTCACGCTGCCTGCTCTTGGGGGCGTCTTGGCGCTGCGCGCAGTGGACGAAACGCCCCCCGCAGGCAGCGCGCCGTCGCTCCGCGGGGTGCACGCTTGAACGGCGGTCGTGTCACGCCCTCGAAAGCGTCACGCGAAGCCCCTATTGACCGGCAGCATCATAGATGTCGTAGGTCGTAGCTATGACCTGTACGCTTTCTACGCTGCGAGTGGCAGCGCTTCGCCTGACGTGGCGGTCGGCGCCGCGACCGTAGCCTGCGCGCGGCGAGCTTTCGCCCAGGCGGCGGGCAAGAAGCGCTTCTCGCTCATGAACCTCACGGGGAGCGACCCCCGCTACAAACTGTGGCAACACGCATGACCGCCATCGGTATGAAATGCCAGGAGTGTCGAGCCGTTCTGAATCGTCAAGCGTCGCCGAAAAGTTCCGCGTGGCGACGTCGCCATCGGTCGAAGCCTTGCGGCCCAACGGAAGGATCACCACAGTAAAGCCGGTCACGAGCATGGTCCACGACGGCGTGGGCAACCTGCTGAGGTCGACCGATGCGAACGGCAACGTGACCAGCCTCAGCTACGACGGCTTGAACCGGTTGCGGACGACCGCGGACGTCGCGGGCACCACGCCGCGCGTCCTTGACGCCTCGGGCAATCTTATCCAGATGATCGACGGCAAGGGCCAGAAAGTGATCTTCACCTACGATGGGCTGAATCGACTGCTGACCAGCCGCGACGAAGCGGGCCTGGGCGGCACGAACACGTACAATGCGGTCAACCGCACCGCACACGCCGATGCGCGAGGCCAAAGCACAAGCTTTGCCTACGATCTGCGGCACCGCCTGACGGGCGAAACGCGGGCGGAGGGCACGCGTACGCTCACGTTGGATGACGCCGGCCGAATCACAGCCGTGACGGATTCGGCCTCGGCCGACGCCGCCTGCGCCTATGTCTACGACGGACAAAACCTGCTCTTGAGCGAGACGAGTGCAGGGAGCACCCACACGCACACCTACGACTTGGGCGGGCGACGTCTGACCACGGCGCAAAGCGAGGCCGCCGCAATCTCGTCTATGCTTATGATGACCTGAACCGCCTGACGAGCCTGACCGATGGCGCCCTCGTCACCACTTGGACGCATGATCTCGACGGTCACCCGCTGGCGAAGGTCCTCCCGAATGGCACCAAGGAGATTGCCGTCTTCGACGCGCTTGGTCGCAAGAGCACCCACGGCACCTACACCGCCGGCAATGCGCCGCGCTCCCCGCGATTCCCGTCCCTTTGCCCCCGAGATTATCTCGAAATCGTCCCCGCCCGATTCCCCGCGATTTTCGCGGCGCGTAACACCTGCGGCAGGCTTTGCCCTGCACTTCGTGCAGCCGATCTCCGTGCTTCGGTTCGCAGACTCCGTTCTCGGGCCTTGGAGGCGGGCGGTTTTGCGCTGCGCGCATCCGTCATTTTCCCGTTGTCGGACCACTTGAGCGGGGTGCACGGACCTTAGAGCGAGGGTACACGGACCTTAGTGTGAGTGAAACGGGCGACTTGCAAAGTGCCGCGGACCATTCGCTTCACGCCGCGGCCTTTCCGTGTAATGCCGCTGACCCTTGCGAACATGTCGCGGGCCGTTGACGAAGCGCCGCCGCCTCTTGGCTGAGTGTGGCCGCCTATAAGGTTCATGCCGCCGACTCTTGTTCTCATGCCGCTGGCACTTGGCTTGGGGTACCGCGCCTATTCGCATGATCTCCCCGACGCTTGCGCAAATGCCGCTGACTCTTGAGTCGATGCGGCTGGCGTTCGGCTTGATGCCGCCGACCTTTGGCTGAAGGCCGCTGACCATTGCGCTAGAGGCGTTGGCATTTGGCACAATGCCGCTGGTGTTTGCCTTCATGCCGCTGACTCTTGGCGAAGATCCGCGGACCTTTGATCGAATGCCGCCGACTCTTTGTCGCAAGCCGGCGACGCTCGCCTAAAGGTGGTCGTACCTCCGCCTTAAGGTGGCCGCACCCCCGCCTTATGGAGGATGACCTTTAGCTCGATGCCGCGGACCCTTTGCGTAACGCCGCGGACCTTTTGGTTAAGGCCGCGGACCCTTTGCTAAACGCCGCGGACCTTTTGTCAAAGGCCGCAGACCCTTCGCTAAGGCCGCAGAGCCTTCGCTTAAAGCCACGGAACCTTCGCTAACGGCCGTGGAACTCTTGCCCATGGCCGCGGGTTCTTTGCCGAAGGCCGTGGGCTCCCGCTCGAAGTCCGACGACTCTCTGCTTCAGGAAGGTGAATCGAGGCTTACTGCCAGTAACTTCTGGCGCAATGATGTAGATCTCCCTAGCTTAGCCCGACCACGGTGGCACGGTCCTGCGCGGCAAGGGCGTACAAAAACAGCGCTTCCCATCCGGGAGCCTCGGCTCCCTGCCAATCGGCCAGCCCAAAACTGAACGGCCGGGAAAACGCAAGTTTCTCGACCGCATCGGAATATGGGGCTGATTCACCACTCTCCATCGAGCGACTGCTGCCTCTTGCCATGCCATTTCCTTTCGCCTTCTCTGCCTTCGCTCGACGGTCTTTTCTTCCCCTCGCGCTCTTCCTCCTGTCAGCACTCGGCGCCAACGCCGAAACCACCTGGGCCGGACTCGCTTCGAAATACGCCCGGCAGCAGGCGCGGCAGAAGCCGGTGAAGCCTGCCGACGGGAAGGGTTCGCAAACCAAGGTGCCGATCACGGGGGCCTTCGGGTTGAGTTTTGGCGAGCGCGTGGCGCCGGGAAGGATTGTGGCGATCCGGGAAGCCGACATTCTCCAACAATTCGCTCCGCAGGATCCGCTGCCCCCTCTCGATACTTACCTCGTTTTCCTCCTGCCCTTCACCCAGCGGGTCTGCATGGTGCAAGCATCAACCATCACGGATGACAAACGGTTGGCGGAGGCAATCCGTTCGATCCTGACGACACGGTACGGACCCGGCGCCGAGAAGTCGAAAGAAGGCGCAAGGACGCGCTGGACATGGTCGAACGGGACCAAGGGAGTCTGCCTGTCCGAGGAGGGCCGCTCGGTTTCGGTCTTGTATTTCGACAACGCGCTGTACGCGGAGGGGGCTGCAGAAATGAAGCAGCGGAAGGCGGCGAACCTGCCGGTCCCACCTCTCGGCGGGCCTCCCGGCATGCGTTACATTTCGTTCCAGGGGGTTGGCGGGATTAACCTCGGGCAGGTGATCGCTCCGCCGGAGGACGCCACGTTGAGCGCCGAGGGCCTGGACTTCGAAGTCACGCCCCCGAATCCCGTGCCCGGTTTTGAGGAATACGACGTGATCGCTTCGCCGAAGGAAAAGCGCGTGGTGCAGATCGACTTCAAACGCAAGGGGATGACGCCGGCCGTAACCACACAAGTGCTCGCCGATCTGGTGGCGCGCTTCGGACCCTCCAGCGTGATCGCGTCTTCCGAATCGAAAGGGGTGCGCAGCTTCAGTTGTCGGTGGAGCCAGACCGAGTCAGACGGAAGCTCGCGCGATCTGATGGCGAGTTGGGACGCGAACACGTTTTCGCTGTCGCTCGAGGACGGGGAGCTGCATGCGAAATCCCAGGCGGAAGCCGCAGCGACCACACCGAAGAAAAAGTAAAGGCGGGCGCGCGCCAACCGAGAGGTTGGGGATTCGAGGTAGGCGGGAAACCGCGCAGGAGCGGAGAGTGAAGCGGGGGCCGAACGCAGGCAGAGCGTCCTGGCGCCGGGGCGCGATCGGGAAAGAAGGGGGCACGCGAAGGCGCGAAGACGCGAAGGGGAATAGAGGGGTTTCGGGCGCCGCCGGAATTTCGCTGCTTTCATTTCGACGCCCCCTCACGTTCTTCCGCAACTCCGTTGGAGTTGAATGATGATTTTCTCCATTTCCAGGGTGGCTCGTGCCTCGCGACCCTGGGCTTTGGGACGCAACACCATCGGGGTTGAAAGGCGGTGCGGTGGGACGCGACGGAGCCTACGCGAGGAGCGGCTTTCCAAAGTGCCGAAGGCTCGTGGACTGCGCGCAGCTTGCTGCCGCTGTTTCCAGGAGCAGCCTGCTGCGATCCATCGGCGTAGTCGCGAACCCAGTTCTTGTCCCTCGTTCAATTGTGCGCAGCGCTTTCGGATTCTCAAGATGACGCCCGCAGGTTGCCTGGCTTGCGCTCGGTTGACTGCTTGCAACCGGGCTGATTCTCCCGATGTCGTCGAATGTCGGAGGAGGTGACAGCGGCCGAGCCACGAGAATCGCCGAGCGCAGGCGTGCCGGCGGCGATTCCGGTCGCGTTTTTCGTCTGGGCGCTGCTCGAATGCGGGGCGTCCTTTCTGCCGGCGGTTCTCGCGCCGCTGCTCAAGTGGGCTTTCCTCGCCCTGACGGCCGGCGCGGTCGTCGTGACGCTGGCGGTCTGGTTGATGACGCTGGGCCGGGATTTTCGGATGCGTTGTTTCCATGGCCTGATTGCCTGCGCCGCGGCAACGTTTGTGGCGCTGTCGGGGATCGGTTCGGTGGATTCCCGGGAGATCAGCCACGAGGCCTCCATCCAGGTGGCGACCGGCTTGAAATTCCTCGCGGAACCCGATGGCGGCGTGCAACGGCACGGGTTTTTCGAATATCCGGCGCGGCAGTATTCCGTGGTCGCCTTGCCCGCGCTTTTCTTCGGTCGCAACCTGATCGCTCTGCGCGCCGGCTATGCGGGCATCTTCCTGCTCGGTCTCTTCGTCTTCTACGCCGGCTTGAGATCGGCCCTGCGCGGCCACGGGGAGCGCGCTTCGGCGGTCGGCGCCTCGCTGGGGATGCTTCTGCCGCTCTGCTTCGGCCACCTCGTCTTTTGGCTACGCATGGCGGAGCAATCGATCCTCCCCGCGAGTCTCACGCTATTCGCGCTGGGCTGGGCGCTGCTTTTCGCTTCGCGCGGAGCGGCCGCAGGCGCCTGCGCGGTGGGTCTGGGTTGGACGACGGCGCTGCTGCCGATGTGTTATCCCCCGGCGCTCGCCTCCGTGGCGCTCCTCAGCGCTTTCGTTCTCTGGCACGGCTGGGAACAGCGCGGGCGCGCCCACGTGCTGCCGGCCGCGCTGGGGTTGCTGGCCATCCTCGCGATCGTGAGCGTGACGGCTTTTCGCCTGCAAATCGGCGGGCGTTTTCAACTCGCCGCGATCGGGGGTGACGCGGGCGCGGAAGGCATGCTCGAACGCGTGCTGCTCGCGTGGCGGGCGCTCTTTTTCGATGCGCCGGACGGGGCGGTGAATGCGTTCGCTTTTCCGCTCGTGTGGGTGTCGATGGCGCTGGCCCTGGCGGGCTACTTCGGCTGGGCCGGCCGGGTCGTCGGCGCTTGGATTTTGCTCACGGTGGCCGCCGCGGTCACGATGGTCGGATACACGCAGCGGCCGTTTTATTTCGATCTGCATCGGTCGCTCGTGATCGTGCCCCCGCTGGCGGTTTTGGGGGCGGCGCTGCTGGCGCGTGGATGGTCGCTCCTGCCTCAATCGGAGCGGCCGTTCCGGCGCTTTCTCGGCGAGGGCCTGGCGGTAGCCTACGGGGTGAGCGCCGTCCTCACGTCGCTTTACTTCGGACATCCCACCGCGATTCCCCGACCGCTCTTTTCGCGGCCTTCCGATGTGATCTTCGCGGATCTTGCGCAGCTCGTGCGCGAGCATGCGCTCCAGCCTTGGAACACCCTTCAGGTGGAGGCGCCGGAATCCCTGCTCGTGGGCAATACAGGAGACTACGCGTCCTATTTTTGCCCGAATGCCGTGTTCGTGGTGAATGGGATCGCACGACCGGTCCAGGAGTGGATTCCCCACTGGGTCTCCCCGGGGACTCGTATTTTGCGGGTGCGCTACAAGGACACGCTCGAAAGCCCCGAGCCAGTCGGCGTCCGGCTCGAGGCGATTCAGAGAGCGGCGAAACGGAGCTTTGTGCGGACAACGGAATGGATCGAAGAAGGAGCCACCACGCGCTGAGGGAATGCGCCTGCGGCGTTTGGAAGAAGGGTTCGAGGAGGAGGACGAATAGAACCGAGCAACGCGAGACGGCCGCTGAAATCTCCTTCAATCGAAAGCGGCAACGACGAGGACAGGCAACGACGAGGACAGCCGAGCAAACGCGAAGTTGCGCCTGCGGCGAAGGTGGATGCGCCGAACGAAGGCAACGGGGAGGGAGAATCGCACCGGCGGCGATTGGATGAACGGTTCGAGAACAGCCGATCCTGCGGAGCGAGAGAGACGGCCGCTGTTTCCCGGAGCAACTTGCTGCGATCCCTCGGCGCGGCCGCGAAGTTCGCTGGTGAATTCTCGAATTCACGCGGGCAGGACCACAAGCAAATCCTGCCTTCAGCGGTGCGGTCCTCAAATTCGTTATTCCGGAATCATACTAGCCGGAGACGGCTATTTGGGCTTCCCCTCCCGCGGCCTAACGTCATATCCGAGCAACCTGGCTTTGCCGTCCTTGACCGCAAAAGTAAACACCTCCTTCGCCTCGACTTGTTCGAAGTTGGTCTCATAGGTGAGCGTGATCGTAGTGCGGGTGAGGCTCGATTGGGTGTTGAATGCCTGCTGCGAGGAGCCCTTTATTTTTCCGGCCTTCCGGCGCAACGACTCCATGAATTCATAAAACTTTGGTTCCGGCGAGGCGGCCTTGAAATCTTCGTGCGCGTCGGCGTAGATGGCGGCGAATTCGTTGCGATCGAGTCGTCCATGAAACTCGCCGACGGCTTGCCGGGCAGTGCCCACGCTGCGGACCATGGTGACCGGGTTGCAGGAAACGAACGAGACGGCGCTCACGGCAGCGGCGACCCAGACGAGAAGACGCTTCATGGCGGGCAGCGTAACACTCTCCGGCCGAAGTGCCGGTGTTAATGAGAACCCTCCGAATATCGAGTGACTCCCCCAAGGTAGGTCGCCCTTTACGGCAGCACCCCATAAATCGGGAGCGGATCGAGCCCGCGGTACGTGTGAATCCGATTCTCGCGCACGTCGACGAAGGCGCGCCCGGTGATGGAATCACCGTTTGCGCCGTAGTAGCGAAAAACCCAACAGGGCCCGCCCACAAAAGAATCTTCCGCGGACGGGAATTCCAAAACGAAGGCCGCGCCAACCCGCTGGTTCAGCCCCACCCGAGCGAGTTCGGCCGCGGTTTCGTAGTTTCGCAGTGCGTCGCGATACGAAAGGGTGAGACCGAGAGTGGCGGCAGCAAACACCGCCATCAAAATGAGTGCTCCGCGCCTCCTCGTGAAGATCCGGGTCGCGCTCACGTCCCCGCGGAAATACCAATACGCAGACCAAAAAACAGCGAAGGAAAGGGCCAAGAGAATTCGAAAGATCAGCAGCGCCGCGTCGCCGTCCCCGCCGGTGAAAAACAGGATGGGATAGAGCACCCCGCCCAGGGCGAAAGGATCCGATGTGTTGATAAATACCCCGATTCCGATGAGGATCGGAGTGAGCCAAAACCGACCACGAAAGACCCTGGTCAGCCGGCCGAAGAAGGCCGTCAAAGCCAGGAAGCAGAGAGCCTTGATCGTGACGAAGCTGCCCCAGCCGATCGCCGACAGCGCGAAATGCAGCGCGACTTGCGACACCCGCAGGCCGGATCGAAACGGCGCGGACATGCAGGCGAGTTGCACGATTTCCAGCCAGGCCGCCAGCAGGATGGGGACGCCGCCCACGATCCATCCGTAGACGACGACTGCCATTCGATCGGGCCATGTCGCTTGCCAGGAATCCCGCAAATTCACGGCGGCGAGTCGGCCGGATTCAGTGCCTTGGCCAGCGGAGAAATTGCCGGCACGCGCAAACTCCTCGCAGCGATCGGTTCGATGAAAAGGGGGAGAGGAAGGACGTGAAAGAAACGGCCGGCGATTGCGTCTGCGGCGTTTGGATAGGGATTCGAGGACGAAGAAGGACGAATAAATTGCGCCTGCGGCGAAAGTTGCGGGCCTCGAACGAGGCCATGGGTAGGCCGATGGCTCTGGCGCTATTGGGAGTGCGACGAGAAACGGCAGGAGATCCACTGGCGGCGTTTGGAAGAACGATACGAGGACAGCCGAGCAACGCGAGACCGCCGCCCCAAACATTGCCTTGGAAACTCTTCCCCAGCGGCAACGACGAGGGGAGGACGAGGACGAATAGTTTGCGCCTGCGGCGAAGGGCGGAGTGCGCGGACGAAGGTCACGAGAAGATGGTTCGTGGCGCTATTGTGCGTGCGACGAGCAACGGCAGGAGATTCCGCCTGCAGCGTTTGGAAGAACGCTTCGAGGACGAAGGAGGAGGACGAGGACGAATAAGTTGAGCCTGCGGCGAAGGGTCGAGTGCACAGACGAATACCTTGAGGACGGCGACGCATTGGACCTGATTCCCGCGAGGGACTTCCCGAAAATAGCCCAGTGCTTTAGCGCTGGGTTGGCAGTTCACCCATTCGAGTCGCGCAGCGACGGCAGATGCTTTGCCGAGCGGAAGCGGCGGGTGCGCTCGTCCTTCGCCCTCATCGGCGCTACGCCTGCCCCTCGGCCGGCCTGCGGCCGCACAGCAGCGAGGTCGCCGCATCGAGCTGGGCGCCGGAGCCGAGCAGAAGGACGAGATCATCGACTTGCAGCTCTTCGTCGGGGCCGGGGTTGATGAGTTTTTGTTCGCCGCGCTCGATGCCGACGATGCTCGCGCCGGTTTCGGAGCGGAGACGCAGCTCGGAGATGAGCTGGCCGATGGCGGCGGAACCGCGGGCGATCGGGACGGTGCGCAACTCTGCCGCGCGCAACAGCGGCGGCAAGGTACGCACCTCCTCGGCGGGCGCAGGCGTGGCCGGCGGCTGGGCAAATGTTTCCGCCAGCGCGCCCTGCGCGCGGGCATGAATGCGGACGAAAGTGCGCCGAAGCAGGATGACCAGCGCCAGCAGGATGAGGAGGAGGACGAGCAGGACGTTTCCGGAAGGGAGGAGCGCGGAGGAAAGCAGCAGCACGCAGAGAGCGAGCACGATGCCCCCGAGAATCGTAAGGGCGGAGGCGACGACGGCCCGCATGGTCGATCCCTCGCTCCCGGCCGCGGTGGGAGGGGAACTCATTTCGCCGATTAACATCGCGGAGGCCTGGAGCTTCCGCGACACCGCGATGAGCATCGGCAGGCTGGCCAGCATGGCGCCGAGCCAGAGCAGGGCCTTCAGGCCGTTTTCGCCGCCGGGCACTTCCGGCCACCAAGCGAGCGCGCGGCTCCGGAGCGCGGCGGCGGCAATGAAGATGGCGGCCACGAGCACGACGTTCAGCGCCATCTGCACGAACATCCTGCGCAGCAGCACCGCGCCAAAGCTGCCTTTGATGGCGGCGCGCCGGCTCGTCCAGCGGGTGTAGGCATCGAGGTAGTTGAGCAGCGGTGCCGGGGAGCGGCGCTCCAGCCATTCCACCACGGCATCGGAGCTGCGCATCAGGTAGGGGGTGATCAGCGTCGTCAGGATGGAGACCGCCACCGCGATGGGATACAGAAAATCGCTCGTGACTTTCAGGGTCAGGCCGAGCGAGGCGATGATGAAGGAGAACTCGCCGATCTGGGCCAGGCCCATGCCGATGCGCAGGGAATCCCGGCGTCCGTTGCCGCCGACAAACGCGCCGAGCGAGCAGGCCAGGACCTTGCCCACCACCACCACGAGCGTGATGACGAGAATCGGCACCTTGTAACGCCAGAGGACGGCGGGATCGATGAGGAGCCCGATGGAGACGAAGAAGACCGCACTGAACAGATCGCGCACCGGGAGCATGAGCGCTTCGATGCGGCCGATCTGCCGGGCTTCGGCGATGACTGCGCCAATGAGAAACGCGCCGAGAGCGATGCTGTACCCGAGCTTGGCGGCGAGGAGCGAGACGCCGAAGCAGAGCCCGACGACCATGACGACGAGCATCTCGTTGCTCTTGAATTTCGCGACGTAATTGAGCAGGCGCGGCACGGCGATGAGCCCAGCCACGAGGAGCACGGCGAGGAAGGCGGCGAGCTGGGCCACGGTGCGTCCCACTTCGAGCGGTTGGAGCGAGCCCGTGACCGCGAAGCCGGAAAGAAGCGCGAGCATCAGGATGGCGAGGATGTCCTCCACGATGAGGATCCCGACGATCAACTGGGCGAAGCGTTCCTTCGTTTTCCCGAGTTCCTCCAGCGCCTTGATGATGATGGTGGTGGAGGAGATCGCGAGAATCGCGCCGAGGAAGACGCTGTCCATCGTGCCCCAGCCGAAGAAGCGTCCGAGCTCGAAGCCGGCCCAGATCATGACCAGGATTTCGAGGGTGGCCGCGACGAGCGCGGTGGCGCCGACCGCCTTGAGTTTGCGCAGGCTGAACTCGAGCCCGAGCGAGAACATGAGGAAAATCACGCCCAGTTCCGAGAGCGTGCGGATCGTCTCCTCCTCGCCGATGAGCGGGAAGGGCAACGTGTGCGGCCCGATGATGACCCCGGCAAGAATGTAGCCCAACACCACCGGCTGCTTGAGCCGGTGGAAGAGCACCGTGACGAACGCCGCCACGATCATCACGACCGCGAGATCCTGAAGGAACGTGAGGTGATGCATGAAGTTAGTGGTCCGTCACGCGTGACGGACGCCAAGCCCAGCCTACTTCAGGCAAGGACTTCGCGCCGGCCGGACAGCACGCCCTGCAAGGTGGTCCGTTTCTCGTCGAGCAAGCCTTCCGTAGCGGCGCGCACGGCGCCGAGCAAGTCGGTCGCAGCGTGCAAGCGCGCGAGCGAAACGTAGTCCGCGCCAGCCTCGAGCAGGGTGTCGGCCTCGGAGAGAACATCGGCCACTGCGATGATCTTGGCAGTGGGATTCAGCCCGCGGAGCAGCCGGACGAGTCGCGAATTCGACGTGCCCTTCAAAAGCGAGTCGGGGATGGTGCAGATCAGCACCTCGGCGCGCTCCACGCCCGCGTGCAGCAGGGTGTCGCGCTGCGAGATGTCGCCGTAGACCACGCGCACTTTGCGTTCGACCAATCCCTCCCGGGCGATCGGGCTGAAGTCGACGACGGCGGTATCGCCGATGAGATCGGGGGCATGGCGTTGCATCTCCTCGAGGAGCGAACTCGCGGTGCGGAAGAAGCCGAGGAAGAGAATGCGTGCGGTGCCGTGACCGTGTCCGCCCTCGGCGTGAATGTCATCCGTGGCGTGATCGAGATCGCGCAGGCCGCGCCGCTTGAGCCAGGGGATGAGAGCGCGGGCGATGCTGCCGGAGCGGGTCATGCCGAAGGTGGAAAGCGTGCCGAGCAGGGCGAAGGCCAGGGCGGCCATGCCTCCCGTGGCGGGATGTGCGAGGTGCCCGGCCTGCGCGCCAAGGGCGAGGACTACGAGAGAGAACTCGCTCACCTGGCTGAGGTTGATCGCAGGAAGCAGGCTGGTGCGCAGGCCAAGACGCATCAGATAGAGCGGGGTGAAAGTCGTGAGAAAACGGCTGACGACGACGAAGGCGGCGAAGACGAAAGCCCAGCCGAGGAGGGGACCGGTGGGCAGGGGGATTTTCATGCCCAGACCGACGAAGAATAGGGTGACGAAGAAGTCGCGCAGGCTCGTGACTTTGGCGGTGACGTCGAGCGCGTAGGGGAAGGTCGAGAGCGCAACACCGGCGACGAGCGCGCCCATCTCGCGGGAGAGGTGGAGGCGCTCACCCATCTCGCCGACGAGAAAGCACCAGGCGAGCGCGCCGACCTGGACGAGTTCCGGGAGGCGCGCGACCCGTTTGAAAATAATGGGGAGCACGTAACGGCTGACGGCGAGGGAGGCGGCGACGAGCACGACGACGCGGCCGAGGGAAAGCAGCAGCACGGTGATCGAGAGACTCTCGAGATTGGGCTGGACGGCGAGGAACAGAATCGCAGCCAGATCCTGCAGTACGAGCACGCCGAGGGTGATGCGGCCGGTGAAGGTATCGAGCTCCTGCTTCTCATAGAGCACCTTCACAATGATGACGGTGCTGCTAAGGGCAGCGGCGATCGCGAGGTAGAGCGAATCCTATTTACCCGGTCCCGAGAAGCCGCAGAGCCGGAAGAAAATCACCCCGAGCAGCGCTCCGCCAAAGACCTGCACGAGAGCAGTCAGTGTGATCGAGCGGCCGGCGCTGATGATCTTTTTCAAGTCGATCTCGAGGCCGATCATGAAGAGCAGGAAGATCAGCCCCAGCTCCGAGATGGCGGAGATGCTCTCGGTCGATTCGATGAAGCGGAAGCCGGCGGGTCCGAGGGCGAACCCGCCGACGAGATAAGCGAGGAGGACGGGCTGGCGCAGGAACTGGGCGACCAGTCCGAGCAGCCAGGCGGCCACGATGCTGAAGGTGATGTCCCGAATTAGGTCGTGCATGAGGAGTGCTGAGGTTGGCAAGCGGAGAAAAGACGGATGAAAGGATGATGGGCCCCAGGGAAGCCGGCACGCGCCAGACGCGCCGGGATATCTGCCGACGGCGGTTCAAACCTCCGGGGTCCAAAAGAAGGGCACGCCTCAGCGTGTCCTGAAGAAAAGCGTTTCTGCCCGGGCCGAAAAACTTCGGCTAGCCCCACCGGGGCGGCGCGCGGCCCGACGCGCAGACGATTTCAAGATGCTCCGGCGCTTCGTTGCGGAAGGCACGGAAAAGAAGCAGCGAAAAATGAGGTGGAGGGAGAACGCGGTCCTCGTTGCGGCCCACGAGGTCGGGACTCGAGGGCGTAGGCGCCTTGCGCACGCTGACGCCCGCTTTGAGCCCACAGATGGCATTGAGCGGATTCGAGCGCGCGCCCAGATCCGTCACGCTCCCCCGGGAATCGTCTGCGCAGCCCTCGCGGTTGTAGCCGGATCCGGCCACGATCACCATGGCGAGCACAAAGCTCGTCAGGAGGCAGCGGAACTCGGCGAGCGTGCGCACGGGTGGGAAGGAAGCGAATGCCCGCCGGCAGGCGGGGCGAGTAAAGGTGACCGTATCGTCGCGGAAAACGACCGTCCAACGCCAATATTCCGGACCTCATTCGCGGGCGTGGGAACGAGGTGAATTACAGTCTCGACGCCGACTAACTCGAAACGCCGCCCCGGTTGCTGCCATTTTCGGCCGCAAGGTGGTACCGCTCGTCCCGCGAGATGCGATGATGGACCTTGTCCAAGCTGGAAAGCACATCGCCGGTGAGGCGATCGAGCTTTTCGTGCAATTGCGCGATCTCGAGTTCCGCCTTCAGGTTGACGTCGTACTCGACGTCGCTTCGCACGTGATCTTTCGCGGCCTGCCGGTTTTGGCTGAGGAGCACAAAAACGGAGAGGAAAATGGCTTCGAGCGAAACCGCGAGCGTGAGGAAGCCAAACGGGTAGGGATCGAATTGCGGAAGGCCGGGGAATTGGATCCAATTGACCAGCAGCCAGAGGCCGAAGACGACGATGTGAATGATGAGGAACGGGATGCTGCCTGAGAATTCCGCGATCCAATCGGCGGATTTCTGCACAACGGTGCGTTTGTCCTCCATTTCCGTATTGACGTTGCGCGAGGCGGTATGGCGGAGGCGCTCCACGGTGGCGCGATGACGCCTGCCCATGGCCGCGAGCAGGTCCAGGCAGGCAGCGGGGCGCAGGCGGAGAAATTGATCGAGATCGTCGCGATCGAGCCGCATCGTTTCGGTGTCCTTCACGGCCAGGACCGAGGCACTGCGGCCAGCCTGATCGAGAAGAGAAAGCTCTCCAAAAAAATCCCCGCGCGTCGCCACTTCGAGCACGATGCGCTCACCCGTATCGTTCTTGAAGAAGATCTCCACCTCGCCGGAGGTGATGACGAACATCGACTCGCCCGGATCGCCGATGTTGAAGATCATCTGGTCCGCGGTAAAACTCGAGACTTCCAGCCGCGCGGCCAGATCCATACGTTCCTGGTCGTCGAGGAGCTGGAACAGTGGAACGTCCTTGAGGAGATCAGCGTCGGGATGCACCCCGTATTCCTAGCAGGAATTTGTCGAAGTTATGTAGGATTTTCGACACATTCACGCATCGGACCCGCACCTACAGAATGCGGCAGCCTGGGAAATTCCCGCCGATCAGACGAGTCGCGACAGTTCCTTCGGAAGCGGCGAGCTGAAGATCAATTCCTTTCCGGTGTCGGGGTGCGGAAAGCGGAGACGGCAGGAGTGGAGGCCAAGCCGCTTGGCCGGATCCGATTTGGCGCCGTACTTCTTGTCGCCGATGATGGGGCAGCCGGCTTCGGAGAGCTGCACGCGAATCTGGTGCCGGCGTCCCGTGTCCAGGCTGAGCTGCACGAGCGAGCGCCATTTGCTGCGTGCCAGCACCTGGTAATGCGTGATGGCATGGCGGGTGAGCGCGCTGGCTTTGGCGCTGAAAACCTTGAAGGGGCTCGACTCGTCGAGGTCGGATTCGAAGGTGCCGTGGTCGGCGGGAAGTTTTCCCTCCACCACGGCCTCGTAGACTTTCTCGGCGGAATCCCAGCCATCCTGCAAAGTCCGCTTCGCCCGCTCATTCTTAGCGAAGACCATGAGACCGGAGGTTTCGCGGTCGAGGCGATGTACGATCCAGACCCGGTCGGCCGCGTGCTCCTGTCCGCGCCGCAAGTATTCGGTGAGCTGGAAATAGGCGGTCTTTTCCTGTTCCGCCTCGCTGGCGATGCTGAGGAGGTTCTCGGGTTTGTCGATGACGATGAGCGTGGCGTCTTCGAAGTAAACCTTCATGCCCGAGGCGAGCACCGTCTTCGGCACGGCAAAACGATCGGTGCGGATGGTGACGACATCGCCCGCGTACAAGCGATGGTCGAACTGCGTGACCGGCCGCCCGTTGACCATGACCGCTTGAAATTTCAGCCAGGTACGGATCTGTTTCCGCTTCTCCTCGGGCCAGGCGAGAAAGCAGTAGGCGAGCAGTTCGGCGGGCACGGCAACGGTGGCGGGTTTGGGCATGGCGCTGGGGCGGATCGGTGAAAATGGAGGCGTCCTGCGGACCGAGTGACAACCTGCGGATGAGGCAAGCTTGCAACCCCGGCCGGGCGGGTGCTTCGCCGGGTGACCGCGAGCGGGACGTTCGGGCTGGTGGGCGGAACTCACAAACGGCGATTCCCGGGCGATCCTCGGCCGCGCTTCTCCGAAAATCCGGGACATCGACAGACGCCGTGTACGGGGATGGGAGTAAGGCGGAACTCTGTCCGCGCCGCGCTGCGCCCGACCCCCGAACCCCGAACCCTTCCCCGCCATGAACGGGCCCCAGGTCCAAGATCCCGAGTATAACGCCGCCCGCCTCATCGCCGGCCTGCTGGCCATCGCCGGCCTGGCCTGGGCCGAGAGGGAAACAGCGCCGGCGCCACCTGCCCCGCGCTTCGACCTCAGCGCCGAGATTTCCCACGATGTCTTCGTTCCGATCCCCGGTGCGACCGGCTTCCATTTGCCATGGACGCGTGGTCCTGGCGGATGTTCGTCGCGTTGAAGTGGCCGGCAATCCGGCGCAGCAGCCTGCGACCATCTCGTTTCTCGTCGGCACAAATACCACGACGCATCCCAGGCCGTGGGGCGGAGTTCATGGATTCGCCTCGCGAATCCAGCCCACGTCCCGGAGTCCATCCGCGAAGACCGTGTTCATTTCCGCGGGATAGGTGCACCGCCCTTCCGCGACGAGCGCATCGCCTTCGGCCGGCCGGCCGGCATGATAGCGCAGCGCCGCCCGGGCGTAGAACCGGGCGGAGGTCTGGCGAGTCGGGTTCAATTTTTCGCAGGCATTGCGGGCGGCCGCTGCATTCCCCTCGAGCAGATGGGTCAAGAAAATCCGGAGCTGGAGGAATTCCAGCTCGCGCCGCTGCTGCGGCAGTTTGATTTCCGACTGCAGTTGCTCGTAGCGCATGCGCGCGAGCGTGTAATTTTTGAAGAAGAAAGGCAGATCGGCCAGATTGAAGCGCGCCGGCCAAAAATCGGCATCCGCGACGATGGCGCGCCGGAAAGTCTTTTCGGCTTCACCGAAATCGCGCCGCCGGAGCAGGGCGAGTCCCCGCAGATTCAGCGCATCGGCTTGGTCGCCCTGCAGGCTGTCCGCTTGGTCGAGGAGTTGCAGCGTACCCTCGAAGTTCCGCTGCTTGTACGCGACCGAGGCGAGGAGAAACTTCGCCATGAATTCCGCGGAGGGAGCCTTGGCGGGCTGAGCCGCTGGTTGCGGCGCCGGCGCCGAGGCGGCTGGGGACTTGGCGAAAAACGTGGCGGCTGCGAGGACGACCGTGAGGGCGGCGAGCCGGCCGCAGCGCGTCGTCCGCGACGCGCCCTTCCCGGCGAAGAAACGGCCGGATCGTCCAGCCGCACTGGGCCGCGCCCACGGAGCGAAGAGCGACAGGCGCTGCGGCGAGGATGGAAGGAACATGGGTCCGGGCCTTTCACTGCAAGCAACATGCGAGGCGCGGTCGCGCAATCGGCGCGAAGCAGTTTCGCACCTCCTGCTAATCAAAACCCGAAACCACGGTCAAGCAGGCGGAGATTCCACCAGCAGCAGGCCCGCGCCGGGTTGCACGGTGATGACCGCCTGCGTACCGGAATTGAAGGCGAGGAAATCGGACTCCATGCCGTCGCTGAAAATGACGCCGTGATCTGCCATGACGGACGTGAGCAAAAGCGGCTGTTCAGGTGTCACCCGGCCGGTGACAATTTGCGCCTGGGTGGTTCGGCTCGGGAAAGGCTCGCGCACGGAGAAGGCGAGGAAGGGCGCATCCCACGGCATAGGTGTGAGTTTGAAAGCCTTCCCCTCCAAGGCGGCCGCACCGGCTTGAATGCTGCGCAACCAGCCGGTCGAGCCCAAGCCGGTGGAGACGATGACGCCGCTCGAGGAATGCGACTCCACCTCAGCGCCGCTGCGCAGTTCGTAGCGCGCGGAGACGTGCGTGCGTGCGCCGATGAAGAGATCGTTCACCGCGGTCAGGGTTTCGCCCGTATTGAGGACCACCCGGGCAAAGGTCAATGCGCGCGCTCCGAGCTCGTGCGCGAGCCAGCGGGGAACAGTCTGCGGGAGGTCGGGAAGCTGGAAAGGAAGGAGCACGCCGTCCCAGCGGGCCGGGTCGGGGTTTATCCCCAGCAGAGGCCGCCTCCCCACGTATTTGAGCGTGTTGGCGACCAACCCGTCCTGTCCGATGGCCGCGACGTGGTCGTCCGGCCCAAACACATAGTTGGGGAGAAACGCGCGATCGAGGACGTGCAGCCGGCCAAAACTCCCGAAGACTTCGCGGGCACCGGCGACCGCCGCGGCATAGGTCTCGTGCTCCCTTTCATAATCACCGAAGTCCGCTCCCAAATGCTCCACGAAGAAGCGGGCCTGGCTCGCGGTGTTGAAACGCGAGATCAGCTCCTGCAAGCGCGTCCGGCGGGTGACGAGGACGAAACGGTGGTTGGGCCGGGGCATAAGCTGTCGCGCTTGGTTAAGCGCGCTTCCGGCCGAGCAAATTCTGGAGAAGGTCGGGGGTGATGTTGAGCTGGCCGATTCGGTCGGCGCGCGTGGCGAGATCCTGGAAGGCCTGGGCGATGAGTTGCTCCGGGGCCATGCCGCTGCTGGCGACGGCTTGCAGCACCTTGGGATCGGCGCCGGCCAGCGCCTCGAACAGACTTTTTACTCCAAAGGATTTCGCCTCGGCTTCCTGCCGGGCATTTTCGGCGGCGAGCGTCACGAGGGCGCGATTCTGCTCCTCGAGCCCGATGCGCGCGCCCATTTCGAGGGCCTTCAGTTCCTGTTCGCGCTCCTGCACCACCTGGTCGGTCTTCAGCTCGTTTTCGCGAATCGCCCGTTCCTGTTCCACCGCGGCATTGCGCCGCGCATAGGTTGCCTCGTCGGCCTTTTTGAGCAGAGCCTCGCGCGTCTCCGCCTCGATGGCGCGCGCCGTCTCCGGGGTGGGCTTGATCGCGAGCACCGCCAGGCCGAGCACCTGCAGCCCGAGCGCCTCGATCTCCGGCGAACCGGCCAAACCCTTGCGGACCGCGAGCGCAATGGCATCGCCGGTGCGCAACGCATTCTGCAGGGTGCGCGCCTGCAATTCCACCTTCGCCAGCACTTGCACGGCGTTAGTCACGCGCTGCGGCAGTTTCTCCGGGTCCTCGGTGCGATACCCGCTGCCTTCCGCCTTGAGCGTGAAGTCGAGGAGTTGCGCGAGACGCTTCGGATCCGCGACCTGGTAGGTCACGGTCCCCTGCAACGTGACGGTTTGGAAGTCGCCCGTCGTCTCCTCGAAAATAAACGGGATCTCCGCGCTTCCGGTCGGCACGCTGACGAGGGTGGCGTAGGGCGCGAAATACCAAAAGGCGAGCCCAGGCCCGGCCCGGCGGATCCGCCCTTTGCGGTAATGAATGAGGTGCTGGGTGGGCGGCACCTTGATGAAGCGGAAGCCGAGCATGGGAGGAGATGTTGCCGCGGGCCTCGCGTTTCCCGGGAGGGGAAACCGCGGCCGCCCGCGTCTTTAGTGTTGATACGACACCAAAACACGGGCGGATGCAAGCGGGATCTGAATTGCCGTGCCTTGCGGCAACCTTTCCCTTCGTGCGAACGGTCGATTTGCCCTGGCGTTCGAGCCCGCCGAGATTCCGCGGTGGGCAAACTTTTCGACACCCTGACTCCGGACCTCACGGCGTGGCTGGAGCGCCAGAAAATGTTTTTTGTCGCCACGGCGCCCCTCTCCGCCACGGGCCACGTGAACTGCTCGCCGAAGGGACTAGATGCGCTGCGCATCCTCGGGCCGCAAGAGGTGGCTTATGCGGACCTGACCGGCAGTGGGATCGAGACGGTGGCCCATCTCCGCGAAAACGGCCGCATCGTGCTCATGTTTTGCGCGTTTGAGAGCGCGCCAAAATCGTGCGGCTGCATGGCCGCGGCGAGGTGATTGAACCAGATGACACGCGCTTCCGCTCCCTGGCGGCGCGCTTTCCTTCCTTCCTCGGGTTGCGCACGATTGTGCGGGTCTCCCTGAGGCGAATTTCCGATTCCTGCGGCTTCGCCGTGCCGCGTTTCGAGTTTTTGCGCGAGCGCGAGACGCTGGAGCAGTCGGCGGCGCGGAAAGGGGTGAAAGGGCTCGCGAAATATCGACGCAAGAGCAATCGCGCGAGTATCGATGGCCTGGCTGGGCTCGCGAGTTCCGCGAGCGGTGAAGGTGGGAACGATTGAAATTCCGCACCTCCCAAAGAGGGTGCCGGGGAGGCAGGGCGCCGCCCTAGTGCACCGGGTGTAACTTACCGTCCCAAAAGTTTGAGGACGATGAAGACAACGACAGCGAGGCCGAAGCCACCGCCGAGGAGCCAAACGAGGAAGGCCCAGCCAGCGGCGGCAACAAAGAGGGGCGCCGCGGTAGCGAGAATAAGTGGAGTCATGTCAGGAGGTTTTTGAGGTTTCTGTTTGAGGGCGCCAGCACATCAGGAAGACGCAGGACATGTTACTTTCGCGGGGGCTGGGGTGGGTGCGTGTATGCTGCCGGGCGGGCGGAGGGGCTGCGAAAAAAAGCGCCGGCAGGCCCGCAGGCGCGGTTGGGGGAGCGAAGGAGGAATGCCATGCGCCCCATCTGGAAAGGCTCGATCAGCTTCGGACTCGTCAACATTCCGATCTCGCTTTACCCCGCCACCAAAAGCGAAACGCTGAAATTTTCGTTCCTGCGGAAGTCCGACCAAAGCCGCATCAATAACCGGCGCGTCGCCGAGGCGGATGGGAAGGAAGTGCCCTGGGATGAAATCGTCCGCGGCTACGAGTACGAGAAGGGCAAGTTTGTCATTATTAAGGATGAGGATTTCGCCCGAGTGGACGTCGAGGCGACCCAGACGGTGGACATCCACGAGTTTGTCGAGCTCGAGGAAATCGACCCGATGTTTTTCGCCAAGCCTTATTTCATGGAGCCGGCCAAGGGCGGGGCCAAAGCTTACGCGTTGCTGCGCGACGTGCTGAGCGATTCCGGGAAGGTCGGAATTTCCCGGGTCGTGATCAAAACGCGCGAGCACCTCGCGGCGGTGAAGGCGTACAAAAATGTGCTCGTGCTCGAGCTGATGCATTTCGCAGACGAGCTGGCGAGCTACTCCGGGCTGACGCTTCCGAATGAAGTGAAGACCTCGAAGAAGGAGCTCGAGATGGCGCAGCAGCTCGTGGCGAGCATGACCAGCGCGTGGGATCCGAAATCCTACAAGGACGAATACCGCGAGGCACTCATGGACGTAATTGAGAGGAAGATCGCCGCCGGGGGGAAGGAGCCGAAGGGCGCGAGGAAAAACGCGCGGGCGGCAAAGCCGACCAATGTCATCGACCTCATGGAGGTCCTGCGAAAGAGCCTGCAGAACAAGGGCGGCAACCCGAAAACGAAGAAGAGCGCAAAGCAGAAAGCCGCGCCCGCAAAAGCCCGCAAGAAGGCGGCCTAATTACTGGGCGGCCCAGTCTTTTTGGTCCGCGCAGTTTTTTCCGGCTTTTTTCACCGGGCGAAAGTGGGCCGACGCGAGATTCTCAAGGGCCTGCAACGACGGCAGCTTTTGTCTGAGGGTCTGGGCGCCGGCGAAAAGGTCCCCGTGTTTTTCGACGCGCCGGAGGACAGCTGAGGCGAGAAAAGCGAGGCGCGTGGGATCACCCTTTTTCGCGCAGGCGTCGACTTCGTCCCAGGTTACCGGCGTAGAGACGGTCGGCCGCGACTTCGCCCGCAAGGCGTAGACGGCGACCGTGGTCTTGTGCTCGTCGTTCTGGCTCCAATCGAGAAAGATTTTTCCGCGGCGCAGACCCCGGGCCATGCGCGCGAGCACCATTTCCGGCCAGGCCTCCTCCAGTCGTTGGGCGACGCGTTGGGCGAAGGTCTTGGTCTTCTCGTACGTCACATTGCGCGCGAGCAACGGCACATAAAGCTGAAGCCCTTTCGAGCCAGACGTTTTCGGGAGCGCTGCGAGGCCGAGTTGCGCGAAAACGGCGCGAAGCACCAGGGCGACTCGGCTGCATTCCACGATGCTCGTGCCCTCGCCGGGATCGAGGTCGAACATGATGCCATCGGGGCGGAGGATCTCACCGGCGCGATGCAAAAAAGGGTGCAGCTCGATGGCGGCGAGATTTGCCACCCAAATGAGGGCGGCGCGGGAATCGAGGAGGCAGTAATCGATTTCATCCCCGCGCCCTTCGCTCCAGACGGCGGTGGTCTTCACCCACGAAGGGCGATGGGAGGGCGCCTGTTTTTCGTAGAAGAAGCTTTCTGCAACGCCGTTCGGATAGCGCTTGAGCGTCACCGCCCGTTGGCGGAGATGCGGCAAAAGCACCGGCGCGATCGTGGCGTAGTACGCAATGACCTCGCCCTTGGTTAAGCCGGTCTCCGGGTAGAAGACCTTGCCCAGGTTGCTCAGGGCCAGCGTGTGCCCGTCGACTTCAAGAGTTTCGCTCGCTTTTGCCATCACGGATTTTGCTCCTTTTCCGGGGACGTGCGGTGGGCTTGGCGCCGTTCTTTTCCGCCCTGCGGAGCCGTTCTCGCAGGAGCATCATTACGGCGGCCTCTTCCGGTTTCAAGCGGTGCAACGAAGAGGCGAGGCGCCGGTCAGCTGCCCGCAAGAGCGTGGCGATGGTCTGGCCGGCCAGATAACTCTCGAGCACCCCGGGGTGAACGTAGCATTTCCGGCAGATTGTCGGGGTGTTGCCGAGCAGGCGCGCCACCGATTCGATCGCCACGCGGATGTTCCGTTTCGCTTCTGTGCTCGATTCGAACTGCTCGAATTCCTTGAGTGCGACCGCGGCCAGGACGGTTCCTGCCCAAGTGCGAAAA
Organism: Chthoniobacterales bacterium; assembly: GCA_038226705.1. Lineage (GTDB taxonomy): Bacteria > Verrucomicrobiota > Verrucomicrobiia > Chthoniobacterales > SZAS-18 > SZAS-18. Next base: position 19,706 of record JBBRQH010000045.1, on the reverse strand, counting down.
TCCTTCGCGGTAAACTCGGCTCCCGCGATCCCGCGCAGGTATTCATTCACGTCGTCCGAAGAAATCTGGCGCGGCGTGCGGTCCTCGTCGAGATAGCAAAACAGATCCTGCCCGGGGAGGTCCTGGCACTTCCGCACAAGCCGTGCCAGGCGCGGATCGGTGACCTCGATCTTGTGTGCCTTTTTGCTCTTGCCCAGGAAATCGAATTGGATGGTCGAGCCGCGCACCTGGGCGTGGCGGTTGCGAAAAGTGGTCAGGCCGAAGCTTTTGTTTTGCTCCGCATATTCATCGTTCCCCACCCGGATCAAGGTGGTCTCGAGCAGCCAGACGAGCGCAGCCAAAACCTTTTCCCGCGGCATGCCGCGCTTGGCCAGATCGGTCTTAACGCGCCGTCGGATCAGGGGAACGGCCTCTCCGAAGGCCAGCATCCGCTCGTACTTCGCTTCGTCGCGCACCTCGCGCCACTTGGAATGATAACGGTATTGCTTCCGGCCCCGCGCATCGCGGCCCACCGCCTGGATGTGTCCGTTTTCCTGGGGCGCGATCCAGACTTTCGTCCACGCGGGCGGAATGACGAGGGACTTGATTCGAAGGAGCGTCTCGGTATCGCGCACCCGTTTTCCAGCCGCATTGACGTAGCGGAAGCGGGCCGGCGATCCGAGGCGCGTGAGGCCGGGCTTGGCGTCGGAAACGTAGCGCAACCCAGCCGAGCGGGCGGCTTCCGCCGGCGCATCCGCGAGCGCGATTGTGTCCTGCATCGCCTGACTTTCGCGGCCTGCGAAGGCAGTGGATGGGTGCGCCGCCCCGCCGCCTGGCCGGCAGACGGAAACGCGGTGCGACAGGCAAATGAGACCGTGCAATACGTCCGCATGGCGCGAAAGCCGCGAAGAGCAGGCACTATGGGCGACAAGGTCTATCACGGCTTTTCCTATCCGCTGGGGGCGACGTACGAAGCCGAGGCGGGGGGCACCAACTTTGCGCTCTTCAGCGAGAATGGAACGAAGGTGGAGTTGTGTCTCTTCGACGCGGAGGATGAGACGAAAGAAACCGCGCGATTCACGCTGCCGGAGAAAACCGATCAGGTGTTTCACGGCTATCTGCCCGGCGTAAAACCCGGTCAGCTCTACGGTTACCGGGTTCACGGACCCTACGAACCGGCCAACGGCCATCGCTTCAATCCGAAGAAGCTCTTGCTCGATCCCTACGCGAAGGCGGTGAGTGGGGCGTTCAAGGCGGGTGAGGAAATGCTCGGATACAAGCTGGGCGACGCCGAGGACACGAAGCCAGACAAGCGCGACAACGCGGCCCTCGTGCCAAAATCTGTCGTGGTCGACGGGGCCTTCGATTGGGGCACCGACCGTCTGCTGCGGCGGCCCCTTGCGGAGTCGATCATCTACGAGGTCCACGTCGGGGGGTTCTCGAAGCTCTGGATGGAGCTCTCGCCGGAGCTGCGGGGGACTTACTCCGGGATTGGATCGCCGCAGGCCATCGCCTACTTTCAGCGACTGGGCGTCACGGCGATCGAGTTGCTGCCGGTGCATCATTTCGTCGACGACGGATTTCTGCTCGGTAAAGGCCTGACGAACTACTGGGGTTACAGCAGCATTGGCTACCTCGCGCCGGATGGGCGCTACAGCTCCGCAGGCCGCCGCGGCGAGCAGGTGACGGAGTTCAAGCAGATGGTGAAAAACCTGCATGCGGCCGGACTCGAGGTGATCCTCGACGTCGTTTACAACCACACCGCGGAGGGAAACCACTTTGGTCCCACGCTGTGTTTCAAGGGCATCGACAATGCGAGTTATTACCGCCTCGTGGCGGACTCGCCGCGGCACTACATGGACTACACGGGCACGGGCAACACGCTCAACATGCAGCACCCGCGGGTGCTCCAGCTCGTGATGGATTCGCTGCGCTACTTCGTGACTGAATGCCACATCGATGGCTTTCGCTTCGACCTGGCTTCCACCCTTGCGCGCGAACTGCACGATGTGGACAAGCTGGGCGGATTCTTCGACATCATCCACCAGGATCCGATTTTGGCCCCGGCCAAGATGATCGCGGAGCCGTGGGACGTGGGAGACGGCGGCTACCAGGTGGGCAATTTCCCGGTGGGCTGGGCGGAATGGAACGGAAAGTACCGCGACTGCATCCGGAGTTATTGGAAGGGCGACGATTCGCAGATCGCCGAACTGGCGTTCCGGCTGAGCGGATCGAGTGACCTGTATGCGAGCGATGGCCGCCGGCCGTATGCGAGCATCAATTTTGTCATCGCCCATGACGGATTCACCCTCGCGGATCTCGTTAGCTACAACGATCGGCACAACGAGGCGAACGGCGAGGGCAACAACGACGGGGAGAGCAATAACCACTCCTGGAATTGCGGCGCGGAAGGCGCCACCGACGACCCGGAAATCCGGAAACTTCGGCGCCGGCAGATCCGCAATTTCCTCGCGACGCTTTTCCTCAGCCAGGGCGTGCCGATGCTGTGCGGAGGCGACGAATACGGACGTTCGCAGCGCGGGAACAACAATGCGTATTGCCAGGACAACGAAGTTTCCTGGTTCTCCTGGGATCGCACGCCGGAACAGGAGCAACAAACGGAGTTTACCGCCCGGTTGATCCGGCTCAGACACGAACATCCGATCTTCCGCCGCCCGAAGTTTTTCCAGGGCCGCAAACTGCGCGGGAGCGACGTGAAGGACATCATGTGGCTCAATCCGGCCGGCGCCGAGATGGCCGAGGAAGAATGGGGTACCCACTTCGTGAAGACGCTGGGTCTGATGCTCAATGGCGACACCATCGACGTGCGCGACTGGCACGGGAATCCGATCCGGGACGACACCTTCTTGCTTCTCTTCAATGCCGCGCATGACAAGGTGAGTTTCCGCCTTCCTGGGGAACCGGACCGGAGTTGGTCCGTCCTCATCGATACGTGCGACGAAAAAGGCTTCCTCGAGCAGGAACGGACCGTGCCCGGGGGCGAGTCCATCGAACTTTGCGAACGCTCGCTGCTTCTGCTTTGCCGGCTCAAGAAGTAGAGAGTCGCGAGAGTCGGAATGTTTGTGGGGATACGGCCAACCCTGTGGGGGAATTCGAATTGGTGATTGAAACACCAACTCGTCGTGACGACCCGGGCCTCAGGCCTGATTCGCTGCGCCCTCCAACATCATGAAGAAAATCCTCACAATCGGTGCGCTCGTTCTCGCTGGTCTCTCGCTCATGCCCGAAAAGGCTGAAGCACGCCACCGCCGCGAAGTCGTCTACGTAATGGTCAATGGGCGGCCCGTGCGCCGCACGGTCTATTTCGAAGGCGATCGACCCTACTACGGCGAAGGCTCCAGGCGCGTCTGGGTCCGCGAATATTATCGTTCCCGGCCAACCTTGGTCGTGCGCGACGGCCGTCGGGTGTACGACGATCGTCCGCGCATCCAGCTCAGCTTTTAGTCAGCGAACCGCCCGCGCAGTTTGAGTTGATCCAAGACCGGTGCCGCTGCCGCGGCACCGGTTTTTTGCTGCCGTCACCCCGTTTGCCAGAATCCCCGGTGCTCAGAACGCGCTCAGGACTGCGAAGGGCGCTTTCTGGAATAGTTCGGCGACCGGAACGTTTGATCCGGTCCAGGAAACAGGTCGTTCCTCCAAGACGTTTTGCCACGGAGCCCCCGCGATTCCCACCGCGGTATCGCCCCACGTTTCGCCGCGCGGCCACGGGCCCAGCGCGGCGGTAAGGCGGGGTACGAGGGTCACCACTTTTTGCCGAGCGAGCGTGCGCGAAAACGCGATTACTCGCCCGGCGTGGATCCCCTCGACCGGCAAGGACTGATAGTCTCCCAATTCGAAAAGCGCCGGGGCCGCCCGGCGGAGTCGCAGTAAACGCTGGAGCACGCACAGCTTGATCCGGCCGGAACGCCAATCGGGCAGGAGCTCCTCCATCTTCGCGTCGTGGATGGAAGCGAGCAGATTCTGTCGATGCCCGTAATCCACCGGCCGCCGGTTGTCCGGATCGACGAGGCTGAAATCCCAAGTCTCGCAACCTTGGTAAACATCGGGCACGCCGGGTGAAGTGCATTTCAGAATGAGTTGCGCCAGGCTGTTCAACGCACCGATTTCCGCGACACGCTCGGCAAAGGGCTCGAAGAGTCGAAGGAAACGGCGGCCACGGTCGGGCGAAAGCACCGCATCGACGAAAGCACGCGCAGCCTTTTCCCAGGATTCGTCGGGTTCCACCCAACTGCTGTTCTCCTTTCCCTCCTTGAGCGCCTTGAGGAAAAACGCCTGGATGCGTTGGCTGAATTCGAGGCGCCCCGCGGGCTCTGGCGGAGTCAGGGGCCAGGCGCCCAAAAGGGTTTGGTAGAGGAGATATTCTTCGTTGGCGGAAGGCGCGGACTCGCCTTCGCGCTCGGTCTTGAACTCGGCCGTGGCGGCGCTCCAGCGCGGCAGCAGGTTCTTCCATTCGTCGGCGAATTCCGAGATTGCGGCGATCCGCGCGCGCGCGTCTTCGCTCCGTTTTGAGTCGTGCGTGGAGGTGGCGAGCAGCGTGCCGGGAGTGCGGGAGCGCCGCTCCGCACAGCGGGCGTGGAAGTCCTCCACCGAGAGGCCGAAGCGCCCGGGTTCCCCGCCGACTTCGTTGAGCGCAATCAACCGATTGTACACGTAGAAGGTCGTATCCTCGAGGCCCTTGGCCATCAGGGGCCCGGTGCATTGCTGAAATTTTAAGGCGAAGCGCACTTGGGCCGCGCGTTCCCCTTCCGTCTGGCCTTCTGTCTTTTCCAGCAGAAGCACACTGGAAAGAAACTCGAAAATCGGCCGGTCGATATGGGGGTTCCGTCGTCGCGCACGCGCGATCGCGATCCGGACGGTGTTGCGATCCTCATCCCGCACCGGCCGGTCGGGCGTGATGTACGTTCGGTAGAGGGGAAAGCACGCGGCCGTCTGGCGGACGGCATCGGTGAGCTGGGTGAGCGTGAAATCGCGATAGGAACGATTCTTTTCGCTCAATTGGTCGAGCAGATGCCCGAGAACGGCGATCTCGCTCGCCAGGGAGAGACGGGTCACAAGAACCTTCTTGTCGTAAACCATATCCGAGAGACGGGATCTGCCGGTGAAGCGCTCATAGACCTGCGTGAGCATCTTCTCCGTCGTTGCATTGACCAAGACACCCGTGGCATCCGCGCCAAATTCATAGCCGGTCGTGCCCTGAACCGGCCAGTCTGCCGGGAGGACCTCTTCCGCCCCGAGGATCTTTTCGACGATGAGATAAAGCGGACGTTCCGGGGTGCTGGCACGCGCCCGGAGTTGCTCGAGATATTCGCGCGGATTCCAGAGCCCATCGATATGGTCGATACGAACGCCGTGCACCTCCCCGCGCTCGATCATGCTGAGGAGGAGTCGATGGGTTTCCTCGAAGACCTCCGGAATCTCGGGCCGAATCGCGGCCAGGCTGTTGATGTCGAAAAAGCGGCGGTAGTTGATCTCCTCAGCGGCGACGCGCCAGTAGCTCAGCCGGTACACTTGGGAGCGGAGCAGCTCATCGAAGGCGTCAAAGCTGGCCGAGTCGCCCGCCCGGCCATTCAGTTCCACAAGAGTCGCCCCGATGGCATCCGCGATTTGGGGTGATTCCGCGGCGAGGCGCGCCAAACGGCGTTTCGTCACTTCCTTCTCCCGCGCGCGCAGCGCCACAGCGGCGGCATCGGTGCGGGAACGGTCCGGCAGTCCGCGAAACGCGAAGCTGATGCTCAACAACTCCGACTGGTGATCTGCCTCGATGGAATCATCCAGGCGCCCCGCCACCCGCTCGAGGATGAAGGGATAACTGCGCGGATTCACGGGCAGCGTCGTGGCGAAGTAGTGGACGGTGAAGACGCCGCGATCGAACCGCAATTCGAACTCGCCCTTCTCGAGCACCCGCCCGTAACGATCGCCGAGAATGGGCAACAGCACCTTGTTCTCGAGTTCCTGCTTGAGGGGATGCCACTCGATGTCGAAGAAGGCGGCCCGTTGCGAAATGGGGCCATTTTCCAGCACATCCATCCACCACCGATTGATGGGCTCGCTAATGCCCATGTGATTGGGCACGAAGTCGAGGACCTGCCGGAGTTCGTTGGCCCGAAGTCCGGCCAGGTAGCGGCCGTATTCGAGCGGGCCCCCGAGGGAGGGACTCAGCCGATTATGATCCGCGACGTCGTAGCCATGCGTGCTCGACTCGCTCGCCTGGAAATAGGGTGAGGAGTAGACATGGGAGATCCCCAATTCGCGCAGGTAGCCGAGGATGGCAGTGGCCTGTGCAAAAGTGAAACCGGCATGGAACTGCAACCGGTAGGTCGCCGTTGGTATCGGTGAAATCGGGTTGGACTCCATCGCGCTGCTGTTTCGCACGCGAAAGCACGCTTGGCCGGAAAATTCGGACTTCGATTCCTAGAACGAAGCGCGCAACTCCGCGCCGGCGAAGAGTCCGGGATCGACGTCCCGCTTGAAAATCCGCTGTCCGCGGGAGTCGTCGAGCGTCACCGTGCGTAGCAGGCTCACGCCCCCGAAAGCGCTCAGACGAGCGTGGCGATTGATTCGCCACGAGACGCCTCCGTAGACGGGAAGGCTGGATTCCCGCCAGACTCCCCCGGGGACGGATCCATGGCGGCTCAGGCGAATTTCGCGGTCGTCGTAGTCGACCGAGGCGAAGAGACCGACCGGGCGGGTTACATTCCACGTCACCGCGAAGCCGTCCCTGCGCAGATCGAACTCGAAAGCTTTTTCCGGTCCACCCCACTTGGGAGAGAAGCGAAGAAAGGGGCCGAAACTGAGCGACTTTTCGAGTCGCGTAACCACTTCGCCGCCCAAGGCGAGCGTACCCCCGTCGCGAAAGACATACTGACCCGCCAGGACTCCACCGTAGCGCACGGAATCCGAGAAGTTGGCGCCGTTGCCAAGGCCGAGATCGAAAGTGGGACCGGCAATGACGCGCCACTGCGGGGCCAATTCGTATCCGAGGAGCGCGGTAACCCGCACGAAGTAAGCATCGCGGATCGGCGCTATCCCTGACCGGAGCGCTGGCGTGACGGGAGTTCCTGTCGCCGGAATCAGGCTCTCGAAGTGTCCGAAATCGTAGCTTGTGTAATCGCTGTAGAACTCCAGTTCGAACGACCAGGGGCGCGCGACCTTAAAAGTGAAGTCGGCATCGAGGGCAACGCGCGTGTACGCCACGGTGGCGGCGCGGCGATCGAAGTTGGACTCGAAGAATCGTGCGCCGAAGAGGCCGAGATCGAGAAACTCATCGTCGGGCGGCGTCGTGATGCGCTTTTCCGTGACGGTGGCAGTCTCTCCAGCGAAGGCAGCGGCGGTGAAAAAAGTGGCAAGGCAGAGGGCAAGCGTTCGGCACACTCGAAAATGCATGGGTGGTCAAGGTGCTGGGGGTGATGGCAAATTAGGCGGGTGAGGCGCGCCGGGATCGATGCGTTCAGCACATGAGGACACGGACGGGTCGTCTGGGAAAAAGAGTAAAGACCGGCAGAATTCTGCCGGTCGCATTCGTTGGACGAAGATCAGGGATGTTCGGTCAACGAAATCCTTGTTCGCCCAGATGGACAACTCCGTGCTGTTCCGGGTTGTCGACATCCGGCCGGTCACCGGAGACGTATGCCTTCACGGCCTCCCACATGTAAGTGAGAGTGTTTGTGCCGGTCTGGTCCCAGTATTCTGCCCGCATCGGCCGGAACCAGATGAGCACGATATTCGGGTCGTCGACGCCTTGCGGAAACCAGATGCGGTAGCTTTCCTTCCAGAGCTCTTTGATCCGCTCCTTTTCGTGCAGCACCGTCGCCTTGCCAGCGATCGATAAGTAGGAGCTGTGGTCGTTTTGACAAATGAGATGCACGTCGCTGTTGCGCTCAATTTCATGCAGCTTGGCCGTGTCTTCGCCGGTGAAAAAGTAGGCCCAGCAGGCGTCCGTCACGCTTGCGAGCGCCATGGGGCGCGCGCGCACCTCGCCGTTGGGGGCGTGGGTCACAAGCATCGCAGTCGAGAAGCCGCGGAGCAAGTCACGGACCTTTTCGGCCGCGGTCGGATTACTGGGGAGTACGTTCATGATTCGGAGGGAAAGATTCAGATGTATCCGTCGATGGCGTAGTGCGGCTTGGGTCGAGGCTCATTCCGCGCGGTGAGTGGCTGCGACACGGGTGTCGTGATCGGCCTCGTCCAAGCCTTCTTGAATCAAGGTTTCGCCGGCGCTCACCTCGTCATCGAGCAGCTGGCGTGCGGCATGCGCGCCAAGGCTGGCCGGAGCGGCATCCCAAGGCTTCAGACTCTCGATCTCCTCGGATGGAGAGCCGGCGGCGGGTGTGGGAGCGGTGAGTTCACGCCGCGCCTGATTTCGATCCCGCTCATGCGCAGCGCTGCGACCGTCCATTTTTGCGAGTTCAAGCGCGCGCTGCTCCACCTGCTCGTCGCTGATGGTGCCAATGCCGCCGCCGTGAATTTCGATCCGCTGGGAGTTCGGGGGATTCATATGAAAGTGCCTTCGCAGCCTCACGGGGCGATGGCCGTAGGGCCCCGCGGGTCTAGCGGCGCGCGCAGCCGAAACCGATTCGTGCCCGCGCAGGCACGGACCGGAGGGGTAGAGTGCTAAAACCAGGTATCACCCCGAAATTTACGATTTAGCGGCCCGACCAGTTCGAGCCCGACGCGAAAGGGGGATTTTTACGCGAAGGCAAATTCGTTGATCGCCGTCTCCTGCAGGCGATCGCCGGCGTCGTCGATCATCAGCCCCTGGCGCTCCACGACCTCGCGCAGTTGCACAGGAAAATCGTCGCGGTCCAGGGCATCGGCATAGATCCGAAGAAGGCGTTCATTGGCCTGCTCGCATTCTTCGAGGACAGCCGCGTCGTCGGCATGCGCGAAGGCGGGCGTCAAATCGAGCCAGGCATCACCGAAAAAATCGTGAATCGTCGGGCTCGTCTCCAGATTGCGACCGAGACACGGGCCCATGGCATCCAGCGCGACAGCATACTCTCCGCGTTTCGCCGCGATCTGGGAGCAGGCTATCTTCAGGTCGAGGGAATCGGCCGCAATGGTGGCATTGCGGAACGCCTTTTGGGACGCGCGGCAAGCTTCGATCAAGTGATCCAGCGTCGAGAGGGCATCGATTGTATCCATACCCAAACATTTCGCGGGTGACAGGCGCCGCGGTTGTACGCGGGTAGGCCCTCAGCCTGCGGCGTGTTGCTCGACAGGGTTGCCCGGGACACGCGACGCGCGTAGGCATGTCTGTGCCCGAAAAGTCCATAGTCATCATCGACGACGAGCGCGCGACGCAGCTGACGCTGAGCGCCGTGCTCGAGCGGCACGGATTTCGCGTGCAAGCGGCGCCGAACGCGTCGCAAGGAAAGAAGAAGGTGGCCGAATTGAAGCCCGATCTCGTGCTGCTCGATCTGGGCCTGCCGGACGAATCCGGGCTCGACGTGTTGCGCCACCTGCGGGCCGAGCATCCCGCGACCGCGGTGATGATCCTGACGGCGAACGACACGCTTTCGAATGCGATCGAGTCGATCAAGATGGGCGCATTCCATTTTCTCTCGAAGCCTTTCGCGATGGAGGAGTTGCTCAGCCTCGTCCGTCGCGCGCTCGAGCAAGGGGACTTGGTGCGGGAGGCGAAGACGTTGCGGGCGCAAAAAGATCAATTGGAGCGGAAGCTTCGGGAGGCGGAGGAGCGCCTGGCCCCGGTGGCCATCAGCCGGCGCATGCGGGAAGTGGACCAACTCGTGGCGCGGGTCGCGCCGAGTGAGGCAAATGTGCTGCTGACTGGCGAGAGTGGCGTCGGCAAGGAGGTTTTCGCCGCGGAGGTCCATCGGCGCAGCAAGCGCGCGGAGGGGCCGATGGTGAAATTGAACTGCGGAGCGTTTCCCCCGAACATGATCGAGGCCGAACTCTTCGGTTACGCCAAGGGTGCGTTCACGGGGGCGATGACGGCCTTTCCGGGCATGCTCTCGGAGTCGAACCGCGGCACGCTTTTCCTCGATGAAATCACGGAAATGCCGGTCGAACTGCAGACGCGGTTCCTCCGCGTATTGCAGGAGCGCGAGTTTCGGCCGCTGGGCACGACGAAGAACCTGCCGGCAGACTTCCGTCTCGTGGCGGCCTGCAACCGTCCGCCGGCGCAAGCCGTGCGCGAGGGCAAGCTTCGGCAGGATCTGTACTTCCGCCTGAAGACCTTCGAAATTGAAATTCCCCCGCTGCGCGAGCGCCGCGAGGACATTCCGAAACTCGCCGATACGTTTCTCCACCAATTCGCCAAGAGCCTCGACCGGCCGCTGGCCAGGCTTTCGGCCGAGGCGCTGGAAATGATGCGCGCCTATTCCTGGCCGGGCAACGTACGCGAACTCCAGAATGCCATCGAGCACGCGCTTGTGCTCGGCGATTCCACCGTGGTCGAAGCCGCCCATCTCCCGCGGGAGCTCCGCCATCCGGAGCTCGCCACCACCGCGCCTGAGCCGGCGGGACCTGACGGCCCTGCATCCTCCGGTGGAACGCTGCACGACAATGAGCGCCGCGTGCTGCTCGATGCGCTGCGGCGGTCGCATGGGAACAAAAAGCGCGCGGCAGAGGCGCTCGGGATCCCACGGCCAACGCTCTACGCGAAACTGAAGCGCCTCGGGGTGCCGCTGGGCGCGCCCTGAAGCGGAGGGCTAGAGGATGTTCACCGCGCGAGAGACGAGCACCGCGACTGTCGTGAGCGCAATCACCGACTGGAACATAGTCAAGGCTTTGGCCCAAGGCGAGAGGACGGGCGTGTCGGTCGGCGAAAATGCCGTGCCCGTGTTGAAGGCGAGAAAGAGGTAATCCACGAACCCCGGCCGCCAGTCAGGCGAGTCCGCGGATTTTACGATGAGCGTCATTTGGGGAAAGAGGAAGGCCCCCTCCGTATGCCCGCCACGTTCGAAACGGGCGCGGGGGCCGTCCGCGTCGAGACGCCAATACCAGAGCGCGAAGACAAGTATATTCGTCGCCCAAAGGGCCGCCGCGGAGCGCAAAAGTTCGATGGGTGACTCTTTCTTTCCGGGGAGGGCAACCACGAGGAGAATCAACGATCCGACAAGCCCGCAGGTGATGAGCGCATTCGTCACGGTGCCAACGATCTGGTTGAGCGCGTGGCTGCCCATCCGGTGGGAAATGAGCGAGGGCAGGAGCAGTGCCACGATGGTGGCGGGCAGCAACCAGCGCGGCCCGACGCTCAGCGCTTCGGGGAGGGCGGCGTTGAGGCCGGCGGTGGCGAGCAAAGCGGCAAAGGCCAGCCACCGCGGCTCGGGTGGCTCAACGTCTGTGGGAGCGGCGGTTTCCATTGTCGACACCCAATCACTCCGGTGCTGGAGGGGCAAGATAGGCAACAGCACGAGGAAGCGCGCGGCAGGGTCGAGATACGAATGGTTTGAACACCCCGGCAGATCCACCGTCGAAAATCCTTTCCCCATGTTTATTCGCAGCCTCAGCCTTCTTCTCGCCCTCGGCTTTCTCTCGGTTACGGCATCTGCGCGTGATGAAGTGGCCAATCGGGAGATTGAAGTCGTGCTTAGCGCCATCTCGCATTCGAACGCGCAATTTATCCGCAACGGCACGGCCTACGCGGCGCCGGAGGCTATCGCCCACCTCCGCATGAAGCTGAACTACGCAGGGGAGCGCGTGAAAACGGCGGAGGATTTCATTGATGGCATCGCCTCGAAGAGTTCGCTTTCGGGCCAGCCCTACCAGATCAAGAACAGCAATGGATTGTCCGAACCGTCCGGACCTTGGATGCACCGAATTCTCGACGCCTACCGAGCCAAGGTGAAGAGCGGAGGTTGAGAAGGAGAAGGAGCGCGGGGCACGCCTGCGCCTTTTGGCCCGGGCCCCAAAAGAGGCGCGCCGAGGCGCGCACACATCCGCAAGTAACTGTGCGCGCGAACGAATCTCCGATGAATCTCCAGACCCGCTCCGGCGCCCTTTTCTCTTTATCACATTGCTGGCTCGCTCTTTCGATCGTGGGTTTGGGTTTGGGAGGCTGCGCCAACAAGGAAAAGAACGAGGTCCGCAAGCCGATCACGTCGCTCTACTCGGTCCGCGATCCGCAATTCCGACGCTCGGTCGAGTCGTTGCTGGGTCCCTCCCTGCTCCCGGGCAATCGCACCACAATGCTCCTGAACGGAGATCAGATCTTTCCCGCGATGCTCTCCGCGATTCGCGGAGCACGGCGAACGATCAATTTCGAAACCTATGTTTATTGGTCTGGCGGCATCGGGCATGAGTTTGCCAACGCTTTTGCGGAACGCGCGCGGGCGGGCGTTCAAGTCCGTGCCATCCTTGACTGGCAGGGATCGTTAACGATGTCCGCGGCCGATCGGAAAACGATGCACGACGCGGGAGTGCAGATCGTCAGTTACAACCCCCTGCGTTGGTACGACCCGCGCCGCCTCAACAATCGCACCCACCGCAAGCTCCTCATCGTGGACGGAAAGATCGGATTCACCGGTGGGGTGGGAATTGCCGACCTCTGGCTCGGGCATGCCGAAGATTCGGACCATTGGCGCGACACGCATTACCGGATCGAAGGCCCGGCGGTGGCGCAGCTTCAGGGGGTCTTCATGGACAACTGGATCAAGTCGTGCGGCGAGGTTTTGCACGGAAACGATTTCTTCCCGCCGCTGCGCCGTGCGGGCAACATCCTGGCGGGCGCGACCAAGAGTTCGCCGGGACGCGGCAACCCGAACATGCGGTTACTTTTCCTGCTCTCGCTCGCGAGCGCGCGGCACAGCATCAAGATCGAAAGTCCGTATTTTGTGCCGGACAAATTACTCGTGCAGGAGTTGATTGCCGCGCGCAAACGTGGGGTGCTCATCCAGGTCATCGCGCCGGGGCGTCAGATTGACTCGAAAATCACGCGCGCGACCTCGCGCGCGGGCTGGGGTCCGCTCCTGGAGGCGGGGGTGGAAATAAACGAGTACAAGCACACGATGATTCACGCGAAGCTGCTCATCATTGATGACCTGTGGGTTTCCGTCGGCTCGTCCAACTTCGACAACCGCTCCATGCGGCTGAATGATGAGGCGAATCTCAACGTGCTGGATCAAACCTTTGCCCAAAAGCATAGCGCCATCTTCCGGAATGACCTGACAAACTCACGGCGCATTTCGTTTCAGGAATGGGAAAAACGCCCACTAACCGAGAAGGTCCTGACACCCGTATGGGAGCTCGTCAAACCGGAGCTGTGAGGGATCAGGAGCAATCGCGCCCGACGTTGCTCCCAGGAGCTTCCCGCCGGGATTGAGCCGCAAGGATTGCCTTCGGGCGCCCCACCTTGCGGTCTGGGCGGGCCGAGGTTCTCGCGCCTGGGCAAAACGGCGTCCGCGTGACGCGGAATCCCCTCGTTCGAGCGAGGGCCCTCCGGCTCTTACTTCGCGCTCAGCCGGGCGGCGCGCTCGGGCCCTGACACATCCGCGCCCTGTGGCAGCGGCGAACAATTGGTGCACAACCCCTTTACGATATGCGAATCCGAATCCTCCCCACCGTCATCGCCCTTGCTGCGAGTACCGCGCTGCTGACGGCCGAAGAAATCAAGCCGGCCGGGCCGAGCGGCACAAGCGGTGCCGACAGCACGCGCGTCACAACGGAACAATCCGGCGCGCCCGCCGACCTGCAAATCACCGCGGACATCATCAAGGCCATCAAGGCGGAAGACTCCTTATCTGCCAGTGCAAAACTGATCCGCGTTGTGACTGCGAACAACACGGTCATCCTGCACGGAACCGTGGTGTCCATTGCCGAGAAGAGCACGGTGGACGCCATCGCGCGCAAAGCGGCTGGAAGCATGCGGATCGACAGCCAGCTCGAGCTCGCGCTCGATAAATGATGGCACCGTGACGGGGCGCGAGCGGCCGCCAGTCACCATTCGTATAAACCGCGCATCGCGAGATCGGTGTGCCGTAACCGCAGGGCGAGAGCTCGGGCGAGGCGGGCGAAGACCTTGACCCCGACGATAGGGTCATGCCGGGACGCTTCGTCGAATTTTTTGCGAGAGATCACGTAGACGTCGACTGCCGTGGTTGCCACGGCTGTCGCCGTGCGGGTGGCGGCATCCAGGAAGGCAATTTCGCCGAAGAAATCGCCGCGGCCAAACGAGGCGAGGTTGTGGTGACCTCCTTTTTCGAGGGGCATGACAATCCGGACGATTCCTCGCCGGAGGAGATAGACTTCGTCTCCGACCCCGCCGAAATCGAAGATGGTGGCGCCGGGCGTGAAGGAACGCTCCACCGCGCAAGCCGCCACGCTGGCGACCGTTTGATCGGCTACGAATTCCCGGAGGAGATCGAACTCCTCCAACTCGAGCGGAGTTTCGTCGCCCTCGCGATCCGGGCGCTCCTCTTCCAGAATCCGATCTTCCGCCCATTGCAGAGCGTCATCCAGAGTTTCAAATTTGCGGACGTTCGGGCGCCGCCAGATCACGCCGACGTGGGTGAAGTACGCTTCCAGATCGCGCCCAGTGGGCAGGCTGGCCGGGAGCCGGCTGAAGATCAGGTAGCCTTTGCGGTCGGCGAGCATGGCCTCGAAAAGCTCCAGCAAATGGGCGGCAGTGAAATCGACAGAGCGCACGCGGCGAAGATCGAGCACGAGATACCGGCAGCGCTTCAGGTCGGGCTCGAGTTCATTGAAGAGTTGATCGGTGGTGCCGAAGAAAAGGTTTCCCTGCAATTCGCAAATGGTGGTCTGGGTGCCGCAGCGCTTGAGGACGGCCTGGTCTTCAGGGAGCCGGTGTTGCTGGGAGGAGAGTTCCGCCCCCGAGACCTTGCGCAGGATCACGGAACTCTGGATCTGCTCGCGCAGGAAAAGGACGATGGCGAGTGCCACGCCGGCGCCGGCCGCGGCGATGAGGTTGGTGGCGACAGCGACGATTACGACCGTGGCGATCACGCAGAAATCCAGGACGGTCGCTTTCTGTTTCAGCAGGCGAAAGCTGCCCCAATCAACCATGCGTACGGCCACGACGAGGAGGATGCCCGCGAGGGCCGCCACCGGCACCCACGCGATCCACGTGCCGAAGACGAGAAAGGCGAGGAGGACGAAGACGCCCTCGAGCATGCCGGAGAGCCGCGTGCGACCGCCGCTGTCGAGATTCACCAGCGTCGCACCCATCGTGCCGGCGCCGGGAAATCCTCCCACAAAGGCCGACGAAAGATTGCCGATCCCCTGGCCGAGGAGCACACGATTGGAATTGTGCCGGCTGCGCGTCAGGGCATCGACCACAACGCACGTCTTGAGCGTATCGACCGAGAGCAGAACGGAGAGCGTGATGGCGGGGATCGCGAGGGCGGTCACGTCCGCGAAGCGAAGGCTCGTGAGCGCGGACCACGGAGCGGAGAGCCCGGCGAAGACGGAGCGGAGATCGCCGCCGATGGGGCCGATGACGAGCTTGTTGTGATCGAGCTGAAGCAGCTCGGGGAGTTTGAAAGCGAGGAGGAAATACGCGGCGACTCCCGCGATGAGTCCGAGGATGGGTGCTGGCACGCGCCGGGTGACCTTGGGGGCGAGCAGGACGCCGGCGATGGTGACGACTCCCACGAGCACCGCCGGCATTTGCCAGAGATCGGGAGAGACAACCCCGGTGCCGAGCGCCACTCCTTTTGCGAGGCCAAGAAACTTTGGGAGTTGCCCGAGGAAGATGATGACGCCAACCGCGCTGAGATAGCCGGAGACAACCGGATACGGAATATACTTGATAAGCTTTCCGCCGCCGAGGAGACCGTAGATGATTTGCAGAGCACCGGAAAAAAAAGCGACGAGCGCGAGCAGGACGAGAATGCGTTCCGGAGTAGCGGGTCCCCGGGTGGCGCCGAGGTATTCGCCGATCAGGGCGGCAAGCACGGCGGCGGCGGGCGCGCAGGGGGCGGAAATGAGGCGGGGAGATCCGCCGATGGCGGAGGTGACAAGGCCGAGGACAATGGCACCAAGAATGCCGGCGCGAACGCCGAAGGCGACGTAGTCCATTCCCAGCAACGCGTAGACGGCGACGCCGAACGCAATCGCCGAAGGCAGGGCGACGAGCATGGCCGCAAAGCCACCCCAAATGTCGCCGACGAGTCCGGGCGGTTTCGAAGGGGCGGAAGAAAGTGCGGCAGGTTGAGACACGTGAACGCGGCGAGATCGCCGAAAGGGAACAAGGGGCCACTCGCAATGCGCCGGGTGACGATCACGATTGTCACGGAAACGTAACAAAACCCCGAGGACGGACGCAATGGAGAATGCCGTTTTGCCGCGAAAATTGGAAACCGGTGCGCGCTTCGCGGTAAGGCCGTCGGCAAAACATCGGCCCAAAGACAGCATCCCCTTTTGCAAATCGCGCGGTTCTCTCTACATGCAGTGCTTATGCCAACCGCCAAATCTTCCGACAAGAAGCCCGCCGCCAAGAAGCCAGCCACTGGTTTTGCGAAACCCGTTCATCCCGACGCCCTGCTTGCAGCCGTTGTAGGCACTGAGCCGATGCCTCGCACCGAGGTCGTCAAACAGCTGTGGGTCTACATCCGCAAGCACAAGCTTCAAGACGCGACGAAGAAGACCCTGATCAATGCCGACGCGAAGCTCAAAGCGGTCTTCGATGGCAAGGACCAGGTGAGCATGTTCGAGATGACCAAGCTCGTGAGCGGTCATATCAAGAAATAATATTAGCTCGTATTCCCGCGGGCGTCTGGAGCGGGAAATATCCCGCACGGCGCTGTCAATTGAGGCGGCTTTGCCGCCGCTGTCATCCGTGGCGAGGCGGTCGATTTTGGTCAGCACTGTCGCCCCCTAATACCGGCGGGCCGCTAAACGTGCCCGCCCGTCACCGCCAGCAATCGAAATTGCCGACGATACGGGCGGAAGCGTCGCCGTCGGAACGACTGCGACGTTTAAAGTTTGACCTTTAGGCGCGCATGAAAGCCCACTCGGCGGGCGATCCGCTGGCGTTCACCGCTTCGCGAACCTTGCGCACCGCAAGCTCGAGAC
Organism: Chthoniobacterales bacterium; assembly: GCA_038226705.1. Taxonomy (GTDB): domain Bacteria; phylum Verrucomicrobiota; class Verrucomicrobiia; order Chthoniobacterales; family SZAS-18; genus SZAS-18. The sequence goes on along the minus strand of JBBRQH010000045.1, from coordinate 2,714 downwards.
GAGTCTTGATAGTGCCGAGCGGAATGCCGGTCTTGGCTGCGATTTGGCGCTGGCTCAAGCCGCTGTAATAGCAGAGCTCCAAGGCCTGCTGTTGAGCGGGCGGAAGAGTCGCGAGAACTTTTTTCAGCGCGTCCGCTCGGTCGGTCAGCACTGCATTCTCGTCAGCCGACTGGGGCGCGAAAACTACTGTATCCTTTTCGGCCGTGAGGCGAAAGCGATCGGTGGCGCGGAGATAGGCCTGCTTGCGGCGAAGCCGGTCGATCGAACGACGGCGTGCCAGCGTGGAAATCCAGGCGACCCCAGTTCCCTTGGATGCTCGGAAGCGATCCGCTTGATTCCACACTTCGAGGAAGAGATCTTGTACGATATCGTCCACGTCATGATCGTTGTTCATCACCCGATAGGCGATCGTGCGGACGAGACCCGCGTGGCGGGAATAAAGAGTGCGCAACGCCGCTTCGTTTCCGTCCGCGATCTGCAGGATCAGCTGCTCATCGGTGTGCTCGAGAGCTGCGCTGGTGAAGAACGAAGCGTTTGTCGAATCAAGGTTGGAAATCATGTTTTCGAGAATTGGGGTTCGAGTTGTGTCCCACTCCTCCTTGCCAAACCCATGCCAACCCCCTGTTACTCTGGAAACCGCCCATGCTAGGGGCTGAAAGAGTCAACCCATTAACGTTTATGTCATTATATGGACACTGCTGACACCCCTATTCCGCCGTCGGCGCCGGGCGAGATGATCTGGCGCGATTTTGCGCGGTTCTTTCGCGAGCTGTCGCACCGGATCCGCAATGACCTTAATGCCGCCGACCTCGAGGTTTCGTATCTCGCGCCCATGCTGAAAGATTCGGACGCCGGCGAATCACTTGGGCGAATTCAAGCCAAGACGCGCGCAGCGGCGGAAAGATTGCGCAGCCTGGCGGCCCGCTTCGAAATTCCCGCTTTGAGCAGCATGCAAATGCGGGCTGCCGATCTGATGGCGGTCTGGCAGGACGAGGCGAGGGATCTCGTCTCCCGGATCGAATGGGACGCTGCTTTTCGTGAGGAAGCGATCATGGTGGACCTCATGGCGATGGCGCGGGTCTTCCGGGAACTCTTTGCGAATACCCGGGATCACGGATTGCCCGAAGGGCTTGTGTGCTGTGCCGGGAGAGTTGCGGGTGAGACAGTCGAATTTAGACAGGTCGAGAATCTGCGCCAAAACGCGGATGTGTCGGAGTGGGGTCAAGCGCCGTTTCGGTCCAGCATCAAGGAACGCGCCGGTCTCGGGCTTTGGGAAGTGGCGCGAGTCGTCACAGGGCTCGGCGGTACGATTGAGCGCAAACTGGAGGCAACGACGCTGTGTTTGACGACAACCCTGATCTTTCCGCGGGCGGCGATGGAAACCTAAGTGATCGCTGCCTCGACGAAGGAAATCGTCCACCTGGCGAATTCGCGTTGAAGAGCGGGAGGCAACGCGTCTGATATGTCTTTCGCACCATGAATACGCCGCCGTCTACCGCCGCACCCCGCACGACGATTCTGGTAGTGGATGACCAGGAATCGAATGTGCAAGTCGTTGGAACGCTGCTTGATCTCCTGGGCTTCGATATCATCCCGGCGACCAGCGGTGAGCAGGCCTTGAAGCGGATGTCGGCACGCCGGCCCGATCTCGTCCTGCTCGATGTGCTCATGCCTGGAATGAATGGGATCGAGACGTGCCGCCGCATTCATGCGCAGGCGGAATTCGCGAACGTGCCGATCATTTTTCTTTCCGCAGCGGACGATAAGAACTTGGTCGTCGAAGGGCTCGAAAGCGGAGGAGTGGACTACGTGACAAAGCCTTTCAGCAAGGCGGAGCTGCTTTCCAGGGTGCGCCTGCACCTGGCCCTCAAGCAGGGGCAAGATGCACTGCGCGGCCGGGCCCAGGAACACGACCTTTTGCTGGGCCTCATATCCCGCGATCTAAAAGGGCAGCTCGACACCTTGCACGAAAGCGCGCAGCGCCTACAAGCGCACGCCGCCATGTCGGAAGATGAAACCATCCGTACCCTCGCGACGGAAGTGAGCGCAGCGAGCGCCCGCGTTCTCTCCTTGGTGAACAAGATGATCGCGCAGTCGCCGCCCTGATAGGTAGGCGAGAATCGAGAGGCGAACCTCCGCCGACCCGCTGTCTGTCATAACCCGCGATTGGAATCGCGCGGGATTCAGCGGCGTAAGTTTCTGCGCTCGAGCGGCGCGTTCCCACCGGCGTCCCATTTGCGTTGAGGGATTTGCAAATCTTTGAAGTACCCGCCGTCCATCCGCCTCGGCGGCTTGGCGCGAAATGCCGTGACCATGAGCAAGAAACTTTTTTCCAACTTCTTTGCCCTCGCCGCGAGCACAACCTTGTTGCTCGCCGAAGAACCCAAATCCGCGGCAGATGCAGCAAACACGGATCGTAATCGCGCCGACCGCAGCGGAGAGACGGTGACCCCCTTCGATCAGTCGAATGCACCGCTGACCTCCAAGTGTCCGCCGACATCCGCAAGGCCATCATGGCGGACGATTCGCTCACGACGACCGCCAAAAACGTCAAGGTCATCACCGGGAAAAACACCATCACGCTGCGGGGACCGGTGACCTCCATCGCGGAGAAGAGCACGATAGACACCCTGGCCCGAAAACGCGCCGGCAACATGCGCGTAGACAGCCGGCTCGAGCTCGTGCTCGACAAATAATCTTTAGTCAACCCCAAC
>JBBRQH010000044.1:0-42508 GCA_038226705.1 Chthoniobacterales bacterium | reverse complement strand
TTCTCCAGCAGTTCCCCCGCCTCCATCCGCCGCCGCTCCATCCGCTCGGCTTTGCCGGATACAACCTTCTTGCTGATTCGCGCCATGCCCAACCATAACGCATTCTCTAACAATATCAAGCTGTTTGGGAATGCTCAGTAAAAGAAGGAGAATACCGTGAATAATACGGAGAAAGAAAATAGTGGTGGGGCGTCGCAAGATGTCGCGCCGGTCGCCCCGGGTGCTGGCAACAGCGCACCGGAACAGAAGAAAACCCTGGTTTCCACTTCGGTGGGAACGCTGAAGGGCGTCGAGGCCATCCTCGCCGCCTTGGGCGTGGCCCCGGGGGCGTTGGAGACGCTGGAAGCGCAGACGGTCGTGCTGGAGAGCATTCTTCAGCCGTTCCTGAGCATTGGAGCGGCGGAGCGAACGCGATACCGGCTCCAGGCGCGGGGCGACATTGCCCGCGCGGATAAGGTGAAGGACCTGTCGGCGCAGTTTGCCGGTTCGGTCCCCGCCGAGACGGCGGCGACGCTGGCGGGGTTGGATGCGGTGCGGGATCGGATTCGAGCCGAGGCGGCGCGCATGCGGAATGCGCTCCTCCAGGTGGAGGATGCCGAGACGCTGGTGAGCCGGGAATTCCAGCGGAGAACACAGGCGGCACGGGCGGCCTTGCAGGTGGGAGCGCGGTTCGGCGATGAGGTGGGCCTGAGCCAGCAGGTGCGGCGCACGACGCGTCGGCGCCGCCCGAAAGCGGGCGCGATGCCGGTCAGCGGGAATGGCAGCACGGCGCCGTCGACGGTGACGGTGACCGGGGCGGGGAATCCGGCGGCGGCTGCGCACTCAACGGGGAGTGCGGGACAGTAGCGGGAGGCGGTTGAGGACAAAGAACGGCGGGCGAGAAATCGTCCGCCGTTCTTATTGCGACTTCGTCGAATGGTCACTTCGAGGAAGAGGACGAGTAGGAGGCCGGATTCCGGAGCGCCAGAGCGCCAGAGAACAGAGGATAGAGGATAGAGGAGAGAGGACAGAGGACAGAGGACTGAGAACTGAGGACTGAGGACAGAGGACTGAGGACGAATAAGTTGCGCTTGCGGCGATGGATGGATTGGAGCGCCGGAGGCCGGAAGGGAAAAGTCGAGGCGCTGGGTGCGCCGAGATGTCCGGGGAATCCCGTGTGCATCGATCAGGACGATCACGCGCGTGTTCTTCGCTCAGCTTCTTCGCTTCCACCCCTACCTTCTTCCCTTCATTCCCCTTCGTGCCTTTGTGTCTTTGTGTGAGAAAATTCCCGTCAAAGGCGACAACCTCATTGCCCAGCGGGTGCTCACCGCGGCGGCGGCTGCGCGAAGCCGCCGGGGCGATCGCCCGGAAACGGATTCGCGCGCTCGCGGCGCTTTTGTTCGCGCTCGAGGTAGGGGCGTGGATCGGCGCCGCGCTCGGGGAAGACGGCGATGCCGATGAGGCCAACATTGCGCGCGTCTCCGGTGGTGCGCTGGGCGTAGGAATCCCGCACGGAAGTGAACTTGAAGGCGGCCACGGCATCCAGGCCTGTGCGCCAGCCGGAGATCACGATGGTGCGGTTCGGTTCCACGAGATAGCCGCGCTTCTCCAACGCGGCGGGGCGGCCGTCGATGACGTCGATTCCATCCACCGAGACGACGAATTCCATCCGCACATCCGAGCGATTTTCGATCGCGATCGAGTACCGCTCGCCGGGACGGCCCTCGACGTAGTAATCGGGCTCGGAAAAGAAACGGCCCGCGGCGCTCATGCGCAGGCGGCGCTTGCCTTCGCCCCGGAGCGAGACGTTGACGAGGCCGTCGCGCGATTTGGCGGAGTCGGCCCAATAGGTGCGCTCGCGGGTTGCTGAGACTCCCGCGCTGTCGTTGTAGAAGATCTTGATCTGCGTCCAGGGGCGCGACTGGCTCTCTCGCGCAAAAGCCGTTTCGCGCACGCGCGATTCCCTCCGTTCGCCGTAGCCAGTGCCAAGACCGGGACGATCCTGCGGCTGGGCGGGCGCGCTGCGGGCCGCCGCTTCCGCGCCCACTCTTCCCGCGGACGCGCCGGCGGCGGCAGAGTTCGCGGCGAGCGGGGCGCCTCCCGGGGCGTTGCATCCGGCGATCCCGATGGAGGCGAGAGCCAACGCGGCAAATCTCAAGAATGACTTCATCGCGCGGAGACTGCCCCGACGACGGTGGGGTGTCACGACGAATGGGCGACTTTGCGCGCCGGCAACAGCGCCGATGCTCAACCGCGCAGTCCGCGATCGAAGAACTCCTTCACCAATCCGATGGCGACGCGCGCGAGCGCCGGATTATACCGCGGACCCTCGTCGCGCAGAAAAGCGTGGGCAGCGTTGAACTCGTGCCACTCGAAGGGCAGATCGAGCTCGGCGAGGCGGTCGTAAATAATGCGCCGGCCCTCCGGCGGAACGTGGGGATCCTGCCGGCCCCAGCCGAAAAGCAGTTCGCCACGCACGTCGCCGAGGCGCTGGAGGGTATCGTCGTTCTTGCCCGCCCCGAGCGAATGGCTGTGGACATCCGTGGGATAGAAACAGGCGGTCGCCCGAATCTCCGGATTCAAGCCAGCGCGCAGCGCGAGATGTCCGCCGAGGCAAACCCCGAAAGCGCCGAGGGCGCCGTTGCAGTAACTCTGCAGCGGTAGGAAGTCGATGATCGCGCGCGCGTCCGCATCGTAGCTCGCGAGTTCCTTGGTGTATTTCAGCTCGTTGCCGCGATCAGCGCCGGCGGTGTCGTAGCCGAGCACAGTCCCGGCGGGCTCGAACTCATGATAAACCTCGGGCACGGCGACGACGAGCCCGTGACCCGCGAGCATGGCGGCGAGCCGTCGAATCGGCAGGGTGACCTGGAAAATCTCGGAATAGAGCAAGACTCCCGGCCAGCGCCCCGCGCGCTGGGGGCGGAAGAGATGCGTGCGCATCGGCCCCTTCGCGGTGGGGAGGTCGACGAATTCTTGATCGAGGATGGTCATCCGCGACGAGTTGGGTGGAGGATCGCAGCGCCTAATTCCGGCCGGTATTCCGGTCGTCAGGCTCGTCGTCGAACTCCTCCTCCTCGGCCTGCCGGAGCAGGTCGGCTTTCACGAGTTCGAGTGAGCCGAGAACCTCCGCCAGACCCAGATCCTCTTCATCGACGTAGTCGTTGATGACGTTGAGCAGTGCTTCCGCGAGGGTTGGTGTTTCCATAACAGCGGCCAAATGTAGCGGCACGGAAGCGCGACGCAATACGGGGAATTCGGTTTGCCGGGCGGAAGGGTCGTGGACCAGGGAGCATGGGCAGAGGTTTTCTCAGGAATTCTGCTGACAGACTTTGGAGCGCTGCGAGCCTTAGGAATTCCGGGTTTGGCGAATTTGCGTATGCTCGAGGGGTCATGAGTTGCGTTCAGACCCCGGTCCCGGCCCAGCGGCTCGACGAGCGCGCGTGGCATCGACAGCGGGCGGCGCACGAGGCGCGGGTCGGCCCGTGGGTCGAGCCGCGGCTTGCGCGGAAATCCCGGGGCGAGAAGCACCCGGTGGATGACTTCCTTTTCGATTACTATGCCAGTGCGCCGGCGTTACTCCGCCGGTGGCATCCGGGTTTGGGAGTGGCACTCGCGGGTGATTCGGCGCGGGAGTTTCTCGCTTCCCCCCTTTATGTCGAAACTCCGGCCGGCATCACCGCGGACCCCGCCCTGCTCCCGGCGAGAAGGCGCGAGGGGATGGGTTGGATCCGGGGCCTGCTCGGTGCGACGCTTGAGCGGACGCCGCAATTTGCCTGTTTCGGACTGCATGAGTGGGCGATGGTCTATCGTGCGGCGGACACGCGGCACGCAGCCTGGCCGCTGCGCTTCGAACGCGACGAACTCGCCCGCATCGTGGAGCGGCAGCCGGTGTGTTGCTCGCATTTCGATGCCTTCCGTTTCTTCACGCCGGCGGCGCGTCCGCTGAACCGCCTCCAACCCACGCGTCCCGCCCAGCGCGAACTCGACCAGCGCGGCTGCCTGCATGTGAACATGGATCTCTTCAAGTGGTCGCAGAAGCTCGCGCCGTTTTGTGCCTCCGAACTTGCGGCCGATTGCTTTGCGCTCGCCCGCGAGATTCGCACCCTCGACATGCGCGCCAGTCCGTACGACTTGCGCGGGCTCGGGTATGAGCCGGTGCCGATCGAAACGCCCGAGGGCCGGGCGGATTACGAAACGGCCCAGCGCGCCTTCGCTGAGCGCGCGCAGCCGCTGCGGCGGCGCTTGCTGGCGCTGGTGGAATCGATTCTAGCCTGACCGGATCCATCCTCGCGCTTGCCGTGTCATAGGAGTGCCGCTAAAAGCCCATCGCGTTCCCCTGCGCGAGTCTTGGCCACTGTTTCCCGACACCATCTATCCCATGTCCACACCCAAAGTGTTCGAGCCGTTCATTCCCGCCGAAACGACCTCGATGCGGGAGTTTACTTTTCGAGCGGTTTTCACGGGAACGATCCTAGGCATCATCTTTGGCGCTTCCTCGCTCTACCTTGTGCTTAAGGTGGGCCTCACCGTCAGCGCTTCGATCCCGGTGGCGGTCATTGCGCTCGCGCTCTTTCGGGGCTTGTCCAAGCTGGGTCTGCGGGATTCGACAATTCTCGAGAACAACATCACGCAAACCGCGGGCTCGGCGGGGGAGTCGATCGCTTTCGGGCTCGGCGTGACGATGCCGGCGATCCTGATTCTCGGCTTCGATCTCGAACTTACGCGCGTGATGCTGGTCGCGGTCCTCGGGGGCCTGCTGGGCATCCTCATGATGATCCCCCTCCGCCGGGCGCTCATCGTAAAGGAACACGGCAACCTCAAGTATCCCGAGGGCACCGCGTGCGCGGCCGTGCTCAAGGCGGGATCGAATGTGGAGGATCGCCGGCAGTCATCCCCCTCTGCCCAGGAGGAAACGCGCGCCGCGGCCGCCGCCGGACTCGGAGGCTCGCCCGGCGCACAGGCCATCTTCACCGGGTTCGGGATCGGCCTGTTGTACAAGATCGCGGACAACGCTTTTCGCCTCTGGAAGGAAACGACGGGCTACATCTTCAGCGCTCCGCTCAAAGGCGGATCCGTCGCGATCGAGGCCTCGCCCGAACTGCTCGGCGTTGGCTACATTATCGGGCCGCGTATTGCCTCGATTACTGCCGCGGGCGGCGTGCTTTCCTATCTCGTCCTCATCCCGCTCATCAAGTTCTTCGGCGATTCGCTGACTGGAGTGGTTGCGCCGGGCAAGGTCTTGATTTCGACGATGGGACCGGACGACATTCGCGGAGCCTACGTGCTCTATATCGGCGCCGGTGCGGTGGCGGCGGGCGGTTTGATCAGCTTGTTGCGTTCGCTCCCCACGATCTGGCACGGCATCAAGGCCGGGCTCAAGGACGTGGGTTTCGCGCGGGAAGAGGGCCCGCTGGTGGCGGCCTCTCGCACCGAGCAGGATTTGCCGATGAAGTTCGTCGGGATCGGCGTGCTCGTGCTGCTTGCGGTGATCATGATGTCGCCTTCGCTCAACATGAACCTGCTGGGCGCGCTCATGATCGTGCTCTTCGGCTTCCTCTTCGTGACCGTTTCTTCGCGGATCACGGGCGAGGTGGGTTCGACCTCGAATCCCATTTCGGGCATGACCGTCGCGACGCTGCTCCTGACGTGCGTGATCTTCCTGGCGGTGGGTTGGACCGGAGGCCCTTACTACGTCACCGCGCTCTCCGTCGGAGGGATTGTCTGTATCGCCTCCTCGAATGGCGGCACGACTTCCCAGGACCTGAAGACCGGATTCCTCCTCGGCAGCACGCCGAAACTGATGCAATACGCGATTCTGATCGGCGCTTTTGCCTCCGCGATCGTGCTCGGGCCGATTCTCCTGCGCCTGAACGATGCCGCGACGGTTTATGTGCCCGCTGCAGAAGCGGCGCCCGGCCTCACCACCGATCCCTCGAAGCTCACCAAACGCGAATCGCTCAACGGCCGGCAGGCGCGGGACGACGAAAAAAGCTACTTCTCCTGGCACAAGACCGACGATGTCGGCGGACCCGCGGGGAAATACCTGGTGGACGAAAAGGGCGCCGCGGTATGGCTCGTGGATCCCGGCATCAACGGGACGGTGAAGAAGTGGCCGGATGGGGCCGAAGTGAAGAAGTTTAACGCGCCCAAGGCGCTGCTCGTTTCCTACATCATCAAAGGTATTCTCGACCGGAAGCTCCCATGGGCGCTCGTGCTGCTCGGTGTGATGATCGCGATCGTGCTGGAACTTTGCGGAGTGCCTTCATTGGTCTTCGCCGTCGGCGTTTATTTGCCCATCTCTTCGTCGATGCCCCTCTTTGTCGGTGGAGCGGTCCGCTGGCTGGTTGACCGTTGGTGGAAGAAGCAGCCCAGCCATGCCAATCTCGCCGAAGAACAGTTTGTCGCGGAGACCGACAAAAGCCCGGGTGTTCTACTGGCTTCCGGTTACATCGCGGGTGGCGCCATCGCCGGCATCGTCATTGCCTTCCTTGCCGGAGTGCTCGTGGACTTCGACGGCAAGGTCGAGCATTGGGCCAATGAGAATAATCCGATCTTTGCCGGGCCTAACGCAGATGCGCTCTCGCTCCTCCCGTTCGCAGCCCTGGTTCTCTTTCTCTACCTCGTCGCCCGCGAGAAGCTCCTGGCGACGAAGCGACCGAACGTTGTCGCACCCGCGCGAACATGAGTGCCCGCGACGCCATCCTCGAGCGCGTGCGGGCCGCGCTCGCGCCTTTGACGGAGCGCGCGGCCTATCCGGAATTCGCGGACGATGCCGCGGTCATGCACCAGCTCTTCCCCGAAGGCGGAGATCGCTGGAAGCTCTTCGTTGAGCGCGTCCGGCTGGTGAACGGAATCGCGTTTTCCAGTGCGGGCGAAGTTGGCACCTGGCTCCGCGAACACGACTGCCTTCGCGGGTACTGCGACCCGGAGCTCCTGCCGGTTTTTGCCGAAGCGCTCGGGGAAGGATTCACCGTCGAGACGGAGTTCGACCGCGCGCGGGTCGACGATTATTCCTTTGGCATTACGCGCGCGGACGCCGGCATCGCCGAGAGTGGAACCGTGATTCTCCGCGATGCGAGTACGTCTTCACGCCTCGGCGCGCTGACGCCCTGGGTGCATGTGGCGGTGTTTCCGCGGGCGAAGCTCTACGCCACGATTCCCGAGGCCATCGCCAAATTGGGAGGCGATCCCAATATCGTGTTTGTGACCGGGCCGTCGAAGACGGCGGACGTGGAAGGCATCCTGATCGAAGGCGTGCACGGGCCAGGCGTGCAGATTGTCGTGGGATTGGAGTAGGGATGGGATGGGCGGGACCGAGGTAAGCGTAAAGCGGCGGTCTCTTATGCGCCCCGCGGCACGCGCAGGGATTCATTGTCGATCAGGCGCGTGCGTCCGAAAAAGGCGGCGCCCGGCAGCAGTACGTCGCCGCGGATCACGTCCAGCGGCGCGAGGGTATTTGCGTCGACAACCTCGAGGTAATCGATGCGCCCAAGTTGCGTTCCCGCCTCGAACGCGACTCGCATATGCTCGCGGACTTTGGCCGCTTTGCGTTCGCCGCCGCGAATGGCGCCGGCTCCCATCAGGATCGCGCGCCGAAGCGCGAGTGCCTCGGAGCGTTCCTCGAACGAGAGATAGGCGTTGCGCGAACTCATGGCCAGGCCGTCCGCCTCGCGGTGGGTGGGCGCGGCCACGACGCGCACGGGGATGTTCAGGTCGCGCACCAGTCGCCGGATCAAGGCGAGCTGCTGTGCATCCTTCTGCCCGAAGATGGCGGTATCAGGCCGGACGAGGTTCAAGAGCTTGGCCACCACCGTGCAGACGCCGCGAAAATGTCCCGGTCGCGCGGCTCCGCAAAGTCCGAGCGAAAGCTTGTCTTCATCGACGAAAACACTGCGATCCGGCGCATACATGTCTTCCGGTTGGGGCTGGAAGACGAGGTCGACGCCGGCTTCCCGGCAGAGTCGGAGATCGCGCGCCAGGGGGCGGGGATAACGCGACAGATCTTCCTTCGGACCAAACTGGAAGGGGTTCACGAAAATCGAGACCACGACCATCCCGCTCCGTCGCGCGAGGGTGCGCGCGCGGCGAACGAGCGCGAGATGCCCGGCGTGGAGGGCGCCCATCGTGGGGACAAGGACCACGGGCTTATCCCAATGCGCGGAAAGACGGGTCATCGCGGCGCAGCTGCGGACGAGTTTCATTGCCGATTCGTCGGACCACACACCGGGCGCCGCAAGCAGGAAGTGTCACTTTGAGAGTTGCGTATTCGGGGGAATCGCGGTGTGATTCCGACATGAAAGCTCTCGTTCTCCACGGCAAAGCCGAAGCATTCCGCTATGAAGATATTCCCGATCCGAAGGCCGGGGCGGGTGAGGTTGTTGTGAAGGTGAAGGCGGCGGCGCTGAATCATCGCGACCTCTGGATTCAAAAGGGTCTCTATGCGGGACTGAAATTTCCCATCGTGGTGGGCTCCGATGGCTGCGGAGTGGTGGCGAGCGTGGGTGAAGGCGCCGACCGCACCCTCGTGGGGCAGGACGTGATCATGAATCCCGGCTTGAACTGGGGCGAGAACCCCGCGTCGCAGGGGAAGGCCTTCAAGATCCTGGGTCTGCCGGATAATGGGACGCTGGCGGAATACGTGAAAGTTCCCGCTGACGCAATCTTTCCACGGCCGGTGCACCTCACCGATGAGCAGGCGGCCGCACTGCCGCTGGCCGGACTCACGGGCTACCGCGCGCTCTTCACCCGCGCGCGGCTCATGCCCGGCGAGAATGTGCTCATCACGGGCGTGGGTGGGGGAGTAGCGCTCTTCGCCATGCAATTTGCGCTCGCGGCCGGGGCACACGTCTGGGTGACAAGCGGCTCCGACGAGAAGATCGCGCGCGCGGTTGCACTGGGTGCCGGCGGCGGCGTGAACTATCGGCACGAGAAGTGGGTCGAGGAAGCCAAGGCGATGTGTCCCAGCGGCTTCGACGTCACGATCGACAGCGCGGGCGGCGCGAGTTTCGGCAAGCTGATCGACTTGGCGGCGATTGGCGGTCGCATCGCTTTCTTTGGCGCGACCCATGGCAACCCGCCGGACCTCGACCTCCGCCGGATGTTCTGGAAACAGGTCTCGCTCCTGGGCTCGACGATGGGCTCGTCGGCGGAATTCTCTAAAATGATCGGGTTCGTCGGCGAAAAGAAGATCGTGCCCGTGGCCGACAAAGTCTTCGCACTCTCGGATGGCAACGCGGCTTTCGCAGCGATGGAACGGGCGGAGCAGTTTGGAAAAATCGTGCTCAGGCCGTAAGCCCGTACGCAAACGCGTCCGACGGGGACACCGTCGGGCGCGCGAGATTTGGATTTCGCTTGAAAGCAGTTAGTAGGCGGCTGCTACGCGCAGTTTTGCAGACCCACTGGGCGCATTGACGCGTCCGCTGAGAATATCCGCAGGCCGCACCGCGCGGCCGTAGTAGGCTGTGTTCTTGTCGGCTTGTTCGACGAGGATAGTCCCTTCGAGCGAGGCTCCGACGAAGAGACCCTGGCTGCGGCTGTAGGCATAGACGGCTGCGAGGGGCAGGACCCCCGCTTCCGCGGTGCGACCGTAGGGTCCGGCAACCGCGCTTAAGGCGCCGCCGAACTGCACGTTGCCGCCGTGGGCGAAGGCATCGACCGCCGCACGCGTATTCAGCACGAAGACGAACTCCGTGACTTGGCCACCGATTTGCGGTCCGATGCCGGCGCCGCCGGTGCCGATCGCCGAAGGAGCGCTCCAGCCGCCGCCGGGCAGACGGGCGATCACAATGCCTTCGCCAATTCGTCCGCTGACGACGAAGCCGCCTTTGATGACGCGCATGATGGCGAGGCCCTTGGCGTCGCGAAGAACGCGACGGGGAATCGCTTTCTCCGGAATGCGGCGAAACTCGCGCAGGGTTTCGGAACTGTCCCGCACCGTCGCCCGCATCTCGGCACCTTGTACGGAGGGAGCGGGAAGCAGTGCCGAGAGCGTGGCAATCGCGGCGGTGGCCAGACCAGCGCGAAGCGTGCAGCCCGCTCGGGACTGGAGTTGATACAATGGATTCATAATTCAACCTTCGCACCCGGGCGGAACGGTGGATTGGTGACACGGATTGTTGACGCGAATTGGTAACGCGACCAGAGCCGGAAGAGGGTCGGCAGCGCAGCCTTTCGCCTTCGCCGCACTTGTGCGACTGATCGCGCTCATGTTTCGCGCCTTCGCCATTTTCGCCGTAGTTCTGCCGCTTCTGCTGGGTGGCTGCGCCACTTTCGAAGGCGGTTCCTCGGGAGTGGGCGGATCGCTGGAGCACCGGGTGGCGCAACAGCTCACGCTGGTGCGGTCGGGTTTTTCCGTGGGTGAGATCAGCGGCCGGAATGGTGTGCTGACGCGCCGGGCGGCCGCGCGCTATCTAGGCCTCAAGCCCACGCTCACCGAGATCCCGCCCGCGCCGAACGCCGTCACCACCTATACGATTACGGACGAGGACGCGAAGCATGTGGGGGTTATCGGTGCGACGAAGGAACTGCAAGCGGAACAGGATTATCTTCCCTATGAGTTCATGCTCGAGCTCGTGGCGGAACGCTATCGCAGTACGCCCGACTTGATCGCCCGCTTGAACGGCTTCGACACGAACGGCAATCTGCGCGCTGGCCTGACGTTGCGGGTGCCAAATGTCGAGCCGCTCCAGATCGCCCGACTGCGCGCGAATGGCAGTGTGCGTGCGGGCTCGCGGGAGAATCAGGTACGGATCCGCACCGATCTTGGCACGCTCGAAGTCACCGCTCCGAACGGAAAGTTGCTCGGCTATTTTCCGGTCTCCTGCGGAGGTCCGGCAACTCCCACTCCGAGGGGGGAATGGAAGATCGTAAACATGGTGGAGCTGCCCAAGTTTCGCTGGGATGATGAGATGTTGAATCGGGGCATTCGAAGCAGCGACTTCACGATGTTTCCGCCGGGGCCGAATAACCCGGTGGGAGTCTTTTGGGCTGGGACCAGCAAGAGTGGCGTCGGCATTCACGGCAACCCGCTGCCGCATACGCTCGTCGAAGGTCGCAGCCACGGCTGCATTCGCATGACGAATTGGGACATCCTCGAATTTGCCAAGCTGGTCGCAGTGGGCAGCGCCGTGACCGTCGAGTGAGCGAGGACGGAGCGCCAGAGTGCCGAAGACCGAAGTGCCGGACTGCCGGCGCGCCAAAGCGAAGGCTCCGATCGAGGATTGCGTCATTCCATACACCCACGCAAGATGACCTATCCGGCTTTTCGATTTCTGATTTTTCCGATTGCTGTCGCGCCCAACTTCTGACGCTCTGATCTCCGGCGCACTGTCGCTCCGACTCCCCCATGCCTGATCGTCTTGGCCTTTACGGCGGAACCTTCGACCCGGTGCACCACGGGCATCTCGTGCTGGCGCGCGATGCCATGGAGCATCTTTCGCTCGACCGCCTGCTTTTCATCCCCGCGGCGATTTCACCGCACCGGGTGGATCAGCCGCCTTCCGCACCAACGGAGCATCGACTTGCGATGCTCCGGCTCGCGCTCGCCGGCGAGCCGCATATCCAGTTGGATGAATGCGAACTGCACCGTCCGGGTCCATCTTTCACCATCGACACCGTGCTCGAGGTGCAGGCGCGTCACCCGCGCTCGCGGCTCTACTTGTTGCTCGGCGCCGATCAGCTCCCGCGGTTCGATACATGGCATCGCTTCGAGGAACTGCGTTCGATGATCACCTTCGTGGTTTTCAATCGGGCGACCGGGGCGGAAGAACTGCTCACGGCGGCGTATCCCACCCTGCGCCGCCGCCTCGATATCTCGGCCACGGAAATACGCGCACGGGTTGCAGTGGGGCGCAGCATCCGGTATCTCGTTACCGAGTCTGTGGCGGATTACGTCGCCCAGCACCAACTTTACCAGCCCGCATAGTGACTCAGACCCTCTCCGCCGAATCTCTCTCCCTCCAAATTGCCGAGGCTGCCTCGGATAAGAAAGCGGAGGACATCACGATTCTGGACCTACGCGGGGTTTCCACTTTCACGGACTTTTTCGTACTCTGTTCCGGGACCTCGGAACCGCATCTCAAGGCCATCGGCAGTGAGATCCGTTCCCAGATGCGGGAAAAATGGGGCCAGCGTCCGACCTTCTCGGAAGGGCTGCCGGCCAGCCACTGGGTGGTGCTCGATTATGCCGATGTCCTCGTCCACATCTTCACGGCGGAGAAGCGCGCCTTCTACGCGCTCGAAAGCTTGTGGGGCGATGCGAAACGCGTTGCTTACCCGCCCGCTCCCGCTCCCGCACCAGTGCCGGAGGCGGCCGTGAAACCAGAGCCCACAAAGGCGGCGTCCGCGAAGGCGGCGTCCGCGAAGAAGGCATCCACCAAAACGGCTTCCACCAAAACGGCTTCCACCAAAGCGGCGGCCGCGAAGAAGGCATCCACCAAAGCGGCGGCCGCCAAGCGTAAGTAATCCGGCCCGAACCGGCTCTTGGCCACCTTGCCATGCAACTGCTCGTCGACGTCGAGATCGAGTGCCCGTATTGCTTCGAGATGTTCTCCAGCGTGGTGGACACCTCGGAAGGCGACTACGAAACGGTGGAGGATTGCAGCGTGTGCTGCCGTCCCATTGCGCTGACGGTGCGCTGCCGTCCTGGCCGGGTGGACTCGGTGGAGAGCGCGGCGGGCTGAACGCGGTCTGGGGAGGATCACGTGTTCCAAAATGACGCCATCACCCGGCTGCTGCGGGACGACGATCCGGCAACCATCGCGCTCGTAACCGAACAATTGCTGGCGCACGCGACCGAGAATGCCCCGCATCTCCGGGCCTTGCTGGCCCGCACCGACGATGCCGTGGTGAGCGGACACGTACGCTCGATCCTGGCGGCAATCGAGGCGCAGCAGGCGGAGGAGGAGTTCGCGCTCCTTTGTCATTTCTTCGCCGAGGACGGCGACATCGAGGCCGCGCAATGGCTGCTGGGTCGTTGCCTCGTCCCAGGGCTCGACGTCGCGACGCCGGAGCGCCTCCTCGATGAATGGGGCGCGGAATTGCGGCGCCGTCTTTCCGGGGCGGAGGATGATCCCACCCGCATCCGCATCCTCGCGGCGTTGCTGCACGGGGAATGCGACGTGCGCGGAAACACGGCCGACTACTACCATCCGCACAATTCGCTTCTCGCGCGCGTGGTGGTCACGCGGCTCGGCATTCCGATTTCGCTCACGATCCTCTATCAACTGGTCGCCCGCCGTGCGGGCCTCCGCGTGGATGGCATTAATCTCCCGGGTCACTTCATTGGCCGCCTGGGCGAGGTCTTGTTCGATCCGTTTCACGGCGGGCGGATTCTCTCGGCGGCGGATTGCACCGCGATTCTCGAGAAGCAGGCGCTGCGTCCCAACGCGTCCTACCTTGCCCTGGCCAGCGCCCGCCAGATCCTGGTCCGGACACTCGCCAATCTCCATTTCATCTTCCAGCAGGGGAACCGGGAGCCCGAGCGCGCGCGGGTGGAGAACTGGCTCAAATCGCTCGACCGCGCGTGACACGCTGCCCGCGGGAAAAATCTGCGTAAGCTGCGAGTTTTGTGGATGACCCTGCTCTCAGCCCCATGCGTGTCGAAGTCCTGAACACCGGCAGCGAGCTGCTTTTGGGCGGCGCCGTAAACACGCATCTGGCCTATCTCGGCCGGCAGCTCTTTCAAGCCGGGCTCCGCATCGATCGGCAGGTATGCGTGCCGGATGGGGCGGCGATTCGGGAGGCCATGCGCGACGCGTTTCCCCGCTGCGAGATTCTCATCGTCACGGGTGGTCTCGGACCCACCTCCGATGATCTCACGCGCGATGTGGCGGCCGAGCTTTTCAACCTGCCGCTCGAGCGCGACGAAAGGGTGCTGGCGTACGTCGGCGCAATTTTCCAGCGGTTTGGGCGCGAGATGAACGCGAGCATCATGCGCCAGGCGGATGTCCCGCGCGGCGCCACCGTGCTAACGAACGCGCACGGCACCGCGCCCGGTCTCTACCTCGCCGCCCGCGCGGATGATGGGGTGCAAACGCCGCACGTTTTCCTTTTGCCCGGTCCGCCTCGCGAATTGCAACCGATGGTGCGGGATCAACTCGTCCCGCGCCTGCGCGAGCTCCGCCGCGCGCACGGTGGCGTGGCGCCGACGATGCGGACTTTTCGCGTGGTGGGATTGGGGGAATCCCAAGTCGAGGAACTTGTCGGCGGGCGCCTGCTGGCTTTGGCCGGGCTCGAGCTGGGCTATTGCGCGCGCAGCGGCGAAGTCGATGTGCGCTTGATCGGCACGGCTTCCGTAGTGGAACAAGCCTCGGAAATCATGCGAGTCGAGCCCGGGCTGCGAGACCAGATCGCGTCCGAGGCAGACGAGAGCCTCGAGGAAGTGGTGGTGCGATTGCTCCGGGCCCGCGGGCAGACGGTGTCCACCGCCGAATCCTGCACGGGCGGACTGCTCGCGAGCCGGCTGACAAATGTGCCAGGGTCCTCGGAGGTGGTCTTTGGGGGGATCACGACGTATTCCAACGATGCCAAGGAGCGCATCCTCGGCGTGCCGGCGGCCCTGCTGGAGCAATTCGGTGCCGTCAGCGGCGAGGTGGCGGCGGAAATGGCCCGGCGCGCGCGCGCCCTTTTTCGCTCCGATTATGCGTTGTCAGCCACGGGCATCGCCGGACCCGGCGGGGTGACGCCCGAGAAGCCGGCTGGAACCTTGCATCTCGGACTGGCCGGGCCGGACGAAAGCGTCACCGACGTGAAGGTCCGCCAGTTCGTGGTCAGTGATCGCGAAACCTTCAAGCAACTTGCGACCCAGGCGGCGTTGAACCTCTTGCGGAAGAAGTTGGTGGAGTAGGCGCGATCCGGCTCACCGCTCGCGGCATCCATCCCAGGCTCATTCTGCCGAACAATTCTGGGCGCCCCATTCGCGCCGCAGCAGCCCATACATGGCGGAATCCGAGACTTCACCGGCGACGCGCCAGCGTTCACGCAACGTCCCTTCGAGCCGGAAACCGAGCCTTTTCAGGAGGCGAATGGACGCGGTGTTGCGGGGGTCCGTGTCCGCTTCGATCCGCTCGAGTGGCAGGTGGGCGAAACCCCAGGCGATGGCGGTGCCCAGCGCGTGTCGCATCCAGCCGCGTCCCCACGCGGAAGAGGCCAGCGAGTAACCACACTCGCAGCGGAGATTTTGGGAATCGAGGCGGAAGAGGTCGCACGTGCCGACCAACTCGCCGGTATCGCGTCGCTCCAATATCCACGGAACGGCTTCGCGAGATTGGAAGACCCGCAGGACCCGCTCGAGGCGCGACTTCGCCTCATCGAGCGTCTGCATCGGCGGCCGGCTCCAATAACGCATGGTGCCCGGATCCCCGAAGATCGCAAGAATGCCAGGCGCGTCGGTTTCCGCGGGGCCGCGCAGGATGAGATGGGGCGTTTCGAGGCGAGGGACTTCGGACGGGAATTCCATGGGGGCGCGAAGGGTCGCTGCCGGATTACGGGCGGGCAAGCCGCCTACCTCCTGCCCGTCGCAAAACAGGTCTTATAGGTCGCGTACGACCTATGGGAGCGCAGACTGGATCCCTAGCCTTTGAAGTCGATGTGCTGCACGAACAACTTCACGGAGGTGACCCAGGTCTTGAAGAACTCGGCGACCGCGCCGTAGGACACGCCGCCTTCGATGTCGAGATCGGCCTCCAGAACGGGATCACCGTCCTTGTCCATGTAAGCGCGGGTGTAGCGCTTGGTCGCATTCCACTCATTGATGCGTCCCAGCGTAACCTTCTTCTTGAACGACGCGTAGAACTGGAGGTTCTTGCCCTTGTTGAAGAGCAGCGTCTTGTAACCGCCCAGCTTGAAGCGGTAGGTCCCCTGGGCGACTTCCTCGAATTCCAGCTTCAGCGCCTCCAAGATGCGTTCGGTGTTGGCAACGCTGAGTTCCTTGATGATTTCACCGTCGGCGGCGCGGGCGAGCGGGGCGATCGCAAACACGAGGCCGAAGGCGGAGAGGATCGCAAGACGTGAGAGAGAACGGGGAAGGCGGATCATGTGAGATGGTCGATTTTCCCCCCAGTCGCCTTTCTTGCAAGAACGATTCGCAGGCTTGTCGGCGAATTCCCCGGCGTTAGCTTCGCGCATGCGCACGACCGCCCAGTCCCGCCCGACGTCCAGCGATCCCTTCGCCGCCGAGCTCACGGATTTGCGGCGGCTGGCGCTGCATCGTCGCCTGCGGGAGATGGCGGTGCGCGAGGATGGGAGTGTCGAGCCGGTGGGCGGGCGCCTCGTGAATTTTTCCTCCAATGACTACCTGGGCCTCGCCAGTCATCCCGCGTTGCGGGAGGCAGCCAAACGCGCCATCGATGAATTCGGGGTCGGCGCGGGCGCATCCCGGCTCGTTTGCGGTACGCTCGGGCCGCACTTGCGGCTCGAGCAAACGCTGGCCCGTTTCAAGCGCGTCGAGGCCGCGCTGACTTTTTCGAGCGGCTACGCGGCGGCACATGGCGCCATCAGCGCGCTGGCCCGGGAAGGCGACGTGATCATTCTCGACAAGCTGGCGCACGCCTGCCTCATCGACGCGGCGCGCGGCAGCAAGGCGGTCCTGCGCGTCTTTCCCCACAATCACCTCGGCAAGCTCGAGACCATTTTGCGCTGGACCCGCGATGAGCATCCGGAAGGTCGCGTGCTCATCGTGACCGAGTCGATCTTCAGCATGGATGGCGACCGGGCGCCGCTGCGCGAATTGGTGGCCCTGAAGAAGGAATATGATGCCTTGCTGCTCCTGGATGAAGCGCACGCGCTGGGAGTGGTCGGCACGAACGGCCGCGGCCTGGCGGACGAATGTGAATGCACGCGCGACGTCGACATCCACATGGGAACGATGAGCAAATCGCTCGGGGTTTCCGGCGGCTACCTCGCGGGCAGCCGCTCGCTGGTGGATATGCTTATCAATCGCGCCCGCAGTTTCATCTTTTCCACCGCCCAGCCGCCGCTGCTCGCCGCGGCGGCGGAGGCAGCGTTGGGCGTATTGGAATCCGACGAGGGCGAGCGGCTGCGGCTCACGCTCTGGCAGAACATCCGGCATTTGGCGGCGCAACTGCCATCTCCGCCGGCGGGCACGGCGCGGGCAGCGGCGCAGAGCGCGATTTTCCCGTGGATCGTGGGCGAGGAGGGCGCGGCCCAGGAGATCTCCGCGCGGTTGGGTGAGAGCGGGTTTTTCGCGCCCGCGATCCGCTACCCCACCGTGGCGCGCGGCACTGCGCGCTTGCGTTTGACGGTGACTGCGCGACACCGTCCGGAACAGATTACCGCGCTCGGGGCAGTGCTGACGCGGCTGCGCGGAGGAAGGTTACCTGCTGCAGGCTAAGAAATTGTCACGGTCGGCGAGAAAATCTGCGGCGAGATTGAGGAGATTTTTGGATCGATTTTTGCTACATTTATTCCATTTTCAAGAAACGGCGTCCCGCCTTCTCCATGGCAAAAAACGATTTCTTCTCTTTCGTCACGACGCTGAAGCCCATGGAGCTCAAGGCGATTGGCGAACTCTCGCAAGTCATGCACCTCGAGGAAGGAGCAGTTATCGAGACCGGTGAGGAGGCGGCGGACGCGTTGTACATCATAAATCGCGGGGCGATTGAAGTGATCCACGCCGACCCGCGCTTATCCGGCGGACAAGCCATGAGCTACCTTTCGCGCGGGGACATGTTTGCTGAGACCAGCGTGTTGAGCGGCACAGCCACGAAGAATATTTTTCGGGCCTGCGAGTCGACGAGCGTGCAGCGTTTTCGCCGCCACGATTTTCCGGAGTTGATGCGGCGCGTGCCGTCGTTCTTTTATTATCTTTCGTCGAAGCTCGCGAGCCGTCTCGTGCAGGTCAGCGACATGACTTTCATGCAATCGGACTGCCTCGAGTTGAGCGGCAACCTGGCCAATTTCGATATGGTCACGATTTACCAGACCATTCTCAATTCCTCCCAGACGGGAGAACTCTCCATCTTCCGGGAGAAGAACGAGAAAGTGGGCGCCTTCTTTTTCGAGCGGGGTCAGCCCAAGTTTGGACAGTTCTTTCGCCTGCTCGGGGAGCAGGCCTTCTGGCAGCTCTTTCTCAATGAGAAACTGACGGGCACATTCTCGTTTGTGCTCTGCGATGAGCCGCCCGAGGCGATGCGCAACGGGCAAATCATCCAGCGGCATCCCACGGATATGCTCATCACCGCGCTGCAGCATCGCGACGAATACAAATCGATCCTCGAGACGGCCCCCGACCGGTCCACGGTGGTGCACCGGGCGAAGTTGAATCTCGACTGGCAGGGCGACGAGGCGTGGTTCGACGACATGCGCTGGCTCGCAGAATTGGTCTGGCAGCATTGCTACAGCCAGCCGGTCACGCTCGACGATCTCTTTGCCCGGTTGCCGGTGAATGAGCTCGACTTCTACAAGGTCATCGGCCGGTTGCTCCTGACCGAACACCTCTCCGTGGTTGCCTCCGAGCCCCACCTGGCTGCGGCGGGTTAACCTCGAAAGGCCATGCCAAAGTCTGACGCGGAGGGGGTGGGATTCGAACCCACGGGACCCAAAGGCCCTTCGGTTTTCAAGACCGACGCGATCGA
Source organism: Chthoniobacterales bacterium (assembly GCA_038226705.1). Classification (GTDB taxonomy): domain Bacteria; phylum Verrucomicrobiota; class Verrucomicrobiia; order Chthoniobacterales; family SZAS-18; genus SZAS-18. Next base: position 23,933 of record JBBRQH010000044.1, on the reverse strand, counting down.
CCACTCTGCCACCCCTCCTGGGAATTGCCGTCGTCTCGGCATCATGGTTCAGGCTCCGACCTCCGGCAAGCGGCAGAGCACGATTGCATGATCGCTCTCGACATCCATGTTCCGATAGACCAAAACTTGCCGCAAATTTCATAATCGGATCATTCATCGCCGGTCGCATCAGCATCTCATGGAACCCTCGGTCTCCAACCGCACCCGTTACCTCCTTGTGCTCGACGACAATGAGCCTCTTGTCGCCATGCTGGTCAGCCTGCTCGAGGAGGAACTGCCGGAGCACCGGGTGCTGCCGGCCCGGAGCATTGAAGAGGCGCAAGTTCTGGCGAGCGAGTTTCAAATCGAACTTTTTGTACTCGATATCAATCTGCCGGACGGCACCGGGATCGACTTCCTCTGCGACGTGCGCACCATCGCCCCAGATGCGCGCGCCTTGATGATGACGGCGGTGCCGCTCCCCAGTTATCAGAAGCAGGCGGAGAATCTGGGGATTCTCCACTTCGTGAAGAAGCCGTTCGACTTCAACGCGTTTGTCGAACTCGTGCGTTCCCTCGTCGATACGAGCGGAACGAGCAGTTCGGACAGTTTCGCAGGAACGCTGCGCGATCTTCACCTGACCGATATCATCCAGATCAAATGCATGAGTGGCGCGACTTCCGTGGTGGAGTTTACCAGCCCCGATGGCCACAAGGGCACCATCCATTTCGAGAGTGGCCAGATCGTGCATGCCCACGCGCCCAGTTGCGAGGGGGCGGAAGCGTTCAACACGATCATCGGCTGGCGCGGCGGAAGTTTTTCGGAATTAACCCCGGTGGGGTCTGCGCCGCAGACGATTTTTCAGGACTGGCAGATGTTACTGCTCGAGGCGGTCCGCCTCGCCGACGAGCGGGCCGCGCTCGCGGGGAATCGGAATTAGCCCCCTCCCATGGCTCAAAAGGTCTTAATTATCGATGATAGTTTGATGCTGCTTCGCTTCGCCGCGAACGTCATTGCCCAGCACTGGCCGGACCTGGAGATCACTACGGCGAAGCGGGGAGCGGAAGGAATCGCGCGCGCGCAGTCCACCCGGCCAGACTTGATCCTGCTCGATTTCGTCCTGCCCGATCTGCTCGGCGACGAAGTTTGCGTGCGACTGCACCAAACGGCGGAAACGTCGGACACGCCCGTGGTCGTGATGGGCAGTGGAAGTTCCGAGACACGCGAGATCGAGAAGCGTCACCCGAACGTCGTGCGCACGATCAACAAGCCATTTACGCCGGAGTTGCTGGTGGCGACGCTGCGCTCGCTTTTCGAGGATCAGATCGCCTCCCGCGTCACGCCACTGATCCGGATTCGGGAGCGCCTGCAATTGCCGGAGGTGGTCACGACCCCCAGCGGAAAGAACGGCTTGGCGCCGCGGCAAGTCGTCATGCGCGGCGATACCGGGGCTTTTTCGCTGCGCGCGATTCTGCACGCCATTCGCGAAGGCAAGCTGAGCGGGTGCCTGCGGCTCTTCGGGCCGAAGGGCCGCCCGGTGGAGGTTTACACGCAGGACGGATCCGTGGTGCTGGCGACCATGCGCGATGCGATTGCCTACCGCGAATATGCCGGGGAACTTTGTGCGACTTTATCCCCGGTGGTGATTGAAACCACGGTGCAAGGCCAGGCGGATTCCGGTTGTCCCTTCCCGTTGCTGCTCTCCCTGCGCGAGAGCATCAGCCAGCATAGTGCGTTGCAGTGGACAGATCGTCTCGGGCAGGTCGCCTTCGCTCCGTTCTGGGTCGGGGCGCGCGCCAACTTCGAATTTGAAATCCTGCCCGTGTTTCCGGATTGGCTGAGTCGTTATGACGGGAGGCCCACGGACGTGGATGACTGGATCTCCGCGACGCTTCGCTGCATCGGCCCGGACGTCCTGGGCGAACCCTCCCACGAGATTCTGGCCGGCGTGCCCGCCTACACGCGCAGCGGCTACGAATTCGTGCAGCAATTGAATCTCACGGATCTGGAGCGGGAATTTGCCGGCGCCGTCAATGGGATCACGTCTTTGTCTGATATTTCCGCGCAGTTGGGTCTGCCCCACGCGGCTGCGCATGCCTTGCTCTTTCGATTCCGGGCGCTGGAGGCCATGGAACTCTGGCCCGCCGGTGTCATTTCCAACGGTTCGCCGGCGGCGCCGGTGGAGGAAAAGCGGCACGAGGAACTGGTCCTGGATGCGATGCCGGACCCCGAAATCGAGAAACATTCCACGCCTGCTGCAGAGTCCTTCGACGAGCACGTCCCGGATGACGAACCTGATCGTGAACTCGCGTCCCGCCCGCTTGGTTCAGACGAGCATATTCCGGATGAAAAAGTCGCGAAAAGATCTGCTTTGCGTGCCGCTCCGCCGCGTCCTGATTTCGTTGCTTTGACGGCAATCCGCCCAGTGCCGCGCACTACCCGTTCCGGCGAACTAGTGCCCGAGGAGCAAGCTCGACGGGAGATTGTACCGGAGATGCCGCCAGAGCGGGCGACTTCGCGCATCAAGATAACGACCCCGCGTATCACGCAGATGCTGACTCCGGCGGTGAGCGATACGTCTCCTGTGGGCACCGGAGCCCGGAAGTTTGGCGTGCGGGTGACGTAGCGCGCTATTGCGCAGAGGTCCGAACGCGAATGAATCGTTGGGCGCCCGGAATGGTGGTCAAGGCCGTGGCGTCGCGCATCACGACGCGCATCGTATCGCCGGCATCCATTTCTGAAACGAGCACCGTCGATCCCGCCGAACTCGTCCAGCCCTGCAGATCGCCGCTCACCTCGACGATATAACTTACGTCCGTCAGTGACTTGGCTTTCGAGAATGCGACCGTCAGGTAGTCTGCGCCTCCGACCGTCGTGCGGCCCACTTGCGGCGCGGCGGCCGGACTCGCCTCCCAGGGCGCCGAGCCGAAGGCGTACTCCTGGAAATTTGTGAGCCCGTCGCGATCGGGGTCGGCCTCGGGTCCGCTTACGCTGGGGTCGGCGAGCTGCACGGCGGTGAAACAGGCATTGCGCCATTTCGTGAAGGTATCGACCGCCGAATTGGTGAGGCCGATGATGGTTTTGATCTGCTCGAGCGAGGCCGAAATGCTGCTTGAGCCGAAAATTGACGCTTGAGGTGCCGAACCCGTAACGAGAGTGAAGCCTCCCGTGTCGTTGCTAGCATACAAGCCTCGTTCGTCGAAGAGCGTCGCGAAAAAGCTCTCCCCTGAAACAGGATTCGGGACAAAAGCGAATGGGCCATCGACGCCGTAGTGCACGCCCGCGAGTTTCCAGACACCCGCTTCCTGGATAAACATGCTGCCGCTCGAATCGAATTCGGAAAGTGCGCATTCGTACACGCCAAGACTGGAAGCATCAGAGTCGAAGCTCGCGATCACGAGAAAGCCTAAGCCCGCTTGCGCTTCCTTGGCCGAGACCGTGTTGATTCCCCAGCGAATATTAAAGTCTGCGTCACCCCACCTCCAGCCTGCGAGCTGGCCATTCACAATCACGTCCGCGCCGCGTTTCCGACCCTTGCCAAAAACGACCATCTTCCGTCCCAACTCCGCGTTGGATCCGGCGGCAGCAGTAAAGAGCGGCGACCAGGCGGGGAACGGCCCTGCAACCGTCGTATCGATCTGCCAAATCACCAGGTCGGTTCCCGCAATGCCCTGTCCGCTTAGAACGGGGTAGGTGACGCCCCGGAACGCGAGGGGACCCCGATTTCCGACGTGGCCTGCGGCGATAAAATGGGCTGGGCCAACGGGCGTTCCGATAAATCCGCCGAAATCCCCCACGAACTGCAGGCCGCAGTTGAGCAGTGGTCCGGCAGGCGGATTGAAGCGAACATCATTGAAATCCGGATCACCGCTGCCTAGAACGACAACTCCCACTGCGGATGGAGGCAAGAGCAAAGCCAGCGCGATTATCCCGAGAATCCTCCAGGCTGCGATCTTCACGCGACAAGGAAGAGCGGAAACCGGACCGCGGCAAGGCGGGAGCGGGTCCACTGCGCTATGTTCACGCATGCCACCGCCACCCCGTATTGCGCGTCTCCTGGTGGATGGCACAACCGACCGCGAATTCGATTACACCATCCCCGATGCGCTGGTGGAATCCGTCCGGATCGGGGCGCGCGTGCGGCTGCCTTTCCGGCATCGTCAACTCCTCGGCACCGTGGTCTCCTTGCCCGGGCAATCCGACGTTTCGGTGGGAAAGCTTCGGCCCCTCACGGAGGTGGTCGGCGCGGGTGACACCGTCCCGCCGGTGCTTTTGCGTCTCGCCCGCTGGATGGCGGATTACTATTGCGCGCCGCTCGACCAGGCGATGCGTTGCGTCCTCCCGGAAGTGATTCGCAACGCCGAGGTCTCCTTCCAGGAGCGCCAGTTTGCGCGCATCGCCCGCGCATTCGACGAGACGGAGCTCGCAGCCTTGAAGAAGCGTTCGCCCCGTCGCGCGGAAATCCTCGCCACGCTCGAGGCCTCCCCAGGCCAGCGCCGGCAGGTCTCGGAACTGATCTCCGAGCTCGGCACCACGCGGCAGACCCTGCATGCGTTGGTCGATCTCGGATTGGTTGCGATCGAGACCGGCACGCTCGCGCGCGACCCGTTTGGCGACGAAGCCTTCCTGCCCGATTCGCCGCTCGAGTTGAATCCCGAGCAGCGCGCCGCCCTCGCCGCAGTCGCAGAGGAAACGCAGGCCCCACCCTCCCAGCGCAAGCCGCTCCTCCTCCACGGCGTGACGGGGAGCGGCAAGACCGAGGTGTATCTGCAGGCCATCGCGCTGGCGCGGAGCAAGGGCCTCGGCGCGCTCGTGCTGGTGCCGGAGATTTCCCTCACGCCGCAGACGGTCGAGCGGTTCAAGTCGCGCTTCTCCGCCGAGCGGGACCAGGTGGCCGTCCTCCATTCACGCCTCTCGGCGGGCGAGCGCCACGACGAATGGCACCGGATTCACTCCGGCGCGGCCTCGATCGTCATCGGACCGCGCAGCGCCGTCTTTGCTCCGGTGCACAATCTGGGAGTGATCATCGTGGACGAAGAGCACGAGGCGTCTTACAAGCAGGAGGAAGCCCCGCGCTACCACGCCCGTGACGTGGCGGTGGTGCGGGCCAGTTTCGAGCCGTGTCCCATCATTCTCGGGAGTGCGACGCCGGCCATCGAGAGCTATCAGAATGCGCGCATCGGAAAGTATCGCCTCGTCACGCTCCCGACGCGCGTCGACGACATCAAGATGCCGCTCATCCGGATCGTCGATCTTCGGCGGGAAGCGCAGCGCCAGCGCCGGAGCGGTCCGCTCGTTCTCTCCGAGAAGCTGCGTGGCGCCATCACCCAACGGCTGGCGCGGAATGAGCAAACCATTCTTTTTCTCAATCGGCGCGGTTTCTCGAGTTCGCTGGTCTGCCCCGCGTGCGGCTTCGTCTGCGAATGCCCCAATTGCAGCCTCGCCCTGACGTTTCATCGCGCCGAGGATCAGCTCATTTGTCACATGTGCGGGCATCGCAAGAAAGCGCCCCAGCGCTGCCCGCAGCCCGATTGCCGCGAGCCTGCCATCCGGCAGCGCGGGCTGGGCACGGAACAGGTCGAAGATGTCGTCGCGCGGGTCTTTCCGCAGGCTCGAGTGGCGCGCATGGACGCCGACACCATGGGCCGGAAGGATGCGCATCGCGACGCGCTGCACGCCTTCAAGATCGGGAAGACAGACATCCTCGTGGGCACCCAAATGATCGCAAAGGGCCTGCATTTTCCGAATGTCACGCTCGTCGGAATCGTGAACGCAGATCTGTCATTGCACATGAATGATTTTCGCGCGGCGGAGCGGACGTTTCAGTTGCTCACGCAGGTGGCGGGGCGCGCGGGACGCGGTGATGTCGAGGGCGAAGTCTTCGTGCAGACGAGCACCCCGGCGCATCCGGCAATTCAATATGCACGCCGACACGATTACCTCGGTTTCTTTGAGCAGGAGGTCGGTTTTCGCGAGACATGCGAGCATCCGCCGCATACGCACCTCGTCCTGGTCACGGTGCGTTCGCCGCACAAGGAACGCGCGGAATTCACCGCGCAGACGCTGTGGCGCCGGCTCGGGGAAGGATTGCCGAAGGCGGCCATGCTCCTGCCCCCGTTGCCCGCCCCATGGGAGAAGCTCCAAAGCTACTACCGCTTCCATCTTCAACTCCGATCCCGCGCCATCGCCCGGCTCAGCCGGCACATCCGTTCCGTCGTCCTCGCACTGACGGCCCCCGAGGATGTGCAGGTGCAAGTGGACGTCGATCCGCAAAGCTTGCTCTAGGCGTTTTTCCAGACTCGGCGATCGCCTATCGCCCTTTGCCTACGCGACCACGCGGCCGAGCAATCCAGTATGGCGCGCCGCGCTTGCCTCCCAATTCCTGCTCGCCACCCGACGCATGGCCCGCACCACGGCGGCATCGTGCGAAGCGGAATCGCGCGCAAGCGCGGCGGCGCGAATTCCAACCGTATCCCACCAGCCGGATTCATCCGCGCGATGGCAGACCAGGCCCTCCCCGATCGCTTCGACCGGACGCAAATCCGCAAAGAATTCTTCGAGGCCCGGCTGCGCAGTGGCGATCGGAAGGGTTCCGTAGGTGAGGGCGCGTTGAATTGCCGCGGGCAAACCGGGCGCGAGTGGTTGCGGGAACCAGGCGAAGTCCGAACCGGCGACGGCTTCGTGCTCGAGGGTCTCATTGCCGGTCGGGACGAGAGCGACGCGTCCGGCGTAGCGCCTCGCCGCGATGGCAATCGCCGGTTGCGTGGCCAGGTTCGCGCCGAGAACCACCAGTCGGGCATCGGACGCCACGACGCGATCAAAGATCGCCGCCGCCGCGCCGAGCGGCGCAGGCGAAGTGCGGCGGTCGAGCAGGAAAATCGGTCCGCGTGGTTCGCGCGCCAGTTCGAGAGAAGCGAGCAGCGCAGCGCGACACGCGCCTTTTCCCCCCAGAGTGGTCGCACGGTACCGTTTTACGAGAAACACGTCGGTGGCCGGGCTCCACTCCTCCTCGAGCAACGGCTCCAGCCCGGACGCGGCTTTATGCGACTGTTCCGCGACGACCCGCCCGATGCCCGCGGGCGCCGCACAAAGCGTGGCGAGGCCAAGGGTGGAATCTGCGACGAGCGCGTCGGCAAAGAGGAGAGAAGCCTTGGGAAAGTGGAAACGGCCAAAGAACTCCGCGCCATGGGGCGAGAACCAGTCGACGGGAAGGTTGGCAAGTGCGAATTCCGACGGTTCGAAGGATCCGCCCTCCAGCGCATGGGATTCCAACGCCTGCATGAATCGAAAAGGCAAGCCCGCCAGGCGGTTGTAGGCGGGCGCGAGTCCCCCGAGCCAGCCGCGCAAGTGGATCGCGGAGGGCAGCGGAGTCAGACGGCGCGCCAACTCCAGCACGATCTGGGAAAACCAAATGCCCTCGGCAACGGTGCCGGTGACGATGCCCGCGGGGAGTCGGGCGAGATAGCATGGCACCCGGTCCTCGGACGAAGCCTCCAACACCTCGGTCGCCAGAATTTCCGCGCCCAAGCGAATCGGGATGCGCACGCGAGTGGGTTTTGCGACCCCGTCCGCGAGCGTCGGGTAGGGGACACAAATGGCCACCTCGTGGCCGGCTCTTTTCATGGCCAGAGGCAGGGAACCGGCGGCGTCGAGCGAGGAAGCGGCAAACAGGATTCGCATGGAGCGCGAGAGCCTAGCGGGATCGAGCGGAAGGAAAAGCGCCCGAGCTCGGAAAGCTTGGAAAAATCAACTCGGCAGGTCAGGTTCGTAGAGCAGGCGCACGAGCATGCTCGAGTTTAGAAGCGCATGCATGCACATCGGCACGTAGAGTGAGCCCGAATACTCATAGGCAAGCGTAAGCAGGAGGGCCAGGACGAAGAGCGGCCCAAAATTCGGGATGTTGCCGTGGATAAAGGCAAAGAGAGCAGAATTGAAAAGTGCCGCAGAGAAAAGGCCGCCGAACCGCTTGGCCACCCCGTAGATCAGGCCACGGAAAAAAATCTCCTCGGCGATTGGGGCCACGATCGCCGCGCTGAGGAAGATCGCGAATCGAAGCGTGGTATCGCGCGAGCTCCAAAAGACTTTGACCAATTCCTGCAGGTCTTCCGGGCCGTTGCCGAATTGGCTGGTAACACGCTGGCCAAGTTCGAGCAACGGATAGGCGGCGAAAATGAGGATTGCCCCCACGACAAATGCTTTCCAAAGCGGGACCCGGTCGAGCCCGAAAAGGCCGTTGATCGTGCGTCCGTTGCGGACCAGCGAACTCAAAACCAAAGCGACAATTCCCAGGACCAAACCCGAACTCAGCCCGATGTCTCCCGCGGTGATCGAGCGGGGGGGACGGGGAGATTCCGCGGGGCCGTAGGATGCGAGCCCAGGCAAAAAATACAGCATCGCCAGGAAGACGGCGATCCACACTTCCGGCGCACCGTACTCCGCCACCTGGGTGACGGCTCCGCCCTCCCGCGCGATGCGATTGGACACATGCGCGAAGATGGCAATTCCAGCGGCCAGCCAGGCGTAGTCCCAAGCACTGAAACTGGGTGCGTCGGGAACGGCGGCGAGGAGCAAAAGGGCGTCAATCACGCGCCGAGTGTGCGGAAGAGGACGGGCGACGCAACCCGCTTCGAATTTCCGGGGAGGGCGACGTCGCGCCGCGCAAAATATCGCAGAAGTCGAACGTAGCCGGCTACCCGGCGTTCTTCGAGCGCAAGACGGTCTCGAGAGTCGCGGCCAGCTCCGGAACGCGAAACGGTTTGGCGAGAATGGCCGAGAATCCCTGCGCGACGTACTCCGTCCGGATGTCGTCGACGATATAGCCACTGCAGGCGACCGAGTGCAGGGCCGGGTCCTCCTCCCGCATGATGCGCATCACCTCGAAGCCGCCGGGTCCGCCCGGAATCGTCAAATCCAGCAGGGCGAGATGGAAAGGCTGGCCTGCGGAACGCGCGGCCCGCAGTTGGGAAAGAGCTTCCTCAGCCGTCGCAGCCTTCTCCACCCCGTAGCCCAAGCGCGTCAACATTCGGGTTGTCAAGGCACGCACGTCGTCATCGTCGTCGAGCACAAGCACCCGGAAACCCGCCGTGGCGGCGCCGAGCGCGGGAGCCATGGGGCGCGGCGTGGTGCTCGCATCCAAAGCCGCCAAAACGGCGGGGAGCCAGACCCGGAAGAGAGTGCCTCCGCCGGGGTTGGCTTCACAGGTGATACGTCCGCGATGGTTTTTGACAATGGCGTAGGCGGTGGCCAGTCCCAGTCCGCTGCCGCTCGGCTTGGTGGTGAAGAAGGGATCGAAGATTTTGGGCAGGATGTCCGGAGCGATTCCCGGGCCGGTGTCCGCAAGGGAGATTTCGACGTAGGCGCCGGGCGAGAGCGCCGGGGTTCCATTGTCTTCCGCGAGGGTAACTTGCCGGGCCGCGAGCGTGAGAACGCCCCCGCAGTCCATCGCCTGCACGGCGTTGAGAGCCAGGTTATGGATCACCTGATGGATCTGTCCGCCGTCGGCCTCGATAGGCGGAAGATTTTCCTGGAGCCGCATCTCGCTGCGCGTGCTGGATCCGTGCAGGGCAAAGGAAATGGATTCGCGGATGATTTCCTCGAGTTGCGCGACCCCGCGAATGGGCACGCCACCCTTGGTGAAGGTGAGCATTTGGGCGGTCAACTCGCGGGCCCGCTGGCCGGCCGTCTCCGCTTCGGCGAGACGCGCCTCCGCCGCGGCCCGGTCATCCCGATGGAGATCGAGCAGGGCGAGCGAGACATTCCCATTGAGGGCGGTGAGGATGTTGTTGAAATCGTGTGCGATCCCCGCGGCAATGGCGCCGAGGCCATCGAGCTTTCCAATCCGCACCAACTCGGATTGGATATGCTCCTCTTCGGTGATGTCGCGGAAGACGCGCACCACGCCCACGATTCCCCCGGCGCCGTTACGCAGCGGCGAGGTGCTGCTCGCGACGTGGACACGGCCGCCGCCCCGTTGCAGCGCGCAAATGTGGCGGGGGCTGGAAATCGTCTTCCCATGCGCCAGGACAAAGCCGACTGCATCCGGTTCCAGGCGTGAGGAAGGCAGCGATGACGGGTCGCCGGCCAGCGGTGCGCGGATTTCAAAAAACCGGGTCAGGTCACAGCCCCGGAGTTCCTGCTCACGCCAACCGAGAATCTGCTCCGCCACGGGATTCGCGAGCGTGATTCGTCCTTCGGCATCGGTGGCGATTACTCCCTCCGAAAGCGACTCGAGCATGACGGCGAGGCGCGCCTTCTCCGCGAGAAGGGCTTCCGTGGTCGACTCGCGTTGCAAGGCAAAGGTGAGCGCCGCGGCGACATCCCGGAGATGGTCTTCCTCGGCGCGCGTCCACTCGACTTCCTCGTAAAGATGCTGGTAGCCGATCACGGCGACGAGCCGCCCCTGCACGCGGATGGGAGCCTGGACGCTCGCCTTGATCCCGACGCGATCCATGATCGCGCCTTGCTCGCCTGTCAGTTGACCTCGGCGCACCGACAGCAGATCTCCATTATCCAGTTTCTCATACCACGCGACGTTCCCGATGGAACGCGTGCTGACTGCACCGGGGACGAATCGACTGGGCACACCGGGCGCGCACCATTCGGCCGTCAGGATCATGTTGGAATGCTCGCCGCCCGTCGCGGTTGCCTCGAAGAAGAGCGCGCGGGAGCACCTCGCCGTCGTGCCCAGGATCTTCAGGATCCCGGTCATTTGCGAACGCACGCTCTCCCCGCGCAGGAGACTCCGCTGCACTTCGAAGCGCGCCGACAAAAAGGCATCGCGTTCACGAATCGATTCCTCCATTCGGTGCCGAATCGTGATGTCGCGCGAGTTTAGCACAATCCCGGCGACGAGCGGATCGGCCGTGCGATTTGCCGCCACCGTTTCCAGCCATTTGTAACTGCCGTCGGCGCAGCGGACGCGGCAGACCTGCGTGATCTCAGCCGAGCCGTTCACCGCGGCTCGGTAGCTTTTTTCCGCGTTCGCGAAGTCATCGGGGTGCACCAAATCGGCGAGTTTCGTGCCAATGTTTTCTTCCGGCGCATATCCGAAAACGCGGCGTGCGCTTTCGCTCGAATACAGAATTACGCCGGCTGGCGAGGCAATGGTAATGACGTCCGAACTGTTCTGCACCAGTGCGCGAAAGCGCTCGGCGCTCCGGCGCACCGCGGCCTCGGCGGCGAGGCGCTCCGTGAGATCGATTGACGACACAAGAACTCCGCAGATCTCAGGGTCGTCGAGCGCATTCGTCGCGCTCGATTCGATCCAGGCCCACTGGTCCGGTTCACCACGGGCCCAGCGGAGTCTCACGCGCACAAAGCGCCCGGGATGGGCCACGACCCAGCTGAAACGCTCGTAAATCTCGGCTTGGTCGTCCGGATGAATGAACTCGAAACAATTGTGTCCCTGCCGCGATTCGGCCGCGCCAAACATTTCGCGTTTCGTCTCGCTCTCGTAAAGGATTCTTCCCTCGCGGTCGAGGATGCTGATGGCGGCAGCGATCTTGCTGATCACTCCGTGCAACCGCTGGATCGCGTGCGATCCTTCCGACGGCAGCTCCCGCGGTGCGTCCGCAGAAAGCGGCGCTGACTCGACGAAGGGCTGGGTAGGCGGGCTCATGGCGGCGGAGTCCGACAATGGCGGGCGTGCAGAAGTCCGTTAATCGTGTCTGACCGCCTTCATCGTAATCGCGGCAACCCGCGGTAGGCAAACTTTCCCTGCGTTGGAGCCGGGTCCCGGCGCGGACCATTGGCGGCGACTGCGAATCGTGGGCGGGCTGGGGAAACGCTGGCTCACTTGCCCGGAAGCGTGAACTGAAACTTGGCGCCGGCGCCAAGTTTGCTCTCCACTGTCACCACTCCGCCGTGGGCCTCGACAAACGTCTTTACGATCGCGAGCCCCAGGCCATACCCGCCCTCTTTCTCCGGGTCAGTCTCCAGTTTCTCAAAGATTTTCTCGAGGCGGTCTTCTGGGATGCCGGCTCCATTATCGATCACCCAGCACTCGACTCCGCCTTCGGTGTCGAGTTCCCGCGCGCCGATGGTGACCTCCCCCCGCGGCGTATAGGAAATCGCGTTTGCGATTAAATTCTGAAAAACGCGCTTTAAGAGGCTGGCGTCGGCGCAGACGACCAGATCAATGGGAGCCTGATTCGTGAGCTTTGTGCAGTTGGTGCCGGCGACGGGGTGCAGATCGTGGATGAGTGCTTCGATCAGCGGCCAGAGATCGAATTTGCGCCGCTCGAACTTGACCCCGACCTCCGTCACAAGGCTGCTATTTTCCTTTACGACCTTTTCGACCAGTGAGTCGAGATACCGGACATTTCGTCGGAGGGTGTTTAGCATTTGGCCAAATTCCGCGTCGCGAATCGAGTCTCCAAGGGAAAGCTCTAGATAGGAGGAGGCCAGCGAAATGGCGTTGAGGGGAGTGCGCAAATCGTGAGCCACAAACGCCAGGTATTCCTCGCGCCGCTGTTGGACCTCGACAGCCTTCGCCGTGGCGTAGGTTTGCACCGCGAGTCCGATGGCGCCGTCGAGCACGCGATTGAGGATGTGAAAAGGCTTTCCCTGCAGCATGATCCCATGGTCGTCCGCTAGGTCGTGAATGCACCCACGGAGAATATTATACTCCGCCACCACCTCTTCGATGTCGAACCCGTCCTGCAAGCGTTGCACTCCGTGGGCGGGGGGCGTGCCTTCGCTCAGGGCTTCCGGAATCGTGTCATCCGATCCGAGATGGAGCGCGGCGGCCAATTCCTCGATCAGGGTCGGAATGTGGTCGTTCAGGGTGGGGGTATCGAGATTCTTCGCGGATGGAAGTTCCCTTACTTGAGATCGCCACTGCGAAAGCAGGGCTTCTCGCTCCTGCTTGACCAAGCCGGACAGTTTTTCGATTTCGGGGATGGGCATTTCGCGGAACGTCGGACTTCTTTGCCAGTGCGGGGATTGCTGTCCTGCCGGCCAAGCCGGGTCCTTGGAAGCAGCGACTCCGATGCATCAGTAAAGCATTCCGGACAAGAAGGAATCGAAACGACAAATCTGGGCCGATTTGGCGACTGGACGAGTGTCGTCCCCGGCTGCTGTTCTCAATTCGATTTGCCAGAGGACACTTCGTGCGGCGCTGCCGTCCTCGGTAAACGTGCTTCACGTTGTCCGTAGCACCCCGGCCAACGATTTCACGGTTTTCGGGTCTAGGCGTCTTGCGACCAACCCTCGGCGGGTTGACGAGCCAGGTGCTTCGCCTGCGCTTGCCCGCCTCCGGCGGAACGGCGAAACACGGGAAAACATGCTGCGAATCTATCAAATTCCTCACAGCCCCTATTGCCTATCCATTATCCAAGCTGCCCGTGCCTGCGGCGCCGCGTTGGAATTAGTGACCGTTGCAAACGGCGACCGCTCGGAGATTTTGCGCCTGACGAAGGGCGAATCGTGGAACGTCCCGCTCCTCGAGCATGCCGGCCGGCTCATTTGGGAAGAGAACCATCAAACTCAGGTGATCGCGCGTTACCTGGATGCACGCTTCGGTGTTGGAAGGCTCTTCCCGGCCTCCCTGGACGGCCTGCGGGGGATCTTGGTACCTCACATCGAAAACGAAATCGAGGATTTCGCATTTCGCCTTCAGGACATCCATGTCATTCCCGCCATCGCAGATCCCATCGAGCGCGGCTTGGTGCGCCGGCACAAGGAACGAAAATTTGGCGTCGGCTGTCTCGCAGAATGGACCCGCGGTGCCCAACATCTGAGGGAGGAATTGGAGCGGCATCTGCACGCGTTTGAGCAGATGCTGGAAGGTGGCAGAGCCGGAAGCTTTCTCCTCGCCCCGGCTCCTGTCTTCACTGATTTTGCGCTGTGGGGCGTAATTTCAAACTACGTCTTCGCGGGGCGCAATACGCTGCCGGAGAGATTCCCGCGTCTCCGCGATTGGCATCAGCGCCTCGCCGCCTTTCGGTATCGGTAGCGCGCCCCGGAGTCATTGCCCCGATCTGAAACTCAGGCTTCCCGATGAGCCGCTTCCTTGGCTCGAGCTTCATCTGCGATCAGTATCTCTCCCACACCCATGGGAGCATCCGCGTTGTGCTCGTGAATGTTGCGCCGGCGCTCCCAAGCGGCCCGCGCGGCTTCCCGCGCAAAATCCCAGGAGAAGTCTGGATTCTTGGCGAGATATTCGCGTTCGAGATCAGGTTCCGCTTCTTCAAATGTAAGTTTCTCGTCGCGGTGCGACTCGAAGCCGTAAAAGCCCATCCGGTAGCCCGGAATGTACTTTTCGTAGGCGTGCCCGCTCTCGGCATAAGACTGCAGCCCATGCTGTTTCCGCCAATGCGCTTCCTCGGAACTCGGGTCGAAGACCTCTCCCAGCGCGCTTCCGCCCAAGCCACCGGCGATGGCGCCCGCCACCGCTCCCACTCCTGCCCCGATCGGACCTCCGAGCATCCCCATGGCGGCTCCAGCGAGACCAGCCGCGGCCGCACCGGCGGCGGTGGCGACGGGATGCGAACCGGGAGCGCCGGTAATCGGGTCGGGATTCGAATCGTTTTCGGTTATGAGCGGCGCGGTTTCTGTGTTCATGGAAGGGGGTTTGTTCCTCTTTCGTTTTTCGGCCTGCCGTAGGCTGTACCGAAGCCTAACCGGCAAGATTGTCACGATCTGGCCGGATTTCATGCGTCCGGCGGGGGCGGCGTAAACGAATCCCGGTGCCAGCTGTCGAATGGCGTTCAGTTCAATCTGCCATGAAACATCCACTCTGGTTCAAGGACGCGGTCATTTACGAGCTGCACATCCGCGCCTTTTCGGATCATAATGGTGACGGGATCGGCGATCTCCGCGGCCTTCTCGACAAGATGCCGTATTTTGAGGAACTGGGAGTCAACACCCTCTGGCTCCTCCCGTTCTATCCCTCCCCTCTGCGGGACGATGGCTACGACATCTCCGACTATCTTTCGGTCCACCCTTCCTACGGCACGCTCGACGATTTCCGCGCCGTTCTTGAAGCGGCCCATGCGCGCGGACTTCGGGTCGTGACTGAGTTGGTGCTGAATCATACCTCCGATCAGCACGCGTGGTTCCAGACCGCCCGACGCGCGCCCGCGGGCTCGCCGGCGCGGGATTTCTACGTCTGGAGCGACGACCCGCAGCGCTACGCGGATGCCCGCATCATTTTCAAGGACTTCGAGACCTCGAACTGGGCGTGGGATCCAGTGGCGAAGGCATATTACTGGCACCGGTTCTATGCGCACCAGCCCGACTTGAATTTCGAAAATCCGGCCGTGCACAAGGCGCTCTTTGAGGCGATCGACTTTTGGCTGGATCTGGGCGTGGACGGACTCCGCTTGGATGCCGTCCCCTATCTCTTCGAGCGCGAAGGGACAAATTGCGAGAATCTGCCGGAGACCCACGAATTTCTCCGGAAGTTGCGCGCCCACGTCGACGCCCGTTTCCCCGACCGCATGCTTCTGGCCGAGGCAAACCAATGGCCCGAAGACGCTGCGGAGTATTTCGGCAAGGGGGACGAATGCCACATGGAGTTCCATTTTCCGCTCATGCCGCGGATGTTCATGGCGCTGCAGATGGAGGATCGCTTTCCGATTATCGACATTCTGGCCCAGACCCCCGAGATCCCGGAAAATTGCGCCTGGGCGATCTTCCTCCGGAATCACGACGAGCTCACGCTCGAGATGGTGACCGATGAGGAGCGCGACTACATGTATCGCGTTTACGCGCAGGACCAGCGCGCCCGGATCAACCTCGGCATTCGCCGGCGGCTCGCGCCGCTCCTTGGTAACAACCGGCGCAAAATCGAGCTGATCAATTCGCTGCTCTTTTCGCTCCCCGGCACGCCGATTCTGTACTACGGCGATGAGATCGGCATGGGGGACAATATCTTCCTGGGCGACCGCCACGGCGTCCGCACCCCGATGCAGTGGAGCCCAGATCGCAACGCGGGCTTTTCGGAGGCGAACCCACAGCAGCTCTACCTGCCGGTTGTCACGGACCCGGAATATCACCACGCCGCGGTGAACGTCGAGACGCAGCAGCGGAATCCCACGTCGCTTTTTTGGTGGATGCGGCGGCTCATCGGGATCGCCCGGGGGCAGCCGGCGTTCACGCGCGGGACGATCGAATTTCTGCATCCGCAGAATCACCGGGTGCTCGCCTATCTGCGCCGCTATGAGGGCCAGACCGTGCTCGTGGTGGCAAATCTCTCGCGTTTCGCCCAGGCGGTGGAGCTCGATCTTTCCGCCTTCGCCGGATATCGCCCGGTGGAGCTTTTCGGTGGCAGTGAGTTTCCGCGTTTGAAGTCCGGCCCCGCCCTCTTTACGCTGGGGCCGCATGGATTTTTCTGGCTCGCACTCGAGCCAGAACGCGCCCTGGCCGTCGCTGTCCAGACGCCTGAACTGGATGATGCCAGCGGATTCGACGCCGGTTTTCTCGAAGGCCTGGCCACGGTCATCCTGCCAACTTATCTGCCGCGGTGCCATTGGTTTGCGGCCACCTTCGATGGCCGGTTGCGCGAAGTCCGTATCGTGGACCAGATCCCACTTGGCGCGACGCAACTACTCGTGCTTTCGCTGACGTTCAGCGAGGGCCTGCCGGAACTGGTGTTGCTGCCGATCGCCTCGGTCTCTCCCAAGACGGCTGCAGACGTGATCCCGGACCATGCCGAGGCGGTCATCGCGCAACTCAAGAGCGGGCGGGTTTTGATCGACGCTCTCTTCGACGGGCGCTTTCGCGATGAATTGCTGCGCTTCATGATGAGCGGCGAGACGCTCACGGGAACATCGACTCACTGGATTGCCTCTCCGTCACTGGAGTTGCAAGCGGCGGGGCCGCCCACGGGCGGCACTTCGCGCGTGCTTTGGACACACGCGGCCAGCGAGTCGATCGGTTATGGCGACGCCTGGCAGCTCAAGTTTTATCGTCGTTTCGGACGGGGCCCGCAGCCCGATGCGGATCTCACGCGGCATCTTTCGGCGGGCGCCGGTGCCGGCAACGCCGCTCGCTTCGCCGGAGCCCTACTCCTGAAGGATGAGACCGGGACCGGAACTGCCGCGATGGTGACCCAACCAGTCCCAAATGCGGGCAACGCTTGGGATTTCATGGTCGAAGCGATTGGACGCTTTTTCGACCGTGTCCTGGCGCAAAAACCGGCGCTTGATGATCCAGTCGCGACGGCAGACGTGCTGGGGGGAATTCTCCCGGAACGCATGGACGGCCTGGGCTCGCGGCTCGCGGCGCTGCACATCGCGCTGGCGGATGCGGCCGGAGATCCCGCGTTTGCCGGCGAGCCGTTTGGCACGCTTTATCAACGTTCCCTGTACCAGGCGATGCGCGGGAATCTCGGGCGGATGATTCGGGAGCTACAAGTGCACCTGCCGAACCTGCCGGAGGCCGCGCAGCGGGCCGCCGAACGCCTGCCGGCGCTGCAGCCGGCGTTGCTGGCCCGCTATGCGCAGTTGATTGAGCGGAAGATCGAAGCGGAAAAAATCCGCGTCCATGGGGATCTGGCGCTAACCCGTCTGCTGAATACCGGCAACGATTGGGTCTTCACGGACTTTGAAGGGGACCCGGGCCGTCCCCTCAGCGAGCGCGCGTTGAAGCGGTCCCCCTTGGTCGATCTCGCCGCCCTCATCCGCTCGCTCGATCTGGCCATGCAGGCGGTCCTGGCGCGGCAGCGACCGGAGGATCTGCCGTTGCTGACTCCCTGGGCGCGGGCGTGGCTCACGACCATGGCGGGCCGGCTCGCGCAGTCGTATCGGGAGAAGACCGCGGGTATCCGCTTTGCCCCGCGCGATGCCACGGACTTCGAGCTCTTGCTCGAAGTCTTCATGCTGGACGATGCGGTGCGCGACCTCGAGCGCTTCGTAGAACGCGATCCCGCCTCGGTCCCGCACGCCGCCCGTTTCCTCGAGCGTTTGCTTGCGCATTACCATCGGCCGGATACGACTGCGACGCGTAACTGATTCCGCCGTGCCCGGATCCGCTCCCTCCCGCAGCATCATCGTTGCCAATCGCCTGCCGGTCACGGTTCGCATCGACGAAGGACAGGCCACCCTTATCCCCTCGGTTGGCGGTCTGGCGACTGCTATGAAGCCGTGCCACGAGGCGGCCGAGTCTCTTTGGATCGGCTGGCCGGGCGAGACGTCGGCGCTCGGGGCGGGCGAGAAGGCGCAGCTCGACGAGTCGTTGCGCGCGAAACGCATGGTGCCGGTGCATCTGGGCCGCAAGGAAGTGGAAAAATTTTACGAGGGGTTTTCGAACGGAGTGCTTTGGCCGCTTTTTCACTATTCCCTCGAACGCGTGCGCCTGGATGCGTGGAAAGACTGGGAGGCTTACCGCGATGTGAACGCAAAGTTTGCGGATGCGATCACCGCGATCTGGCGGCCGGGAGATCATATCTGGGTGCACGACTATCAGCTCGCGCTCTTGCCGGGCTGTCTGCGCAAGCGGCTGCCGGAGGCGAGCATCGGGTACTTCCTCCACATTCCGTTCCCCTCTTCAAGCGTCTTTCGCATTCTTCCCTGGCGGCGGGAATTGTTGGAAGGCCTGCTGGGCGCCGATCTCATCGGGTTCCAGACCTTTTCGTTTCAACGGCATTTCATTTCCACCCTGCTCCGCACACTCGGGCTGGAAGCAAAGCTCGATGTCGTGGAGTTCGAAGGCCGCGTAGTGCGCGTCGGCGCTTTTCCCATCTCCATCGACACGACGTATTTTGCGACGGCTGCCTCGCAGCCGGCCGTCAAGGAAGCCGCCACGGTCATCCGCGAGAACCATCCGGGCTGCCAGCTCGTCCTCGGGGTCGACCGCCTTGATTACACCAAGGGACTGCAACGGCGGGTGCTGGCGATCGAGCGGCTGCTCGAGCGCGCACCGCACTTGATCGAGCGGTTCAAATTCATCCAAGTCGCGGTCCCATCGCGCGAGGGAGTCGAGGCGTACGGGGTTCTCCGACGCCAGATCGAGGAGCTCATCGGCCGGGTCAATGGACGGTTCTCGACCGTGAACTGGTCGCCCATCCGCTACCTCTACCGATCGGTGGATGAGAATGAATTGCTGGCGCTTTACCGGGCCGCCGATGTCATGTTGGTCACCCCGCTCCGCGACGGAATGAATCTGGTCGCCAAGGAGTTCATCGCCTGCCAGGTCGAGCACGATGGCGTGCTTGTGCTTAGCGAGTTCGCCGGCGCATCCTGGGAACTGGGCGAGGCGCTGCTGGTCAATCCCTACGATGTCGATCAATCGGCCCTGGCGATTCAGGAAGCGCTGGAAATGCCGCAGGAGGCCCGCGCCTACCGCATGAAGATGCTACGCCACCGCCTGCGGCAATGGCCGGTGCAGCGCTGGACCGCAGAATTCATGGAAGCGCTCATCACGGCGGGCGCTGAAAACGTGCGCCGCCACCGTGCGACCACCCTGCCCGAAACTGAAATCGAGCGCCTCCTTGCGGCGCCTTGTGTGGCGCTTGTGCTGGACTACGACGGGACCCTGATGCCGTTCGCACCCGCGCCGGAGTTGGCCCGTCCCGATGACGCGCTGCTGGAACTCGTGCGCCGGCTGGCGGTGCGTTCCGACCGGCGCGTGCATATCGCGAGCGGCCGCGATCGCGATACCCTCGGTCGCTGGTTCACGGGCTTGGACGTTTCGCTCTTTGCCGAACACGGCTTTTTCTCGCGTGCCGACCAGGCGGGTTCGTGGAAAGCGCGAACCATTCCGCTCAGCGATTGGAAGCCGAGTGTGCGCGCGGTCTTGGAGCGATTCGCGGAGCATACTCCGGGTTCTTTTGTGGAGGATAAGGCCGTGGCGCTCTGCTGGCACTACCGGCGGGCAGAGCCACAGCTGGCCGCTTCGCAAGTGCGCGAATTGCGCCTCCATTTGGCGGAGTTGCTCGCCAATCAGCCCGCTGAGGTCATCAATGGGGCCAAGGTGGTCGAGGTGCGCCAGGCGGGGGTGCACAAAGGGCTCATCGTGCCCGATGTCCTCGCCTCCGCACCGGAAGGCGCGATTATTTTAGCGATCGGCGACGACACGACCGACGAGGATCTGTTCAAGGCTCTGCCGCCCGGCGCCGTCAGCATTCATGTGGGTTCGCGCTCGAGTGCGGCGCGGTATCGCCTGCCGGATCCGGCGTCGGTGCGGGCATTGCTGGAACGGTTTACAGGCTGAATGGGGAATGGGTCTGCGCCATGCCGTGTGAGGCACCTACTTCAGCTGCACACCGGCGACGGCGATGTAAGCCCAACGAAGCAGAAACGCGGAAAGACAAAGATAGCTGAAGGGATAATCGAAGGCGGTTGTGATGCGAGGGTCATCGTCGGAGATAGGGTCTCTGGTGGGTTGCATGGGAGGCACATGTGATCAAGTTCCAGTCCCCGGCGACGATGCGGTTCTCGGTCTCGCCCTCAGTGTTAGCAATGTCACCTTCAACGCGAACTATTCCGGTGCGGGGCTGAACTCCCTAACTAACGCTCGATTTCCCGGGCCACACGTCGATCACGCTGAATCAGACCGCGGCCTCGACGATGATCGCCACGCTGGAGAGCATTGGGACCACGGTGAGTAGAAACATCTTCACCGGCGGTACGTTCGACAACAACAGTCATGCGCTGACAAACACGGGACAGATCAGCGGCTGGGGCACGTTCCGCACGGGCGGGGCCGGGCTGACCAACGCCGGCAGCGTCACGTTTACCGGCGGCGACACGACGGTGAACGGCAACGTGACAAACAACGTCGGGCAAATGATCCGCGTTTCTTACAATTCCGCGACGTTTACGGGAAACGTGACGAACAACGGCACGTTTAAGACGACGAGCACCACGACGACGTTTGCCGGTACCTTCACGAACAACGGCACGTTTGTGAGCGATCCGGCGACGCAGTTTTTCGGTCACTTGAATATCGGCCCGAGCGGCGCCTTGCAGGGCGGGATCGGGGACGTGTTTGTGGTGAACGGGAATCTGACCAACCTCAGTCTGTCCCCCGCGGAATTCAACGTTGCCCAGGCGCAGATCACGCTGTCGACGGGCCAGCATGAATTGACCTGGAGCGCGAGCGACCGGGGGGCCACTGCCGCCGGGTTTGAAAACAATTTCGTGGTCGGAACCTTCGAGCTGCAAACGGGTGCAAGCTTCAGCCTTCTCGGAGCCTATTCCGCCTTCGGAGCCAACGCGCTCTACGTGCACGCCTTCACCCTCGATGGCGGGTTGGGCCATCTCGCCGGGATTCACTCGAACGGCTTGAACATTTACTACGACGGCGGCGCCACCGAGAACGCATATCTCGCGTGGGGCACCTACGCGTTGCCCGATGGTGGCATTCTCGCGCCGGTCGCGGGCGTGCCTGAGCCAGGAACATATGCGCTGATCCTGCTTGGCCTCGCCGTCTTGGCGACTCGAGCGTCGCATTCGATTCGGCGGGCGGCAGTCCGCTGACGCTGTTCCGCCTTAGGAGCCGAACAACGGTGCGAAGGCGACCTGCTTTTTGTAAGTCACCGCTTCAGTCTCCGCTTTACCGCTTTCTAGATACGTTTCGCTGCGCCACATCAAGTCCGGCCCGAGCAGGCGGATCTCGAACTGGTGCTGATGAGTTGACTCCGGCTTCGCCAGGTTAGTCGCCGAGACGAATTCGAACACGAATCCGCTTTCCGTCGCCGGAGTCTTCAGTCGCAGCCGGGGCTGATTTCCCACGGCGCAGTAATGTGTCGCCAGCAAATCGGTCCCATCCAGGTGATAGAGCGTCAGGGTTTCCTGTCCTGGTGCCAGCGTCCAGGACTCGACCAGCACCGAGTCGTTTGCGACGAGGCGATAAATGACTTTCAAGACGCGCTCCTTCTCGGTTTTGCCTTCCCATTCCCCGACCAGCGATTTCAAGCGCGTGAACACCTCCGCCGGTGCAATCTCCTGCGCTTCGCAAAAAGACGCCGGCAGCGTCCCGCTGATCAGGAGGGCGAGGATCGTCGGGAGCCGCGTCCACGAATTCGACCAAGGACGAGGGTTCAGCGCGCAGGAATTCATGAGATTGAACGGCGAGGACGGATGCCGATTGAATTCCCAGTCCTTGCTGCGGTCAAGCCGTGGGGACGCCCGGGTTGGCCGCGCCGGCAGACTCGGCCCGACGCTGATGGGACTGGCCGCTGAGCCGCCTGCTCCGCTGGAATGCTGCGGAAAGAGAGATTCTGCTCCGCTTCGAACTAAGTGATCGGCTTATCACCGACAAACAAAACGAGGGCTCCGCCGACGCCCAGTTCAAACGATTCTGCCTCAATGGCGATCCGCTGACGGTCCGCCAGCCTGAGCAAGTAGGTCCTCATAGGGTCGTCTTTCGTTGCGATCGCGAATGAGACGGCGCTTCCGATGTATTTTGCGTCTCACCCTTTCGCCCGGCCTTCGAGAAACGCCGCGATCCCATCGCGGATCCCCGCTGTAGGCACAGTCCGCGCGAAAGCCTCGGCCTCGATCGCGAGGCCTTCGGCGATCGGCACATTCAGGCCGCGGGTCACGGCGTGCAAACAGCTGGCGAGTGCCGTCGGTGCATGGCCCGTCAGGCGGGCCGCGAGCGCCAGAGCCGCCTCGACGACCGCTTGCCCGGCGGGGATCACTTCGTTGATCAAGCCAAATTGCGCAGCCTCCGCTGCGCTGATCGAGTCGCCGGAAAGAATTAGGCGCAGTGCCCGTTTGCGGCCGATCAGGCGGGGAAGACGTTGCGTGCCCCCGAAACAAGGCGGCATGCCGAGCGCGATCTCCGCCTTCGCGAAACGAGCGTCCGCCGCGGCGACCGAAAGATGGGTGGCCTCGACGATCTCGCAGCCGCCGCCGAACGCGAGACCGTTGATCGCCGCGATGATCGGCTTGGAAAACGCTTCGATTCGGGCCGTCATCGCCTGCCCGCGGCGCACGAAACGCTGGTGCGCCGCCTCCACCCCGCGCGCCACGTCCTCGGAGAACTCGCAGATATCTGCGCCAGCACTGAAAGCCCGTCCCGCCCCAGTCAGGATGACGGCGCGGATCGCATCATCCGCTTCCAGGGCGTCAAGCGCCGCCACGATGGCGTCAACCAGCGCATAATTCAGCGCATTGAGCTTGTCGGGCCGATTGAGCGTGAGGATCGCGACGGAGTTCCGCGTTTCGCGGAGAAGAAGGTGTGCTTTGGGCATGATCCGATCTTTGCGCTGGCACGGCCCCGAGGGAGGCTTTCTTCCTGTCATTCTCGCGCTCGCGGGAATAGAGCGGCCCATCGCGTCATCCTATTTGGCGTCCCGGCTTGACACTTTTCTTGCGACAATGCCAGATGAGATGGTCGGTTCACTCACGGTTCACCTCTATCAACCTTCATCAATGAAAAGACTTCATATTGCGTTTCTCACGCTGGGCATCGCCAGTGCCTTGTGCCTGCCTGTTCAAGCAACGGCCAAGACGCGGAAGATGCCGAAAACCATCGCCATCGAAGCCCTCTGCAACGATCCAGAATTAGCGGCCATGGTGGTCGACAGAATGTGCGGCAATCCCAAGGTTCGTGCCGCGATCGCGAAGGAACTCAAGGGTCATCCGGCCTTTGCGGCTGACTTCGCCTCGCAGAATCCGGGCGGTGGTGGCTAGCACTCGCCCAGCCTGATCGCACGCGGGAAAAAACGGAAGGCGCCGAAGCCTTTCGTTTCCTTCCAGTCGATCGTCATCTCATTTCCGCGGCGGCCGGGCTCGGGCTCGGGCCGCCGTTTTTTTTGATCCCGTCAGTGCGCTGGCTCAGCGGCCTACGCCGCGACCGCGGAAGCGGCGAGCGTTGTGTTTCCAGCCGGAGCCGCGCCCTTGATGATTTCGTCGACGACGCGGCCGTCGAAAAGATGGATGGCGCGCTGGGCATGGCCGGCAAAGCGGTTGTCGTGGGTCACCATGACGATGGTCGCGCCTTCGCCGTGCAATTCCCCGAGCAGTTGCATGACGGCTTCACCGTTGCGCGAATCCAAGTTT